>JAZRGV010000023.1:0-128599 GCA_045644465.1 Bacteroidaceae bacterium
ATTGCGGCTGTCATATACATTGTTTTCGCTGTCAACAACAATGGTCTCAATAGCTGAGCATGTTGCAAAGGCCCATTTGCCAATACTTGTAACACTGCTTGGTATTACTATGTTAGTAAGAGCAGTACAGTCATCGAACGCTCCACTTCCAATGCTTGTAACGCTGTTGGGTATTGTAATGCTTGTAAGTCCGGAGCAATTAGCAAACGCATAACTTCCAATGCTTGTAACGCTGTATGTTACATTATCATATGTAATTTCGCTTGGTATAGCAATGTCTCCGTAATAAGAACCACCGCTAATTACCGTAGCCTGCATTGTGCCAGCAGAGAGATGGTACTCAATATCATCGATAACCACATTTCCTTCTGCTATTTCAACAATATTCCCAAAGTTGCTCCAGGGGACTTTTGTTTTGTAGCTGTTTATTGCTTCAGCCGGTACGTGCAGTGTCATATTTTCAGGATATGATTCTTTAAAGGCATCGCTCTCTGTTGTTGGTACATTTGTTGCAAGGCAATAGACATCAGTTAGTTCGGAGCACCTAATGAACGCACACTCTCCAATACTCGTAACGCTATTGGGTATTGTTATACTTGTAAGGTTGTAGCAATCTTCAAATGCCCAAATTCCAATAGTCTTAACACTGTTAGGTATTGTGATGTTTGCAATGCCTGTATATCCAAAGACTCCCTCTCCAATGCTTGTAACGCTGTTCGGTATTGTAACACTTGTAAGTTTGGAGCAATTTCGAAACGCCCATTTTTCAATGCTTGTAACGCTGTTAGGAATTGTTACACTTGTAAGTCCGTCGCAATTAGCAAACGCATAACTTCCAATGCTTGTAACGCCATTTGGTATAACAAGTTCAGTTATCAATTCATTATTTAAATACAAATTCTGTGCATAATACAATGGATTAGATTCCCAACTCCCAAAATCTATACTACACCAAGCAGCAATGTCGTTTATATGTACCTCTTTAAGTCCGTCGCAACCACTGAACGCCCAATCTCCAATGCTTGTCACGCTGTTCGGTATTGTAATGCTTGTAAGTCCTGAGCAACCACTGAACGCCTGATATCCAATACTTGTAACGCTGTTGCCAATTGTTACACTTGTAAGTCCGGAGCATTGATAGAACGCCTGATTTCCAATGCTTGTAACGCTGTAGATTTTACCGTTGTAAGTAACCCTCTCTGGGATTACCACACTACCAGTATATTCATTAGAATAAGTATCATAAGAACTACCTTTGTATGTAACTTTTACGGTTTTACTATTACTATCCGTAATATTGTAATAAATACCGTCAACCTCAAAATCATGAGCTTTCGCTGTTCCCACGCAGCACATTAATAACAGTGCTGTAAATAGTAGATTTAATTTTTTCATAATAGTGTTTTTATTTAGTTATTAGTTAATCTTTTTCAAAAAGAGTTTTTAAAAGAGATTGTTGATTGATTATCAACATTATTGCTGTTGACAATCCGCTTTTTTGCTAAACAAAGATAACCATTTTTATTAAAAAGTTTTAACTTTTTGTAACTCAAAAGATACTTTTATAAGTTTATTTTGTAATTTTACAACAAATATCGTATCTCTTTGAAAGAGATTGCTTTTTTGCTAAACAAAATCTTAAGAATAAAAACTTTTGTTCTTGTGTAGTCTAAATTCCCGTTGTTTGGTGCTATAGTTGTTTTTCTTTTTAAATGTTTCATACGAAAACTTGCCATCTCATTGGCAATCTATTTCATCCGTTTGCATTAATTTCACTTCGCTGAATAGTAAAAACTATAGATAATATATTAAGAGTAACACTATTATAATGTACCCCTCGAAAGTCTTTTTGTATAACTTTCGAGGGGTATGTCAATTTTACTTTTAGTTCAACCTTCAATGCCTTTGAGTGTCTGCTGTAGCAATGCTCCCAAATCGTCATCTCCCTGGTCGCGCTCTTTGTTCAGCTTAACAAGGAAATCGGCTGTTGTTTTCAACGCCTGGTTTATGGTGCCGGGGTCTTCGCAGTCGTGGGTGAGCTTCTCGAGCCGTCCTATGAGCCGATGGAAAAGCTCTAATGTCTCGTTATGTACGTCCTGGAGTGTGATATTGTTCTTTCTGGTTTTCATTTTATTGATTCTTTATTCGCAAAAATAGGACATATTTAATCTATTAGGTTGCTGTAATGACAAAACAACGCCCCACAAGCGCTTAATGTCATTATAGCAACTTCGTTCTTTTGTTGCAGTGTTTCTTTTGCAGCAAAAAAATTATGGCACTACCAATGATTATGACCGGAATTAATGGGGCATTAGGTCTCTATTCCACAGTGAAAGGATTTATTGATTCGGCAGAATCGGAAAAGAAACAGAGTAAGCTGAGGCGAGCTGCACAGAACGAGGAGAATGCATGGTATCGCAGGAACTACTACGGTAACTTTATGGATAACTCGGCAGCAAAGGCGGCTATAAAAAGGGTTGAAAACACCTTGCGGCGCAGCAACGCGCAGGAGCGTGCACGTAACGTCATCACCGGTGCTACACCCGAGATGGCTATCGCACGCAACGAGCAGGGACTGCGCACTATGGAGAGTGTGATGAACAACCTTGCGGCTAACGACAGCAATACAAAGATGAGTGTTGATATGGCGCATAAGCAGAATAACATTGCGTTGAATAATGCCGAGCAGCAACGGCTTGCCCTTGACGAGCGCATGGCAAAGTCGGCTGCTGCCAACGGTTATAATCTCATACAGAATGCTTTGCTTGGTGCAAAATGGGGAAAGGAGAAATAAGAGCGAGAAGGCCTCTTTGCCTTATGACATTTAACCCCAATCAGTAATCAAACAATTTGGAATTTATGAATGGAATTTATACAACAAGCAATGCGGGTGATTTGTTAGGTGAGCTTCTTCTGCGCAGGGAGAAAAGGCTCTACGGCACGCGTTGCAGGGAAAACCTCTCTCTCTTCATCGACCTGCTATCGCATTATCTCACACGCCACCGTGCAGGGTATGCTGCACCTTCGGGCAGGCTCTACGAACATATAAGCAAGAAATATGGCCGAAAACCCTGTGGCGGATATAGTGTGAGAATTGCGATAAAGAGATTACCCGGAAATTTTAAAAATATAAGTAAAAAACAAAATCTATAAGTTATGTTATTCGAAAATATTGAAAAAAGGAGTAAGAAAAGAAATGATAATCCCTCAATGGCTTATCGTTCAGTGGATAACGCAACATCGCCAGAAATGTTTGGCGATGCCATCGACTATGGAGTGAACAATGATGCTTCGGGTGTTACTCCCGAGTGGGATGCTATGAAAAAACGTACAGGTCAAAAACTCAATTATCTGTCAATGCCTGTCGATGAAAAGGCTGTGGAGAACCGTTTTATGAACTCTTTTGCCAACTATATGGTGCCCAAGGATACTCCTGAACGCCACCGCAAGAATTATGCCTTGTCGAATGTGGCTCTCGACGATGTGGTGGGCGATTACTATAATGGTACTCTCAAGGAGTCGTTCAATAAAAAACGTGAGGAGTCGAAGAAAAAGGGCAAAGAGGAGTATATGCGTTACCTATCTGTTCCGGGTGCAAAGCCTGAGGATGCTTTCAAAGCATCGATGCGTGCCGATGACCCTTTGCGTGTGGTTGACGAGACTATGTTTGACGTTGATGATGATGAACTGCTGAAGGAGGTGGCTCCGTTGGCTTCGTATGGTGGCTACGATGCCAAGGAGTATGTGGAAAAGTTTGTGAAGCCATCGTTGCGCGACAAGATGACGCAGGAGCTTGTTGATGAGAATACTCCCAAGAGCAGTGCCGAGTATATCATGCGCTCGGCTTTCGATAATTCGCTGATGGGCAAAATAGGTTCTATGGGTATGAAAACCGAGAAGGGTGCAAGGAATAACCGATTGCTTGCTGCCGAGGGTGTCGCAAACTATGATGCCGGCCGCGTGGAAGATTTTGCGGCAGGGGTGGGTAGCTTGCTCATCGACTCGCCTATATTCTCGGGGTTGGGGGCGGCCTCTTCGTCTGTCGTGGGGCGCGCGACGGCAAAGGCCACCGAGAAACTTGCCGACACTGTGCTGTCGCGTTATACGGGTAAGCTGGTGAGCAAGGAGTTTGCCAATGCTGTGGCAGGGAAGGTGATAAAGGATAGGCTAAAGAACCGTATTATGCAAGGGGCTACTACGCAGGGGCTTACTCTTGGTACATACGACGTGGCAAACAGTGTTGCCGATGATATACTCTATAACAGCAATGTAAATACAGGTAAGGCTATTGGTGCTTTTGCAAAGGGATTTACCACAGGCGCGGCTGTTGGTGCTACGGGTACTTATCTCAAGGCACGCACCAAGGGGTTGACAGGTGGTAAGAAACTACTGTCGTCGGCAGGTGTGCTCAGTGCCGAATCGGCTATATTTACTGCGGGTGGCGAGCTTGATAAACTGGCTCATGGCGTGGAGATAAAACCTATCGATCTTGTCAACGACTTTGGCGAGAGTGCAGCAACGCTGCTCACCATGCGTATGGCTAACTGGCGGCCAAAGGGTGCGATGCAAAAACTCAATGCGCAGGGTAAGGTTAAGGATGAGTTGCAACTGTCAAGTTCGGAACGTCAGGAGCTGCGCGAGATGAACATAAGCCCCGAGAACTTTATGAGTATGATTGAGAGTGAGTTACGTATGCCGTCGCTCAACAGCTCTCAGGCAAGGCTCTTGAAGGAGAATTATGCTATGCTTATGGCTAACAAGAAACTGTCGGCATCGGCCAAGTCGAAGTTGATGTATCTTGTGGAGAATAAGGTTACATCGACACCGCCTGTAGCGTTCGACTACAAGGTAGAGAAAGGTTCCAAAGGTATATGGACTGTTAGTATGCTCGATGCCGGCGGTAACCTGCTGGAGCAGCTGCGCTTCCCTAATGCAAGTAATGTCAAGAGTCATCTGTTGCTTCAGCATGGTGGCATACGCAAGAACAGAATTGCCTACTATGAGCGGGAATTGACATCGGACATCGACTCACAGAACTTCTTGCAAGAGGCCGGCCTTTATGCCAAGGAGAAGGGGGTTGATGCCGATTTGGTTGCCGAGGCTATGTACAAGAGTGCAAGAAAAGAACCTTTAGCTAAAATAGAGCAGAAGATTATCAATAACATCATGGCACGTTCGTCGCGCCACGAATCGTATATCAATAAGTCGCTATCCGATGCAAGACGCGAGATTGAGTTACGCTATAACCTTGACCCTGGTGCGCTCTCCTATGCAGTTGATAAACGCCTGATAGATTGCTCTACAGCCGAAAATAAGGCTCTCGACGAGTATGAGGCGTTTGTCCGCTCACAGGTGGAGGAAGTGAAGGGACGAAGTGGTGAGATGTCGGTAGAAGAGGCTTATGAGAAGTATGAGATAAGCAATGCCGATATGAGATATCGCGAGTTGGAGAAGTATAATCACATACAGGAACAGAAATATGCGGGGCGTGGTTCTGAGTCGGTTGCCGTAGATATGCCTGAAAAACTTTATAAAGTGCCCGAAAATAAGCCGGGCAAGGTGTGGAGCATTCTAGGCAAAGACTTAAGTGAAGAGACGGTAAAGAGATTTGAAAAACGAGGCAAGGAACTGTCGGAAAAGTTTGGACACGACATTGTTTTTATAACCGATGAACACCAGATTGAAGTGCCCGATGCCAACGACCGAAATGCAATTGTCGATTACAATAACCGTCTGCGTGCCTTGGGATGGGTTAATAATGGTAAGGTATATATAAACCTGCCTAATATCAGCGATATGGCAGAACTTGAAAAAACGATAGTTCACGAGGTGATAGGACATGCCGGGCTGAAAAAGGTCTTTGGTAACTATATGTATGACTTCCTGGAGGATGTGTACAAGAGGGCCGACGGCACAGTGCTGACTGGTATAAAAAAAATGGCAAACAAGTATAAAGGGTTTGATATGTACACCGTTACCGAAGAGTATCTTGCCCATCTTGTGGAGAAGGCTTATCCCAATGCACAGGAGCGCAATCTGCTTGTTAGATTCAAAGATTTTGTTAGAGGAATGCTTGTGAGGAGCAATCTGTATAAAACGAAGTACCGCAGGGTGAGCGAGGATGACCTTAAGGACATTCTTAAAGCACATGTACGTTATGTACTTAATGGTAAGGAACGTGCAGTTCACAGAAAAGAGGTATTCAACCGTTTTCCTTCATCAAATCTAAAGGAAGATGGTTACTACGACCGCAAGTCTTATAACCGCGACAAAGCCGAGATGGCAAAGGATGTGTCGTACAGCCGCTTTGTCCCTAAAAAGCTTATAGACGAAAAGTATTATGTAAACTATCCTTATTATCCCGAGGATGTGCGTGCCGAAATAGCTAAGCGATTTATGATGAGTGACGATGAGTTGCGAAAGCTGAACGAAGGGGATAATTTCCGTTTCGACAATGAACGTAACGATGCTGCCGAACAGTATGAAAAAAGTTACAATGCGCTTGAAGAGCGGTTGACAAAGCGTTATAAGAGGGCACAAGAGTATATCTCTCTGTTGAATGATGTGCGTAAAGCTATGCCGGCATTCGACAACAATGCACAGATAGAAAGAGCTTTCCGTCGCGAGTTCGGTATGGATATGCATAGCTTCAAACGTATGTTCCCCACCTATGACGACTTCCTGTTGCATAAGTTAAGAGGTGGCGGCAATGTGCAGTCGGCCGATGGCGCGGAGCGAGCTGATGCTACCTATGAGCAGCCTTCGGTGATAAAGGAACTTGATGACCTGAAGAGATATTTTACAGGGCCTATTGATGTCATAAACGGAGCAATTAACGATGCATCTTCCAATGAGCCTGTGAAATTGAAAAAGGTGTCGGAACAGCTGGGTAATGCCAAACTGACACCTTATGAGCTTGCCAAACTGGAGAAGGCTCTCGAAGACTATACCAAGATGTTGCTCGAGAATGCTTTAGGTAAAAGAAAAGCAACATTGGACCCATATGGTTATGAGTCGTATAAGGAGAAAGAGCGTGCGCGCCGGGAGTTTTACAGGAAAGAGGCCGAAGAGTACCGCCGAAAATATGAGGATAGCGAAGATGATGTGCCATCAGATTATTTAAATAATTGATTCCGATGAAAACAAATAAGTTTCTTGACAGACGTGTCAAGCCGGATATTACTTCAAAGAAACCCATGGACAACCAAACGAAAGGTGTAGCAAGGGAGTTCCTTGAGGAGTGTGCTGCTTGTTGGAACTCGTTGGGAGAGGCTCGCCGCAAACTGCGGCGAAGCCTTATGTACAGCTATGGCGATCAATGGGGCGACTATGTTACCGACCCCGACACGTTAACGGTGATGACCGAGGGCGAACTGATAAAGAAAAACGGCAAGGTCCCTCTGAAAAACAATATGATTGCACCAATATTGAGCAATATCGATGGACAGTTACGCCAGAATCTTATGCGGCCGGTGTGTATTACACGCGACCAGAGCGAGAGCAGGATTGGTGAGATGATGTCGGTGGCAATAGAGTATGTGCACGACATCAATGAATTGGAGGAGCTGGATGCCGACTCTATGCGTATGTTGCTTAATGGCGGTATGGTGGCGCAAAGAGTGGAGTATGGTATTAACCCGTCGAAAGAGCGACGCGATGTGTGGGTACATAGTGTCAATCCCTCGCGTTTGTTCTTTAATGCCAACCTTGAGGATGTGCGTATGTGGGATGTAACGTGCATAGGAGAGATAATGGACTTGCCACTCGATGAGGTTCTGGCGCATTTTGGCACAACACCCGAGAAAAAGTCTCTTATAAAAGAGATTTATTACAATGTGTCGCCACGTGAGAGCATAAACAGGGCTGTTCAGGGCGATGAATCGAGAAATCTCACATTCTATTCGGCATCGAGAAATTCTCTTTGTCGTGTGATATTAGGATGGAAATTGGAGTCGCGTGATGCCTATTACTGGAACGATGAGATGCGCGGAACATGGGGTTATCTGCCATATGACAACGAGAGCAGGAAAATGCTTGATGAAGAGAATGAAAAGCGTCGCAAGGCAAGCGAGGGTAAGCCCGACGAGGAACAGCTGCTCATCAACTACAATTTTGCCACCGAGCGTTATTGGTACTACCGTTATATGACTCCGCGTGGCGATGTGCTTCAGGAGGGACGAAGTCCATATTGGCACGGTGAGCATAACTACGTGCTTCATCTGTTTCCTCTTGTGCAGGGGCGTCTGGGTAATTTTGTGGAACAATTTATTGATCAGCAACGTGCCATAAACCGTACCGCAACACTCATTGATTTCATTCGCGGAACATCGTCGAAAGGTGTACTTGTTGTAGATGATGATGCCTTCGAGAGTATGTCGCGCGAGGATGTCATTGACGAGTATGTACGTTACAACGGAGTGCTTTTCGTGAAACTGAAGCCGGGGCAAAGTATCGACGGAGTGGTGCGCCAGTACAACAGCGGTGCTTCTGTTGCCGGTGATTTTGAGTTGCTTAACCTGCAACTGCGTCTCATCAATGAGATATCGGGCGTGAACTCGGCTATGCAGGGACAGGCACCGAAGGCTGGGACACCGGCATCGCTTTACGCGCAGCAGATACAAAACTCGTCATTGAATTTGAAAGGATTGTTTGACAGTTTCAGAACGTTTCGCCGCAGACGTGATACTAAAGTGATGAAAACTATTCAACAGTTCTATAAGGAGCAGCGTTATATAGACATTGCCGGAAAACACTATTCCGAGGAGGCTAAATGGTATGACCCACAAAAGGTGCAAAACAGCGAGATGGATATAACTATATCCGAGGGCTATAACACGCCGGCGTATCAGATGCTTGCCAATGATTTCCTTATGGATTTGTTCAAGTCGAATGCGGTGGATGTAAAGACAATGCTCGAGAATACTTCGTTTCCTTTTGCAACAAAGATACTCGAGGCTATCAAACGCAACGAGGAACAAGCTGCAAAAGGAGAACCAATGGAGGGGCTTACGCCCGAACTGCTGGCACTCGCAGCGAAAGGAGATGCGGACAAGCAAAAATAATTAAGTAAAAAGAATGCGGGATAGATATATTTCGCGTTCTTTTTTGTTATCTTCGCAAACAGAAATGTTATCACAGATATGAATCCCAAAGAACGAATAGTTGAACTTCGAAAAGAACTTCATGAACATAATCATCGTTATTATGTACTCAATATGCCGGTAATAAGCGACTTTGAGTTCGATGCCCTGTTGCGCGAACTGCAGGAGCTTGAAGCGGAAAATCCCGATATGTTCGATCCATCATCGCCGACGATGCGCGTGGGCTCGGATATCACAAAGGAGTTTAAGCAGGTTACACACAAATACCCTATGCTGTCGCTCGGCAACACCTATTCCAAGGGTGAGGTAAGCGAGTTCTATGAGAGGGTGAAACGTGGCCTTAATGAGGATTTTGAGATATGCTGTGAACTGAAATTCGACGGCACTTCGATATCGCTTACGTATATTGACGGCAAGCTGGAGCGTGCCGTAACACGTGGCGATGGCGAGAAAGGCGATGATGTAACAGCCAATGTCAAGACAATACGCACCATACCTCTTGTGCTTGCCGGCAATAACTATCCTGCAGAATTCGAGATAAGAGGTGAGGTGCTTATGCCGTGGGGTGTATTCGAACGTCTAAACGAGGAGCGTGCCGCCAACGAGGAACAGCTGTTTGCCAATCCGCGCAATGCCGCATCGGGAACATTGAAACTGCAGGATTCGTCGGTGGTGGCAAAGCGTGGTCTTGATGCTTATCTCTACTTTATGCTTGGCGAACAGTTGCCTGCCGAAGGGCATTACGAGAATCTGCTATGTGCGGCAGAGTGGGGCTTCAAGGTGTCGTCATATACCCGAAAATGCAAGACGCTTGACGAGGTGTTTGAATTTATAGACACTATGGATGTGGAACGTAAGAACTTACCTTTCGCTACCGATGGAATAGTGCTGAAAGTCAATTCGTTGCGCCAACAAAAGAACCTTGGCTACACTGCAAAATCTCCACGTTGGGCCATAGCATACAAGTTTCAGGCTGAACGTGCTTTGACACGCCTGAACGAGGTCACATATCAGGTAGGACGTACAGGTGTTGTTACTCCTGTGGCAAATCTCGACCCGGTGCAACTGTCTGGAACTGTGGTTAAGCGTGCATCGCTCCATAATGCCGACATAATAGAGAAATTCGATCTGCATATAGGTGATATGGTATATGTGGAAAAGGGTGGTGAGATTATCCCTAAAATAACAGGTGTTGATGTGGATGCGCGTTTTATGCTTGGCGAAAAAGTGTGCTTCATTGCCAAATGTCCCGAATGTGGTACGCCTTTGGTGCGTAACGAGGGTGAAGCGGCGCACTATTGTCCAAACGACGTGGCTTGTCCGCCACAGATAAAAGGCAAGATAGAACACTTTGTTACCCGCGACGCTATGAATATCGACTCTATAGGCCCGGAAACAATAGAACTGCTCTACAACTATGGGTTGGTGAAAAATATCGCCGATTTATATACTCTCAACTCCGAGGACCTTATGTTCCTGCCACGAATGGGTATGAAATCGGCCGAGAATATTGTTGCCGGAATTGCTTCGTCGTTGCAGGTGCCTTTTGAACGTGTGCTGTTTGCGTTGGGAATTCGTTTTGTGGGTGCTACGGTTGCCAAACGTCTGGCGCGCGCATTCAAGAATATCGACAATCTTATGAATGCCTCTTTTGACGAGTTGGTTGCTGTTGATGAGATTGGCGAACGTATAGCCACAACAGTAACACAGTTCTTTGCCAATGAGAGCAACAGGGAACTCGTTGCACGTCTTAAGGAGTTCGGGCTATGCTTTGAGGTCTCGGAAGAGGAGTCGCAGCCGCACAGCGACATCCTCAGCGGGCAGAGCATTGTCATCAGCGGTGTATTTATGCATCATTCACGTGATGAATACAAGGATATAATTGAAAAGAATGGCGGAAAGAATGTTGGAAGCATCAGTAAATCGACTTCGTTTATCCTTGCCGGTGATAATATGGGACCAAGCAAGTTTGAAAAGGCACAGAAACTTGGTATAAGAATTGTAAACGAAGATGAATTTCTTGCGATGTTAGGCCTGTAAATGTTATTTTTTGTTATGTAATAGAGGAAATATCTTATATTATATATAATAAATAGTAAAATTTGTAGTAATTTTGCATTCCGAAAATTAAGACTTATTTTATGATGCGAAAAACATTTAAAGGCATGGGCGTTGCCCTTGTCACACCATTCACAAAAGAGGGCAATGTTGATTATGTTGCTTTGGAGGAACTTGTGCAGATGCATTTGGATTGCGGCACTGATTTTCTTTGCGTATTGGGAACTACTGCTGAAACCCCAACGTTGACAATCGAGGAAAAACGTGAAATACGAAATCGCGTCATAAAACAGGTTGATGGCCGTATGCCTATTATGGTGGGTATTGGCGGTAACTGCACACGTGTTGTTGTAGAGGAGTTGCAGAACGAGGACTTGACAGGCGTGGATGGCATATTGTCGGTTGCACCATATTACAACAAACCGGTACAAGAGGGTATCTACCAGCACTACAAGGCTGTGGCACAGGCTACAGACCTGCCTGTATATATGTATAATGTTCCGGGCCGTACTGGCGTGAACATTCTTCCTTCTACTGTTGTACGTCTTGCCAATGAATGTCCTAACATCGTTGGTTTCAAAGCTGCTTCGGGTAACCTTGCACAAATTAAGGAACTTATTGATATGGCACCTGCCGGTTTCGACGTGTTCTCGGGTGATGACTCGCTGACAGTCGATATAATGGAAGCCGGTGGCGTTGGTGTAATCTCTGTATTTGGAAATGCATATCCCGAGGAGATGACTGCTCTTGTGAGAGCAATGCAGGAGAATCGTGTGGGTGATGCCCGTAATCAGCACGACAGATTGAACGAACTGTTCCAGCTTATCTTCGTCGATGGAAACCCATCGGGTATCAAGGCGCTGCTCAACATACATGGAAAGTTGAACAATGTTCTTCGTTTGCCACTTGTTCCTGCATGTGACGATACATACAGCGATCTACAGCAGGCTATAACCATGCTTTGATGTATGGAACGCTTAAAGTGCCTGCTCGACGAAAAGGTAGCCCAATACAACACCCCGGCTTTTATAGCTAACGATCCTATAAGTTTTCCTCACTCGTTTACGCGTCGTGAGGATATAGAGATTGTCGCATTGTTGGCATCGGTAATCGCTTGGGGAAACCGCAAGATGATTTTACGCAGTGGCAACAAAATGTTCCACGAGATAATGCACTCCGCACCATATGACTTTGTTATGGGTGGCAAATGGGAGTCTCTTGACGGAAAAGTAAATATACACCGTACATTCTTTGTCCAGGACCTTAAATACATATGTAGGGGGTTGAAGGAGATATATACACAATATGGATCTATGGAGTCGTTGTTTGTAGGTTGTTCAACATGGGAAGGCATTGAAAAGCTCCGTAATGAACTTGCAAGAGCCAATGGCGGTGAAACAACAAGACACATAAGCAATCCTGTGAGTATAAAAGGCAAGCCGGGTTCGGCATGCAAACGTATGCATATGATGTTGCGCTGGCTGTGTCGCAAAGACGGAGTGGTGGACTTGGGTATATGGCAAGCGGTGTCGCCGTCACAACTGATGATACCTATTGACGTACATGTGGCACGTACGGCACGTACATTAGGGCTTGTAAGCCGCAAACAAAACGACCGTCGAACTGTTGAAGAACTTACAGCAAAGTTGAGGCTACTGTCGCCCGACGACCCGGTGCGCTACGATTTCGCTCTTTTTGGAGTGGGCGAAGCCGGTGAGAACTTTATTGAAGATTTTATAAAGAACAATATATAACAGTACATTTCTGTACTTGTAAATTAAATAAAAACACGAAATGGCAAAGATACTTAAAGAAGATGCATTGAACTACCATGCGGGAAAACGCCCGGGCAAGATTGAGGTAGTTCCTACAAAACCATATTTCACACAGACCGATCTTTCGTTGGCCTATTCGCCCGGTGTTGCCGAGCCATGTCTTGAGATTCAGAAAGATCCACAGAATGCATATAAATATACCGACAAAGGAAACCTTGTAGCCGTTATCTCTAACGGTACTGCTGTTCTTGGTTTGGGTAACATTGGTGCAGTAGCCGGTAAGCCTGTTATGGAAGGTAAAGGTTTGCTTTTCAAAATTTACGCAGGTATTGATGTTTTTGATATCGAGGTAAACGAAGAGAACCCTGATAAGTTCATCGAAGCAGTAAAGGCTATAGCTCCTACATTCGGTGGTATAAATCTTGAGGATATCAAGGCACCTGAATGTTTTGAGATTGAGCGTCGCCTGAAAGAGGAACTCGATATTCCTGTGATGCACGACGACCAGCATGGTACTGCCATAATCTCAGCTGCAGGTCTTTTGAATGCGCTCGAGGTTAATGGAAAGGATATTTCAGAGGTAAAGGTAGTTGTTAACGGAGCTGGTGCAGCAGCAATATCTTGTACAAAACTTTATATTGCTCTTGGTGTCAGAAAAGAGAATGTTGTAATGCTCGACAGTCGTGGTGTAATAAGCACATCGCGTGGTAACCTCACTCCCGAGAAATTGGAGTTTGCAACAACACGCACCGATATAACAACACTTTCAGATGCTATAAAGGATGCCGATGTGTTCCTTGGTCTTTCAAAAGGAAATGTACTGTCAAAGGATATGGTACGCTCTATGGCAAAAGATCCGATTGTCTTTGCTCTTGCAAATCCTGAGCCCGAGATTACATATGAAGATGCTATGGACAGCCGTCCCGATGTGCTTATGAGTACTGGCCGTAGCGACTATCCTAACCAGATAAACAATGTTATTGGTTTCCCTTATATCTTCCGCGGTGCACTTGATGTTGCAGCGACTGCTATCAACGAAGAGATGAAATTGGCTGCTGTAAAGGCTATTGCAGACCTTGCCAAACAGCCTGTTCCTGAAATTGTGAACAAGGTGTATAAGGTGGGCCATCTTACATTCGGCCGCGATTATTTCATACCAAAACCTGTTGACCCACGTTTGCTCGTTGAGGTTTCTACAGCTGTGGCAAAGGCTGCTATCGCAAGCGGTGTGGCACGTAAGACAATCACAGATTGGGAAAAATACAAGGAGCATCTTCTTGAGTTTATGGGACGCGAGTCAAAGCTTACACAGCAGCTACACGATATGGCACGTACCGATGCCCAACGTATAGTGTTTGCCGAGGGTGCACATCCCTCAATGATGAAAGCTGCCGTTCAGGCAAAAGAAGAAGGTATATGCCAGCCTATTCTTCTTGGAAACGACGAGATAATCTCAAAACTTGCCGCAGAACTTGGCTTGAGCCTTGAAGGTATTGAGGTTGTTAATCTTCGTCATCCAAGCGAGAGTGACCGTCGCGAGCGTTATGCAAGAATTCTTGCCGATAAACGTCAACGCGAAGGATACACCGTAGAAGAGGCAAACGACAAAATGTTTGAACGTAACTATTTTGGTATGATGATGGTTGAGACGGGCGATGCCGATGGTTTCATCACCGGCCTATATACAAAATATTCAAATACCATTAAGGTGGCAAAAGAGGTTATCGGCATGCAGGAAGGTTTCAGCACATTCGGTACAATGCATATCATCAACTCAAAGAAAGGTACATACTTTGTGGCCGATACGCTTATTAATCGTGCTCCCGAGACATCGACATTGATTGATATAGCTCGTCTTGCCGAAAAGTCGGTACGTTTCTTTAACCATACACCGGTAATGGCTATGGTATCATACTCGAACTTTGGAACCGACCAGGGCGGTAGTGCCGAGAGAGTGCGTCAGGCTGTATCTCATATTCACAAGAACTATCCTGAATGGATACTCGATGGTGAGATGCAGGTTAACGTGGCTATGAACAGTGAACTTCGCGACAAGAAGTATCCGTTTACAAAATTGTTTGGTAAGGAAGTTAATACACTTGTGTTCCCTAACCTTAACTCAGCTAGCTCTTCATATAAAATGTTGCAGGCTTTGTCGAATGATGCTGAAATTATCGGACCTATCCAGATGGGATTGAACAAGCCTATACACTTTATTGACTTTGAAAGCTCGGTACAGGAGATACTTAATGTAACAGCTGTAGCCGCTATCGATGCAATGGTAAACAAAAAATAATATAAACTTTTAATATAAAATTAGAAAAGCACTGCAATTTGCAGTGCTTTTCTAATTTATTCAACCACAGGAAGACTCTTTTTCCAACGTTCGGCATAAGTGTCGAGAATATCTCTCACATGCTTGCCTATTATGATATAGTCGCTCTCTTTCAGGTTGGCAAGTGACACTCGGATACTCCATTCGGGGCCGTCGAATCCGCCACCATTCAATACCACTAGTGATGTCTCTGTGGCAAGACGGAACACTACATCCAACGGGCTGTAGTTCAGCTTGAGCCAGTTGGCAAAGTCGTGTCCGTAGAACCGTTTGGCCCATACAAGCATATCTATTTCTGAATAGTATCCTGCACGTAACGTATCGGGTAACAGGGTGAAGCCCATATTAGTCCATAGGGAATCGAGTCTGCGTCTTATGATATCGTGCATCTTCTCCTTGAAACGGTTGCCTTCGCGCCTGTCAATAATGGAATAGAGTGCAAATAGAGTCATCTGCATCTGCTGTGGCAACGACAAACCTGCTGTGTGGTTCAGTGCTACCTGTCGGCTGTCGGCAACCATACGGTCAATGAAACGCATATTATCGACATCGTTCCTTATACTGCCGTAGCGTTGTTGTAGTTCGTTCTTACGTTTACGAGGCAAACGCTTAAGAAGTTCATCGAAGATATTATCGCGGTGAATGGCTGCTACAGCAGTGCGCCATCCTGTTGCACCAAAGTATTTCGAGAATGAATATACACATATTGTGTTATGCGGTAAACGTGCCATAAGCGACTGGAAACCGTTTATATATGTGGCATATACGTCGTCGGTGACAATCATCAGGTTGGGGTTCCAACGTTCTACAATATCAACGATTAAATCGACTGTTTCAGGGGCAAGGGTGTAGCTAGGCGGGTTGCTGGGATTTACAATGAATAAAGCCTTGTACGAAGGGTCGCGTAGTTTGCTGACGTCTTTGTCGCTGTATTGCCATAGATGCAGGTCGTCGTATGTGGTAACGTTGGCCGGTATCTCTGTTACTTTATAGTTATAGCGGTACAACTTGGGTATCTCTATATATGGTGTGAATACCGGTGTCATAAGGGCTATATGGTCGCCTCGTTCAAGCAGTCTGTTTTGTTGCAGGCTGTCGAAGATGTAACACATTGCAGCTGTTCCGCCTTCGGTGGCGAAGAGGTCAATCTCGCCTTGTGGAGGACGTCCGTTGTAGAGTTCCTGCGCCATATAGTCGCGTACGGCAACTTCGGTATAGGCAAGAATCCTGTCGGGAACAGGATATTGATTACCCATAATGCTTTCGGCCCATTCGTGTACTAGCTCGTCGGCTTTGACATCGTGCTCGTCAATCATGTAGCGGTAGCATTTTTCGAGGAATGCAACGCCCGGCTCCTTGCTGTTCTCTTTTAGGAAATCCTCGAAGCGTTTGCTTATGCCTTCTTTTCGTGGTATGCCTGCCAATCCCTCGTTGCATTCCCAGTCTTGACGCGCTTCGGCAAGGCTGAACTTGCCAAGAGCAAAGAATGCCTCACGCGGTACGGTTGCAATCCAGTTCGGGTTTCCTCGCCCGGCATTAAGCATGGTACGCGTCATCTTTCTTATGCTCTCGTCGGCAAGCTCTATAAGCCTGTTCTTCAGTTCAAAGGGGCTTATCTTTTCCATCTCTTTCTCAAATGATTGGACCGTGCTGTGGTCGCTCAATAGCTTATCCATATAAATATATATTAGTTATGAAACCATTAGTGTAATGAATACTCCCCACAGTATAAGTAGGGTGTTACCAACGGCATATGTCACTGTATAGCCAAGAGCCGGCGTCTCGCTGCCGAGTGTTTCCTGTATTGCTCCAATGGCAGCAGTGGTGGTCCTTGCCCCGGCGCAGCACCCAAGTGCTATGGCCGGGTGGAACTTGAACCAGCGTGAGGCGATGAATATACCGAATATCAGTGGCAATGATGTAGCTATAATTCCTGCAACAAAGAGTGACAAACCGGCCTCTTTGAAACCTTCGATAAATCCGGGGCCTGCTGATATGCCTATTATGGCAATGAAAATGTTGAGTCCCATATTGTTGAATACCCACAATGCAGCCTCGGGGATTGCACCCATCGTAGGGTGGTGAGCACGCCACCATCCGAAAATCAAGCCTGCAATCAAAGCACCGCCACTGCTGCTCAGACTCAAAGGTACGCCTTTTATGTGAAGTGTTAGTGTGCCAACTACTGCACCTATAAGAATACCTAACGACAAATATACCATGTCGGTCTCGTTGGTAGCCGGGTCGGGGTAGCCAACCTCTTTTGCAGCCTGTATCACATCAATTTTTTTGCCTACAAGTTCTATGATATCACCGGTGTTGAGTTTTGTCTCGGGGAATACTGGTATATCTACTCCCATTCGTCTTATGCGTTGTATGCTCACCCCGTGCATGAATGGCTGTGCGCGCAATTCGCTTACTCTCTTTCCATTGAATGACATGGTGCGTTTGCGACTTGTTCCTGCAATGGTGCTCTTTATTATCATAACAGGGAAGTTAAGAAGAGCATCGTCGTCAACCTCCTTGCCAATCCATTTTTCTTCTCCTATGGTATATTCGTATCTTCCACTGAGAACAACTTCGTCACCGGGGTATAGCTTCTCTTTTGCGCGTACTTCATCGATGATGTTACTCCCTTTGCGTATACGCTCTACGAAGAGTCTTTTTCCCTGCTGTTCAAAGAAACGTTCCAACTCTTCAACCTTGCGTCCTTTCTTAAACCATTCGTTTTCGATGCTGTAGCTTCTGAACTCAACCTCGCGCTTTGCACCTATTATTCCCGGCTTCTCACTCTCATCTTTACCCATACGACTCTCCAACTCGTGGCATGCTGCTTTCACTTTATCAATTCCGCCGAGCATGCGCGGTCCAAGCTTCGATAGAATCCAGGCCGAGCCAGCTGTTCCGAAAATGTATGTCACGGCATATGCAACGGGGATGATATCGAGCATCTTCTGTTTGTCGTCATCGGGGATGGAGAGACCGCGTATAGTGTCGTCGGCAACACCTATTACAGCGCTGATTGTTTGTGAGCCCGATAATAATCCGGCCGCTTCTCCTGCGTTGTAACCCATAAGTAATGCTATTACCCACGTGCTAACAAGGATGAATACGCACATAACAACGGCAAACAACACCTGGGGTAATCCCTCTTTCTTTAAGCCGGCAAAAAACTGTGGACCCACCTTGTAGCCTATGGCAAAGAGAAATAGCAAGAAGGCTGTTTGTTTCAATGCTCCTGTCATTGGAATGTCGAGTTGCCCAACAACAACACCTACAAGCAACACGCTTGTTACAATGCCCAGACTGAAACTTTTAACGTGAATTTTGCCAATTAAAAAGCCCAAACCCAGGGTGAAGTAGATGGCAAGTTCCGGATGCGCTCGTAATAAATCTGTTATCCACTGCATATGAATTGTTTTTTGTAGATAACATTGCTAAGGCGTTATTTGTTCTTGTATGTAAAAATGCAGCAGATGTTCATTAAGAACATCTGCTGCATTTAATATATAATACCTTATTATATTATTTATTTGTATGTTTTAGGAACAGACTCAAATCAAAATAGGCTCTGCGATACTGAAATTTATTGCTTGGCTCTACAACGATGATGTTACATAGCGTCTCGGTGTCGAGCTCGCGAGAAATCTCTTTCTCTATCTCCAATTCATGGAACAGAACGTAGTTCTGGTCGTCGGGAGTTATAACCTTGAAGGGCGAGTCGGCAGTGTTTCCCTTGCCATATTCCGTTATCATGCCTAAAATCTTCTGATATTTGTTGGCATATGAGTTGAATTCATCCTGACTCTTGCCTAATGCCTTTGACGATACAAGCAAATTAAACAGTGCATTAAGGCTTACGGGGTTATATTCCATAATAATCTTTGCAGTGTTATATGCTTCGGCATGATTGCCGGCATCGTGAAATCTTTTCAGTGCCTTTTCGTTTTCGTCGTTGCCAGGGTTGTATTGTGGCAGGAATGCCTGTCCATAATATACCAGTGCTATGTCGTCGAGACGAATCATTGGGTCGTCGTTCTTGTATATTTCAACAATCTCGTCGAAATATTCGCGTTCATTCTTTACTATGTCCTCAATGGTGGCATAGTCCAGAATAACCTGTGCATTTGCAAAAAAAGCAACAAGGCACAATGCCAATGTTGTTATGAATTTATTCATATCTTTAGAATTTGAATTTCAATATAACTCCGTTGTTTGCCGGCACGGTAACCATTGTCTTGTCATATGGGTTGAATGTAACTTCAACAGTTTCACCGCTTAAAAGTTCTACAGCGTTTTGCTTGTCGTTGCTGTATGTTGCACCAAAGTATGCAAAAGCCTCTTCGGGCACTGTTATGGCACACTCCTTATTGTTGTCGCTGAAGTTGGTAACAATAAGCAACAGCTCTTTGCCTTCGCCACGCAGATATGAGAAAATATGGTTGCTGTCGTATTGCTCGCAATGTGGGTTGGCATATTGTATTCCATAGTAAACTCCTTCGGATAGAGCCTTTTCCTTATTACAAAGGTTGAGCAAATGCGAGTAGAATGCTTGCAGGCTCTTCTCCTGTTCTGTAAGCTGTTCGCCTGAATAGTCGCCATTGCCTTTCCAGCGGCGTAAGGTGTCAACGCTCCAATAATCGAAGATTGTTGTTCGGCCATCAACACCACTGTAACCCTCCTTGTCCATGCCACGTTCGCCGAACTCCTGTCCTGCATAAAGCATAAATGGTTCGGTTCCTGTAGTTGCCGAAACAATGAGTGCTGCGAGTGCACGCTCGGCTTTTGCTGCAAAAAAGTCGGAAGCAATGCGTTGTTCGTCGTGATTCTCGAGAAATGTAAGCATATTCCCACGTATGTCCGATGTGCTTTGTAGCGCGTAACTAATGTCGCTAGCCGATGTCTGACCGTTCATAACAGCTCGCAGGGTGTCGTAAAGCCCCACCTTGTCATAAAGATAGTCGAAGTGCCCCTCCTTGATGAATGAACGGTATATGTGTGGCTGATAAATCTCTCCAATGAAGATTATGCCCGGGAATTCTTCCTTAATCTTTGCTACGGCCCAATTCCAAAATTCAACAGGAGTCATTTCCACCATGTCGCAACGGAATCCATCGATGCCCATAGCTGCCCAGTATCTAAGAATCTTGAGCATCTTTACCCATGTGTTAGGTACGGGTGAGAAGCAACGGTTGCCGGTGCGGTAATCTATGCCATAATTCAATTTAACTGTGTCGTACCAGTCATTACGGCCAGGAGAACCAAAGCAGTCGTTACCTGTTGCGCGTAGTGGAGTTTCGCTGTATTCCTCATCGGCACAATCCTTGGCATCGAGGTTACATCCGAATGAACTATTGCCAAGATAGTAGAAGTTGTTGTGTCCAACGTAGAAAACATTTTTGTCGTCGTGTTCACCAAAACTGTATGTACCTTTTGGTGTGCAGTCGCTGTGATAGTGGCGTGCTACATGGTTGGGTATGAAGTCCATGATAACTTTCAAACCTGCTTTGTGTGTGCGGTCGATAAGCGCCTTGAACTCTTCGCGACGTCTTTCTACATCTACGGCAAGGTCGGGGTCATTGTCATAATAGTCTTTAATGGCATATGGCGAACCAGCTTCACCCTTTACAATGGCGGGGTGGTCGGTTGGTATGCCATATCTGCTGTAGTTGCTGCGAGTGGTGTGTTCTATCACACCTGTGTACCACACGTGGGTTGCTCCTGTATTGCGTATTGCACGCAGTGCTTTGGGTGTGATGTCGTTGAATTTTCCACAACCGTTCTGTTCTATTGTTCCACCGGGAATGCAATTTGCATTGCTGTTACCAAAGAGTCTTGGAAGCAACTGATATATAATTATCTTTGACATAGTTCTGCTTTGTAGGTATTTATTATGCGTTTCTGTTTGCTTGTATCTTTTTGATTAATCCTTGTAGTACATTACCGGGGCCACACTCGGTAAATTCTGTAGCTCCATTGTCTATCATATTCTGTATTGTTGCTGTCCATCGCACCGGTGAGGTGAGCTGTGCTATAAGGTTTGTTTTTATGGCTTCGGGTGAGGTGTAGGGGAGTGCATCTACATTCTGATATACGGGACAGCGTGGTGTCTTGAACTCGGTTTCGTTTATTGCAGCTTCCAGTTCCTCTTTTGCAGGCTGCATCAGCGGAGAATGGAACGCACCGCTAACGCTCAATTGCAATGCTCGTTTCGCTCCAGCCTCTTTAAGCTTGTTGCAAGCCTCTTCAATACCTTCCATACTGCCGGAAATGACAACCTGTCCCGGGCAATTATAGTTGGCTGCAACAACAGTCTTGCCACTCTCGTTTACCTCATTGCAAACATTCTCTATAGTGTTATCGTCAAGTCCAAGTATTGCAGCCATTGTAGATTGTTGCATTTCGCAGGCTTTTTGCATGGCAATAGCGCGTTTATATACAAGTTTCAAACCATCCTCGAAAGATAACGCTCCGGCAGCTGTAAGTGCCGAGAACTCTCCGAGCGAATGTCCGGCAACCATATCGGGAACGAACTCTTCTTCAAGCGACATGGCTGTTATCACTGAATGGATGAATACTGCAGGCTGCGTAACCTTTGTCTGGCGCAACTCCTCGTCGCTGCCGTTGAACATTATATCTGTAATTCTGAAACCTAAGATTTCGTTTGCTTTTTCAAAATATTCTCTTGCGACAGGGTTGTTCTCATACAAATCCTTGCCCATACCGCTAAACTGTGAACCTTGTCCTGTAAAAACAAATGCTTTCATTAGTGAGTGTTTTTGTTTAAACTCCGTTAACTCCATTAATGTTCAAACGAACATTTACCACCTTATTAAATAGTATCTATAATTTTCACATTCCATGATTAGTTGTTTGTTGTCCAATGTTAATACATTAAAAACAACTTTAGTGTCAAAAATCATGAATTGTTTTAAATCGTTAAGTGTGGCAACGTATTTTTCATTTGGGAAATTACGAAGTCCATCTATAGTTACTGTTTTCTCTTGTTCGTTATAATATAGATTTCCTAAATAACGTAGCGGGTTGTTTGTTTCGTTCTGTTTGCTGATGAATGTCAAATTTCGCTGAAACGAATAATAAATCTCTTGCAGAATAGTAAAGTCTTCAGGATTGTTTTTGTTTTCAACTTTTTGTAGCTGCCACATACCATCAAGATCGCCATTGATGTATACATTGTCGCAAGCAGAAAGTATGAATGTTAAAGATAAAAACAGGTATATAATCTTTTTCATAATTCATAATTTATTTGAAGAACGATCCTACATGTGTTATTGTAAACATTAGTCCTATGTTTTCACCAATCATATCGCTTTTGTCGTAACCTAATGATATGGTGCCTAACCATTGCGTGTCTTTAGGCATACATGTTACCTCGGCCAAAACAGATGTTGTATATTTCTTTTTGCTGAATGGGTTTGCATATGTACCCCAATTTTCACTGTATGTGTATTTTAGCCTATAGGCAAATGGAATCTTTGTATCAATTATACCATTTATACCAATATTGTGTGCTATAAGTCTGTTACTGCTAAATACTAAACTGCCATTCTTATTATATGCTGTTGATATTACAAGAGGCGTTCCTATACCCATTCCCCAATGATGCCATCCTGGGTATATACCATGATTGAGATAGTTATCACAACCATCCATCTGGTCATAGAAATACTTGCTTGGGTCGTGATATAGTGCACCGCTTTGGTCACGTGTAGTAAGGAATTCATATCTGATATTTGATATGAACGGTAAAATGTTTGATTTGTTTGCGATATTTATTCCTACCAACATGTCTCGCCAAGGATATATTAATGTTCTTCTTTTGCCCTCGTTGTTCATCTGATATTCAAAAAAGAACAATTGCGAGAAATCTTCGAACATATGTTCACCATATAGTCTGATTTCTAAAGGTTTGGTATGTATGGTAAATGCAGCATGCCAACAACCTATTTGGTTTCCCGAAATATTTGCCTGTTCATCCATTGGAGTATCTTCGCTGCCGCTCATAGGGATGAAAGCCTTTATAAAATCGGAAAATTTGGTAGGCATTTTTACAGTTCCATACACGGTGTTGTAAGTCTTACCACCGAACTGTGTGTGCATCTCAAGTCCACCATCAAATGTTAACGGGAACTTGGACGGTTTTCCAATACTTAAGAAACCTGCTTTTCCATGATATAAAATGTTCTCTCCGTATTTTATTCTTGGATTTATTTCTAATAATTGTTTTTGATAATTTTCATCAGTGAAGAAACCATACGATATGTAAGCTCTGACTTTTAGCCACTCGTTGGTTCCTTTTATTGTTACAAAATCGGGGATTTCTATTCTTATTTGAGGAATAGGGCGGCCATTGCCGCTGAATATTAAACCACCGCTTCCCAAATTGCTGAATTGGTTGCTGAATAAATACGGATAGTATCGGTTTACTGTGTTGAAGTTTGTGTTCTCGCTCATTAGTTTTCGTTGGAAATATTCCTGTTCACCCCATCTTTCTTTACTTCCGATAGAAAGTGTCAGCCATTTCCAACTCAATTCGCCAAATGCTTGTTGGAACGATATGGTCGAGTTCTGATTATATCCGGCAATAACATCGGCTGTAATGTTGTATTTGAAATTGTTTTTCTTGCCGAAAACGTTATTGTAGCTCATTCCGTAGCGGGCGTAACCACTTGTGCAATTTACTGCCGATATTGCATTCTTGTTTGCTGTAAACCAAAATGGTGCATATTCTCCGTTCGAGGCAATAGCATTTGCTTGAGCATAGTATCTAAAATCTCCCTTTTGGGCATTAATAGATATAGTGCTGAACGAAATGGCAATAATAAGAAGAATTTTGTTTAGTAAACAATTCGTTTTATGCATCTAATGTTATATAAATAATTATTGAACAATTTTACAACTTGCGAATATAATAAATTAAATTTATAAATATAGTATTCGTGTTTGTTAAATTGCTCTTTGTAATATTTTGTGTTTTTGTTATAAGTGTTTTCGATAACAGCTATCGTAAAAACAAATAGTATAGCAATGTGAAAAAAGGTTTATAGATTGTAATTTTGTGCAAAATTTGTGATATTAGGTTTTAGGACAAAATATTCATTTAATAATTAACCAATTATGTTTAAAAATTTCCCGGGATACAAGGTTCTTGAGAAGCTTCAGAAGAACAAATCCCACAAGAGAGAGAGGAGATTCCCTCTTAATGTAATCAAATTTATTTTTATTGCAGTAATTTCAATCGTAGTGGCAATGTTGCCTTCATCAACTTTCGGTATTGAAGGTCTTACAGATGTACACCAGCGCATTATTGCTTTGTTTGTGTTTGCCGCACTTATGTGGCTTACCGAAGCTATGCCTTCATGGGTAACATCAATGATTGTAGTTACTGTTATGTTGCTTACTGTGTCAACAAGTGCATTCAACTTCCTTCGTCCAGAGGGTAATGCAGGATTGGTACCTTTCAAGAGCATTATGGCTTGTTTCTCAAACCCTACAATCATGCTCTTTATCGGTGGTTTCGTGCTTGCTATCGGTTTGACAAAGGTTAAGCTCGATGTGGCTCTTGCACGTGTTTTGTTAAAGCCTTTCGGTACACGCTCTGAGGTTGTTTTGCTTGGTTTTATCCTTGTAACAGCAATATTCTCGGCATTTGTGAGCAACACTGCTACAGCTGCTATGATGTTGGCATTCCTTACACCTGTGCTCCGCTCTTTGCCTGCCGACGGTAAAGGACGTATAGCACTTGCTCTTGCAATTCCTGTAGGTGCAAACCTTGGTGGTATGATTACTCCTATCGGTACTCCTCCTAACATGATTGCTCTCGACTACCTTGCTTCACAGGGTATGGGTATCAGCTTTGTGGATTGGACAATAAAGATGGCTCCATTCGTGATTATTCTTCTTTTGCTTTCTTGGTTGCTTCTCCGCTTCATGTTCCCATTCAAACAAAAGAACATTAAGATTGAGATTGAAGGTGATATCCGTTGGGATTTCAAGACATGGTCTGTTGTTGCCGCATTTGCAATCACCATCTTCATGTGGATGTTCGGTACAGACCTTTGGGGCGTAGATACCAACGTTGTAGCTATGATTCCTATTGCAATCTTCTGTGCTACAGGTATTCTTACACGTCGTGACCTTGAGGAAATCAACTGGAGCGTTCTTTGGATGGTAGCCGGTGGTTTTGCTCTTGGCGTTGCATTGAACTACAAGGATGCAAGTTCTGTAAGTTTGAGCAGCCTTATCGTTGAGTCTGTTCCATTTGATAACTTCTCACCAATTGTTGTTATGATTCTTGCAGGTCTCATCTGCTTTGGTTTCTCTAACTTCATTTCTCACTCGGCAGCTACATCATTGCTCGTTCCTGTATTGGGCGTGGTAGCAAGCGGTCTTGGTACTGCTCTTGATGGTGTAGGTGGTCCTCAGGCTATGTTGGTTGGTATTGCCATTGCATCATCAGTTTCAATGATTCTGCCTATCAGTACACCTCCTAATGCCATTGCTCACTCAACTGGTTTCATTGAGCAAAAGGATATGATGAAGGTTGGTATCATCGTTGGTCTCATGGGTCTTGTACTTGGTTATGCGATGTTGATATTCATCGGTTTCTAATTAAGTGAAATTATTCTTTTAAATATTTCTGCTCCGCATAATTCGTTATGTGGAGCAGATTTCTTATATTCGCATCCGCAAAAAAAGCATATATGGAACTTCGTCAACTTAAATATTTTGTTAAGAGTGCTGAATACTTGAATTTCTCGGTAGCTGCAAAGCATCTGTATATAACACAGAGTACACTCTCGCAGCAGATAAAACAGCTCGAATATGAGCTTGGCTTCGAACTCTTTTTGCGTAACAGTCGTCACATAGTGCTTACCGAAGCCGGTGAAGAATTTCTGCCATTTGCACGCAAGACAATAATTGATGCCGAAGATGCGGTGCAACGTCTTAATGACTTACAGCATGTTAAGGTTGGTACGTTAAGGGTTGGTGTAACATATAGTCTTAGTACGGTGCTTACCGAAGGACTTGTCTCTTTTATGAAAGAGTTTCCCGGTATCAAACTCGAAATATTTTATAAAACAGTTGACGAATTGCTGACACTTCTGCGTGAACGCAAAGTGGATTTTGTTCTCTCGTACAAACCATTATGCGAAGCATCTGATATCGAATCCATGCCTCTGTTCGAGAATGCTCTTGCTTTGGTTGTAAGTAAAGAACACTCATTTGCCAAGCTTAATAAAATAAAGTTGAATGACATTGTGGGGCTGCCTTTGATTCTTCCTTCAAAAGGATTACAAGCGCGTATGATGCTTGACAGACTTCTTGAAGGAACAGATGTTTGCCTTGCTTCTAAACTAGAACTCAATGAGACTAATATCTTACTGCAGATGGTGGCTACAGGTAACTATGCTACAATATTGTCAACCTCTGCGGTCTTTGGCAAAACACGCTTCAAGGCAATACCGCTTGATGAACATGGAAATGTGATGGAGGCTTCGTTACTGACTCTTAGAGGAGCATATCAGAAGGCTTCTGCAAAAGAATTTATAAATATTCTATTGAACACCGAAGCTGTTAAACGTAGGCTGATAGATATGTTCGAATAAAGAATATTCAATGATAACTTTTCTAATACGAGAAGCACTTGTCTTGTCAATAGATATATAAATGTGGAGATAAATCAAAAGGCTGACGGAAATTTCCGTCAGCCTTTTGATTTATGCAGTTTTTCTTATTTCAAATTCTCCTTGAAGAACTCTGCTATGCGCTCAAACAGGTGGTAGCGTGTGTTTGTACCATAGTAGATGCTATGGTTGCTATCAGGGTAGAGTGCTGTTTCGAACTTCTTGTTTGCCTGTGTCAATGCGTGGATGTAGCGTATCATGTTGCGCAGGTGAACATTGTCGTCGGCTGTGCCGTGAACGAGCAACAGCTTGCCGTTGAGCTTGTTTGCATTGACAATAGCTGAGCCTTCGTCGTATCCCTCTTTGTTCTCTTTTGGTGTACGCATATAACGCTCTGTGTATATGGTGTCGTAGAAACGCCAATCGGTAGGTGCTGCAACGGCAACACCTGCCTTGAACACGGCGTCGTCCTGGCTCATAGACATAATGGTGTTGTAACCACCAAAGCTCCAGCCCCATATACCAATGTTGTTCTTGTCAACGTAAGGCAGTGTGCCTAGATATTTCGCAGCCTCAACCTGGTCGCCCGGTTCGTACTGTCCTATCTTTAAATATGTACATTTACCAAACTCTGTACCGCGTCCACCTGTACCACGTCCATCAACGCATACCATGATGAATCCTTCGCATGCCATGTAACTCTCGAACATAGCATTGCCGTAGTTACCGGTGTACCAGCTGTCGTTAACTTGCTGTGAATATGGTCCACTGTATTGGAACATTACCACAGGGTATTGCTTTGAAGCATCGAAATCGTGTGGCTTAATCATCCATCCGTTAAGTTCCACACCGTCGCTTGTTGTAAACGTGAAGAACTCTTTTGCAGGCATATCAAACTCAGCTAGACGCTGCTTTAGGTTGGCATTGTCGATGAGTGTCTTTATTCTCTTGCCGCTATTGTTGTTTGTAGTAACGATGTGTGGGGTGTTTATGCTTGAATGAGTGTTGATGAAGTACTTCATGCCGGCACTGAATACAGCTTTGTTTGTTCCGTCGTTGCTTGTCAACTTAGTCTTTTTGCCTTTTGCTGTAACTTTGTATATATGCTCTCGCAATGGGCTACCTTCGTTGCTTGAATAGTAAAATTCGTTTTTCTTGCTGTCCCAGCCGTAGAAACTCTTTACCTCATATTCGCCTTGTGTGATGGGGCGCACAAGTTCGCCGTTGAGATTGTATAGGTATAGGTGATTATATCCGCTACACTCGCTATGGAATACGAAATGATTATCAAGGAACTCAAGACTTGCGTATGTGTGTTCATTCAAGTATGTATCGCTCTCCTCGCGCATGATTGTTCTGCTCACGCCCGAGAGTGGGTTTACTGCTTGTATCTCAAGTACACTCTGGTGACGATTGAGAGTCACAACAGCAAGCATGTCGGGTTTCTTTGTGAACTTTATGCGTGGGATGTATCCCTCTTCGGGAATATTTACGTCGAGCTTGCGTGTAACCTTGTTCTTGATGTCGAACGAGTGTACCGAAATCTTTGAGTTGTCAGCTCCTGCTACAGGGTACTTGAAACTGTATGGCTTGCAGAAGTTATCGTAGTTGACATTGTCGCTGCCTGTGGTGTACATAGGCATATCGTACATCATTACGTTGCTCTCGTCGTACTTGATATATGCGATTACCTTGCTGTCGGCACTGAAATCGTATGAGCAGTTTGTCATGAATTCCTCTTCGTTAACCCAGTCGGGAATACCGTTGATAATCTTACCATATTCGCCGTCGGTGGTTACTTGTGACTCGGCATTGCCAAAGAGCAACTTTACAAGGTGTATGTTGTTGTTGCGTACAAATGCAATCATTGTGCCGTCGGGAGAGAACTTCGGAACTTGCTGTGCTCCGTTTTGTGACAAAGGCTCAACCTTGTTGTTCTTACGGTCGAATATGTAGTGCTCGGCAGTGTATGAATTACGATATATGCCAATCGTTCTTGTCTGCAACAGTATAAGTTTCTCGTTTGGCGAGAACTCATAACCATCGATACGTTTTTCGTTGAACCCGCGTGCTGTTGCTGCGTTGAAGATTGTGTCAACAATCTCTCCATTCTTGAACGAGCCTTTGAGAATCATGGTGCGATCATCGCTAATACGTGCAAAGTGTTCACCATCGGCCATTGGCTTGATAGCCGCATATGTCTGTGGCCAATAGCCACCATACATAACGTCGCGTAGTGTGACATCTCTACCAGCAAAAGCCGATGATGTAATGCACAGCGCTACTAAAAATGAAAATAGGTTTCTCATGGTTGTTTATTTTAATTGTTTGTTCTTTGTTTTTTATCTTCGCTAAAATGTCGTTTACTCATCTTTTTTATACCATCCGGCATACATTATATAGTCGTTTGCAATGCGCTCAACAATATCTTTCTGCTGTTCTTTGCTAACCTCTTTGATTTTCTTTGCCGGTACGCCTGCGTATATGAATCCACCCTCCACGCGCATACCAGATGTTACAAGTGCGTTGGCTGCCACTATGGCTCCGCTCTCAACAACGGCATTGTCGAGTACCGTAGCTCCCATACCTATCAGGCAGTTATCTTCAATGGTTGCACCATGTATTGTTGCATTATGTCCAATGGATACATTATTGCCGATAGTTGTTTTGGAGCGTTGGTATAGTGTGTGTACTACAGCACCATCCTGTATGTTTACATTATTGCCAATGACAATGCTGTTTACATCGCCACGAAGCACTGTTCCATACCATATTGAACAATTATCGCCCATGATGACATCACCAATTATGGCGGCTGTCTCGGCAAGGAAACAGTTGCTACCTATTGCGGGAGTGTATCCGCGTACTTCTTTTATTATAGCCATATTACTTCTTATTCAGCTTTTTTATCTCCATTCTGCTTTCTGGGGCGGTGGTAGCGACGGTGATGGTTGTTTTGCTTGGGCTTGTCACCGTTGTTTTCTTTTCTTTCTACAGAAGGGGTAGAACTCTTCTTATTCCCACTCTGTGGTTTGCTGTTACTTCTCTTGTGCTTTGGCTTGCCGTTGTGGTTTTTCCTTCCTCTGTTTTTATTGTCGCCTTTATTTTTTTCGGCTTTCTTCTTTGGTTCATATGCCGGAGCCTCTCCCAACTCTTCGGGGACAGCTATCTTGGGAACATCTTGCTCAATGAAATCTTCTATCTGTTTAAAGAATGCCTGGTCCTCTTCCGAAACGAATGTTATGGCTCGGCCTGTTGTTCCGGCACGTGCAGTGCGACCAATGCGGTGTATGTAATCGTCGCAGTCGCGTGGCACATCGTAGTTGATGACTATTCGTATGTCATCGATGTCTATTCCGCGTGCAAGAATATCGGTTGCAACAATTATATCTATTTTGTGGCTTTTATATTGGTACATTATCTCGTCGCGTTCGCTTTGGCTTAGGTCGCTGTGCATCTCACCAACATTGAAACCCTGTTTCTTGAGCATAAGAGATATCTCCTTAACCTTTGTCTTGCGCGAGGCAAACAGTATAACTCTTTCGCTGCTTTCGTTCTTGAATATGCTCTTTATTATTCCAGGTTTTTGTCCTTCGTGGCATATATATGCCTGCTGTGTAATGCCGTCGGCAGGCTTGGCCAGTGCGAGTGTTATCTGTAACGGATTGGTGAGGATGTTCGCTGCAAGACGGCGTATCTCCTCGGGCATTGTTGCCGAGAATAGCATCGTCTGTCTCTTCTTTGGAAGTTGCTTGGCAATGGTCATGATGTCGTTGTAGAAACCCATGTCGAGCATGCGGTCGGCTTCGTCAAGTATGAAGAACGACACTTTTGAGAGGTCTATGTTACCAAGATTGATATGGCTTATCAGTCGGCCCGGTGTTGCTACAATGATGTCTGCGCCTTTTGCCATACCACGCAGTTCCTGCTCGTATCGCTGTCCGTCGTTTCCTCCATATACGGCAACACCGGAAACAGGCATAAAGTAAGTGAAACCCTCGAGCTGACGGTCGATTTGCTGAGCAAGTTCTCGTGTAGGTGCCATTATTACGCAGTTGATGGCATCTTCGGGGTAACCGCCTTGGCATAGCTTGTTGAGAACTGGTAACAGATATGCCGCTGTCTTGCCGGTACCTGTTTGTGCAACGCCAATAAGGTCGCGTCCGTCGAGCAAAGGCTGTATAGTCTGCTCCTGTATGGGAGTACATTCTTCGAAGCGCATAGCATCGAGCGCATCGAGAATCTCGTCTTCTAAATCAAAATCGGTAAAATACATTTTTTCTATCTTGGTGCTTTTCGATATAGGGCAATTGCCAATATTGTATATAGTATGTTAGGTAGCCAGACGGCCAATGCCACCGGCATATGTTCGGCAAAAGCCGACGATATAGTCTGGAATAGTATGTATGAGAAACTCAAAGCCAAACCTATACCTAAAGAGAGTCCCATGCCACCTTTGCGCTTTCGTGATGACAATGAAACACCTATTACTGTCATTATGAATGCTGCAAACGACATTGCTATGCGTTTATGGTATTCTATCTCAAAACGTCGTATGTTGGCTATACCTCTCGCTTGCTGTTTATCTATATATACGCTTAGTTCGGGGCTTGTCATAGTCTCTTCTTCTCCTTCCGATATAAGGAAATCGGCCGGCTCAAAAGGCAGGATTGTGTCGAGTGGTTCCTTACGACTTTCCCTTATCTCCTCCTTGTCATCTTTCAGTTCACGTATGAGCCAGCGTCGTGCAGTCCATGTGTGTGGCTTGTCGGGGTTGTATGTTATTGTTGCAGCCTCCATATGTGAAACAAGTTTCTTTTCTTCGAACCTGTCGAGCATAAATCGCCACCCCATGTTGTTTCGGTTCTCGTATCTCTCAATGAAAACAATAGTGTTATCGTCTATCTTTAGCTGCACATTGCTTCCCGATTCCACCTTTTTTGCGTTGTTGTGCTTCTGTTCAAAATCAAGCCTTGTCGCGTTGCCGTTGGGAATGATATATGCACTGAGCATATAGGTCATTATGGCAATAACTCCTGCCGATATCATATATGGCTTGATGAGTCGTCTGAAGCTTACTCCCGAAGCCAGCATGGCGATTACTTCTGAGTTTTCGGCCAGTTTTGATGTGAAGTAAATCACCGATATGAATACGAACAATGCACTGAAAGTGTTGGCATAGTAGGGGGCAAGGTTAACATAATAGTCGAAAACGATTTCTTTTATCGTTGCATTGGAAGTTACGAACTTATCAATCTTCTCATTATAGTCGAAAACTATAATGATGACAATGATAAGCGCAAGGGAAAAGAAATATGTTCCCAAGAACTTCTTTATTATGTACTTGTCAAGACGTTTTAATTTAAAATAGTCAAGCCACTTCATTGCAACTCTTTTTCGTGTTGTTTATCGGTGCAGTGTGTTACAGTCTACGTGTTACTTCCTGAAGCATATTTCGCTTCCAACTAGCATAGTCGTCCATAAGTATATGCTTGCGGGCTTCCTGTGTCAGCCATACATAAAATGCAAGGTTATGTATCGATGCAATCTCAAGTGCTAATAGCTCTTGTGCCACGAACAAATGACGCAGATACGCCTTGCTGTAAAGTGTGTCTACAAACGATGCGCCGTCTTCTTCAATAGGCGAGTAGTCGTATTTCCACTTTTCGTTGCGCATGTTCATTATGCCGTGTTTGGTGAAGAGCATGGCATTGCGCCCGTTACGTGTTGGCATTACGCAGTCGAACATATCCACTCCACGTTCTATAGCCTCGAGAATATTGGCCGGTGTTCCCACTCCCATGAGGTAACGAGGTTTGTCGGTTGGTAGAATTTCGTTTACAACCTCAATCATCTCGTACATCTTTTCGGCGGGCTCTCCAACAGCAAGACCACCAATTGCGTTACCAGCAGCACCTTTTGATGCAATGTATTCGGCCGAGCGACGACGCAGGTCGGGATATACGCAGCCCTGTACAATGGGGAATAGCTGTTGCTCGTATCCATATTTGGGCTCAGTCTCGGAAAGGCGGTTGATGCATCGGTCGAGCCAACGGTGTGTACGCTCCATTGATTTCTTTGCATAGTCATAGTCTGCTGTGCCCGGAGTGCATTCGTCGAACGCCATAATTATGTCAGCACCAATGCTGCGTTCTATATCCATCACTCTTTCGGGTGAAAAGAAATGCTTTGAACCGTCGATGTGTGAACGGAACTCAACACCCTCCTCGTTCATTTTTCTTATATCCTTCAACGAGAATACCTGAAAACCTCCGCTGTCGGTGAGTATTGGCCTGTCCCACATGTTGAACTTGTGTAATCCGCCGGCACCCTCCAGTACGTCGAGTCCGGGGCGCAGATAGAGATGATATGTGTTACCAAGAATTATCTGTGCCTTTATATCTTCTTTGAGATGAGGTATTTGCACGCCTTTAACAGAACCCACTGTGCCTACAGGCATAAATATCGGAGTCTGTATCTCGCCATGGTCGGTGGTGAGCACGCCTGCACGTGCCTTACTGCCGCTGTCGGTATGTAATAACTTGAATTCCACGGTTTATGATATTAGGTTTATTGGGTTCTTTACTTTCTCTTTCAGCAATGCTATGTCTATAACCTCCTTTATGTCCTTTACATAGTGAAAGGTAAGTCCCTTAATATACATCTCGGGTATAGCTTCAATGTTGCGTCTATTCTCGTGGCATATGATAATCTCGTTTATGCCGGCGCGTTTTGCTGCAAGAATCTTCTCTTTGATGCCACCAACGGGAAGCACTTTGCCGCGAAGTGTAATCTCGCCTGTCATAGCGATATTCTCTTTCACCTTACGCTGTGTCAGTGCCGAAGCAAGGGCTGTAGCCATAGTTATACCAGCCGATGGGCCATCCTTGGGTATTGCTCCCTCGGGAACGTGCAAGTGTATGTTCCACTTGTCGAAAATCTCGTATGGAATGTTCAACTCCGAAGCGTGTGACTTTATATATTCGAGTGCCAGAATTGCCGATTCCTTCATTACGTCGCCAAGGTTTCCTGTAAGAGTGAGTTTCTCGCCTTTACCTCGGCTGAGGCTTGTCTCGATGAAGAGTATCTCTCCGCCTACGGCTGTCCATGCAAGACCTGTTACAACACCTGCATAATCGTTGCCTTGATATTTGTCGCGTGAGAACTCTTTTACACCTAACAGTTCTGTGAGGTCTGTAGGTTTTACTGTTGTTATATTCAGCTTGCCGTCGGTGGCTATTCTACAAGCAAGGCGACGGAATATCTTGCCAATCTTCTTTTCGAGTGTTCTTACACCCGATTCGCGTGTATAGCCTTCGATGATGGCTTCTATTGCAGCTTTGTTTATTGTAACTTTTTCACCGCCAATACCGTTGGCTTTCTTTTCTTTTGGCACAAGGTGACGTTTGGCAATCTCTATTTTTTCTTCTGTCAAATATCCGCTGACTTCAATCAGTTCCATACGGTCGAGAAGCGGGGTAGGTATGTTTGCGAGATTGTTGGCTGTTGCGATGAACATTACCTTCGATAGGTCGTAGTCCACGTCAAGAAAGTTGTCGTGGAAACTATTGTTCTGTTCCGGATCGAGCACCTCGAGTAATGCCGACGAGGGGTCGCCGTGCATTGAGCCCTGGCCAACCTTGTCTATCTCGTCGAGAATGAATACAGGATTGTCTGTTCCTGCTTTTGCAAGGTTCTTGAGTATGCGGCCGGGCATTGCGCCTATATATGTTTTGCGGTGTCCTCTGATCTCCGATTCGTCATGTATTCCACCCAATGACATGCGCACATGTTTTCGCTTCAAAGCGTCTGCAATAGACTTACCGAGTGATGTCTTACCTACTCCCGGAGGACCATATAGGCAGATGATTGGTGATTTAAGATCGCCACGCATCTTTATGACGGCAAGATGTTCCAGTATTCTCTCTTTTACCTTCTCAAGGCCATAATGGTCGCGGTCGAGTACCTTGCGCGCATTCTCCATATCAAGATTGTCGCATGTATATTCTCCCCAAGGCAGGCTAACGAACATTTGCAGGTAGTTGAGCTGTACGTGATAGTCGGGTGACTGCGGGTTTATGCGGCTCAACTTTGCGAGTTCACGGTTGAAAATCTCATCGGTCTCGCGCGACCAAAGCTTGGTGTCTGCCTTGTCTCGTAGCTCCTTTGCGTCCTGGTCCTGTACATTACCGCCAAGCTCTTCCTGTATGTTCTTTATCTGCTGCTGCAGGTAATATTCGCGCTGCTGCTGGTCGAGGTCGCGATGTGTCTTTTTTCTTATTTTCTCGTTTAGCTCTTCCAGTTGAAGCTCACGGTCAAGGATTGTCATCAGATGGAATGCTCTCTCTTTGATAGAGCTATCCTTGAGCAATGCAAGTTTTTCGTCGTGCGGAATCTTGATATTTGCACAAAGGAAGTTTACCAATGTAGCATTGTCTTCTATGTTGCTTATTGCGAATGCTGCTTCGGCCTGCGCGTCGTAACGCTTGAACAAAGTTTTTGCTGCAACCTTACAACTGTTTATCAATCCTCTGTACTCTTCGTCCATAGGGTAGTCTATGTCGGTTGCATCTTCTACTGTACCCACATGGTAGGGAGTCATGCGCTTAATGTCCGTCAACTTTATTCTTTGATAGCCCTGAAGTATTACAGTTGTCGATTTGTCGGGCATATCGAATACGCGTATAATCTTTGCTACGGTACCAATTTTGTGAAGTTCGTTCAAATTGGGTTTTTCAAAGCTAGGGTCTTTTTGGCAGAAAACACCCATACAGCCCTTTTTCTTTTCCATGGCCCTTATAAGTCGCAGAGAAGATTCTCTTCCCACTGAGACAGGAAGTACAGTGCCTGGGAAAAGCAACATATTGCGCAGTGGCAATATTGGCAATTCCTCTTCGATGGCTATGTGACGTAAATTTTGCTCACTGTTCTCCTGGAAATCGGCAATCAGTGAAAAACCGTTTTCGTTGAAATTATCGTCATCCATAAATATTTCGTTCTCGTTGTTATTGTTGTCCATTTATAATTTATGATTTCATTTTTTTTGTTGCAAAAATGCAAAGATACTTATTTTGCCGATTTGCTGAAACATTTCTAACTATAAATATATTTATTATTTAAATAATTATGTTTTTTTAAGTTTAATTCTCTATAGACCTATGTCGTTAAGTTTTTTTAGATTGGTTTGATTTTTTGATTTCATCAAATATGGCTAATTTTGCAAATGATTTTCAAAATCAGGAATTAGTGGCTGACAAAGAGAAAATATTGTTCGTAATAAATCCGAAGTCGGGTATTCAAAGCAAAAGAAATGTTTCGTCGGTGGTTGAAAAATATATCGACCACAATAGGTATGAGTTGTTTTTTGAATACACATCCTATGCAGGACATGCTACCGAAATAGCGACATCTGCTGTAAATAAAGGTTTTGATGTTGTTGTGGCGGTTGGCGGTGACGGAACGGTAAATGAGGTTGCTCGCGCTCTTGTTCATACAACTACAGCTCTTGGTGTTATTCCTTGTGGGTCGGGTAACGGCTTTGCAAGACACATAGGCATTCCTGTTGATGTTGTCAAGGCTATAGAATTTATCAATAAGGCTGGCTATGTAACTGTTGATTATGGAAAACTGAATGAGAACCCGTTTTTCTGTGCTTGTGGAGTAGGCTTTGATGCTCTTGTAAGCGCCGACTTTGCGAATAGTACGTACCGTGGCATGGTAAGTTATGTGCAGAAGACTCTTGCCGATTGGGTTGACTATGAGCCTGAAGTTTACGAGGTGATTGCCGACTCGGTAAAAAAAAGATACAAGGCTTTCCTTATTGCCTGTGGCAATGCGTCACAGTATGGTAACAATGCTTTTATAACGCCTTTTGCATCTATGCGCGACGGTTTGCTGAGTGTTTCTATCCTTGAGCCTTTTACACCGGTTGAGGTGCCGCTGATAGTGGGGCAACTATTTTCAAATCAGCTCGACAAAAATAGTCACATGACAACATTGGCGGCGCGTAAAATCACTATTATGCGAAAGAGCGCCGGGCCGGTACATTATGATGGTGAACCGGCAATAATGGATGCTGTGCTTAAAATAGAGGTTGTTCCCGATGGTTTGAAAGTGCTTGCCGCTCCAGGTTGGGATGGTACATGCGACCCATTGCCGTTTTATAAGCAATTTCTCGATGCTGTAACAGGAGCATTGCCTGTGTCGCCGTTACAGTTGCCGAAGTTTAAATAAAAAACTGCTTGAACCTTTTTGGATAAGAAGGGTTTTATAAATGAAAATTCTGTTATGATTAAAATCCTACATAAAGTTTTGCTGAAATATCCACTTTCGCTCGTTGTTCTTGCGGTGATTGTGTATCTGTCGTTTTTTAAACCGCCACAAGTATCCTTTAATACGATAAAATATCTTGACAAAATGGTGCATCTTGTGATGTATGGCGGTTTCTGCTCTGTGCTTTGGTTCGAGTATTTCTTGACTCATTCCAAAGTTAATGTGAAGAAGATAGTGTTGTGGATATTTTTTGCTCCTTTGATTTTTAGCGGTGCTATAGAGTTCGGGCAGTCATACCTGACTAATTATCGCGGTGGTGAACTTGCCGATTTTGTGTTCAATTCCTTGGGAGTGATTTTGGCTGCGCTGTTCAGTATTTGTGTTACAAGGCCCTTGATGAAGAAATACAATATTTGGGGCAAAAGGAGTTTTTAGTCAATCTTTAGATAAAAATCGCGCAGTATATTTTTTGCCTCTTCGCTGTATTCTCCGCGTTCGTTTTCAAATATGAGTGTGCTTTCAATGGCGTTGTTTATATGGTTGTGTACGAACTCAATCAGCACTCTTTTGGGCTCTTTCTTAGGCGTGGTTTTTATGTAAGTGATACGACTTGCGTAAAAATTATTTTCTTTTGCTGCCGACAGCCACTCCTCTATAATGTCACATGGGATGATTATGGAAACCGCAAGGGCAGGGGTTGATATTTCTGCACATTTTGCAAAGAACTTGCTACTGTTGAGGCTGTCGCTATGTCGTGCAAGGGTACGTGATGACTTGTCGCATTTTAGGCTGTTTACAAAATAGGGCGGATTGCACACTATGGTGTCGAATCTCTTTTCGGTGTGATATTCCAAGAAGTCACAGTTGATGATATCTATGCGTTCGCTCCATGGAGAATTCTTTACATTTTCTGTCGCTTGAATGGCTGCTGCATTGTCTATTTCAATTCCTGTTATATGTGCGTTGCTTCTCTGTGCTGCCATAATAGATATAAGTCCACTGCCACAGCCTATGTCAAGGATGTTGTTGCTGTTTGAGCAGTCGAACCATCCGCCGAGCAGGCATCCGTCTGTTCCCACCTTCATGGCGCATCCGTCTTGTACAATCGTAAATTGTTTGAATTTGAAATAGTTATTAGGCATCTTGTTTTTTTTGAAATATTTGCGAATTTATTTCAAAACACGCAATTGAACAAATAAATACTCTGTTAAATTTGCAACGCCAAAAGTTTGGGTATATTCTTTGTTTTAGTAAATTTGCCAAATGTAAAATTTATAAAACATATAATATGAAACAAGAAGAGAAAAATAATTCAGGGCTTCCCGAAAATGCATTCCGTCCGTTGAACCCAGGTGAGGAGTACACTCCTTTGATGTCACCCGACAAAGTGTATCCCGAGGTTAACTTCTGGTCTGTGTCGTGGGGTATAGCCATGGCGGTATTGTTTTCGGCGGCTGCAGCATATCTTGGTCTGAAGGTTGGGCAGGTTTTTGAGGCTGCAATACCAATTGCAATTATTGCTGTGGGTATGTCAACATTGGCAAAACGCAAGAATGCTCTTGGCGAGAATGTTATTATACAGTCCATTGGTGCCTGCTCTGGCGTTATTGTAGCCGGTGCAATATTTACCTTGCCTGCTTTGTATATTCTGCAGAGCAAATATCCCGAGATGACGGTGAATTTTCTGCAGATGTTTATAAGTTCGTTACTTGGTGGTATTCTCGGAATTCTGTTCTTGATTCCTTTCCGTAAATATTTTGTAAAAGAGAAACATGGCGAGTATCCGTTCCCTGAAGCAACTGCAAGTACTCAGGTTCTTGTGTCGGGCGAAAAGGGTGGCAGTCAGGCAAAACCGCTTCTCGTTGCGGCAATAGTCGGTGGTATATATGACTTTGTTGTTGCTACATTCGGTTGGTGGAACGAGAATGTAACCACACGCCTTTTCTCTTGGGGTGAGATGGTTGCCGATAAGGCAAAGCTTGTTTTGAAAATAAATACAGGTGCTGCTGTACTTGGCTTGGGATGTATCATTGGCTTGAAATATGCTGCAATCATCTGTGCCGGTTCACTTGCAGTGTGGTTGCTTATTATTCCGGGTATGAGCCTGGTGTTTGGCGATACGGTGCTGAATATGTGGAATCCCGCGATAACAGAAGCTGTCGGTCAGATGTCGCCCGAGCTTATCTTCAAGGAGTATGCAAAGAGTATCGGTATCGGTGGTATTGCAATGGCGGGAATCATCGGTATCTTTAAGTCTTGGGGAATAATAAAGAGTGCAGTAGGTCTTGCTTCGCGTGAGTTTGGTGGCAAGAAAGAAGATTCTACAGTGAAGCGTACCGAAAAGGATTTGTCAATGAAGGTGGTAATCTTCGGCTCTGTATTTACACTGCTTATGGTGCTTGCCTTCTTTGTTTTCGATGTGATGCAGGGCAATTGGTTGCATAGTATTGTTGCGGTGCTGCTTGTAGCTGTCATATCTTTCCTTTTTACAACTGTTGCGGCAAACGCCATTGCAATCGTTGGCTCAAATCCTGTTTCGGGAATGACATTGATGACACTTATCCTTGCATCGGTGGTTATGGTTGCTGTAGGCCTTAAAGGTTCATCGGGAATGGTTGCAGCTCTTATTATGGGTGGTGTGGTTTGTACAGCTCTTTCTATGGCGGGTGGTTTTATTACAGACCTCAAGATTGGCTATTGGCTTGGAAGTACCCCGGCAAAGCAACAGACATGGAAATTCTTAGGAACACTCGTTTCTGCTGCAACCGTGGCGGGGGTGATAATGATACTGAATAAGACCTACGGATTTACAAGCGGTGATCTTGCTGCTCCTCAAGCAAATGCCATGGCTGCAGTGATAGATCCTCTGATGAATGGAGTGGGTGCTCCTTGGTTGTTGTATGCTATCGGTGCATTGCTTGCTTTGGTACTTACATTCGTGAAGGTTCCGGCATTGCCTTTTGCTTTGGGTATGTTCATTCCGCTTGAACTTAATTTGCCTTTACTTGTAGGCGGTGCTATAAACTGGTATGTTACATCGCGCAGCAAGAATAATGAAGTGAATAATCAACGCGGAGAAAAGTGTACCTTGCTCGCTTCTGGATTTATTGCCGGTGGTGCGCTTATGGGTGTAGTAAGTGCTGCAATGCGTTTTGGTGGCATAAATGTTGTAAATGAGAGATGGCTTGCCAATCCGTTGAGCGAAGTTGCAGCGTTGTTTGCATACGCCTTACTCATAATATATCTTGTTAAGGCGAGTATGAAAGTGAAATAACATATTATTAACTTAAAATACTGTATTATGTTTTGTAAGAATTGTGGCGCAGAGATAAACGATAATGCTGTCGTTTGTGTAAAATGTGGCTGCGCAGTAAATGAATCGCATTTACAACAGAAAAGTGAAAACAAGGAATGGCTTATTGTGTTGTTGCTATGTTTCTTCTTGGGTGGCCTTGGTGTGCATCGTTTCTATGTTGGTAAAACAGGAACTGGTGTAGCAATGTTGCTTACATGCGGTGGTTGTGGTATATGGGCCTTGATAGACTTTATTTTGATATTGCTAGGTGGTTTTACCGATGCTGAAGGAAAGAAAATTACAATGCATTAAGTTGTTTTTGTTGCTGTTACTTCCTGTTGTACTTTATATGATACCTACTAAGGGTGTATATAGTGGCGAAAGTATATGTATCTTTACAAATATTTTTGGAGTAGAGTGTTGGGGGTGTGGTATTACGCGTGCTATATTCTCGGCTCTATACTTCCGCTTTGCCGAGGCTTGGGAATATAATCGTTTGGTGATAATTGTATTACCACTGCTTTTGTTGCTATGGCTTAAAACGGTTGTACGGCTAATGAAACTTATTTATAAAAGAAGGTAAAAGTTTGAACTTTTACCTTCTTCTTTTTAATCGGCTATAATCGCTGCAAGTGCTGCTAAACTTATAGCTTGAGCTATTGCGTTAGAGGGACTTTGGTAAATCACTTTTATCGGAGCTGGTGGCGGAAGCGGGCGAGGACGTGGTGCTGGTTTGTTTACTACAATAACTGCCGGCTTGTTGGATTTTTTGTAATTATAGACTTTTTTCTTTTTGAAATTCTTTTTATTGTTGAATTGTTTGTTGTTGTAGGACTTTTTGTATTCTTTTTTGCCATAATCCTTTTTACTGTTTCTGTACTCAACCTTTGCTTTGTTGTTAACCTTGTTTTTTGCTTCCATCTGTGCAGGGATAAACATCATGCTTACCAATACTGCAATGATCATCATCTTTTTCATAGTTGTAAGTTTTAAAAAGTGAAACATGTTGTTTTTATTTGTACAGCAAAGGTATTGCTGGAAAAATCCCATTGCAATGTTAATTTCCTAATCGTTGAAAGGGGAAGTGCTAATGCTGATAGGGCTTTTCCTTATTGCTCTCCTAAATCTATCAGCTGTATTACGTTTTTTTTTCTTATGTAACAGATATACTTTTGTAGTTGAATGTGCATTGATTCATATAGGTGAAGTGAAAATTTTGCAGAATGAAAAAATATTTGTACCTTCGCAAAAGAAAATAACCTTATATCAATTTTGATTAAGATAAAGGATATAGCGTCTGCCCTTGAAATGTTCGCGCCTCTGCCGTTGCAAGAAGGATTTGATAATTCCGGTTTGCAAATTGGATTAACAGAAGCGGAAGTTACAGGGGTTTTGTTGTGTCTTGATGTGACGGAGAAAGTTGTTGATGAAGCCGTGGCATCAGGGTGCAATCTCATTGTATCGCATCATCCGCTTATATTCTCTCCTCTAAAACGTATTACTGGTAGCAACTGTGTTGAACGCTGTGTGCTTAAGGCTTTGGCGAACGGCATTGCCATATATGCGTCGCATACCAATATGGATAGCGTGCGGGGTGGTGTAAACTACCGCATTGCAGAAAAATTGGGTTTGCAGAATGTGCGTATTCTTGCTCCTAAAGCCGATGCGTTGTTGAAACTGTCGGTATATGTGCCTGTGGTGCAGGCTGATGCTGTGCGTGAGGCTCTTTTTGTAGCCGGTTGTGGAAACATTGGAAACTATAGCTCATGTAGTTATAATGTTGATGGCTACGGAACATTTAAAGCAGGTGATGGTTGTAACCCTTTCTGTGGTGAAGTGGGCGAGATGCATAATGAGAACGAGGTGCGTATAGATACTGTTATGCCTGCTTATCTTAAGAATAAAGTTGTTGCGGCATTGCTTAAAGCACATCCGTATGAGGAACCTGCATACGATATTTATCCTTTGAAGAATAGTTGGGAGAGTGTGGGGCTTGGTGTTATTGGTGATCTGCCACAGGAGTGCGACGAGGTTGATTTTCTCAATGAAATAAAGGGTAAATTTGCGGTGGGTTGTGTGCGTCATACGTCGCTTATTGGTGGAAAGGTAAAACGTGTGGCATTATGCGGTGGCTCAGGTGTGTCGTTTGCCGATGCGGCTATATCAGCTGGGGCGCAGGTGTATATAACCGGTGAGGCACGTTATCACGACCTGTTCAACTATGATGGTCGAATAGTGCTTGCGGTGATAGGCCACTATGAGAGTGAGCAGTTTACAATGGATATATTCAAGGATGTGATTCTTGAGGCGTATCCAGCAGTGAAGGTGAAAAAAACATCAATAAATACAAATCCGGTAAATTATTTATAACGATAATATTAACTTTAAATATAAACAAAATGGCAAAGAAAGATCCAGCAGAGTACACAGTAGAAGAGAAATTGAAGACTCTTTATGAGCTTCAGACAATTCTTTCACAGATTGATTCAATAAAGATTCTTCGTGGTGAGCTTCCTCTTGAGGTTAAGGACCTTGAGGATGAGATTGTAGGTCTTGGTACACGTCTCGAGAATATCAATAACGATATCAAGAATATACGCGAGAATATGGTTTCGTTCCGAGAGGAGATGGAGCAGGCAAAGAGAAACATCGAGAAATATACCGAGGATCAGAACAATGTTCGTAACAACCGCGAATTCGATCTCTTGAATAAAGAAATTGAGTATAACCGTCTTGTTATTGAGCACGATGAGAAGAAAATCAACGACGCGAAACGACAGGAACAGCAGAAGAACGATGAGCTTGAGAAGGCAACAGTTACACTCGAAGAGCGTAGAAAAGATCTTGAAATGAAGAGAGAGGAGCTCGATGATATTGTTTCTGAGACAAAGGCAGAGGAGGAGAAGCTTCGTGAGCAGGCTCGTGATCTTGAGTTGAATATAGAGCCACGTCTATTGGCTTCGTTCAAGAGAATACGTAAGAGTTCGCGTAATGGTCTTGGTATTGTTTACGTTGATCGTGATGCTTGTGCCGGTTGCTTCAGTAAGATTCCACCACAGCGTCAGATGGATATCCGTATGAGAAAGAAAATCATTGTTTGTGAGAACTGCGGACGTATCATGATTGACCCGGAATTGGCAGGTGTACAACAGGAGAAGGCGGCTGAGGCACCAGCTCCAAAGCGTCGTGGTATCCGTCGTGCAACAAAGGCAGAGTAATAAATAGACTATAAAAACAAAAAAGGGAGAGCATTGTTATTATGCTCTCCCTTTTGTTTTGTATATGTGCTGCGTAACAAAAAAAAGGAAGAGACATTTCTGTTTCTTCCTTGTGGGTGGCTGATCGGATTCGAACCGACGACATTCAGAACCACAATCTGACGCTCTAACCAGCTGAACTACAGCCACCATATACACTTGTTGTGTTTTTCAAATGCGATGCAAAGGTATATCTTTTTTGTGAATTCGCAAAGGATATTCGTGTTTTTTTTTACGAAATATCGGCTTTTTTGTCTTTTTGTTGTTTTTGAAAGCTGTATAGTAATGATTTTGAGTTGTTATTTAGTGGGTATGGCATATTTTCATTAAGTTTGCAGTACATATATAATATGTATAATAATAGGAACGGCAGATGTAATATTTCAATAGATGAAACTCTATATTTTTAATCCCGAGAATGATCTTGCTCTTGCCGATGGTGGCGCGAATTACTGTCCGACACCGGCTGCCGCGCAAATAGCATATGACCTTGCGTCGTTGCCGTTGTGGTTTGCCGACAAGCAAGATTGTGTGGTGCTGCCCGATGAAGGGCATTGCGAATATCGCAAATGGGTATCTTCGCTTTTTGCTGTGGCCTCGCCATATAGCAACGAGATGCAAAGTTCTGTTACCTCGTGTGTGCCATGGGGGTGGAGTGCGCAGATAAAACGTCGTTTGCGCGTAATGGGTTTCGATTCTATACTACCAAATGAAACTTCTATTGCGGCTATAAGAGGGTTGTCGAATCGCAAGATATCTATACAGATACTTTCTGCTTTGAAGGAAATGGGTGTCGATACGCCTCCTTTGCCTTTGTATTGTACATCCCCCGATGATGTGGCATCTTTTGTAAATAGTCGTTGTCGTTGCGTTGTAAAGGCTCCCTGGTCGGGTAGTGGTAAAGGTGTTGCTTGGGGAATTGGCAGAGTGGAAACGCCTCTGGAACATTTTTACAAAGGTGTGATAAAGCGTCAAGGCGGTGTAATGTGCGAAGAGTTTTATAATGGCAAGGTGGAATTTGCTATGGAGTTTTTTGTCGATGGCAATGCTGTTTCTTTTGCTGGATATTCGTTATTCAAGACATGTAAAGGTTCTTACTCGGGAAATATTCTTGCTTCGGATGATGATATTGAACTCTTTTTATCGAAATATATTCCGCTTGATGAACTGTTGAAAGTAAAAAAGGTGTTGCCGGGTGTTATGGCTTCTCTGTTGTGCGGATGTGGATATGTGGGCTATTTCGGTGTTGATATGATGATATATGAGAGCGATGGCGTTATGCGCCTAAATCCTTGTATTGAACTGAATTTACGCATGAATATGGGTATGTTGGCACGAATATTTTTTGATAGATATGTAGCTGTTGGCAGTAAAGGTGAATATCGTGTGAGGTTCTTTAAAAATGAGGACGAAGCGTATGCGGCTCATGTTGCAGACAAAGAAAACTTTCCACTTGAGATTTGTAATGGTAAAATTGAATCAGGTTATTTAAATCTCTCGTCGGTGAGTGCTGTTAGTCGTTACTTGGCATCAGTTGTAATATGTAAGGATAACGAGATTGATGATATGTATCAATTTTAGTATTCTTTCGTTATTCTTTCAATTCTTTGTTGTATCTTAGTGGCTGAAATGAAAAAAAAGGTAATGCTCTCTGCTGCGCCTGTATATGAATTATGGTTGAAAACACTTCATCGCTTTTTAAAAAAGTGCCGTCGTATATGCTCGAAAAGAGAAATCAAATAATAATGGTTCTCTTTGTTTCGGTATTTGCGATTATCTTTATTAATATATACAAGCCTTTTGGTTCTGATAAATGGATTGGTGTTGGTGATATCACAGATACCATGTATTTTGTGTGGTCAACACTTCTTGTTACCATTGGTATGCTTGTTGTTGCCGGCAGTCGTATTGTTATGTACAAAGTGTCGCGTCGCCCCGATCATAAGATTACCTATCTTGGTTATATTCTGTGGGTTTTTCTTGAGCTTGTGCTACTTTCTGGTTCTTTTACACTGATTGCTCTTATTGTTGGTCAGAACCTTAATTTTGCAGCGCACGATCCTTTGAATGTCTTTATCAATGCCATGCAGAATACTACGTTTATCATAGGTATTCCTTATTTTATTTGTGTATTCTATTTCTCATATAGTGAGCGTTCGGCAAAATTGAAGGCGCTTATGAGCGAGAATATAGGTTTTAAATCTAATAATCTTGTATCGATACGTGATTCGCGCGGTGTGCTTCAGCTTTCTGTAGCAAAGGAGAATTTGCTTTATATTGAGTCGGCCGATAATTATATATGTATATGGTATCATAAAAATGATATGCTCAAAAAGCAACTTATGCGTATAACAATGAAAGAGATAAGTGATCAGCTTGCCGATACCAATATAGTGCGTTGCCATCGTTCGTATATGGTAAATCTGGACCTTGTAAAGGTTATGCGTCGCGAGAAAGAGAATCTCTTTCTTGAACTTTGTGTGGCCGGTGTTAAAGAGATTCCTATTTCAAAGACATATGGCGAGAATGTGTTGCGCCGTCTTGTTCCCATTGCATAAATAATTTAAAATATATTACCGTGAAAAAAATTGCAATTTTAGCGTCGGGTAGTGGCTCTAATGCTGAGAATATAGCCAACTACTTTAATGGTTCAAGCTATGCCGAGGTTTCGTTTGTCATAGCAAATAACCCTAATGCATTTGTTCTTGAGCGTGCCAAACGTTTGGGTATAGAGTCGGCAGTTGTTACGAAAGATGAGTTTAAAGCTGCTGATAGTGTTATTGCTATGCTGCAAGAGCGTGATATTGATTTCGTTGTTCTTGCCGGTTTTCTGTTGCTCGTTCCGCAAAAACTTATACAGGCCTATCCTGGTAGAATTGTTAATATACATCCTGCATTGTTACCAAAGCATGGTGGCAAGGGTATGTATGGCGATAATGTACATAAAGCAGTTGTTGCTTGTGGCGATACTGAAAGTGGTATTACAATACATCTTATTGATGAGCACTACGATAAGGGTACAACATTCTTTCAGGCAAAATGTCCTGTGTTGCCAACCGATACTTATGAGGATGTAGCAACGAAGGTGCATGCGCTCGAATATGAGCATTTTCCTCATGTGATAGAAGAGATACTCCGTACGCTCGATTAAAAACAAACTACAAGCATTTAAATAAAACCTTGAAAGTTGGATAAGAACTTTTGAGGTTTATTTTATTGCCTGTAGATGCCACATCTTGTGTCCTAAAAAAGTCTTTGTTCCAACGCGGCTAAACCCTAACGATGTGTATAGTGCTTCTGCGTTTGGATTGTTGTAATCTACGATAAGTCCAACACGCTTATGTCCTGCCGAGAAAGCTCTGTCGCATAGCGCGTTGACGAGCTTGCGTCCAATTCCTATGCCGCGATGTTCTGGTAAGACGGCTAATGAGTCGAGATAGAATTCTCCGCTTTCTGTTTCGTCAGGGATAGACGGCGTGCGTCCTAAGTGGGAATGTATTATTGAGTAGGTTGTGTTCCTGAGTTCATGTAGCTTTGCACCGTCGTATCCTATGACTGCGCCAACAGCGGTACCGTCAATCTCTGCAATGAGAGTGTTGAGAAAACTGTATTGTGAGTGTTCGTCCTCTGCAATCTTTGTGAAGAGTGAGATGTAGTTCTCGCCGCAATAATTTTTAAGGGCGTTCTCGTCTCCAATGGCTATAGCTACAACTTGGGCTATAATAGGAGCGTCGCTTTTTTGGGCCGGGCGTATGTTGATTGTAGGGTGTTGCATATTTTTTTTCTTACGATTGTAAAGTTAAGTGTTTTTTGCTTATCAATGCTGGTAATTACTGCTATTTTTGCTGCATGAGTGTTGATGAAATAAAAAATCTTTGTTTTTAACGTAATTTTTTGTGGATTTTATTTGCAGATTAAGATTTTTGAACTACCTTTGCACCCGTTAAGCAAAACGCAGTATTCTTGTTGCCAGCGAGTGGGAAAAGGTATTTTCACGCAATGAGCGCAGCAGAAATGCCAAGTTTGAAAAGTTGAATGCGGAATTTTCGTTGCCAGCGAGTGGGAAAAGCTGTTTTCACGTAACGAGCGCAGCAGAAAATGCCAAATTTACGAAGTAAATGCGGAAATAGCTCAGTTGGTAGAGCATAACCTTGCCAAGGTTAGGGTCGCGAGTTCGAGCCTCGTTTTCCGCTCTCTTTGAAATAATGATTTTAGTTGCAAAGCACAATTACGTTGTAATGCAGGATTTGTAAATGCTAAGTTTACGAACAGGTTGAATGCGGGATTTTCGTTGCCAACGAGTGAGAAAAGATATTTTCACGCAACGAGCGCAGCAGAAGATGCCAAGTTTGAAAGATTGAATGCGGAATTTTCGTTGCCAACGAGTGGGAAAATTTATTTTCACGCAACGAGTGCAGCAGAAAATGCCAAGTTTACGAAGTAAACGCGGAAATAGCTCAGTTGGTAGAGCATAACCTTGCCAAGGTTAGGGTCGCGAGTTCGAGCCTCGTTTTCCGCTCTCGGATATGCAAGCCCAGGTGGCGGAATGGTAGACGCGCTCGTTTCAGGTGCGAGTGTTGAGAGACGTGCAGGTTCGAGTCCTGTTCTGGGCACGTAAGAATGTTTTGTAAAAAATAATGGAGAAGTGGCGGAATTGGTAGACGCGCTACTTTGAGGGGGTAGTGGCCGTTGGGTCGTGTGAGTTCGAGTCTCATCTTCTTCACTAAAACTAAAATTTAAATTAATGCAAACGCGGAATTTTCGTTGCCAGCGAGTGGGAAAATTTATTTTCACGCAACGAGCGCAGCAGAAAATCTTGTATTTGCGAAGCAAATGCGGAAATAGCTCAGTTGGTAGAGCATAACCTTGCCAAGGTTAGGGTCGCGAGTTCGAGCCTCGTTTTCCGCTCTAGAAAGACAACCATTTGGTTGTCTTTTTTATTTTCATACAACTGGCGCAGCAGAAAATCTCGTATTTGCGAAGCAAATGCGGAAATAGCTCGGTTGGTAGAGCATAACTTTGCCCCAAAAAGAATAAGGATGATAGCATTTACAACTTGTTGTTAATGTTAGGGTCGCGAGTTCGAGCCTCGTTGTTGTTTTACGATTTCCTTCTCGCTCGGCATTGTAAACGAGATTTCCAATGCTCTCGCTTACTCAGGAAATTCCGCTCTAGAAAGACAACCAAATGGTTGTCTTTTTTATTTTCATACAACGAGCGCAGCAGAAGATGCCAAGTTTGAAAGATTGAATGCGGAATTTTCGTTGCCAGCGAGTGAGAAAATTTATTTTCGCACAACGAGCGCAGCAGAAGATGCCAAGTTTGAAAAGTTGAATGCGGAATTTTCGTTGCCAGCGAGTGGGAAAAATTATTTTCACGCAACGAGTGCAGCAGAAAATGCCAAGTTTACGTAGTAAACGCGGAAATAGCTCATTTGGTAGAGCATAACCTTGCCCCAAAAAGAATAAGGATGATAGCATTTACAACTTCTTGTTAATGCTAGGGTCGCTAGTTCGGGCCTCGTTGTTGTTTTACGATTTCCTTCTCGCTCGGCATTGTAAACGAGATTTCCAATGCTTTCGCTTACTCAGGAAATTGTTTTACGATTTCCTTCTCGCTCGGCATTGTAAACGAGATTTCCAATGCTCTCGCTTACTCAGGAAATTCCGCTCTAAAAAGACAACCATTGGTTGTCTTTTTTTGTTCTCACTTGTTGAGCCGTATAACCTTTTCTTTGAAATAATAAGGATAATAGTGCTTTTTAAATCAGGTTAAAGGTGTAGTATTTTATTAAGCAATACTTGTTCCAAAGGTCATTTTTTCTTCTTTTTCTATATATAATGTGTAAAAAAGCTGTTTTTGCTTGAAAATCATTGATTATTGTTGTATTAACAAGTGTGTAATTCGCGAAAAAATTCGTAACTTCGCATTTTATTACAAGTTACGGAATTTTGTACTTGCTGAATGACAAAAATGTAAAAACATATATGGATAAAATTAGAAATTTCTGTATTATAGCTCACATCGACCATGGTAAATCAACTTTGGCCGATCGTCTGTTGGAAACAACAAAGACTATAAATATCACCGAGGGTCAGATGCTTGATAATATGGATCTTGAAAAGGAACGTGGTATAACCATCAAGAGCCATGCCATACAGATGGAGTATATCTATAATGGCGAAAAGTATATTCTTAACCTTATCGACACTCCGGGACACGTTGACTTCTCGTACGAGGTCTCACGTTCTATCGCTGCCTGCGAAGGTGCATTGCTCGTAGTTGATGCTACACAGGGTGTTCAGGCACAGACAATCTCTAACCTCTATATGGCTGTTGACCAGGGACTCGAAATTATTCCTGTAATCAATAAGTGCGATATGATAAACGCTATGCCCGAAGAGGTTAAGGACGAGATTGTCGATCTCATTGGCTGCGATCGCGATGACATCATTGAGGCTTCCGGAAAAACAGGTATGGGTGTCGAAGAGATCCTAAAGGCTGTTGTAGAACGTATTCCTGCTCCGGTAGGTGATGAGGAAGCTCCATTACAGGCCCTTATCTTTGACTCTGTATTTAATTCATTTCGCGGTATCATTGCTTATTTCAAGATTACAAATGGTGTCTTGCGTAAAGGCGATAAAGTAAAATTCTTCAATACAGGTAAGGAATACGATGCCGATGAGATAGGTGTGTTAAAGATGGACTTGTCGCCACGTCAGGAGCTACGTACCGGCGATGTTGGTTATATTATTTCGGGTATCAAGACTTCGAAGGAGGTAAAGGTTGGTGATACCATTACACATATTGCCCGTCCATGTTCGGCGGCTATTTCGGGTTTCGAAGAGGTTAAGCCTATGGTCTTTGCCGGTGTATATCCCATTGATGCCGAGGATTATGAAGATTTGCGTGCATCGCTTGAGAAACTACAGCTTAACGATGCTTCATTAACATTCTCGCCAGAGTCGTCGGCGGCATTGGGCTTTGGTTTCCGTTGCGGATTCCTTGGTTTGTTGCATATGGAGATTGTTCAGGAGCGTCTCGACCGCGAATTTGATATGAGTGTCATCACCACAGTACCAAACGTTTCGTATATGGTGTATGACAAGCAAGGCGGTTCAAAGGAGGTGCATAACCCTGGCGGAATGCCCGACCAGACACTTATTGATCATATTGAAGAACCATATATCAACGCGAGCATTATCACACGTGCCGAGTATATAGGTCCAATCATGACGTTGTGTCTTTCAAAACGCGGAGAGTTGTTGAAACAGGAGTTTATCACCGGAAACCGCGTTGATATACGTTTCTTATTGCCACTTGGTGAAATTGTGATAGACTTCTACGACAAGTTGAAGAGCATATCAAAGGGATATGCATCGTTCGACTATCACCCGGCTGGTTTCAGAACATCAAAACTCATCAAGCTTGATATCCTGTTGAACGGTGAGCCTGTCGATGCACTGTCAACCCTTACACACGTTGACAATGCGTATGGCCTTGGTCGTCAGATGTGCGAGAAACTTCGCGATCTTATTCCCCGTCAGCAGTTCGATATTGCTCTTCAGGCAGCCATAGGTACAAAGATTATCGCTCGTGAGACAATCAAGCAGGTGCGTAAGGATGTAACAGCCAAATGTTACGGTGGTGACGTCTCGCGTAAGCGTAAGTTGCTCGAGAAGCAGAAGAAAGGTAAGAAACGTATGAAACAGATTGGTAATGTAGAAGTGCCACAGAAAGCCTTCCTTGCAGTTTTGAAACTTGATTAAAAAAATTGTCATGGCATAATGGTTGCCATATAGAATATAATAGTAAAGAATATGGGAATATTCAGTTTTTTCAGTAGAGAGAAAAAAGAGGTTCTTGACCAGGGATTGTCAAAGACCAAAGAAAGCGTTTTTGGAAAGATTGCCCGCGCCATTGCAGGCAAGAGCGAAATCGATGACGAGGTGCTTGATAACCTCGAAGAGGTACTTGTTACATCGGATGTTGGTGTAGAGACAACATTGAAGATTATCGACCGCGTTCAGAAACGTGCTGCACGCGACAAATTTATGAATACCGGTGAGCTTAACAAGTTGTTAAAGGATGAGATTGCTCAGCTTCTTATGGAGAACAATACAGCCGATGGCGACTCGTTCGATATTCCTGCCGGTGCGGGCAAGCCATACGTTATTATGGTTGTGGGTGTGAACGGCGTTGGTAAGACAACAACTATAGGTAAGCTCGCACATCAGTTCAAGAAGGCTGGTAAAAAGGTGTACCTTGGAGCTGCCGACACATTCCGTGCGGCAGCTGTTGAGCAGCTTGTAGAGTGGGGTCGTCGTGCCGATGTTCCTGTCATCAAACAGGGTATGGGTTCCGATCCTGCATCTGTGGCCTTCGATACTCTTTCTTCGGCAGTTGCAAATGATGCCGATGTGGTTATTATTGATACAGCCGGCCGTTTGCATAACAAGGTAGGCTTGATGAATGAGCTTACAAAGATAAAGAACGTGATGAAAAAGGTTGTACCAGGTGCTCCCGATGATGTATTGTTGGTGCTTGACGGCTCTACAGGGCAGAATGCCTTTGAGCAGGCTAAGCAGTTCACCAAGGCTACGGAAGTAACATCGCTCGCAATTACAAAACTCGATGGCACTGCAAAAGGTGGTGTTGTAATAGGTTTCAGCGACCAGTTTAAGATTCCTGTTAAATATATAGGTTTGGGCGAGGGTATCGACCATCTGCAAATATTCAACCGTGAGGAGTTTGTTGATTCACTATTCGGATAAACAATGAAAAAAAATCGTGTAGATGTCATAACGATGGGTTGCTCAAAGAATCTTGTAGATTCGGAGCGTCTTATGCGTCAGTTGCAGGATTGTGGCTATGAAGTTACACACGACAGCGAAGAACCTTGTGGTGCCATTGCTGTCATAAACACTTGCGGATTTATTGGTGACGCAAAAGAAGAGTCTATAAATATGATTCTCGAGTTCTGCCAGCGCAAGGAAGAGGGTGATCTTGAGAAGTTATATGTTATGGGTTGTCTCTCAGAGCGTTATCTAACCGAGTTGCGTGAGGAGATATCACAAGTTGATAAGTTCTATGGCAAATTCAATTGGACCGAACTAATAAGTGACCTAAAAAAAGAGTACAACGATAAAATAGCACAGGAACGAGTGCTTACAACCCCAGGGCATTATGCATATCTCAAGATTTCCGAAGGATGTAACCGTCGTTGTGCATATTGTGCTATACCTATTATAACAGGCCCGCACAAATCCCGCCCTATGGAGGAGATTCTTGATGAGGTGCGTTATCTTGTATCAAAAGGAGTCAAGGAGTTTCAGATTATAGCACAGGAACTTACATTCTATGGCGTGGATTTGTACAAGAAACAAACCATAGCAGAACTTGTTGAAAGAATCTCCGATATCGAGGGCGTTGAGTGGATACGTTTGCACTATGCCTATCCATCGAACTTCCCTTACGATCTTTTGCGTGTGATGCGTGAGAGAAAGAATGTATGTAAGTACCTTGATATCGCATTGCAGCATGTAAGCACAAAGATGCTAAAAAAGATGTTACGCAATGTTACAAAGGAGGATACATACGCGCTTGTGGAGCGAATGCGCAACGAGGTACCCGGTATATGTCTTAGAACAACAATGATGGTTGGTTTTCCGGGCGAGACCGAAAAAGACTTCGAAGAACTTATGGATTTTATCAAATGGGCGAAGTTCGATCGTCTTGGTGCATTTGCATACAGCGAGGAAGAGGGTACATATGCCGGTGAGAACTATCGAGACAATGTGTCGAAGAAGAAAAAACAAGAGCGTCTCGACCGCTTGATGGAGATGCAGCAACGCATATCTACAAAGCTCAACGAAGCAAAGATAGGTAATGTGTACAAGACAATTATCGATAGGGTAGAAGGTGATTACTATATAGGACGTACCGAGTTCGACTCACCCGATGTAGATACCGAGGTACTTGTAAATGTTGCCGAGGGCGAATTACAGATAGGCTCGTTCTATAATGTGCGTATAACCGATGCGACAGAATTCGACCTTATGGGAACTTTGGAACAATGAAATAACCAATCTCTTGCAAAATATAACGATATGAATAACAAGGAATTTATTGCAAAATTGGCAAAGCGATGCAATATCACCATTGCTGAAGCTACTGCAAATGTAGATGCGTTGGTAAATGTAATGACCGACCGTCTAAAAGAGAACGACCAGTTGAATATCTCGGGCTTCGGTGTTCTTGAAGTCAAGATGCGCAAAGAGAGGTTATCGGTAAATCCAAAGACCGGACAGCGATTTCTTGTACCACCCAAAGTGGTACCATCGTTTCGTCCAAGCAACAAACTGAAAGAAAAATTCAACGAAAGGGAATAAGGTATGGATGCAAAACTTAACCATTCCGATTTAAGTGTTTTGCTGGCAAAAGCTGCAGGCATATCACAAGCAAAGGCAGAAATGCTTACTAAATCAATTTTCGACATTATCATCGAAGGCCTTGAGCTGGATGGTAATGTGAAGATAAACGGACTTGGCACATTCAAGTTAACCGATGTGGCAAGTCGTAGTAGTGTTAATGTAAACACAGGCGAAAAATTTGAGATACAAGGACATAAGAAACTCGTATTTATACCTGCAGACACATTAAAAGATAGTGTAAACCAACCTTTTGCCATGTTTGAGCCTGTGGAGGTTGATGAGACATACAGCGATGATGCTGAACCTGACAATAACGAAATTGTTGCAGAAGAGAGTTGTGTTGACGATGATGTTCAGCCCAAATCTAACAACATTGCAGTAGCTGAAGAGTCTGAACCTATAGCAGAAGAGCCTATAGCTAAGGTTGATGTACCTGTTGAACAAACTGTTGCAGCTGTCGTTGAGCAACCCAAGCGTCCCGAACCAGTGATGGTACATGTGCCAAAGAAAGAGAAAAAATCGTTCGTTGTTTCCCCCAAAAAGAACAAACGAAACAATAAATGGTTGTACGCTATACTGTCGTTGGTTGCTGTAATTGCCGTTGTTGCTCTATTCTATACATTGTATATAACTCCAGCAAAGGTTGTTTGTAACACCCAAACAATAGAAACTGTGGCATCCAATAACACTGCAACTGTTATAAAAAAACCGACTACTGATGCTGTTACAGGTGCGACAGTTGATGCAACATCGGGCGCAACACCACAGGATAAGAAACTTGTAGAGAATGAGACAGGTATCGATACAATTATTTCCAAGCCATCTGAACCCGAAGAGTACAGATTTGTTATAACAAAAGAGCTTGCTTTGCTTGACCTGAAGAGCATTACTGTAGCCGATACTACACTGTACGAAATGTTTGATCTATGGACTGAACATGTAGTAGTGTCGCACGAAACTTTGACAAGAATTGCCTTAAAACATTATGGCGACAAAAAGCTGTGGCCATACATCGTGAAATATAATTCATTGGCGCGTCCCGATGACTTGAGAAAGGGTATGAAAATTCTTATACCAAAGTTAAAACCAAGAAATTAACGCTCTTGTGTTAAAGTATGTTTAAGGTTAATGTTACTTAAACCTATTTTATAGAAATTAACACTTTGTGTTTTTCAAAAGCTGTAATTTCGTGTAAAAATAAATGTAAAAAACAAATATATAATTATGAGTGCTACAATTGACATTCGTGAGTTGAATGAGATGATTGAAAAGCAGAGCGGTTTTGTAACCAATCTGCAGGCCGGAATGGACCAGGTTATTGTTGGTCAGAAACATTTGGTTGAGTCGCTGCTTATTGGACTTTTGGCTGACGGACATATTTTGTTGGAAGGTCTTCCCGGTTTGGCAAAGACATTGGCAATCAAGACATTGTCGGAACTGATTGATGCCGACTTCAGCCGCATACAGTTCACTCCCGACCTTTTGCCTGCCGACGTTGTAGGTACAATGGTATATAGCCAGAAGAGCGAGGAGTTCAAGGTGAACAAAGGACCTGTGTTTGCGAATTTTGTTCTCGCCGATGAGATTAACCGTGCACCGGCAAAGGTTCAGAGTGCGTTGCTCGAGGCCATGCAGGAGCGTCAGGTAACAATTGGCAAGGAGACATTTGCATTGCCACAGCCATTCCTTGTGCTTGCTACACAGAACCCTATTGAGCAGGAGGGTACATATCCGTTGCCCGAGGCACAGGTTGACCGTTTTATGCTCAAGGTGGTTATTGGTTACCCAGAACTATCGGAAGAGAAAAAGATTATACGTCAGAATATCACAGGCGAGAAAATTACTGTTAAGCCTATCCTCAAACCCGAGGAGATTGTTGAGGCACGTAAGGTGGTTCGTCAGGTATATCTTGATGAGAAAATTGAGCAGTACATCGCAGATATTGTTTTTGCAACACGTTACCCCGACAAATATGGCTTGAAGGAACTTAAAGAGATGATATCGTTCGGAGCTTCTCCACGTGCATCTATAAACCTTGCACTTGCTGCACGCGCTTATGCTTTTATCAAGCGTAGAGGATATGTCGTTCCCGAAGATGTTCGTGCCGTAGCACATGACGTGATGCGTCACCGCATTGGTTTGAGCTATGAGGCCGAGGCAAGCAATATGACCTCTGACGAGATTGTAAGCCTTATTCTGAATAGAGTAGAAGTACCTTGATAATTGAATATGGAAACGAGTGAGCTAATTAAAAAAGTTCGCAAGATTGAAATAAAGACGCGTGGACTGTCGCATAATATTTTTGCCGGACAGTACCATTCGGCTTTTAAAGGACGCGGTATGTCCTTTAGCGAAGTGCGTGAGTATCAGTATGGCGACGATGTGCGCGATATTGATTGGAACGTGACAGCTCGCTTTAACAAACCTTATATAAAGGTGTTTGAGGAAGAACGCGAATTGACGGTGATGCTTCTTGTTGATTTGTCGAGCAGCCTCGATTTCGGTACTGTAAACCAAACCAAACGCGACATGGTTACTGAGATTGCCGCAACATTGGCTTTTGCTGCAATACAGAACAATGACAAGATTGGTGTTATATTCTTTACCGATAAAATTGAGAAGTTCATTCCGCCACAGAAGGGTCGCAAGCATATCCTTTATATAATACGTGAACTTATAAACTTTGAGCCACAGAGCCAAAAGACCGATATCAAGGTGCCACTTGAGTTTCTTACAAATGCTATAAAGAAACGCTGTACAGCATTCATGATAAGCGATTTCATTGATGGCAGCGACTACCGCAACGCTATGACCATAGCCAACCGAAAACACGATCTTGTTGCCATACAGGTGTATGACCGTCGTCTGGCGAGCATGCCAAAGATTGGCCTGGTTAGGTTTAGGGATGCCGAAACAGGAGAGGAGATATATGTCGATACATCATCGCCTAAGGTACAGGCTCACCAAAGAGAGTGGTGGAAGGCTCAGGTTGCAAGGCTTAACGAAATATTCAACAAGAGCCGCGTCGATTCTGTATCGATAAGCACCGAACAGGATTACGTTAAAGCTTTGTTGAACCTGTTTGCAAAGCGCAGTTGATAAACACTATTCTTGACCTATAATGAAAAAGAGAATATATACCATTGTTTCATTGTTGATTCTATGCTTGGGTACAGCTACATCGCAGAATGTTGTGCTTAATGCCGAGATAGACACCTTTCAGATGATGATTGGTGAGCAAACAAGAATAAGGCTTGAACTGAGTGTAGATACGGGCTATAAGGTGAAAATGCCTGATCTCGATAAGGAACTTATGTCCGGAATAGAGATTCTTGAGACGAAGCGCGATATAAAGAGTCTTAACAACAATCGTCGCAATCTTTATACCGATGAATATCTTATTACATCGTTCGACAGCACTCTCTATTCCATTCCACCTTTTAAGGTGATGGTCGATAGTAGCGAGTATCTCTCGAACCCTCTTGCCTTGGCTGTATATACAATGCCAATAGATACTGCTAACCTGCAGAATATCTGTGGACCAAAGGATGTATGGGATGTGGAACTGACATGGGAAGAGTATCGCGACTCGGTTCATCTTGGAATAATACTTCTTTTCCTGGCATTGGCATTGGCATGGGTGGTAGTGCGGTTTGTGAAGAATAAACCTATTATACGCATTGTTAAGATCAAACCCAAAGAACCGTCACATATTGTTGCACTCAACAAGATAGAGTGTATAAAAAATGACGACACATGGAAAGATGACGAAAACGTCAAAGAGTATTATACACGTCTCACCGATGCTCTGCGTGAGTATATGTCATCACGTTTCGGTTTCAACGCTACCGAAATGACCACAAGCGAAATTCTTGATTGTCTGCGTGGCATTGATAACAAGGAGAATATGGCCGAGCTGAAAGAGATTCTCGAGACTGCCGACCTTGTGAAGTTTGCGAAACTGCATCCAACAACCAACGAGAATAGCCGTAACATGGAGAATGCCATCGACTATGTCAATGTTACAAAGAATATAGAAGAAGAGAAACAGGAACCTACTGAAAAAAAGATTGTAAACAAGCGTTCTCTGCTCGAAAAACGTGTTCTTGTTGCATCGATTGTTGTTATTGTGTTAGTGCTTATAGGTGTTATAGCCCTTTTGACAACCGATTTATATAACCTGTTCAGTTAAAATTGAGATGTTTTTTGCCAATATATCATATCTTTTGTTGTTTATTCCACTTATAGGATACGTTGTATGGTATCTTATAAAGGGTAAGAAAATGAAGCCTTCGATGAAGGTTTCTACGATAGTTCCTTTTGGAAACGGTATAAAGAGTTTCAGGAACAGAATATTGCATCTTCCTTTTATATTGAGAATAATAACTATCTCTATGGTGATTATTGTTCTTGCACGTCCGCAGTCGAGCGACAGTTGGGAAGAGAATGATATCGAAGGTATTGATATCATGCTTGCAACCGACGTATCTACAAGTATGCTTGCGATGGACCTCAAGCCCAATCGCATAGAGGCCGCCAAGGAGGTTGCAGCGCAGTTTGTCAACAGCAGAAAGAACGATAATATAGGTTTGACAATATTTGCCGGTGAGAGCTTTACACAGTGCCCATTGACAATTGATCATGCGGTGATGCTCAATATGCTTAATGCGGTAAAGTGTGATATTGCACTAAACGGAATCATAGAGGATGGAACTGCCATAGGTATGGGTATAGCAAACGGCGTGTCGCGCTTGAAAGACAGCAAGGCAAAGTCAAAGGTTATCATTCTGCTTACCGACGGCTCGAACAACAGCGGTGAGATATCGCCCGAAGCTGCTGCTGAAATAGCAAAAGAGTTCGGTGTCAGAATATATACAATCGGTGTAGGTACAAACAATGAGACAGCACCGTTCCCTTATGGCGACCAGGTGATAAATGTGCCTGTAGAGATAGACGAAGCAACATTGAAAAAGATAGCAGAGATTACCAACGGTAAATACTATCGTGCAACAAGCAAGGAGAGCCTTGGTGAGATCTATAGTGAGATTGATAAGCTGGAACGTACAAAGCTTCATGCAAAACAATTCAGTTCATTTAATGAGGAGTATCAGATTTTTGCTCTCATAGCACTGTTGTCGTTGTTGCTTGAGATTGTATTGCGTTATACTGTTTTGAGAAAGATACCTTAATCCTATATTGAAATGAGATTTGCAAATCCTGAATATCTATATCTGCTTCTTTTGCTTCCTGTAATTATATGTTTGTTCATATATTCAAATTACAGAAGAAAGAGGAATATTGCCGCATATGGTGACCCACAACTGCTGAAGACTCTGATGCCTTCGACTGCTGTTTTGCGTAGCCGTATATCATTCTGGTTCACCTTTTTCGTTCTGGCATTGCTTGTTGTGGTGCTTGCACGTCCACAGTTTGGAGCAAAAAAGGAAACAGTAACAACGCGTGGTGTTGAGGTTGTGGTTGCTCTTGACATCTCCAACTCAATGCTGGCCGATGACATCTATCCCAACCGCCTCGAAAAGGCAAAGCGTCTTATATCGCGAATAATAAATAAGTCGGGTGAGAATAAGGTTGCTCTCATTGTATTTGCCGGCGAAGCATTTGTACAGCTTCCCATCACCGATGACTTTATATCGGCAAAGATGTTCCTCGAGAGTATCACACCATCGCTGATAGCCCGCCAGGGAACCGACATTGGTGCTGCCATCGACTTGGCTGCGAAGAGTTTTACAGCCAACGAGAAGATTGGCAAGGCGATTATTATCATCACAGATGGTGAGAACCATGAGGGTGGTGCCGAAGAGGCGGCCTTGCGTGCATCGGAGCGAGGTATAAATATATATATGTTGGGTATAGGTACCGAGAAGGGTGGTCGCATTCCTGTTGACGGCAAGGACGGATTCATGCGAGACAGCGAAGGTTTCGTTGTTGTATCAAAACTCAACGAAGAGATGGCCGGTAACATAGCAAAGGCTGGAAATGGTACGTATGTGCGTGTTGATAATACAAATAATGCACAGACAATTATAGAGAACGAACTCGACAAATTGCAGAAAGATGACTTGAAAACCGAAGTCTATACAAAATATCGCGAACAGTTTGGGGTTGTAGCAATAATAGCATTGTTGTTGCTTGTTGCCGAGATGGTTATTGTAACGATAATTGATTCCTTTGTACGTAAGAACAAGGCTTCTCAAAAATAATAATACAAAAGGTTTGTAATGAAGAAACTTGATACTAAATACATATTATATGCAGCTCTGTTGGCATTGGCAGTAATAGCTGTTATATATTCATCGGTAGCCCTTATCATGGATGGTTCTCCTATGCTCAAAAGCATGCGCGAACATGTGAAGAGTGCCAACGAACTGCATCGCGACAGTTTATACAACGCGGCGATAGAGCCATACCGTCGTGCTGTGGATATGGAACCCGAGAATCCTATGACAAGCTATAACTGTGGAACCAATCTGTTATTGAAGAACTACAAGGATATTAAGGATAATGTAGCAGAGCCGGAGGTTGTAGCAGGTGTATATAGCGATGCCAATAATCAATTTGTTATGGCTGCCGAATATGAAAATGATAAGAAAAACCTTGCATCGATATATCATAATTCGGGTTTGGTTTATCATTTGACCGATTCGCTTGAGATGGCTGCCGAAGCCTATAAAGAGTCGTTGAGAAACAACCCCAACGACCACGAGACGCGCTATAATCTTGCAGTGGTGTTGCATCAACTGAAACAAAACCAGCAAAACCAACAGGATAACCAACAGCAGGAAAACAAGCAGGATCAGCAACAACAGCAACAGCAGCAACAAAACGAACAACAAAATAAGGAGCAACAGCAAAACGAACAGCAGAATCAGCAACAGGAACAACAGCAGGCTCAGGCACAGCAACAGGAGCAGGAGATGTCAAAGGAGAATGCTGAGCGTTTGCTCGAAGCTGCTATGCAGGACGAGAAGGCTGTTCTCGAGAAAGTGAAGCGCGAGGAGAACAAAGCTTCTAAAGGCAAATTGGAGAAGAATTGGTAACAAAAGAATAAAAGAGATATAGAATATAGATGAAAAGAATATTTCTAACAACACTGCTATTCATCCTGTTTATGGGAAGTGCTTTGGCCGACGAGATAACATTCGTTGCCAATGCACCAAAGTCGGTTGTTGTAAACCAGCAATTCAGGCTTACATTTAAGGTAAATAGGGCAAATGTCAAAGAACCGACAATACCCGATTTTTCTGACTTTCAAATACTCACCGGTCCTCATCGTTCTACACAACAGAGCTATCAGTTGATAAACGGAAAGATGTCGAAGGAGGAGTCTGTAACATTTACATATATATTGATGTCGGATAAGGAGGGTGAATACAGGATTCCTGCTGCTTCGATAATGGTTGATGGTAAAAAATACAATTCAAACCCATTGCGTGTTAAGGTGTTGCCTCCCGATCAGAATAGTGCTTCACAGAGCCAGGGTGGTGCAGGCGTTGCACAAATGCGTAACAATGGCTCATCGACGAACATCACCGATGACGATCTCTTTGTAAAGGCTACTTTGAGCATGGGAAAAGTATATGAGCAGGAGGCTGTGTTGTTGACCTATAAAGTCTATTCAACAGTGAACCTCACAAACCTGAGCAATCCTACTCCCGACTTGAAGGGCTTCCACATTCAAGAGGTGCAACTGCCACGTGAGAAGAATTTTGAACTCGAACATTATAATGGACGTAACTATCAGACACTCGTGTGGCGACAGTTTGTACTCTTTCCACAGCAGAGCGGTGTGCTTGAGATTCCCTCACTCACCTTTGAAGGTGTAGTGGCGGTGCAGAGCCGTCGAAGTATGGATCCGTTTGAGATGATGTTCAATGGTGGCCCTTCGTATGTTGAGGTGAAGAAGAACCTCAACAGCAACAACCTAACTCTTGATGTAAAGAAACTGCCTGCCGGAAAGCCCGCCGGTTATTCGGGTGGCGTGGGACAATTCTCGATAAGCAGCACCATAAGTTCACAGCAGGTAAACACTAATGAGGAACTTACACTCAAGGTAAGGGTAAAAGGTATAGGTAATATGAAACTCTTGGGTAATCCTATTATGGATTTCCCGAGTGAATTCGAGGTTTATGACCCTATTATCAATAACAAATTCAGCCTAAGAACCAACGGATTTTCCGGAGAAAAGGTTTATGAATATGTCATCACACCACGTGCAAGCGGCACATATACCATACCCGCTGCAAAATTTGTATATTTCGATCCTCTAAGCGACAGCTACAAGACAATAGAGTCCGAAAGTTATACTATAGAGGTTGAGAAAGGCAAGGAACAAGCAGCGCCTACAACAACATATATTGGTAAGGAGGCAAGCAAGATTCTTGCATCCGATATACGCCATATCAAACTTGAAGCGGTTACCAACACTAACGGTAAAAGCAACTTCTTTGCATCTACAACATATTATTTGTTGTATATTATACCTTTTATATTGTTCATAGTGTACATAGTTGTACACCGCAAGAGAATGATTGAGAATGCCAACGTATCGCTTGTGCGTACAAAAAAGGCTAACAAGGTTGCTGTAAAACGTCTTAAGATAGCCAAGATGCTCTTGAAGCAAAACCGTAAGAACGAGTTCTACGACGAGATATTGAAAACCCTATGGGGTTACATGAGCGATAAGATGAATATACCGGTGTCGTTGCTATCGAAAGATAATGTGGCGAACGAACTTTTGAAAAGAGGTGCCGATGCATCAATCATCGAGGAGTTGCATGCAGCTCTCAACGAGGCGGAATTTGCACGTTATGCACCAGGCGATGCCGGTGAAGCTATGGACAAGGTATATGCTATGGCAATAAATGTCATAAGCAGAATGGAAAATTCTATTAAGAAATAATGATTGCTACGATGAAGAATTTTATATATACACTATTGTTGCTTGTAATGCCGCTTGTTACATATGCTCAAGAGTCAACAACAAGCCACTACAGCAAAGTTCTTGGTGACAGTGCCTATTCACAGGCACGTTACGATGATGCAATAACAATCTATGAGTCGGTAATAGAGAGCAAGGGTGGTGCATCATCTCTGTATTATAACCTTGGTAACGCCTATTTCCGCAATAATATGATTGGAAAGGCTATACTCAACTACGAACGCGCATTGCGTTACGACCCCACCGACAAGGATACAAAAGCCAATCTTGAATATGCTCTTTCAATGACAAAAGATGAGATTGCCGAACAATACGAGGTGTTCTTTGTAACTTGGTTCAAAGCTATTGTAAATTCAATGAATATCAATGCGTGGGCAGTGGTGGCTGTAGTTACATTTATTCTTATGCTTGCAACTATGTTGCTGTTTTTCTTTAACAGGAATGTTGCTATACGTAAAACAGCACTCATATTTGTTATATTATCTCTTTTTGTTACTATATTTGCAAACGTAGCAGCATCTCACATATATAACTATATGAACGACAATAGTGAGGCTATAGTGATGCGCGAAGAGGCATATCTGAAGAGCACCCCCGATAATTCGGGTACCGAACTCATCAAGGTGCACGAAGGACGCAAGGTGAAGATTGTTGACGACACCATGCGCGAATGGAAAGAGGTGGAACTCGAAGAGGGTACTGTGGGATGGTTACCTGCTGTTGCCATAGAACGCATATGATTAATGGCATAGCAAGAAGAAGATTACTATGAATTTGGAAACACTTTTAAATATAGACAAGTATCTGCTTTTGTCGCTTAATGGTAGCGACTCACTCTTTTGGGATGGCTGTATGCTTGTATATACCTCAATGGTGGTGTGGATGCCATTGGCATTCGTGCTGCTATGTGTGTTGTTGAAGAACAATAACATCAAGGATTTCTTCTTGCTTTTGGTACTTATAGCCGTTGTTGCAACATTAACCGACCAGATATCGTCGGGAATATGCAAACCGTTCTTTGCCCGTTGGAGGCCAACTAATGACCCCATGCTGATGTATGCAGTTGATGTGGTCAATGAAACACGCGAGGGTAGTTACGGATTTACATCGAGTCATGCGGCAAACTCATTCGGTATAGCTACATTCATAATGTTGCTTATACGTAACAGAGCATTGTCTGTTTCGTTGATTATATGGGCCTCGATAAATGCCTTTACACGCATATACCTGGGTGTACACTATCCAGGTGACATCATTTGCGGTACACTCATAGGCATTACAGTAGGATGGGCAATATATCGTCTGTATGTATATATACAGAATCACAAGAGACGCACTGCACGGCGCGACTGGATTTCGAACAACTACACCAAGAGCGGATACCTTGTTTCTGATGTCTATCTCTTCTTGCTGGCTATGTATGCGACGTTCGTTGCAATACCAATAATATCGTTTTTCACATTCCAATACTAAAGAGAATGAATAAAAGATGAACTTCTGCGTTACGCTTGTCCTTAAAATCCTCATTTACTTCAAGTAAACTGCGGTTTTTCGGGCTTCGCAAGCCTTGAATTTCATTTTTATTCAACCTCTTCTAAAGCAAGCGACCATTTGGTCGCTTGTTTTATTTATCGTACATCTCTATAAACTCATACGTGTTACCTACCAATGAAAGGTAATGCATGAACTCCTCATTCGATATCACCACAGTGGCGTGGTTGTCGTTGGGATGAAAACTGAGTGACTGCTCGTTCTTGAGGTTTTCGTCAAGGAACAGATGCACGTGGTTGTCGGTGTCGTTGATGAGCCCAAACGGTGATACCGAGCCGGGTTGCAGCCCCAGGTATTTCTCCATACGCTGTGGCGAGGCGAACGACAGCTTGCCTTGGTGCAGGCGTTTCTCAAGGTCGTGTATGTCGAGGTCGCGCTCGCAGTCGAGAACAACAAGATAGTGGCGGTTACCTTTGTGGTTTCGGAAGAAGAGATTCTTGCAATGTTTAGAACCATCTTTTTGCCAGTGTTGACGTGCTATCTCTATTGTTGGAGCCTCGGGGTGAGTGTACCATGTATGAGGTATGTTGTTATTGTTGAGGTAGGTGAGTACTTTTGATATTCTTTCGTTTTCCATTTTTATTGTTGTTGGTTACCTTTGCTAAGGTAATGAATTTAATGAAGATGTAAAAAAGTTTTGTTTAAGAATTGTCATTGTACGCGGTTTCCCGTTACCTTGGTTTTGGTGCAAATCCTTTTTGCTTATAGAGTTAAACTTAATGAAATATTTGTTTATAAAAGTAAAAAGGTGTAAATTCGCAATGAAAAGATATCTTAATAAAAATAATTCTATGTGTGTGATTAGAACAATGGAAAACAAAAACGTCAAAAAGGCTGCTAAAAATTTGGTAGTCAGCGATTTTTGTATAAACACACACACACACACACACACACACACACACACACACACATAATTCTCCCTACTGCAATAACACAATATCAACATATTGTGCCAATGATAGCATGTCTGCTGTAAATAATGTGACAGCAGGCATGCTTTGTTTTTGTCAATTTTAAGACCATGTGAATTTATTAACCAATTAAATAATAAGCTTATGAAGAAAATTAAACACCTATTTATGGCCCTGTTGCTGTTATGTGCAACAGTTGCCAATGCCCACGACATTGTGTCCGGTGGTATCTATTACAACATCATTGATGATGTTGCAAAGACACTTGAGGTGACATACAGGGGCGATAATTACTATGAACACACTGATAGGTACACACTCTCAGTGTCAATTCCCAAAAAAGTTATTATGGGTGAATTGACCTACACCGTTGAGAGAATTGGAGAATTTGCATTTTGGGGTTGTAGCGATCTTACAGAAATTGAAATGCAAAGCAACATTACAAGCATTGGAAATTATGCGTTCAGTAATTGCTATGGACTTACAAGTGTAACAATACCAAACAGCGTTACAAGCATTGGATATGGTGCGTTCGCTTCTTGCACCGGCCTTACAAGCATAACTATCCCTAACAGCGTTACAAGCATTGAAGTGTGTGCGTTCGGTGCTTGCGACGGACTTGAGAGTATTGTTGTTGAGGCAGGTAATACAAAGTATGACAGCCGCGAGAATTGTAATGCCATTATAGAAACAGAAAGCAATGCGCTTATTGCAGGTTGTAAAAATACAGTAATCCCTAACAGCGTGACAAGCATTGGAGTTAGTGCGTTCTCTTGGTGCTTAGGCCTTACAAGCATTACAATACCGAACAGCGTTACAAGCATTGGAGAGTATGCGTTCGAAGATTGCTCCGAACTTACAAGTGTAACAATTGGAAACAGCGTAACAAGCATTGGACAGAATGCGTTCGCTGATACAGGTTTGTATAACAATCAACCTGATGGTTTGTTTATAGTAGATGGTTGGTTGCTTGGTTATAAAGGTGATGCTCCAACCGGGGAAGTAATTATTCCTAACAGCGTTACAGGCATTGGAAAAAATGCGTTCGAAAATTGCTCCGGACTTACAAGCATTACAATACCGAACGGCGTTACAAGCATTGGATATGGTGCGTTCTGTAATTGCACCAGACTTACAAGCATTACAATACCTAACAGCGTTACAAGCATTGGAAATCTTGCGTTTGCTGGTTGCTCTGCTCTTACAAGCATAACAATCCCTAACAGTGTTACAAGCATTGGAGAAGCAGCTTTTCAGGATTGTGCAGGTATCACAAGTGTTGTTATCGGTAGTGGAGTCACTGAAATTCAAGACTTCTCTTTTATAAGATGTGAAAATCTTAAGAAGGTTATAAACCTCTCTAATTTGGATATTGTTGCAGGTTCTTATGAACATGGCGAAGTTGCAGCTTATGCCGATGAGGTGATTACAGTGCCTGGTGGTGTACTTATCGATGAATATATATTTGTAGAGTCGGAAGGTGTAAATGTGTTGACTAAATATATTGGCAACGATGTAAATATTGTTCTTCCAGCAAGTTGCAACGGCGAGAACTATGTTATTGGCGCGAATGTGTTCAGCGGAAACACAAACATTACAAGTATAACTATTCCAAATAGTGTAACAGCCATAGCTGAAGATGCATTCTTGGATTGTACTTCACTTACTGCGGTTTACATCAACGACCTTTCTGCTTGGTGTAAAATTGATTTCGCGAACCCTAATGCCAACCCAACAAATGTTGCACATAACCTGTATCTGAACGGTGAACTGATAACAGACCTCGTTATTCCAAGCAATGTTACTGAAATAAAGAACCATACTTTCAGAGGTTGTTCTGCTATCACTAATGTAACAATGCACGATGGTATTACAACTCTTGGACAATATTCATTCAACACTTGTACCGGTTTGACAAGCGTTGAATTGCCAAACAGCATCACTGCTGTGTCACGTGGTTTGTTCAGCGGTTGTTCAAATTTGAATAAAGTAGTTATCCCTAAGGGCGTTGAAACAATTGAGTATTCAGCATTCTATGCCTGTGCAATGGAAGAAATTATAATACCAATGAGCATTACAACCATTGCCGACAATGCATTCAACTTCTGTGAAAATCTTGCAGAGGTTATCAATCTATCCGATTTGAATATTGAAGTTGGCTCTGAGGCGCATGGTAGAGTTGCCTATTATGCAATAAAGGTTTATAACGGCTATCCATTTATGGATCCAACATATGGAATATATATGTCGTATGATGAAATAAAGGATTATACAAAATTTGAATTGTATCGCAATTTCTATAATACAAATTGGGAGCCTTGGTATATGCCATTCGATGTTGAGCTTTCTGACATTGAAAATGAACTCGAGGTTGCTTGCCTGAACAACATCGACCAGTACGACGACAACAATGACGGTGAAATTGACCGCACTGAAATTGAGGCAATTCCAATGGTCGAAGGTACACTTTTGGCAAACTATCCTTATATTGTAAGAGCAAAAACAGTTGGTAATACTGCGGAAAAGATTTTTGTTTTTGACAATGTAACAGTTCAGCCTTATGAGGAGTGTTCAATAGACTGTTCTTCAGTAACTACTAAGTTTACATTCACCGGTTATAACGAACTTCATAAATACGGCGAAGGCTTTTATGAACTTAAGGATAATTCTCTTGTTCCTGCCCGTAAGGTATCTAAGCCAGTCAATTCTTTGTCTGAGTTGAGCAACGATAAGGTATATACATTGCGTAGTACTCGTGCATGCTTGTTATATAGCAATAATGTAGCCGAAAAGTTGTGTTCTCACAATGGTAAAAATGTTGGCTATGTTGATTTTGACAATGCAAACGATATTAACCAGCAATTTAAGATTGAGAATATCAATGGTAACTACTATCTATACAGCGTTGGTGCAGGTAAGTATGTGAACAATGTTGGTAAATATGTTGATACACCAACCGATGCTCTTACAATTGAGAATGTAGGTGGCGAGTATCAGTGGAAATTAGGTATTGGCAGCAATTACTTGAACTCGCAGGTGTCTGGTCAAACAAACGAAGGTCTATTGGTTAACGATTGGACAACCACCGATGAAGGAAACTGTTATATTATTGGTGAGGTTACTTCGGTATATGTTCCATTCCGTTGGTACTTGAACATCGAAGCTCGTAACTCTTCATATAAAGCTCCTGCACAGATTCGTCTGTATGTTCGTGGCGAGAATAACGACAATGACAACACAACATCAATTGAAGAGGTTGAAGGTGCAAACGAAGAGGCTGTAGTTGTTTACGATTTGCAGGGTAGAGTAGTTGAGAACCCAACAAAGGGTATCTATATCATCAATGGTAACAAGGTTGTTATCAAGTAAATTGAAATGTGACGGCGGACAGATTTGTTCGTCAAAGCATTAATAAGTTGTAAATTTTTCTCATGCGTTCCCCTTGTGGCAGAAATGCCGCAAGGGGAATATTTTTGTGGTAGGTGAAGAGGGGGAAGTCATAAATGACAGATATACTGCTGCACTCGCTTTGAGAAACTAAAGCAAGCTTTGTTTTCTCGCTCGTTTATTAGTTATTCGTCATAAATGACAGATATACTACTGCACTCGCTTTGAGAAACTAAAGCAAGCTTTGTTTTCTCGCTCGTTTATTAGTTATTCGTCGTAAATGACAGATATACTGCTGCACTCGCTGTGAAAAACCAAAGCGAGCTTTGTTTTCTCGCTCGTTTATTCGTTATTCGTCATAAATGACAGATATACTACTGCACTCGCTTTGAGAAACTAAAGCAAGCTTTGTTTTCTCGCTCGTTTATTAGTATATTTGCTACGGAAAGAAGAAATAATGAAATGATGAATAAAGAAATAATGAATAAAGATATTATTTTAAAAAGAATTGAACTGTTCCGCTCGTATATGAGCGAGAAGGGATTGGATGCCTTTGTTGTTGTGAGCAGTGACCCACATAGTAGTGAATATGTCGCCGATCGCTGGAAATGTCGTGAGTGGTTGTCGGGATTCGATGGCTCTGCCGGCACTGTAGTAATTACAGCTGACAAGGCTCTTCTGTGGACCGACTCGCGTTATTGGCTTGCTGCCGATAAGGCACTTGCCGGTACGGGTATAGAGTTGATGAAGGACGGTCTTGCCGAAACGCCTTCAATAACAGATTGGCTCTCGAATAATCTAAGCAAAGGAGATGTTGTTGGTGTGGATACAACTGTATGTACTGTTGTCGATTTGGACGCATGGAAAGCACCGCTTGCCTCTTGCGGCATTAAAACAGAAACGGTAAACGACCCGTTTGACGAGTTATGGCACAACCGTCCGGCTGTTCCGTTGTCTATGGCGCAGATAATGCCTGAAGATGTTGCGGGCGAGAGTGCATCATCAAAGATTGCACGTTTGCGTGAAGCATTAAAAAAAGAAGGGGTTGACGGCATGGTAGTGACTATGCTCGACGAGGTGGCATGGCTTACAAATCTGCGTGGCAACGATGTGGAATATAATCCGGTTCTTGTTTCGTATATGCTTGTTACAGATGAAGATGCTGTGATATATATCGATGAGCGTAAACTGACGGATGAAGTAAGGGAATATTTGCAATCGCAGGGTATATCAGTAGCTCCTTATACCGGAATATGGCAGGCGTTAAAAGAGTATGAAAAGGATACTTTAATGATACACCCAAACAAGTGCAATGCAGCTGTAGCTCTCTCAATAGGTAAAAAGGTTGTATATCGCAGTAACTCACCTATAGCACTTATGAAGGCTGTAAAAAATGAAGTTGAGATAAAAGGCTTTGAACGTGCCATGCTCAGCGAGGGTGTGGCAATGGTGAAGTTGTTGAGATGGCTGAAACCTGCTGTAGAAAAGGGTGGTGTAACCGAACTTGATGTTGATGCCAAGCTAACGGAGTTACGTAGTGCTGATGCAGCATTCCGTGGCCTTAGCTTTGCCACTATTGCGGCATATGGTGCAAACGCTGCAATAGTGCATTATGAGCCTACTCCTGCCGAGAATGCTACGCTTGAACCTAAAGGATTTCTGTTGCTTGACTGTGGTGGGCAATACTTGCATGGTACAACTGACGTTACACGTACCATTGCACTTGGTGATCTCACAGAGGAGGAAAGAGCCGACTATACCCGCGTTCTGCGTGGACATATATCGCTTGCAATGGCTAAGTTCCCTAAAGGTACTTGCGGTACGCAACTCGATGTGCTTGCACGTCAGTGGTTGTGGCAGGTATGTGAAAACTATCTGCATGGCACAGGACATGGAGTGGGGCATTTCCTCAATGTACACGAAGGCCCGCATCAGATACGTATGAATAATATTCCCACGCACCTCGTTCCGGGAATGATTGTAACAAACGAGCCGGGATTGTACAAAGCCGGTCGTCATGGAATACGTATTGAGAATACAATGGTTGTAAAACCATATTGCGAAGGGGAGTTTGGTGCTTTCTATGAGCTGTCGCCGTTGACTATGTGCCCAATAGACAAAACTCCGATTATTCCGGAACTGCTTGGCGGCGAGGCGCGAGAGTATCTGAATGCATACCATGCAATGGTATATGAAAAACTATCACCATATCTCGAAGGTTCTGACCTTGAGTACCTGAAGAACGCTTGCGCTCCTTTGTAATGCTACATCATTCTTTTGCGGACACGGCACGCCGTGTCCGCAAAAATGTCCGCTTCCGCCGAGGTTTATGTGCTTGCATCGTAGGGACACGGCATGCCGTGTCCGCAAAAGAATCGCCGCTTCCGCCGAGGTTTATGTGGTGCGCTCGTAGGGACACGGCACGCCGTGTCCGCAAAAGAATCGCCGCTTCCGCCGAGGTTTATGTGATTGCATCGTAGGAACACGGCGTGCCGTGTCCGCAAAAGAATATCCGCTTCCGCCGAGGTTTATGTGGTGCGCTCGTAGGGACACGGCATGCCGTGTCCGCAAAAGAATAGCCGCTTCCGCCGAGGTTTATGTGATTGCATCGTAGGGACACGGCACGCCGTGTCCGCAAAAATGTCCGCTTCCGCCGAGGTTTATGTGGTTGCATCGTAGGGACACGGCATGCCGTGTCCGCAAAAGAACAAACGTGTAGTCCTATAAAAAACAAACGCTTATGCCCAATAAATTTCCACAACGTAAATCTCCACGTGCCAAATGGTTGGAATATAACGAAGGCATGTACTTCGTAACTGTTTGTTGCCAAAATTGGATACATTATTTTGGCGAGATTACCGATGGGGAAATGCATTTGTCACCAATAGGAGAATTCTTGTCGAGCAGTCTCGATAATACCAAATTTCATCAGCCACACATTGATGTTCTGCAGTATGTGGTGATGCCAAACCATTTTCATGCGATTGTCGATGTGCACGCGACGGATTCGGACACGGCGTGCCGTGTCCCTACAAAGGACAAACGTGTGGATAAAGGAATAAAGTGTGGCCGGTTGCCGTTGTTGTCGGCGTATGTAGGCGCATTGAAATCGGCCGTAACAAAATATGCACATATTTCAAATCCCGGATTTGCATGGCAGAAACGTTTTCACGACCATGCAATACGTGGCATAGAAGACTGTAACAATATCTCTGAATATATCGAAAATAATGTTTTGAATTGGGATAAAGATTGTTTCTGCAATCCTCGAGAGTGACGACTTGAGTTTATATGGCCACACAACTCGGTATTCGCAAAAAATACGGTTTATGTGATTGCGTCGTAGGGACACGGCATGCCGTGTCCGCAAAAGAATGTCCGCTTCCGCCGAGGTTTATGTGGTTGCATCGTAGGGACACGGCAAGCCGTGTCTGCAAAAATGTCCGCTTCCGCCGAGGTTTATGTGGTGCGCTTGTAGGGACACGGCACGCCGTGTCCGCAAAAGAATAGCCGCTTCCGCCGAGGTTTATGTGATTGCGTCGTAGGGACACGGCGTGCCGTGTCCCTACAAAGGACAAACGTGTAGTCCGCAAAGAATATACTTGATTTGTTTATGCAATCATTGATGTGCACGCGACGGATTCGGACACGGCGTGCCGTGTCCCTACAAAGGACAAACGTGTAGTTCGCAAAGATGGCCGTATGTGAAGCGATATAAATAAAATAATCCAAAGTCATTTGACTTTGGATTATTTTATTATTCTTCTCCGTCGGGTGTGTGAAGGATCAGCGTTGTTGCTCCAAGGGTGATGATGGCTCCGTCTTCGATGAGCAGTCGCTCCTTGTTGCCGAGAATCTTGTTCATCACAAATGTTCCTGTAACACTCTGGTTATCGCGGATGGTATATTTGAGTCCACCGAAATAGTCGCGCTTGACATTGATTATGCAGTGACGGCGGTCCATACTTGGGTCACTTGTTTCAATAGGGTGTGAAATGACTGTTCCCTTATTATAACGGCCTAACATATTGTCGCCTTCGCTCAATGGAATGATTTGCTTATAGCAGAATGTGTTTTCTATGACAACAACATAACCGAAATCTTCGGTTTTTATATCATCGGCACTCTCGCCAATGCGTATTGTGAAACTCTTGCGGCATTTCTCACATTCGAATACAAGTGATTGCCCCATTTTATAACCCGAGGCATCAAAATCTATGGCATGGTCGCACTTTGGACAGATAATCTTGCTCATGAAATAAAAAATCAGTGTGTCAATACCCACGCATCGGGGAATGTGTTCTTTATATGTGACAATGCATCGTTGGCATCGTTCATGCTGTTGTAGTTGCCAATAGAGATACGGTGTCTGCCACCACCAACGACAACGGTGTACTGGGCCGACATTTTGCGTGTGAGTTCCTTTATGGCCAACTCTGCGTTCTGCGCATTTGGAGAGCTTGCAACAATGATGGAGTAAATCTTTTGTGGCACTGCAGCCCCTGACACTTCTTCTGTAGCCTCTTTCTTGACCGGCTCTGCTGTTACAACTGGCTCGGGAGTAACCTCCTGTGGCTCTGTATAAATATTGGTGGTAACAGTCTCTTTTATTGGAGCAATGGTGTGTACCTCAATATCTTCCTTAATTGCTTCGGTAACAACAGGTGTTTTTGATGTTATCTGGGCTATAGATGCCTGCATATTCTTTTCGTATGCATTGTCGCTTATTGGTGTTACAAGGAAGAAAGCCAGAATAACAGCAGCGGCAATAGCAATGTATCGGTTGAAATCGCGCTGTTTAATAACGATTGTCTTCTCCTTGCACTGGCTCAACAGTGGCATAGCCAATGGCTCGAAACCGTAATTCTCGGGGTCGTCAATGGCATTCTCCTTGGGAATGAACGATATAGCACCGTTGATGTTCATGTTGAATGTGCCAAGCTCACCAAAGCAACAAACTCCTTTGCTTGACAATATTCTGCGTAGTGATGCAATGTCGCGCGAGAGTCTCTTCTCGGCTATATCGTATGTGGTTCTGTCGGCTGAGACATATTCCGATAGCAGCAATGCATCATCGACCATGATATTGGAGTTGAATCCCAATTCACGGTGCGGAGGCATAAATATCTGTTCCTTGGCATTGTATGATGCCGGAACCTTATGTGCCAAAAATGCGCCTATACCTGGCAATATCACGCAGTTATGGCGCGATAATAGCTTCGTTATATGTCTAATCAAATTTTCCACGAAGCAAATTTAAGAAAAAAAAGTTTAGCAGCTGTTTAAATTTAGTATAAAAATCTCCTGAAATCGTAAAAAGTGCTCTTTTTTATTTTCGAGCTGGTATTCTCTTTTTGGAAAACAAAAACGAAAAGATGTTATATCGATGTAAGATTCTTTCGTTTCTCGGGTATAAAATTGTATCTTCGCACAAAATTAGAAGAAATGCTATCGAAACGTCAAATAGAACTGCTTGCTCCGGCAAAGAACATTCAAACAGGTATTACTGCAATAAACCATGGTGCCGATGCTGTATATATAGGTGCAGCACAGTTTGGTGCAAGGCAGGCTGCCGGTAACAGCGTCGAGGATATTGCAAAACTTGTGGAGTATGCGCATATCTTTGGCGTAAAGGTATATGTTACGCTTAACACTATAATATATGACGATGAGATAGCAGAGGCTGAGAAACTTATCACTGAGCTATATAATATTGGTGTCGATGCCCTTATTGTTCAGGATATGGGTATTCTACGCATGAATATTCCGCCTATACCGTTGCACGCGAGTACACAGATGGATAACCGTACTGCCGAGAAGGTGAACTTCCTCGCTCAGGTTGGCTTCCCACGTGTGGTGCTTGCACGTGAACTATCGTTGCAACAGATAAGTGACATACACAAGGCTAATCCCGAGACTGAACTCGAGGTCTTTGTTCATGGTGCGCTTTGTGTGAGCTACAGCGGACAGTGTTATGCTTCGCAACACTGCTTTGGACGCAGTGCAAACAGAGGTGCATGTGCGCAGTTTTGCCGTTTGCCGTTCGACCTTGTCGATGCCGACGGCAACATCATCGTAAAAGAAAAACACCTGCTGTCGTTGAAGGATATGAATCGTAGCGATTATCTCGAGGAGATGCTCGATGCCGGAGTAACGTCATTGAAGATTGAAGGTCGTTTGAAAGACGAGTCGTATGTAAAGAATATAACTGCCTACTATCGAGCAAGATTGGATGAACTGTTTAAACGTCGCAAGGAATATGTACGTGCATCGTACGGAAAGACATCTCCACAGTTTGTACCTTCGCCCGAGAAGAGTTTCAGCCGAGGCTTTACCGATTATATGCTGAAGAGGGGTAAGGAGGATATAGCTTCGTTCGATACTCCAAAGTCTATGGGTGAGCGTATGGGACGTGTGAAATTTGTCTCGCGTAACTTCTTTACATTTGTTGGAAAGGACTTCAATAATGGCGACGGCGCATGTTTCATCGCTTCCAACGGCAAACTATGTGGCTTCCGTATCAACAGGGTTGATGGAAACAGGGTTTTTCCACAGACAATGCCACGCATAGAGAGTGGGGACGAACTTTACCGTAACTATGACTGTGATTTTGAAAGAGAATTGTCGCGTCCCGATGTTCCACGTCGTATAGCCATAAGCCTTCTCTTTATGGAAAATGATGGTGGCTTTGCACTTATTGCTGCCGACGGTAACGGTATGGAGTGTCGTATTGAACAGTCATTTAATAAAGAGCCGGCACGCTCGCCACAACACGACAACATCGTAACGCAGCTGAAAAAGTGGGGTAATACTCCGTTTGAGGTTGCTGATGTAACTATTGAGATGAGCGAGAACTGGTTTGTGCCATCCTCTCTGCTATCAGACATGCGACGGGCCTTATGTAGCAGACTGCTCGACACATATCATGAAATAAACAGACGAGCCGATATGCGTTTAAATGAGAAAGCGGTACCGTTTATCGCTGAAAAGCTCGATTACAAGGGTAATGTATCCAATGAACTTGCCCATTCATTCTATCAAGCTCATAACGTGAACGATATAGCTCCGGCATTTGAACTGAAACCGCTTGAAAAGAGCACAGTTATGTTCTGCAAGCATTGTATTAAACAGAGTTTGGGGTGGTGTAGCAAGAATGGTGCAAAAATGCCGTATGCCGAACCGTTGTATCTTGTCTCGGGCGATGGCAGGCGTTTTAAACTTAAATTCGACTGCAAGGAGTGCATGATGCATGTAGTTGCTGAATAGAACAAAAAACCACGCCAAGGGGAGTGACGTGGTTTTGAGTCCGAGCAAACGCTTTTGCCCGTTCGGGTATCGACTTTCACAAGCGGATACTTCCGTTCAAAATCTATTACTATGAAAAACACATATATTTAACATAAACGCCGGCTATTTTGTTGCCGGCGTTTATGTTAAATGTTGTTATTTTCCACATATTTTTTTGTAATCGCAATATTCACAACGTTTTTCGTCGCATGTTGGAGTGAATCCTTTTTCCTTGTCAAAAATATCCACAAGTACACCATGTAACTTTTTCATAAATTTATCTTTTATTGCAGCGATGTCGGTTACTGCTCTATTCTCTACGTCAACGATGTAGTTTTCTCTCTTGTCATCACCGCTCTCTTTATGTACATATATAAGATGTGGTGAAACTTTTGTTGGTTTCAATGATTTCAGGGCTTTTCCCCAATCGTATCCGCCACCATTTGTGTTGACAGGCTTGCCCGACAAAAGTTCGTCTATGACAACTGAGTAAAGAAAAGATTGTAAGCGATAGCCCGACGATTTACCTTCGTGTGCAAAGATTTCATCTAACGACGTTTTTGTGTCGCGTGCTCCGCCACCTGTCTTGTAGTCAATAATGTTAACAGTGTCGTCCTTAACATCTATTCGGTCTATTGTTCCTCCAATCTCCAGGTCAATGGCAGTGTCGTTGCTCTCTATGCTGTATGGCATGCCAACCACGCCCTCACCACAGATGTAGCTGAACGATGCAGCTGTCTTGTCAATCTTTAATAGATGTGTCAAGAAACGTTTCAGCATATCACGGTTTATATACTGCTCGCCATTGTATATGGGAGTTCCACCCTTGAAGAATGTCTCTTTGAATGCTTCGTCTATGATTTGGTATAGTAGCAATGGCTGGTCAAGGAAATGGTTGATACTTTGGCTGTCGATGACATTATTCCTCTGCGTCATATTCTTGTACAAATCCTCTGCTGCTTTGTGGAATACCACACCAAAATCGGTGGGCAGCATCTCTACGTCTATCTCCTCTGCCGGCTTCAAACCAAGGATATAATAATAGAAAAAGCTTAAGCCGCACTTTAGGTATCTGTTTATTGCACTCGGTGTCAACAGGCCTGCTTTGCTGTTGTATCTTTTGTCAAAGCGTCTGCGAAGTGTTTCCACCATGGCGTCTGTTTTTGGTACCTCGCGACTGTTAATTGTCTCGCAGTTCTGTTCTGCGCTCAACGCCATACGAGCAATATTGTACATATTGCTGCCTTCCAACTGTAGTATGTATCTCGAACTCTCTCCGCCACCTTTGCTGTCCGACGAGTTGTTATACACAAGTGTAACATTCTCGGCGCGTTGCAACAGACGATAGAAGTTGTAGGCATATATGGAGTCTCTATGCTCGCTCAATGTGAGCCCGAAAGCACGGCGAAGATTGTAGGGGATATATGAGTTCTCGCCCTTGCCTTTAGGGATGTTGCCTTCGTTGACCGATAGCATTATAACATTCTTGAAGTCGAGATTACGTGTCTCAAGCAATCCCATAACCTGCAGGCCCACAACAGGCTCGCCATGGAATGGCATACTTTGCATAGAGAGCAACCTTACAAGAAGACGGCCTGCTGTTGGCTGTTCTAAATTCAACTCGCCACTTTCGAAGAGGTGAATCATGCGCTGCACCTGTGTGTGTACCTTCAGTGTGGCTTCGCAGAACAGTTTGTTGTACAACTCGTTGCTACCGTTCTCTTGGTTCGCTATATTGGCAATGTCAAAAACCAATGATGCGATACTCTCCATCCACTCTTTGTTATTGGTGTGGCGTGTGAAGATTCTTTTCAGGAATTCATCGGCATGCAGTTCGCTATCGGTGGGGAAGAAACGTTTTCCTTTCAGCAGTGACTCACGCAGTTTGATGCTGTTTTCACTGCCGGCAATGACGTAGGGATGCTTTAGTATGTTGCTTATGTTTGTAAGGTTGAATGCTCCTCGTTTCTCGCTCCATCCGCGTATCTGCAACTCTACAAGATGTTTTATAAGGCTGTAAATGGGTGTGCTTGAGATAGGGTAACCCATTGTTACGTTCAGATACTTCAACTCGTGGCCATTTGCCTTTTCGGGGATGGTGTGGAGTATAGGCTCAAGCATTGTCTCGTCACATAACACCACAGCTGTTTCTATCTCTTGTTCTGTGAGATTACTGTCGAGCCATTGCGACAGATAACGTGCCTGTATGCTGTTGTTGCCTGCAGATACTACGCTTATCTTCTTGTCGTTTTTAAGGCTGTCGAAGGCAACACCCTCCAGCGCATTGGGGAAATCTCCAAGGTTCTTGCGCATGAAATGACCTGCTTCGTGATGATTATTTTTTACATAATGTACGTCGTAGTCCCAATAGAAGAGTGCCTTGTCGTTTTCCTTTAGTATCTTGAATAGTTTTCTCTCAACTCCGTTTAGCGCATTGAAACCAACAAAAACATATTTGTCGTATTCAAGATTCAACATCTCGGGATGCTCTATTATGTCGCGGTAGAGCATAGCCTCGTAAGCGATGTTATTTTGTCGTAACGACTCCTTGAATTTTGTGTAAATCTCGTACAACCTTTCCCAAATATCCTTGAAGTTGCTCTTAATCTCGCTTTTGTTTTCCGGTTTGAAGTTATTGAAGAACTGTTCAACCGATTCTATCTGTTCTTTTGTCAGGATGTCTTTTCCTGTTCCAAGCTTGCGTAAATCCTCTATGTTGGAGAATAGCATCCTGGCATCAACAAGATTCTTGTCAATGTCGTCGAAATCTCTTATGAGCATCTCGCCCCAATAATAGAAACTGTCGAGTGTCTCCGGCTTCTTGCCGGCTTTGGCAAACGGCTCGATATACTCCTTGTACAGTTTGCTTACAAGTAGTATGGGGTCGCCTATGGCAAGATCGCTTCCTTGCAGGAACAGTTCGTTGATTGTCATATAACGTGGGCTCCATATAGGCTTGTTTCCACTTCTTTCGAGCAGGTATTTGTTGAAGAATAGTCCGGCTCTCTTATTGGGGAACACCACAGCCACATTTTCAAGATGTCCGTGGAATCTTTCAAAAACATCCTCGGCTACAAGTTTCAAAAATGGTGTCATATCTATTTTACCTCCTCTATCTTGTTCTTATATACATACCACAAATAACCCTTTACATTCTTGTATCCCATGTCTGCAAGAAGGTCCATATATCGTTTTACCTGTTTGTTGTATTCGTTGTTCTCCTTACCGAACTTATAATCCACAACAATGGCTTTGTCGTCGGTTATCATCACACGGTCGGGGCGACGTGTCGTCTCTTTACCGTCACTTACAAGAATGGAACATTCGTTGTATAGTTTGTATTTGCCCGAAAACCATTCAGCTACCTGCGGTTGTGATATCTTGCTCTCTATTAGTCTCTTTATGCTGTTGAACTGATTTGATGACGCAATAAGTCCCTCAATCATAAGTTTTTCGAGAACTTTCTCCAGGTCTTCGGCTTTCTTTATTCCCGACATGACATTATGCAGCAACTCTCCTTCGGCAATGTTCTTCAACTGCTGCTTTTCATCTTTGTCTGTTGCAAGGAAACGTGTGAGTTCTCTCGATTGACGGAATGTTATTCTGTTGTTGTGATATACGAAAGGCTGTCTAATGCTTTCTGGCTTGGCTTCAAATGGGTTCTCGTTGTACTTTTTCTCTTCTGTATCTCTTTTTTCCTTGCTATGTACTATTGTTCCGTATGTGTAAACACCGTTCTCATTATTTATGCCATCAAGAACTTTTGCTACTTCTTTGATTATTTCGTTCAACTGTTTGGATATTGTTTCTCCGGTACCTCCCGTACCGTCGCTATAAATGATAAGGTTGCTTTTTGCCCTTGTTGTTGCAACATAAAGGATGTTCAGGTTGTCAACAATCTGGTATAGCTGTTCCTTGTTGTAATCATCTTTGTATATCGAGTCGAGCATATCTTTCTTCAATGGAACTGAGAGAAGACTCAATGTGTCGTATGGCTCTTTTTGTGGCTTGCACCACAATGAGTTTCTGCTGTCGCCTGTCAACAACCAGTCGCAGAGTGGAATTATTACTGTGTGGAATTCCAATCCTTTCGACTTGTGTATTGTCATCAGGCGCACGCTGTTTACATCTTCGGCAGGTATCGACTTCTCGCAAATCTCATTATCCCATGCCTCGAGAAAACCGTTGAGGTCCGAAACTCTGTTTGTGAGATATTGGGATGCGTAGTCGAGAAAGGCATATATATAAGCCTCCTCGTTTTTGTCGTGCGACATTCCAAGTGTGTGCAGTAACTGCTCGATAAATTCATATATAGGCAGGCTTCTGAAGTGTTCAAGTTTTTCGCGGAAATCGCTTGGCAACAGTTCTATTATATCGTTCTGCGAAGCATAATCGGCAAATGTCTCATCGCGTTTGTCTATTACCTTTGCATATAGTTTTACAAGGTTGGCGATGTTTACATTGTCTTCGGGCGATGCTATATAACGCATTGCGCTTATCACAAGCTGCAAAGTGAGTGACGATTCCAGCCTGTAGGCTTCGTCTGACACAATCTTAATGTTGGAGCCTGACTTGAACTCTTGGGCGTTGAATGCCTCTACAATGTCTTTCATTGTATTCTTGTACCTTAACAGAATGGCAATGTCGCCAGGATTAATATTCTCCTCGTCAATAAGCCTGTGAAGGGTATGCATCAGTTGTTTTATGGCAATATCCTTTATCTTGTCGCTCTTTTCAGCTTTATCAAGAATATGCACTTCGGCATATCCACATCCTGGCTTCTTCCATCCCGGCAATGCCTGTTCCACGTCCTCATAGGCTCTTTTCAGTTCGGCAAGGCGTGTTTTGCCAAGAGGCTCTTCGAATTTGCCGGAAATGAATTCTATTGCTTTGCTGTATAGGGCGTTGTTGAATTTTACAATGTTGCTGTCGCTTCTGTAGTTGGTGGAGTAGAACTCCTTGCCATCGGTCTTTACCTTTTGGTCGGCAAAGGCAATCTGGTCCTTACGGAACTGATCTCCAATGGTGTTCATGATATTCCAATCGCTGTTTCTCCAACGGTATATCGACTGCTTTACATCGCCAACAATAAGGCTGGTGCTCTCTCGTCCCAAAACTTCTTCGAGCAACACTTTGAAACAGTCCCATTGTAACTTTGATGTGTCCTGGAATTCATCGATGAAGATGTGGTCTATTTCGGTTCCAATCTTTTCAAAGATAAATGTGGCATTTTCCCTTATCATGCTGCTCAAAAGATGTGTAGTCTCTGCCAACAGGAAACGGTTCTCTTTCTCGTTTTCCTCTTTCAGGGTTCTTGCTATGCTATTTAGCATGCCCAACTGATGGTAGTGCTTGAGAGAGAGATCGCAGTTGTTTTTCTCGTGTGACAGCGATATGAAACTTTTGATAAGCCCTGCAATCTCCTCGTTTTTGCTACATTTCTTGGATATTTTTTTAGGGTCTTCAATAAGCCCTTTGTTTGTAACCGATAATGATGGAAATTCACCCGCCATCACCTTTATGAAAAATCCATATATACCTCTGCTCTTGCCACTGAAGTCCTCTGCCTCAAGGCACTCGCTTTTTGCTATGTTGTAGAAACGTTCTCCCAGTTCCTTTGTCTCCTGGATAATTCTGTTACGCTCTTTCGAGACTTTGTTGTAAAACTCCTTTAAAAGTACTCCGTTATCCTTTTCCATCTCGGCACGCAGTTCCTCGCCACGTTGTTGATATTCTTCCTTCAGGATATTCTTGGCAAAGTCTTTCAGATCGTTGCTTATATGCCAGTCATTTCCTGCCAACAATTTATCTTCGATGAAATTGACGATAGGTGCAATCTGCTTGGGGTCGGGATCGAGGTTACGTATGTAACTGTCAACAGCATCTTCGAGAAGAGTATCGCCATCGAGCGAAATTTCCATATCACCATTCAACTCAAGCTCTTTGGCAAGGCTGCGAAGTACTGTCTGGAAAAAGGCGTCAATAGTCTGGATGCGGAAATGACCGTAGTCGTGTAGTATAAGGTCAAGAGCTTCGCCTGCATTCTTTACTATTGTTTCGCGGCTTAAATCGGGTAGCTGGTCAACAAGTTTTTCAAGATAGTCGTTTGCGCTTTCCAACTTGTTGGCTACACCGTACAATTTACCCAATATGCGCTCTTTCATCTCGCCGGTAGCCTTGTTTGTAAAGGTTACAGCAAGAATTCGGCGGTACGACTGCGGGTTTCTCACCAGCAACTTCATATATTCAAGAGCGAGTGTAAAGGTTTTACCCGATCCTGCCGATGCTCTATAAATCTTTAATATATTCTCCATTTAACCTTTTAGTTCTCTTTAATTTCAATTTTGCTGCGTCCGGCATTTTTCTTTATCACAGCTATTTTTACAGGAATCTGCTCGAGCATCTCGCCATAGTGCGATATAACTCCAATGGTACGTCCTTGGCTTTGTAACCTTTCCAATGCCGACATCACTGTTTTGAGAGTGTCGCTGTCGAGTGCGCCAAATCCTTCGTCTATGAAGAGCGATTCAATACTCATCTTGTTTGATGATATCGAAGATAGTGCCAAAGATAGTGCTAATGAAACAAGGAATGTCTCTCCGCCCGAAAGCGTGTGTACCGAACGTGTCTCGGACATCATATCAAGGTCGATGATTTTTATACCAAGGCTCTCGTTTGATATCCTTGTCAACTCATAACGTCCTGTAATATCTTTGAGGTGGGTGTTCGCAACATTAAGCAGTATGTCAAGGGTGTATCCTTGCACATATTTGGTTAGTACGTTACCCGATGCAGAACCGAATGAAGCATTAAGAATACCAATGTCTTGTGCATACTGTAACTTCTTATCGTATTCATCCTTGTATTCTGCAAATTTTTGACAATTATCGTTGTGTCTTTGTAGTGCAGCATTTATTCTTGCCAACTCTTCAATAATCTCCTTGTTCTTTTCTGTCAATTCGTTCAAAGCCAATTGCAGTGTTTCCATATTCTCGTTCTCACTTGGCTTTACATCGGCTTTCTTATGTTCCTCGATGTGACGTTTGCGTTCAGCCGTTGTGGCTGCAGTTGTTGCAACAGCATTTTTGAGTGTTTCAATATTATTGCGTAATGTGGCTACAGAAACTTGGTCGATAGAGAAAATATCCTTCAAGCGTTGGAATGTGAGGTTATCTCCACGTAGTGCAAGGTAATTCTCTATTTCCTTTTGCAACAAGGCTATGTTTTCACTCTCTTTGTCCAATGCTCTCTTTTTCTCGGCAAGCTGGCCTTTTAACTTGTTGTATATACCTACGACATACGCCAGATTATCACTGGCTGTTGTTGCGGCAGCTTCTGCTTCTCTCTTTTGCTTTTGGTACTGTTCCTGCAGTGCCTTTACCGATGTATAGCAACCTATGATTGCCTCAATCTCGCTCTTGATATTCTTTATGCGTATCTCTCTCTCTTCAAGTAGTCTTTTCTTTGTAGAAATATTTTCTACAAGATTGAAGCTCTGTTTCTCCAGAAGTTCAAGTGCATTCGTCTGTATGCTCTCTTCTTCTTTTTTTCTTGCTCTGCTCTCGGTATTTTCATCCCACTTTGTCTTTATGTCGTTGAGTAGAGCAGAAATGTCCTCTTTTAGGAGCAACTCCTCTGCATTTTCAATGCCATGCATGAAATCTATGCATGTTGACATCATCTCCCGAGCCGACGAACGACGCATCTCTATAGTAGCCTTTAGTTCTACAATCTCTCTCTTTCCGCTTTCGACAGCACTTTCAAGATACTCCTGTTGCTGTTTTACCTCTTCTTTTACTTTTTGGAGCTCTTTTTCTTCGAGGATGTTCATGACATCGTGAGAAATCTCGTGATGACGGCTGCCGCAGACAGGGCAGGGCATGCCCTCCACAAGCTTTTCGCGTAACGCCGCTATCTCGCTCGACAAGGTGTGCTCCAATTCTTCCTTGCGCTTGAGCGTTGTTTCGAGTCGCTTGATGTTTGTGCCGAGCATCTCTTCGGCTTGTGCAAGCTGCTTTGCCTTACTGTTGGCAATAATTGTGTCGTTCTTTGCCGATGTGATGTTAGTGATGATGCTCGGTATGTAAGGAATGGCATTTTCGTAACATCTGTGCTGTACGAACCAATGGGAGATTTTCTGTTGCTCTTCTTTTAGAATTTCTATGCGTTTTGCAATGTTATTTGTCTTTATGGTACATTCCTGATATTCTTTTTGAAGCGTCTCCTTCTCTTTGCTGATTTCTTTTTCTCTCTTTATCTCATTCTCCTTTTGTTCTTCGAGCTTTATCGCTTGCGTTATTCGTGGCTGAATATCAAGCCATTTTTTTTCAACCTCTTCTTTGTATATCTTTGTGGATGTTGCTTTATTGGTAGCTTTTGTCCATTCGGCTTCCCATTTTACGCAATCCACCTCAATTTTTGAAATCTCTTTTATGCAGTTGTTGTATGAGGCTTCGGAATTGCATAACGAGGTGTATTTATCGCGGATATCCAGTACACTGTCAATGAGCTGTAGCTGCTCTATGCGCGGTGCAGCTTCGTCAAAAGCCAGCTTTGCCGCTGCAGAACTTTTTTCAGCGTTTTCAAACATCTCGGCAAGCTGTATCATACGTTCCAGCCAGTTTTTCTTTGTTACGTATGTTTGTTGCTCTTTGTTTATTCTCTCCTGGTTCTTTAGTTGGATGTTCTTGTTTTCGTTGAGTGTAGCAAGTTCGTCGTCGGTGAGAATGACAAGCTCTTGCTTTTTCTCCTCTATAAGTGCCAATTCCTTCTTGGCCTCGTCGTTGCGACGGTATATTATTTCCGATATTTTTTTGTATATCTCGGTTCCAGTGAGTGCTTGAAGTATTGTGGCCTTGTCGTTCTCGTTTGCTTTCAGGAATGCGGCAAAGCTTCCTTGTGCAAGTAACACCGCACGCGTAAACTGCTCAAAGGTGAGTCCTGTGAGTCTTATCATCAGTGGTCGATGCTCGGAAATACCAAGGGGGATATGTTCTCCTGTAGTAAGGTTTGTAACATCATATGTCGCACTTTTCAAGTTGCCCTCAGGGCGGTTGTTTGCTCTCCTTATGTTCCATCTTGTCCTATACTCATTGCCGTCTATTGCCTTGAAGTCAACCTCGGCATATCCTTCGATTTTCCCTTTACGCAGAATAGTGCCGATATTGTTTTCTTTGATATCAGTTTCACCATGTGTTTCAATGGTATTGATGCTCGTTATGCTCTTAAGACGTGGAGTGTAACTGTAAAGGGCAATGCACATGGCATCGAGAATGGTACTTTTTCCCGATCCTGTGGGGCCTGTAATGGCAAAAATGCCGGCAGAACATAGTGGCTCTTTTCTAAAATCAATCTCGAACTCACCTTCTATAGAAGCGAGATTCTTACCTCTTATTGCCAATATTTTCATTTCATCGCCTCCTCAATAATATCGTTCAAAATATTCTTTACAGCTTGTGGCATCTCTGCTTTATTTAGTGTCCTGTACAAATCTTCTATAATCTCGTTTGGCGGTGTTCTCTTGAAATCTTCATACGTAACAACTCGCTTTTCTCCCTCACTTTTTTCGCTTGTAGCCTCGATGCGTGCCAACCGTACAGCCTTTCCCTCAAGTGCTTCCTCTATTTGCATGCGCATAGTTGGAATGACGGATGTAACAAGTATTTTTATCTCAAGAAATGGAGAAGTGTTGTCTGTATCGCCTTGAGGTAAAGAGTGCAACATTGGGATTACCTCGTTTAGTGGCTGGGGCTTTTCGGGTATCGTTAATAGCTTCACCGGCGTGTCGAATATTATTTTCTCGATGGTGGTTTCTCCGTTTTCAAGTACCACCTCTGTTACACTCTGTCTGTTCTTGCGCTCTGCAAACGACATTGGTAATGGAGAACCTGAGTAACGTATATTCTCCTTGCCGCCAACCTTTTGGGCCTTATGAAGGTGTCCAAGTGCGGTATATACAAAATTGTCGTTTGCGAATGTGGCATCAATGCCATCCATACCACCTATTATGGCATGTTCAGAATTGTCGCCAACAGAAACTGTGGCTCCCGATGCTTGTAGATGTCCCATAGCAATGATGTTACTATACTTTCTCTTTGCTATGTTGTATAGGTTTGTGTAGAACTTTGATACGCCTTCGCTGTAACTGTCGGCTGCAGGAAGGTCGTTGTGGCGCAGATATGGCACAGCAAGACAACATGTGTCGTTTGAAACAGGTACAATCATGCGTTCATAGTCAATCTCGCCATTATTGTAATGCACTATGCCCGATACATGAGTGTTGAATGAACTCAACAACGGGTTTGGTGCTTCCAATCGAGCAGCTGAATCGTGGTTGCCGGCAGTTATTACAACTTTTAGAGTTGGGTTCTCTGTTGTGACTTTTGTTAAAAAACCGTATAGCATACGCTGTGCTTCGGCCGAAGGATTAGGAGAATCGAAGATGTCACCCGCAATGAGCAATAAATCGGTATTCCTCTCTTTAAGGATATTCTCCAACCATTCAAGAAAAATGCGATGCTCGTTAGCTCGCTCAAAACTATAGAATGTCTGTCCAAGATGCCAATCGGCTGTATGAATTATGCGCATAACAAAAGCTATTGCTTAAAATTGAAAACTTCTGCTAATATAGCAAATTTTGAGTAGCGATGCAAGTCGTTTTTGGAGTATGAAAGATATTATTTATTGTTTTATTTGCTGTCAATTATAAAGGTTGCGAGCAACAGTGCGGTAAATAGCAATAGGTTTATGGCTGTTCTTCCTAGAATTGGATTAAGTCTCTCCCCTTTGCTGTGTATCATTCTGTACCATGTTACCGTGTGGATAAACAGATATACGAGCGGAACTATTAATGCCCATAAGGGTAACTGCATCCAAAGAGGAAGCATTATTGTCATAGCAATTATTCCAGATAGAAGATATACATATCCCATTGCACCTCGTCCAAAGATTACAGCGGTTGTGCGTTTGTCAACAGCTTTGTCGTCCTCCATATCCCTATAGTTATTTACTATAAGGACATTTGCTGCAAGCATTCCTATGGAAACAGCAGTACAGAGAAGTGTCGCTAAGTTTTCCCAGTTGTCTGTCTGCAGATAACAGGTAAGTGTAACCGGTATTAAACCAAAGAATATAACAACTGTTATATCACCAAGTCCATGATGGGAGAGCGGGTAGGGGCCGGTGCTGTATGCAAGCGCAAAGATTAGTATTAGGCATCCAATGGGAATAAGCCACAAACCTCCATATATAAGCAAGGAACAACCAATGCCAGCTGCAATTCCAAGCATTATAAAAGTTGCATATCTCATGCTTTGTGGGGAAATGTCGCCTTCGGTTACGCCACGACGGAAACCTTCGCGTCCTTTGCGATCTACTCCGTTTTTGAAGTCATAATATTCATTTCCGAAGTTCGATGCTATTTGTGCCGACAATGCAAACAAAAGGCATAAGAGAGCAGGTATCACAGAGAAACTTCCTTGCCATATAGCGTATCCACATCCTGCTAATACTCCAGCGATGCTCACCGGAAGGGTGCGCAGACGCATTGCTTCTATCCATTTTTTTATCATCGTTGGTTTATCTTATTTTATAGCTATATACATACGACATATTCCCAATGTTAAAGCTTTGTGCATTACTTTGTTGAAGCCAGCTTTATCCATCATTGGCATAAACTTGTCAGGAGAGGGGAAGTGGAGTACCGATGCCGGCAGGTATTCATAGGCTCCCCTGTCGCCCGAAATCATACCGCCTATCGCCGGGAGTATATTCAGGAAGTATAGTTTGTAGCACCAACGTATTATTGGATTCGATGGTACAGAAAGTTCTAGAATAACAAGTTTGCCCCCAGGTTTCAGTACGCGGTACATCTCTTTGAGTCCAATGTCGAGATGTTCAAAATTACGAACTCCGAATCCTACAGAAATGCGGTCAAATGTATTATCGGAATATGCAAGCGCCTCGCAGTCACCATACTCCAACGTGGCGCACTTTCCTATAGCTTTTATCTTTTCACGTCCTACCTTCATCATACCTTCGGATAAGTCGATACCTATTATACGGCTTCCTTCTTTTGCATTATTACATATCTCTATTGTGAAATCTCCAGTACCACATGCAACGTCAAGTATGCTAAGAGGCTTGTCGCCATCAATAATTTCTCTTACAGCTTTTTTGCGCCATCCCTTGTCTATATTCAATGATAGTATGTGATTAAGTTTGTCGTATTTGGGCGCAATATTGTCGAATAAGTTTTTTATTTTCTCTTTCTTTGCCATAAGTGATTTACTTTGAGTGTTTTAATTTAACTATGTATAACAATAGCAATACATTCATCAGTAGTGCGTATATGATAGCAGGTATTGCCATTTCTCCACTGTTGAATATAAAAGGTGATGTGGCGATTGCTATTGCCTGAGCCGCATTTTGCATTCCCACCTCTATTACTATTGTGTGGCGAACCGCATTTGTGAGTTTTCCCATTCGTGAAAGTAGTGAACTGCATATCATACTTGTTGTTATGAGCATGATACAGGCAAAACCTGTCAGACGGAAGTTATTTATTATCTCTTGTGTGTATTGCAGAAAAAATAGTAGTGCAAGTAGCATAAGTGCCGGAAATGCAACTTTATTTAAAGTCCTGCTTACTTTGGCTGCAATTGTCGAACTTTTATAACGGAGCAACATTCCTGCCAGCAGAGGGATAAAGAATAGTACAATGTTTTGCATCAGTAACTTGCCAATAGGTAACTCTATAATTGTACCTGCATTGTGTGAAACGTAGGATGAGGTAAACTCCATTATAGCCGGGAGTGTAAAAAGGGTTATAATACTGCTTACTGCTGTAAGCGTAATCGATAATGCAGTATCGCCTTTTGCAAGCATAGAAAAAACGTTTGACGAACTACCACCAGGGCAACAAGCAATAAGTACAAGTCCCATAAAATATATCGGTGGCAGATTTAATGCCCAAGCAAGAGTAAAAGCTATTAATGGTAATAGAAATATCTGTCCTATCATTCCCAGGATAACAGCTTTGGGGTGTCGTGCTACGTTTATAAATGCCTCCTTGCTGAGTTCTGTTCCTAATAGAAACATTAGCACAATAAGAATAGGCATTACAATCCATATTGTATTCATAATTGTATTATTGTGTTTAATTCACAAATATACTATAAAGCGAGCGAGAAATATGAAGTTTACTTCGATATTTTTTAAAGCGAGCGCATTGTATATTCGAGTATTACTCAAATTTCTATAAAATTTTGTGATAAAAAACAGAGTTTTTTTATCGTTTGGTAACTATTTTGCTATTTAGTTCTGTTTTCATAGTTATTGAGTATGTTGCGTGTTCTTTTGCTTTAATTAAACAGACTCAATGTTATTACCATTAATTAACATAGAATTTGCGTTTTTTATGGGGAGTTTTGATTATTTTTGCACATTAAATTACTAAATAAGAAATATTAATTTAAAATAATCAATATGAAATTTAACTTGAAAATGCTGTTGGTGCTTTTTGTAGCACTTTTTGCAACAACTGTTGTTACAGCAAACGATGAAAAACAGCTTCCTGTCGATAAGGCAGTAAGAATGGGTAAGTTGAAGAATGGCCTCACTTATTACATTCGTCACAACGACACTCACAAGAACCTTGTGAACTTCTATATTGCACAGAAGGTGGGCTCAATTCAGGAAGACGAGGAGCAACGTGGTCTTGCTCACTTCCTTGAGCATATGTGTTTCAACGGTACAGACCATTTCCCAGGTAAAGGACTTATCAACTACCTCGAGGGTATTGGCGTTAAGTTCGGCGCCGATCTGAATGCATACACATCTATTGATGAAACAGTGTACAACATCAATAATGTGCCTGTAAATGTAGAGGGTGCAGTTGATTCTTGTTTGTGGATTTTACGCGATTGGGCCGACGGACTTACTCTCGACCCCGAAGAGGTTGACAAGGAACGCGGTGTTATACACGAGGAGTGGCGTGGACGCAACAGTGCGATGATGCGTATGCAGGAACGCATGCTTGCAGCTATTTTCCCGGGCAACAAGTATGGAACCCGCCTGCCTATAGGTATAATGGAGGTTGTTGATTTCTTTCCATATCAGACACTTGTCGATTATTACGAAAAGTGGTATCGTCCTGATTTGCAAGGTATAATCATTGTTGGTGATATTGATGTAAAGAAGGTTGAGAAGAAACTGAAGAAAATATTCAAGAGCATAGAGATGCCCGAGAATCCAGCTGAACGTGTGTATTACCCAGTAGAGGACTTCGAGGAAACAATCTTTACTCAGCAAACCGATAAAGAGCAACAGAACTATGTGCTACAGCTTATGTACAAGCACGATGCTCCTACACGCGAAGAGCGTAATACAGCAGAATATATACGCAAGAACACCGTTCGCAGCTTGGCTATAAGTATGCTGAATACACGTTTCTCTGAGATTATTTCAAAGGAGAATCCTCCTTATCTCAATGCAGGTGTAGGCTTTGGCGATTATGGCACTTCGCAGACAAAGAAATCGTTCAACGTATCTGTAACTTGTAAGAAAGAGCAGATTATGCAGGCGATTCCTATGGTATATACCGAGGTTGAGCGTGCTCGTCGTTTTGGTTTTACAGAGTCTGAATTCAACCGTTTGAAGAAGAGTATGATTGCCGGCATGGATACTTGGTATGCCGAGCGTGACAAACGTTCAAACGACTATCATGCACAGAACTGCATACGTCACTTCCTCGATAATGAGAGTCTAATGGACCCTGCATATGAACTTGAACTGAGTAAATCCATTCTTTCGTCTATAACACTTGAAGAGGTTAATGCTGTAATTCCTGCATTGCATCGCAAGGACAACCGTGTGCTAGTCTCTTTTGCTCCCGAGAAAGAAAATGATAACATTATTTATCCAGGCAAGGAAGATATTGAAATGTTGCTCGATATGATTGCTTCGGCACGTGGCATTGAGCCATACGAGGACAATTCTGTCGATGCTCCTTTGCTTGCAGAATTGCCTAAAGGCGGTAAGGTTGTTTCAACCGAAGAAGGTAAGTGGGGTACAACAATCTGGACTCTTTCAAATGGAATAAAAGTTGTTGTTAAGCCTACAGATTTCCAGGCAAATCAAATTACTCTTACCGGTTACAAAGTAGGTGGTACAACACAATATCCCGACAGCGAAATAATAAACCTCTCTATGCTATCTTCTTTGAGTAGCGTTGGTGGTTTTGGTGCTTTTGACGCAGCACAGCTTGGCAAAAAGCTTGCAGGTAGCACAGCCAGAGCAAGTGTAGGAAGCAATGCACTATACGATATGATAAATGGTGAGTGTGCAACCAAAGATGTAGAGGATATGTTCCAACTTATGTATCTTAAGTTCACATCACCACGCAAGGATATGCAGGCTTATGAGTCGCTCACAACACGCATGAGAAACAGTCTTAAGGATAGAGATATCAATCCTAATACCGCGTTGAGTGATACTCTTACATTTGCTCTTTACAACGGTCACCCACGTACATTGCCTATGCTCGCTGCCGATGTTGATAAAATAGATTATGACAGAGTGCTTGAAATTTACAAAGAAAGAACAAGTGATGCAACCGGTTATATGTTCTTTATTGTCGGTAATTTTGAACTTGATGCAATCAAACCATATGTTGAGCAGTATATTGGTGCATTGCCTTGCAATGGTCGTATCGAGAAGATAGCGGAGACAACAGTAGAAACACGTAAGGGTGTTTACCGCAATAATTTTGAGAAGAAGATGGAGAACTCTGTAGGTACTGAAATTATATACTATTCAGGAGAAATTGATCCGGTACAAAAAAACAGAATTGCCATGAGCTTCTTATCTCAGATTCTGCAGATTGTATATACCGAGGAGGTGCGTGAAAAAGAGGGTGGTACATATGGTGTAGGTGTGAGCGGAAATGTTGTACGTCGTCCTAAAGGAGAATTCTCATTGACTATCAATTTTAACATGGCTCCAGAACGTCGTGAAGAACTTGCTGAAATCATTGTGCGTGAGTTCGAGAAGATAGCAAAGGAGGGTCCGGCAGAAGAGCATCTTGAGAAGGTTCGCAGCTATATGTTGAAGAGCTTTGAGGAGAGCCAAAAAAAGAACAGTGCATGGTTAAATTGGATGTATAACTACTACTTTGAGAACGAGAATAACCATGACAATTTCGAGCCCATAGTTAAAGCGATGACAAAAGAGGATATCCGCAAGTTTGCCGAGTATATCATTTCTCTTGGAAACTTCATCGAGGTAAGTATGGTTCCGACAAAATAAGAAAAATATCTAATTACACAAAAACGGTTGAGCTCTTGCTCAACCGTTTTTGTATTGTCAGAAAGCCAAACCTACTCTGAAGCCAATATTGTTCAAGCTATTTTGCGAATAGGTCATCACTTCGTGCTTGTTGGTGGCATAACTATAGTATATTGCAAGATGGAATCCCACACTGTTGGCCCATGGATAGTAGTTGAAACCTACTTCGGGAGACATGTAAAAGCCCCATCTGTCTTGTCCTTCCATAAATATGTAGTAATAGTTGTTGAACTCGGAATAGCATGTGCCGAGTTTCATTCCTACATAAGGCTGAAAGCTACGCTCAACAAAACGGTAACGTATTAAAGCACCGAAAGGCATGGTAAACATCTGATGCTGTTGGTCGGTATTCAGAGCCAATGTCTGTGACAGGTTAATTGTTCTGCGCGAGAAGTACTCATTGTTGGTGTGGAAACAGATGAATGCGCCTATGGCAATATTCCTGTGCATGTAATAACCGCCCTCGAAGCTCATTCCCCATCCGCTGGCCTTGTTTGAGAAATTGTTGCTTATGGGGATGTTGAACTGCCAGTCGATGTTGTAATAACTGTCGAGCGATATCTGCGCCTTGCCGGTAGAGGGTATTAACAAAGTTATGGCAAAGAGCGATACATAAAACAAATAACGTACACTTTTCATAATCATCATTTTTTAGTTGGTTGCTACTTATTCGACATATAGGGCGATTGTATGAAGGCCTGTTTAATGGCATCCAATGTACGTGTCAAGCTAAGATTGTTGCCGTTCAATATTCCGCATATATATGAGTTCCATATAACCGTCAGCTTATCGTTCTGCGCTGTTGGCGCATTGGTATTGACAAGTTCTCCTATAATTGACCCGGTGCTGTAGCTGTATGTGAATGAATATGGATAATACCATCCCCATCCGCCCCAGTTCCAATATCCCGGGTAATAGTTCCACCAAGGACCTGAACCATAAGTGTTGAAATAGTAGGTGGTGTTGATATAGCTCAACTGTAGCACCACGTCGGGCTCTTCCCCTTCTTCGACGGGAGTATAGCCAGCACTCTCAAACCCTGAACGGAAAGCATTCACAATCTTCATTGAGTTGCTGTTGTTCCAGTAGGATGCCTTTTCATCATTGCCTATTATGAGTATGCTGTCAATGACATGGAACGTATTTATCGACTTAAAGTCTGTTCCGGTATCGTAGTTTGTATATACCAGATAATCATTGTCGAGCATATCGGTATCCGGGCTCTTCTGACACGACATTATTGCCATGCCGGTAGCAATAATGCATAAGAACAATTTACTTTTCATAATTTAAGAGGTATTTTATTTTTTGACTTTAAGACGATGACTGCTGTGTCCGCTTGTTGGTTTACCGTTGTTGTCAACATTTACCAAAGAACTGTCCTCAAGCATCATGAAACTCATGGTAGGGTAGTTGTTGGCCGACACAAGCTCTATAACTGTTGTTGTACTGTCGTTCTCTGTACCGAGCAGGAATATCGCTTCACCGTTGTCGGTTTGAGTTGCAAGTCCTTCGTCAATGAAGTCGGTGCTGATGGTGTATGTACCATCGTTATTCAAGCTTATTGTTCTTACCGTAAGCACCACATCGGCAATGGCGTTGTTATATACAGGCGACGTTCCTTCGAAGACAAAGGTCTGCATATCGGCAATGGTGGAGTCATTTACCCAATAGATGCTGTCTGTTTCGCTCTCAACAGCAACTCCCTGTTGGTTGTTTCTGTTGCAGGAATTACAAGAAGAAAAAATTAATGTGGCAGCTACTGCCGTCAATAGAAGAATCTTTTTCATTGTTTTTTGTTTTTTGGTTATTTGCTGAAATAACAAATGAAAAAGAGTGTAGGTTCTCGTTTTTTTATTTATGAAGTAAAAAAAGTTAGAATATCCCACAATTCTGTAACCCAAATAACAGCAGACGAACACGTGAGAATTGCGTGCCCGTCTGCGATAGTTATAGTAAACCTATATTGTTCTTATAATTTTATCTATATATCTTATGTTCTTTAATTAGTGGGTGCAGTACCGTTTGTTATGATGTAGAATGTGTTGTACAACAGATATTCCTGTTCTTCACCAAGCGGATAGATGTTTGTCTTGTTTTCCAGTTCGTCAATGGAGTAGTCGGGAGTTATCCCCTCGGCCGGCTGTATATTGCCATTTGAACAATAGGCAACAGCTATGGCCGGGCTTATGGAGAATCCATATGGGGAATTAATATTTTCTACCATAATATTTACTCCTGCACTGTTTTCTCCAATTATAAGAACGTCATACATATCTCGTGAGGCATTTACAGAGTTTACAAGTAACTCTGCGGTACCTGCTGTTTCTTCTCCAATGATGAAATATACTTTCTTGTCGCCAATGTTATATGGTTGCTCGCTAAAGTTATATACAGTATCAATCTCTTCTTCTCTGTCTTTTAAGATGCAGAATGGCGTTTTTGCATACTCCGACGGTACCAACATACTTGCAAGTCTTGCAGCATTGGCTATGTTGCCACCGGTGTTATAGCGTAGATCTACAATAACACTGGTAACATCGTTTGTGATGAATTTCTCTATTGCTGAATGTGCCTTGTCTGTAAAGTCATCACCATTGAATGTGTTGCATAAAATATATCCTATCTTATTGCTACGAACATTATATATACTGTCAAGACATATATTGTTTACTGTATGTGGCGCTGATGCTTCTACTTCAATAGTGTCGCTCTGTACCCAAAAATGTTTGTTCTCTTCGTTGTCAAATTCTATATATTCCGTTTTGAACTTTGCCGCATCGCCTTGCAACAGGGTGCTTTCGCTTGAAATGGTGAGCTCTTTGTTGTTTACAGCTGAAATCCATATGCCTCGTCTGATACCTGCTTTGTGAGCCACTGAACCTTGCTCTACATATAGCACAAGAGCATAAACCTTGCTTGGCGTTTCGGCAATAGGATCTCGCATCAGTGCAACGCTCATTCCGTAGTTGTCGGTAGAGAGCTCGTCTGTGAAGAATGACGCTTTGTCGTTCTTGTTCAGCAACGAAGAGAAAAATTTTGAATATGTACTAAAGAACTGTGAGCGTTCAGGAGTTTTGAAATCTTCCTTCCAAAGATAAACATCTTTCATGGTGTTATATATCCATTGGTTCTCTTTGGTAAGTTCGTAGTATTCGTGTGTTCTGTCTTCTCCGCACGAAAAAAAAGTAAGAATGGATATTGCGCAAAGTATTAAGATATTCCTTTTTCTCATTTTCAGTTGTCGTTTCCACAAAAATACGATAAAAATTAAAGACCGGCAAATGTTGCCGGTCTTTATCTTGAGCATTACTGCAAACCCAGTAAAGGGTAAAAGGTTTATTAAGCCTCTGCAGGAGCTTCTGTAGCCTCCTCTGCGGGAGCCTCAGCAGCAGCCTCAGCCTCTGCCTTTGCAAGAGCCTCAGCAGCCTTCTTGTCTGCTACCTTCTTTGCAATAGCTGCGTTAACCTCTTTCTCTGCCTCCAAACGTGCCTTTTTGTCGTCACGTTTAGCCTGCTCTTCAGCGCTCTTAACACCATTGAGAACATTTACCTTAGCTGTCTTCCAAGCCTCGAACTTAGCCTGTGCTGTAGCCTCGTCAAATGCACCCTTCTTAACACCGCCCTGGAGGTGCTTCATCATGTAAACACCCTCGCGAGAGAGAATGCTACGTACAGTGTCAGTAGGAGTAGCACCGTTGTTTACCCACCACAAAGCTCTTTCGAAGTTGATTTCTACAGTAGCAGGGTTAGTGTTGGGGTTGTAGGTACCGATCTTCTCGGTGAACTTTCCATCACGTGGAGCTCTCGAATCTGCAATCACGATAGAGTAGAAGGCATAGTGCTTGTGGCCTCTTCTCTGAAGTCTGATTTTTGTTGCCATTTTTTGTTTGTTTTTTAATGGTTAATGATTTGAGTTATCCTATAACTCGTATAGGCGGTGCAAAGGTAATACTTTTTTTGCATAACATATTCATTTTTGTGCAATTATTTTTGTTGCAAACATTGATATGTGATAAAAAGTGATGCAAAAACCTTATTTATATATATCAGCATAGAAATATCTCATTTTAATGCAAAGGTGCATATGTGTTGCAATGGAATTTTATACATCATTTTTTATGTAAAATATAGCAGCCAAACCACTAATTAAGGTTGACTGCTATATTATTGCAAAATAACGATTATAAAAATACTTATTTCTTCTTTATCTCGGCTTCGAAACGGCGTGTTGCTTCGCCACCTTCGCTGCAGGCGCATGGGCCTGTGATACATCCGCCTGGGCACGACATCACCTCGACAAGCTTGCCTGGGCATTTGCCGGTCTTGGCGTATGCACGTAGCATGGCAATGTTTTTCTTGTGCAAGTCGGCTATTACAACGCCTTCGAGATTAGCATCACCAATATGGTTCTTTACAGCGGTGAACACGCCTGTTGTCTTTGCAAAATTGTGTGCGTCGCGCGATGCGTGTTCGGTTGGAGTGTATGGCATTGTACTCTCAATGTCAATACCCATACCCTGAATAACTGAATTCAATTCGCGGAATGTCCATACGTAATCGACATTCTTGTCGGCTGCGCCTTCGGCTTTCTTTGATGCACAAGGTGCAATGAAAACCGTCTTGCAATCCTCACCGAATTTTTCTTTTGCGTAAATGGCGGTATAGTGCATTGGAGAACCTGTCGATGATACGTATTTCACTATCTCTGGGATATGTTTCTTTGCAAGGTTTACATAAGCGGGGCAACAGCTTGTTGTCATGAAAGGTTGGCCTTCTTCGATTTTTTCCTTTAGCTCTTCAGCCTCGCGACGTATAGTCTCTTCGGCTCCGTATGCTACCTCAACCACATCACTGAATCCTATGGCTTTCAATGCTCCATATACCTGCTCTATTGGTTTGCCGAACTGTGCAAGAACAGCTGGCGCTACCATTGCAATGACCTTCTCGTTTTTTTGTATATCCTTAAGTACATCGAACACTTCGCATTTGTCGAAAATGGCTCCGAATGGGCATGCATTGAGGCACTTGCCGCAATAGATACATTTTTCCGGATCGATATGCTCTACACCGTATTCGTCTTTGGAGATTGCCTTTACCGGACAAGCTTCTTCGCATGGTACCGGCATATATATGATGGCATGGTAAGGACATACCTGATGACACTTGCCACAACTGATGCATTTATCGTGGTCGATGTGTGCCTTGTCGTCCTTGTCATAATATATTGCACCTTTGGGACAACTTGTATAACAGGGGCGCGCCACGCAACCTCGGCAAAGGTTCGATACTTCATATTTGCTCTTTACGCACGATGAGCAAGCCTCATCCATAACATGAAGTACAGCTCCGTCTTCCATGCATATGCCTTTGCGTTTGTACATACGCTCAACGTAGCTACTAAGGTTATCCATCTCATTTACTTCGTCCTGCATGGTAAAACCAAGCATTGCCATTGTCTTGTACTTTATTACTGCACGCTCCTTGTGGATGCAACAGCGTCCCTTGGGCTTTTGGTTGCGGGGGTACATCTCGTACGGCATACTGTCGATTTTCTCGCGAAGCTCATTACGCTTCCACATTGATACCAATTGGGTCAATAGCTTGTAACGTACAAACATAGTGTTATTGCTGTATTCCATTAAATAAATTTTGCAGTAAATGTAATTAAAAAAGAGCAAATTCAACTATTTTTGCAATAATGTTTCACATAGAAATGCAAAAAAATGGTGAAAAAGAGTTTGAACGGGCTTATTTCTCTCCTGACTGATGCAGAAAATGTACCAGCCGAGGTGTGGAGATCATTGTTGATGCTTGGTGTTGATGAACGGAAAGAGATTGCCCTGTTGGCGCGCAAGGTTACCGAAAATAACTTTGGTAAAGGTGTATTTGTACGCGCCTTGATTGAGATCAGCTCTTATTGCAGGAATAATTGCCATTATTGCGGTTTACGTGCTTCGAACAAGGAGGCTGTGCGATATAGGCTCACCAAGGAGCAGATATTAGGGTGTTGCAGGCATGGGGCATCGCTCGGCTTCAATACTTTTGTACTGCAAGGTGGTGAGGATCCTTTACAAACAGATGAGTGGCTTGCCGATGTGGTAAAGTCTATCAAGGAATATTATCCCGAAAAGGCTGTAACTTTGTCGGTTGGTGAACGTTCTGAATACGGGTACGCAATGTTGCGTTCTGCCGGTGCCGATCGTTATCTGTTACGTCACGAAACAGCGTGTGATAAACACTATTCCTTCTTACATCCGGCGAGTATGAGTATTGCAAACCGCAAACATTGCCTGCAAGTAATTAAAAAACTTGGTTTTCAGGTAGGTAGTGGAATGATGGTGGGTTCTCCGGGACAGGGAATAGATGAACTCGTTGCTGATTTGATGTATCTCGACCAACTGAAACCGGCAATGATAGGTATAGGTCCTTTTATTCCTGCAAGCGGAACACCTTTTACCCAAGAACAACCGGGTGATGTGGAGTTGGTGTTATTGCTTGTATCGTTGTTGCGTTTGCGTTTTCCCAAAGCTTTGATACCTGCAACAACAGCTCTTGCAACACTATGTGAGGATGGAACAGAACGTGGTGTACTTGCCGGTGCGAACGTAGTTATGCCTAACATAACACCACGTGTCTATGCAGCAAAATATACAATTTACAACAACAAAAAATACCACGACAGTGAATCGGCGGCTCAGCTTGAAAAGTTGGAAAAACGCCTTGGCACGATAGACCGTCATATATGCTATGGCCGTGGTGATTATATATTATAAAGGTATGTACAATCCCAAATCAAAAACAGCAAGTGAATTCATTTGTGATAATGAAATTCAGGAAACATTACGTTATGCACGCGAGAACTGTAATAATCGTGAAGTAATTGATTCTGTTCTGGAAAAGGCTCGAGCTTTCAAAGGTATATCGCACCGCGAGGCTGCTCTATTGCTTGAATGTGATTTTCCCGATGTGACAGAAAAGGTGTTTGCGCTTGCCAACGAGATAAAGCATCGTTTCTATGGAAATCGCATTGTGATGTTTGCCCCCCTATATCTCTCTAATTATTGCGTTAATGGTTGTGTGTATTGCCCCTATCATGCTAAGAATAAGGCTATACGTCGAAAGAAACTGACGCAAGATGAGATTCGTGCCGAGGTGATGGCTCTGCAAGATATGGGCCACAAACGTCTTGCGCTGGAAGCTGGAGAACATCCGTTAAAGAACCCCATTGAATATATACTTGAAAGTATAAAAACCATTTACAGCATAAAACACAAGAACGGTGCTATACGCAGAGTGAATGTAAACATTGCTGCAACAACAGTCGAGAACTATCGCCGTTTGCGTGATGCCGGTATTGGTACATATATATTGTTTCAGGAGACCTATAACAAGAGCGCCTACGAGGCGTTGCATCCCACAGGACCAAAGAGCGACTATGCGTGGCATACCGAGGCAATGGATCGTGCTATGCAGGGTGGTATAGATGACGTGGGCATTGGAGTGCTCTATGGCTTGGAAACCTATCGCTACGATTTTGTAGGATTGCTGATGCATGCCGAGCATCTTGAGGCTACATACGGTGTTGGGCCACATACAATAAGTGTTCCGCGTCTTTGTAAAGCCGACGATGTTGATACCGATGACTTCGAGAATGCTGTTCCCGATGATATCTTCTTTAAGATTGTTGCACTCATAAGAATTGCTGTTCCATATACAGGTATGATTATATCAACCCGTGAGAGCGAGAAAAGTCGCGAGAAATTACTCAATCTGGGTATTTCGCAGATGAGTGGCGGTTCGCGTACAAGCGTGGGAGGATATGTCACCCCCGAAACGGAAAGCGAGAACTCTGCACAATTCGATATTGCCGACCACCGTTCGCTCGACGAGGTGGTGAGTTGGTTGCTCTCTCTTGACCATATACCGAGTTTCTGTACTGCATGTTACCGTGAAGGACGTACTGGAGACCGTTTTATGACGTTGCTTAAAAACGGACAGATATCGAACTGCTGTCTGCCGAATGCTCTAATAACGTTAAAGGAGTATCTGAATGACTATGCATCTCCCGAAACTCGTGCAAAAGGTGAAGCTATGATAAAACGTCTGCTTGCTGACGTTCCAAACGAACGTGTACGCAATAAGGCCGGGGAGTATATTTGTAAAATAGATAACGGAGAAAGAGATTTCAGATTTTAAACATTATGGCAAAGAAGATAATTAACCCATGGTTGGGGTTGACCGATAAGGGATATAATTGTTTCGCGTGTGCACCAACAAATCCTTATGGCTTGAAAATGGAATTTCAAGAGGATGGTGATGATATTGTCTGTTATTGGAATCCGCACACTAATTTTCAAGGCTGGTTGAATACGTTGCATGGAGGAATACAAGCGACGTTGCTTGATGAAATAGGTGGATGGATTATTGCAAGAAAGTTCCATACATCGGGCATGACTACCAACCTGAATGTCAAATATAAGAAACCTGTGCCCACAGGCAAGGGGGTAATAATCGAGATTCGTGCGCGAGTGAAAGAGACGAAGCGTAACTTTGTGTTCATTGAAGCAACTATTTCTTATAATGGCGAGGTGTGCTCAATGGCAGAAATAACATATTACAGCTTTCCAAAGGACGTTGCCGAAAAGGATTTTATGTTCACCGGATGTGATGTAGAGGAGTAAAATGCTTAGATATATATAAAAGGAGAAAGAAAACTTATGTGTTTTTCATAGTAATAGATTTTTAATATGTCTCAAATTCAACGTTCTAATCGTACTCATATAGCAATCTTTGGTCGCAGGAATGTTGGCAAGTCATCACTAGTGAATGCTCTTGCCGGTCAGGATGTATCTATAGTATCGGATGTCGCAGGAACAACAACCGACGTTGTATGGAAAAATATGGAACTGCCCGGTATAGGTGCGGCTGTACTTGGCGATACTGCAGGATATGACGACTGTGGTGAGCTTGGTTCAATGCGCGTGGAAACAACCAAAAAGGTTTTGCCACGTATTGACTTAGCTTTATTGCTGTTGCATGACAATCCTGAAGACTGTGAGCTTGAGAAACAGTGGATTGCAATGCTTGAAAAGAGTGGTGTACCTGTCGTTACTGTAATGGGGCGCAGCGATGTTATGGATAAAACTCAAGAGTGGAAAGTTCTTCTTGGTGTTGAGATAATTCCCTTTTCTGCTGTTACAGGTGAGGGAAAAAAGGAGGTGCTTTCTGCAATGGCAATAGCATTGCAAGGTTGTGTCACTGACGATGATTTAACATCGGGGCTTGTTGCCTCCGGAGATGTTGTTGTTCTTGTAATGCCACAAGATGCACAGGCACCCAAAGGTCGCTTGATACAACCGCAAGTACAGACTCTTCGCAATCTGCTCGATAAACATGCCATACCTTTGTGTTGTGCACCCGAAGAGCTACCGGCTTTACTCGCTTCGTTAAAAGATGTGCCGTCGCTCATCATAACCGATTCGCAGGTTTTTGCACAAGTGGAAAGGCTTAAGCCCGAAGGTTGCCGTCTTACATCGTTTTCTCTGCTTATGGCACGTCAAAAGGGTGATATTGCAATATTCAGACAAGGGGCAGAGAAACTGATGTCGTTACCCAGCAATGCGAATATTCTTATCGCAGAGGCCTGTTCGCATATCCCACAGAACGAGGATATAGGACGTGTGAAGCTACCCAAGATGTTGCGTAACAAGTTTGGGGATGCTTTGTCAGTAACCGTTGTTTCAGGAAATGATTTTCCTGAAGACTTGTCACCTTATGACCTTGTGATACATTGTGGTGCATGTATGTTTACTAAACGTCATGTGATGGCACGTGTGCGTCAGGCTGTAGCGCAAAATGTTCCAATAACCAATTATGGCATTGCTATTGCTGCATTAACCGGAATAATAGATAAGGTGGCTTACTGATTTTTTAATATAAAGTTGTATATCATTGCCTAATTTTATTATCTTCGCACAATTAACAGTTAAAATCTATAGACTATGAAAAGAGATAGACATATTTTTCAACTTATAGAGTCGGAGTACCGACGTCAGCTAAAGGGTATTGAGCTTATTGCATCGGAGAACTTTGTCAGCAATGAGGTAATGCATGCTATGGGTTCGGTACTTACAAACAAATATGCCGAGGGATATCCAGGCAAACGTTATTATGGTGGTTGTGAGGTGGTGGATATCGTTGAGGATATTGCACGCGAGCGTCTGAAAGAACTTTTCGATGCTGAATGGGTGAATGTACAGCCACACTCTGGAGCGCAAGCCAATGCTGCAGTGTTCCTTGCTGTGTTGAATCCAGGTGACAAGTTCATGGGATTGAATCTTGCACATGGCGGACATCTCTCACACGGTTCAGCAGTAAATACATCGGGAATCCTTTATACTCCATGCGAGTACAATGTATGTCTTGATACAGGCTTGGTTGATTATGACCAGATGGAAGAGGTTGCATTGCGCGAAAGACCAAAGCTTATTATAGGTGGTGGCTCGGCATATTCCCGCGAGTGGGATTACAAACGTATGCGTGAGATTGCCGATAAGGTTGGTGCTATATTTATGGTGGATATGGCACACCCCGCAGGTCTCATAGCTGCGGGATTGCTCGACAATCCTGTAAAATATGCTCACATTGTTACATCTACAACGCACAAGACATTGCGTGGCCCTCGTGGTGGTGTGATACTTATGGGTAAGGATTTCCCCAATCCATGGGGCAAGACAACTCCAAAGGGCGAGGTTAAGATGATGTCGCAATTGCTCGATTCGGCTGTGTTCCCAGGCATTCAAGGCGGTCCATTGGAGCATGTTATTGCAGCAAAGGCTGTTGCTTTTGGCGAGGCATTGCAACCAGAATTCAAAGAGTACCAGGAGCAGGTGAAACTTAATGCAGCAACACTTGCAAAAGAACTTATGGATAGAGGTTTCGGCATTGTTTCGGGCGGAACAGACAACCACTCTATGCTTGTTGATTTGCGTGGTAAGTATCCCGACCTCACAGGTAAGGTTGCCGAGAAGGCTCTTGTGGAGGCAGACATTACAGCAAACAAGAATATGGTACCATTTGATACACGTAGCGCATTCCAGACATCGGGAATCCGTTTGGGTACACCGGCCATCACCACACGTGGTGTGAAAGAGGACTTAATGCCTTTCATTGCCGAGATGATAGAGACTGTGCTTAACGCTCCCGAAGATGAAAAGGTTATAGCTGCCGTACGTCGTAAGGTTAATGAGACAATGGCCGAATTCCCATTGTTTGCGTATTAATGGAATAAACACAATATTTTAACACAAAGAAAAGGATTGCAAAATTTGCAATCCTTTTCTTTGTGTTAAAATATCACACCAACTGAGAAACTGAAAATGTTATCGCGGCGGTCGCTACGGAATTTCTGATTCTCGGTTTTTGAGATGATATATTCCGAGGCTTTTGTTATACCCCAGTCGTAGATGAAATCAAAAAAGACATATCCAATCTTTACTCCAAGTCCGGTTTCCCAATAATAACATCTTTTTTTTAAAACTTCTTCGAGAGAGTCGTCTTTGAAATGCTTGAATTCCTGATGGCTATGGGCTGTGAATACAAATTTTGTCTTTGGTCCGGTAAAAAGACTCATTTGGTATTTGTCTTCTTGAATTATGTGGTATCCTACAACAATGGGTACTTGCAAGCACATAGTCCTTAAATTGTATGTCGTTTGGTTTGGAATTATTAAACTTTCCTCTTTCTTGTCAATGGCTTTGAAGTCAAAAGAGTGTTTTGCGATGCCAAAGACAGTCTCGGCCTGAACGAACAATTTTTTCATTGTCAACCTTGCAAAGGGTGCAATTGTATAACCGATTTTGTTGCTGTGGAGTGTATTGCTGTCGAATTCGTAACCTTCAATACCGAATTCGGGATTGTTGTACGCAATAGCCTGAAATCCTACTTTTGCACCAAAGTTGAATTTTAATTGTTTCTCTTTCTCTTGCGCTATAAGGCAACATGGGAAAGTAAATGCAGCAAGCAGGATCAAGCTACGTATGTTCATTATTATCTCTTTTTTACACTCCAGCCGAATTTTCCAATAAATTCTCCTGTGTGGAAATATTTGCCATGTGCATATACCAGTGGATCGGCATCTGCAAGGTTCCATTCACCGGTTTCGGGGTTAAGATATCTGTCATCGGCCTGTACGTTGACAACTTCGGCAAGGAACATGTCGTGAGAACCAAGAGGAATGATCTGCTTTACCTTACACTCTATACTCAATGGAGATTCCATTATTATAGGTGCCTTGACTTCTTTCGATGGGCCGTATGTAAGCCCGGTCTCCTTAGCCTTGTCATAATCTTTTCCGGAACGTACACCACACCAATCGGTGGCTCGTGCCATATCGGCTGTTGTCAGGTTTATGACAAACTCTCCACTCTCCTTGATGATGGGGTAGGAGTGACGTTCGGGGCGTACCGATATGTAACACATTGCTGGGTTCGTGCATGTTGTTCCCACCCACGAAACGGTAAACATATTGTAGTTGCTTGGGTTGTTACCGCAACTTATAAGCACCGCGGGCAACGGGTATATCATTGTTCCCGGTTTCCAGTTTATTTTCATTTGTTACAACAATTTTACGTCGTTGATGTTCACCTCTTTTTCGCAATAACGGCATTTCAATGTGTTGGCTTCGCGGTTTGCTACAATGAAATGTGTTGCCATCGGCTCGTTGTTTGTTATGCAGTTGAGATTGTTGCATTTTATAAGGTTATGTATTTCATTAGGCATTTTTACTTCGCGTTTTTCTACAACCTTATAATCGCGAATGGTATTCAGCACAACATTTGGAGCAACAATTGATATCTTGTTTATTTCGTCGTCGGTGAAGAATCTGTCGGCAATCTTTATGAGACCTTTCTTGCCAAGTTTCTTGCTGTCGAGATTGTTGCCAATTGTTACGTTGTGCTTCATCTCAGGGATGTTCAGCAAATTTACAACGGCAAAGAGTTTATCTGCCGGTATGTGGTCTATAACAGTTCCGTTGCAGAGTGCAGAAACCTGCATGGCTTTCTTATCGTTATTCATAACTGTAGTCTTTGTTAAATAGTGATTCCGAGTACGTCGCAAATAATTGCTTCTCTCACATAAAGTCCGTTCTGTGCCTGTTGGAAATAGTAAGCCTTTGGATTGTTGTCAACATCGTGGGCTATCTCGTTTACGCGTGGAAGCGGGTGTAGGATACGCAGGTTTTCTTTTGTGTTTGCCAACATGGCATTTGTGAGTCGGTAGCAGTTCTTTACTTTCTCGTACTCCATTAGGTCGCTGAAACGCTCGCGCTGTACGCGTGTCATATATATGATGTCGGCGTTGGCAATGACTTCTTCATTGAATTCTGTTGTTTCAGTGAATGGAATATTGTTCTCTTTGCAGAAGAGTCTGTACTCCTCGGGCATACGCAACTCATTGGGTGCAATGAAATGGAATGTAGGGTTGAAATGGCGCATAGCGTGTAACAATGAGTGTACGGTTCGGCCGTATTTCAAATCACCAACAAGGTGTATATTCAATCCTTCGAGTGTGCCTTGTGTCTTTTTGATTGAATAGAGGTCGAGCATTGTTTGCGATGGGTGCTGGTTTGCACCGTCTCCTGCATTGATAATAGGTACGGGCGAAACCTCACTTGCATAGCGTGCTGCACCTTCAAGCTTGTGGCGCATGGCTATAACGTCGGCGTAACTCGATACCATCATAATGGTGTCCTTAAGTGTCTCACCTTTTGTTGCCGAACTTGTTGCGGCATCACTAAAACCAATGACCTTTGCTCCTAATCGGTTTGCGGCTGTCTCAAAGCTCAAACGTGTTCGTGTAGATGGTTCAAAAAAGAGTGAACCTACTATTTTCCCCTCAAGGACATTGTGGTTTGGATTCTTTTCGAATTTCTCTGCAACCTCAAGTAACGAAAGTATTTTTTCGCGCGAAAGGTCGTTGATTGATACAAAACTCTTGCTTTTCATCGTACCTTAATTTCTATTTCAAAATTTCTTGTAAAGATAAACCATTTAAATTGTTAAAACAACAACTTTGTTCTATTATTTCTTCTAAAGCAAAAAAAGTAATAACGATTCATTGCTTTCGCCTTTTGAACAGTTGCAACTTTATGATGATAGATTTTTAAAATATTCAAGCAGGCTTGATGTTATTTTGCTCGTTTGTTGAAATATTTATACTATCTTTGCGGGTATATTCTAAAAATAAAAATACGACACAATATGATAAAGAAATTTCTTGTGGCTTTATGGGTGTTTATAGGGGTGTGCATGCTTGCTGTAACATTGCTTTTTGTTGCCATAGCGAATGGATGGATTGGTTATCTTCCTGATACCAGTGAACTTGAAAATCCTAACTATAAGTTTGCCTCACAAGTGCTTTCGTCCGATGGTAAAGAGATGGGTACTTGGTCGTATAGTAAGGAAAATCGTGTCTTTGTCGATTATAAAGACTTGTCACCGCACTTGGTGGATGCTCTTATTGCAACCGAGGATGTTCGTTTTCATAGCCACTCTGGAATTGATGCAAGATCTCTTCTTCGTGCTATAATAAAGAGCGGAATACTTATGCAGAAAAATGCAGGTGGTGGTAGTACCATCACTCAGCAGCTTGCAAAATTGCTATATTCTGAGGTGTCGGGAAACAAACTTGAGCGTTTGTACCAGAAACCTATAGAGTGGGTGATTGCCGTACAGCTTGAAAAACAATATACAAAAGAGGAGATAATAACTCTTTATCTCAATAAATATGACTTTGGTTATAATGCAGTTGGTATTAAGAGTGCAGCTCATGTCTATTTCGGAAAGTTGCCAAGTGAACTGAATGTTGAAGAGGCAGCCATGCTTGTGGGTATGTGCAAGAATTCATCATTATATAATCCGCGCCGTCGCCCTGAAAAGACTAAAGAACGTCGTAATGTGGTGTTTATGCAGATGGAGAAGGCTGGTTGTATAACAAAAGAGGAACGCGATTCTTTGTCGGCGCTCGATCTTGTAATTGACTATCATCCGGCCGATCACAAAGCCGGTATTGCTACATATTTCAGAGAATACCTGCGCTTGTATATGACGGCAAAGAAACCTGAACGCAAGAACTATCGTGGCTGGCAGATGCAGAAATTCTACGAGGATTCTTTGAATTGGGAGAATGATGCTCTGTTCGGTTGGTGTAACAAGAATAAAAAGGCGAATGGCGAATATTATAATGTTTATACCGATGGATTGAAGATACATACAACTATTGATTCCCGTATGCAGGCTTATCTTGAAGAGGCTGTTCAGGAGCACGTTGTAGAGTATCTGCAGCCACGTTTCTTTGAGTCTAAAAAGGGACAGAAGACTGCTCCGTTTACAAATGAACTGACAATGGAGGAGGTTGAAAAAATTCTGAACCGAGCTATGAAACAGAGCGACCGCTATCGCATAATGAAGAAGAATGGCAGTAGTGAGGAGGATATTATAGAGGCTTTTAACACTCCTTACGAAATGGAGATATTTACTTACAGCGGAACTAAGGATACTCTAATGTCGCCATTGGATTCAATAAAATATTATAAGTATTTCTTGAGAACCGGTGTGATGTCAATGGATCCTATTACCGGTGAGGTAAAAGCCTATGTGGGTGGAACGAACTATTATCAGTTCAAATATGATATGGCCGGTGTGGGTCGTCGTCAAGTGGGTTCAACAATCAAACCTTACCTTTATTCTCTTGCTATGGAGAATGGTTTGACTCCATGTGATGAAACAAAAAATGTTGAGCAGACTCTTGTTACTGAGGACGGAAGACTATGGAGTCCAAGAAACTCTTCGAGAAACCGCTATGGCGAGATTGTAACGTTGCGTTGGGGACTCGCCACGTCGAATAACTGGATATCGGCTTATGTAATGAGTAAACTCAATCCTTACTCTTTGAAAAAACTTATTCATCAGTTCGGTTTGCTTAACAAGGATATTTCTCCTACACCGTCGCTTTGTCTTGGTGTGTGTGATGCTTCTGTTGCCGAAATGGTAAGTGCTTATACTACATTTGTTGGAAAGGGTATTCGTACATCGCCACTCCTGGTAACACATATCGAGGATAATGCCGGCAATGTTGTTGCTTCATTCTCTGCAATTAAAACCGAGGTTATCAGCGAGGAGAGCTCGTATAAGATGATTGAGATGTTGCGTGCTGTTGTTAATGAGGGTACTGGTGGACGCATTAGACGTGTGTATGGCATCAAGGCCGATATGGGTGCAAAGACCGGTACTACTCAGAATAACTCCGATGGTTGGTTTATGGGATTCACTCCTTCGCTTGTAACCGGATGCTGGGTAGGTGGTGAGGAACGTGATATTCACTTTGACCGCATGAGTGAAGGTCAGGGAGCTACTGTAGCTCTGCCTATTTGGGGACTTTATATGAACAAAGTCTATGCCGATGAGACGTTGCCTTATTCACAGGATGAGAAATTCGATATACCCGAAGATTTTGATCCTTGTGGTGATTCACGTTTGGTTTCGGAAGTGGAAGATGATGTAGATGAAAATTCTACAGAAATTACTCCTGATTCGGAATCTGTAACAGAAGAGGTTATTGTTCCAAAGCCTGCAAAGAAAAAAGGCGAGGCCGAAGTAGAAGCTGTTGAAGACTTTTTTGAGTAATTTATGATTATACCTCCTTCCATAAATCCGGTTGTTGTTGATAAGATGGCTCTGCCTGTTGAGGTTGTAATGCCCAACGGTGTTGCTATGTATGTGCTTAAGGGACATGACAAAGGAATAGTCAGACTTGAGCTGCTTTTCAAAGGAGGATATGCCATTCAGGATAAACCTTTGCAGGCTACATTTACCAATCGTATGTTGCGCGAAGGAGCTGGAGCATTGTCTTCTGATGAGATTTCGCAAAAACTTGATTACTACGGAGCGTGGATAGAGAGTTATTCATCACAAAAATGCAACCATTTGGTACTATATTGCCTTTCAAAGCATTTTGCCCCGTTGCTTACATTGCTTGAGACAATTGTAAAGGTTCCTCTCTTTCCCGAGAGTAATCTCGACGTTGTGCGAAGAAGTGGAAAGGCGCATTTCGATGTTAATTCCAAAAAGGTGGATGTTGTTGCTCAGCGTCATTTTGAACATGCTTTGTGGGGCGATGAACATCCTTTGGGACACATTGTTGAGAGTGCTGACTACGATAACATCACACGCAACGACCTTTTGGATTATTATAAGAGGGTATATAACAGTGGCAATCTGTCAATATTTATCTCGGGCGATGTCGATGAATTGGAGTTGTCGGCAGTAAAGAATGTTTTTGGTATTGATAAGTGGGGTGAGTGTTGCAGTAAAGGCGAATCTGTTGTTAATGCTCCTTGCTCAATGAAAGGCAGGCAAAGTGTGTGTATTGAAGGTACAGTCCAGTCGGGTGTAAAGCTTGGATTTATGGCTATGGATATTACAAATCCCGATTTTCATAAATTCCGTTTTCTCACAGTTTTGCTTGGAGGGTATTTCGGCAGTCGTTTGATGTCTAATATTCGAGAAGAGAATGGATATACTTATCATATTTCGGCCGAGGTTGATGCTTATGGCAAACGCAATGCCTTTATGATAAGCTCGGAAACGGCAAACGAGTATGTTGAACTTTGTATAAAAGAGATTTATAATGAGCTTGACAAGCTATGCAACGAGCCTATAGAGGAGAGTGAAGTAGAGCATGTCCGCAATTATATTCTTGGCGAAATGTGTCGCGAATGCGAAGGTCTGACTGCTAAATCAGAGGTTTTTGTAAACGCTTGGTTGTCAGGGCAATCGTTTGCGTCTGTTAACGAATATCTTGAGGCTGTAAAGAGTGTTACCGCAAGTGAACTTATGGAGGTTGCCAAGAAGTATATAAAACCTTCGGAAATGATTGAAGTTGTAGTCGGTGATATTTGATTATCTGCAGCATTTCTTTTGCATAGAAAATAAATTGTCCTAAATTGTCTTTTTTTCAACTTTCTTATTATCTTTGCGAATAACCGCAAGGATATGTTGTGCATGTTGTGGTGTATTCTGATTTTAATATTTCCTAACTTGCCACTCTCTCTTTGCGTTAAAGCATTGGGAATGTGAGATGTAAAAAACACTTTTGTTGCATTCCGGCTATAACAAGGATAGTAATGAAACTGAATTTACTTATACTGTTTTTCTTTCTTTCTTTTGGCATGACATCAAATGCCAAATCTTTAGTGTCGCCTATTGCTAAAAAGTATCAGGTCGATACAATTAACACCGCACGAAATAAAAAAAATAACCGCATAGTGGAACTGACTTTGAAAGGCGGTGCCAAATATGTGGGAGAAGCCCGTTTAAGACGTCCTCATGGCGTAGGTAAAGCTACATACAAGAACGGTAATGTATATGAGGGCGAGTTTTCTAAAGGGAAACGTTCCGGCAAAGGCAAACTGCTGTATGCTAATGGTGATAGATATGTGGGTGGCTTTGAAAAAGATTCTCTTCATGGTAATGGAAAAATGTTCTATGTCGATGGCTCTGTTTTTGAAGGTTCGTGGGAATATGGCACAAGAAACGAATTTGGTTGTATGATATATTCCAACGGAGATTCATATGTTGGTTGTTGGAATGGTAACAAGCGTTCGGGAAAAGGTGATTATCGTTTTTCCGAAGGTGCATCATATGAAGGAGAGTGGAAAGATGATGAATATTCCGGTAATGGTGTCTTTGTGTGGAGCGATGGCAGCAGGTATTCCGGAACATGGCTCGACGGTAAACGCAACGGGTATGGCGAATATCTGTTTGCCGATAGTGCGACATACAAAGGCGAGTGGCTCAATAATATGTGTGAAGGGTATGGCGTATATACTACAACAGACGGCTCGCAATATAAAGGTTTGTTTAAAAGTGGTAAATGGCATGGCGAAGGTTGCTATATAGCAAGTGATAGTTCTGTTTATGAAGGAACATTTGTTGATGGTATGCGTCATGGTGAAGGCACAATGCTTTTTTCCAATGGTGATACTTACAAAGGAAGTTGGGAAAACAATAAACGTAGCGGTAAGGGTGTATATACATGGCTTAACGGTGATGTTTATGAAGGAGATTGGAAAAACGATGCAATGCATGGAGCAGGAGTGCTTCGTTTGAATAGCGGAATTGAATACAAAGGTGGATACCTGGAAGGCAATGAAAGCGGTGCCGGTGTTGCTATAGATAAAGACGGAGTACGTTACGAAGGAACATTCGTAGAAGGATTACGCGACGGCAAGTTCCTTGTCAAGGATGCTGAAGGAAACGTCGTTGGAAAGTGTGTTTACAATTCGGGAATATTGAAAAAATAACAGTACGATGATACTTGATACAATTGATAATTTTGGGAAATATCTCTCTTTGAATCCTAATTTTGCAAAAGCTTTGGAATTCTTGCAGAACAGCAATCTTGCAGAGTTGCCTCTTGGCAGAAACGAAGTTTATGGAGACTTGGTTTATGCAAATGTTGTTGAGGTAAAGGTTAAAAGCAAAGAAGAGGCTCCAATTGAGATACATCGTAAATACATCGATGTGCACGTTCCACTAACTGCAGACGAGATAATTGGATATACTCCTATGAATGAATTGCCATATGCGGATTTTGTGGAGGAAGATGATGCAGCACTGTATCCTGCATCATTGTTGGCACGTGATTATTTCAACGTAAAAATAGGTGAGTTCGCTATATTTTTTCCACAAGACGGACATGCTCCGGCCATAACGGACAAGCCATTGAAAAAGATTATAATAAAGGTGGCAATGCCATAAAGTAAAAACTAAACTAATAACAACCATAAATATATAAGCCATGCTGAAATTTGTAGAACGCGATCCCTATCTAGCTCCATATAATTTGAGTATCGAGGGCAGACACAACTATTTTATTCAAAGGGAAAGAGAACTGACAAAAAACGGAAGACAGACATTGTCTGATTTCGCTTCGGGTTATTTATACTTCGGTCTTCATAGAACATCTACTGGATGGGTGTTTCGTGAGTGGGCTCCAAATGCTACACGAATAGTTCTGATTGGTGACTTCTCTAATTGGGAAGAGTTACCTCAATACGAGCTGAAACAACTTGCAGGTGGTGTTTGGGAACGTAAAATGCCTCTCAAAGCTATGGCTCACGGTCAACACTTCAAGATGAAAGTGTATTGGAAAGGCGGTTGTGGCGAACGTGTGCCTGCATGGGCACGCAGAGTAGTGCAAGACGAAGCTACAAAAATATTCAGTGCACAAGTCTGGGACCCACAGCAGCAATATATATTCAAAAATAAGAAGTTCACTCCTAAACGCACCCCATTGCTTATATATGAGTGCCATATAGGTATGGCGCAAGAGGAGGAAAAGGTAGGTACATATCGTGAATTTAAGGATAAAGTTCTACCTCGTATTGCAGCCGATGGATATAACTGCATACAGATTATGGCTATACAGGAGCATCCTTATTATGGTAGCTTCGGATATCATGTATCGAGCTTCTTTGCAGCTTCATCACGCTTTGGTACTCCCGAAGAATTGAAGGAACTTATTGATACTGCTCATGGAATGGGTATCGCTGTTATCATGGACCTTGTTCATTCACATGCAGTAAAGAACGAAAATGAGGGACTTGGACTTCTTGACGGTGACCCTGCACAATACTTCTACGGTGATGACAAACGTGTGCATAGCGCATGGGATTCTCTCTGTTTCGACTATGGCAAAAACGAGGTGATACATTTCCTTCTTTCGAATTGTAAGTACTGGCTCGAGGAGTTCAAGTTCGACGGTTTCCGCTTCGATGGTGTAACATCAATGATTTACTATAGCCATGGTCTTGGAGAGGCTTTCTGCAACTATGGTGACTATTACAATGCTGGACAGAATGGCGATGCCATCTGTTATTTGACATTGGCAAACCGTTTGATTCACCAATTGAATCCCAAAGCTATAACAATTGCCGAAGAGGTTTCCGGTATGCCGGGATTGGCTGCACCTATAGAAGATGGCGGATACGGTTTCGACTACCGTATGGCTATGAACATCCCTGATTTCTGGATAAAGATAATCAAGGAACGTAAGGATGAGGATTGGAAACCTTCTGAGATATTCTGGGAACTTACCAACCGTCGTAAGGATGAAAAGACCATTTCATATGCCGAGAGTCATGACCAGGCACTTGTGGGTGATAAGACAATCATTTTCCGCCTTGTTGATGCCGATATGTATTGGCATTTCAACCGTGGCGATGAAACATATATGGTGTCACGCGGTATCGCTTTGCATAAGATGATACGTCTTATGACTCTTGCAACAATCAACGGCGGATATCTTAACTTCATGGGTAATGAATTCGGACATCCCGAATGGATTGATTTCCCACGTGAGGGTAACGGATGGAGCCACAAATACGCACGTCGTCAGTGGAGTCTTGTCGATAATCCAAACTACAACTATACTTTGCTTGGTCAGTTCGACAAAGAGATGATTGAACTTATAGGTGATGTCCGTAATTTCCAGAACCGTCCTGTTCAGGAGATATGGCACAACGACGGTGATCAGGTGTTGGCTTTCTCGCGTAAAGATTTGATTTTTGTGTTTAACTTCAGTCATAACCGTTCGTTTACCGATTATGGTCTGCTTGTTCCCGAAGGTTCATACAATATAGTGCTGAATACCGACGCAGAGCGTTTCGGTGGTCATGCGAATGTGGATGAAACACAGACACACTTTACTATGTACGACAAACTTCACGCACGTCGCAAGAAAGGCTGGCTACAACTATATATCCCTGCCCGTACAGCGCTTGTGTTGAAGAAGAATAAGGAATAATATCATTTGATGAGAAATAAAGAAGAGATACGTTTGCAAAGAGTTGTGATGGCATTTTGTGCCATCCTCTTTGCCGTGTTCTCATTTCTGTTTGTAGCCAGGTATCAAAGCACTTTACTTGAACTTTTGTATGAAAAGGTGGCAACCGGTAAATTGCAGTATAACGCTTATGTTGTTGCTGCTGTAATTACAACTGCGTTAACTGTTTTTGCGTTGTGGCTGAACCGATATACAGGGTTTAAGCGTGAGTGGACAGCATTTTCATTCATGCCTTCGGCATTGTTGCTGGCTTTTGTTACAGACATTGACCGCTCACTTTACACCGGCGAATACGATTTTCTGAAATGGATAATTGTGTTTGCTTTAGCTCTCTTTGCCTATGCGGCTTTCTCTTTTGTGCTTCGCAGAGTCCTTTTTGCCAAGATTAAGAACATCGCAATGAGTGCAAATAGAATAATATGGAGAAACTTGATGCTGTTTGTTATTCTTTTCTCTTTGGTTGGTTTTCTATCCAATGGAGAAGAGAATTTTAAACGTGAAGTGCTTGTTGCATCACATTATAAAAAAGGAGATGTTGAGAGGGCACTCAAAGTTGGTGTGCGCTCGAATGTTGCCTCACATACTTTAACTGCTCAAAGAGCATATATACTTGCCAAAGAGGGGTTGCTTGGAGAGAAACTGTTTGAGTATCCTCAATTGTATGGAGCCGAAGGACTCATTCCCGATGTTGTACAAACATCGCCACTTGTTCCTGACAGTGTATTCACAATGCTTGGGGTGGTGCCTGGAGATGGTGAAAAAGCAAGAGATTTGTTGAAACGTGCATTGGATGCCGATGATGTTTCAAACGCTGTCAAGGACTATTATTTGTCGGCTCTGTTGCTCGATAGATGTATAGTGGAATTTGTTGATGCAGTGGAAACCCTTTATCCTGACACAGAAATAACCGATTTACCCAAACACTATCAGGAAGCACTTATGCTTTACTCAAATATAGAGGGTGCAGAACAGATGGTTGAGAACAATGCTATGTTGGAGCAATTTGAGTTGTTCAAAGCTTTAGAGTGTGAACACGATGATTTCTTTGTTCGAGGCAACTATCTTCGTCGCAAGTTCGGACATACATATTGGTGGTATTGTCTATACGGAAATATATAATAATAAATACTATTCTAACCGGAGTCTTTTGTAGGTTTGATGGTGAAATAAGAACTGATGAAAAAGATAATTACTTTTTTTACCTTGATGCTTTGTATGTTTGCTACGGCACAAGAGGTTGCTGTTGGCAAATATCTTTATATATATCACAGCGACAAGAGTGTTGAGCAAATTTCGGTTTCAGAGATTGACAGCTTGAAATTTGTAGATGCTGTTATTGTGCCGTCTCAAGACTCTCTTTCTGCAACATCGCAATATGCTGCTGTTGACCTTGGGTTGCCAAGCGGTATAAAATGGGCTGTATGCAATGTCGGCGCAACGGCTTCCGAAGAGTATGGCAATTATTATGCCTGGGGTGAAGTTGAAGAAAAGAAGGATTACACATGGGAAACCTATAAATGGTGCAACGGAAGTGATAATGCTATAACAAAGTATTGTGGCGAAGAAAATTCAGGTAATGTTGATAATAAAACCATTCTGGAACCCGAAGATGATGTTGCCCAAAAACAATGGGGTAGTAACTGGCGTATGCCTACAGAGAGTGAATTTAAAGAGCTTGTTGAAAAGTGTGAATGGCTTCGAACCACTCTCAACAATGTCCAAGGCTACAAAATTACGGGAACTAATGGAAACAGCATATTTCTTCCCTTTGCAGGCTATCGCAAAGGAACCGAATTTCACGTTGTTGGTTTCTGTGGCTATTATTGGGGCTCTGTAGTTTCTGCTTCATCTTATGCCGCAGGGTCGGCCATACTGGAAAACGATACCTGTAGGTTCAATTACGACAAGCGTTGTTACGGTTTCACAGTGCGTCCTGTGTGTGAATAGATGATATTCTATAAATGAAAAAAGGAATTCAATATATAGCTCTGATTTTACTGTTGCTTTCATGTGGCAGAATATTACCCGACAACACGATTAACAGTCGTGTTGATTCGTTATATATCGAAATGTCTGGCATACGTTATTCAAACATTTCATTGCTCGACTCCTTTGCAAATGAATTGCATTCCATAGCAAACGGTAATAATGAGTTGGAAATGGTTGCTACAAATGCAAAGGCATATTCTGCTATGATGAGTATGGATTACGACCGTTCTGTTGAGTTGTATCGTTTGGTGCGGAATAATTCGGAATGTGAAATAGAACGTCTCGTTGCCGATGTCGGGCTTATGATGGTTTGTTACAGAGTGTCGGCAAACAGGTTGTTTTTCGATTACAGATCAACAGCGCTGTCAAGAATAAAACGTATTGATGAAGAGTATGATTATCTTTCTGTAAATGACAGAGAACGTTTTAACAGAGCAAAGGTTGAATTTGGAATAGTTTCTGTATGCTATTTTTCCAACCTTGCCATGCAAGACGAAAGCAGTAAGGTACTTGAATATCTTGAGAATGATATAGAATATATCGAAGATATTCCATTGCGTCTTTATGCCCGTATGCTTATTTGCAAGGATATGCCCGATGCAAAAAAACGTCTTTCACAATTGGCCATAGGAGTTGATATTGCAGAGAAAAGAGATATAACTTGGTTAGAGGCTAATTACAAGCTTCTGCTTGCAATATCGTTGCGTAACAATTATATGTTGCAGCTATTTACCGAATCAAATCCCGACAAAGTGGTTTCATTCTTGCCACCAGGAATGGCGAATGAAGAATTGCCATATATCCTTGCACAAGAGGCAGCTAAAGCTTTCGAACGTTATGGTGATGAATACATGATGATTGAAGCAATGGCGGTACAAGCATCGTGCAACACTAGACTTGAACGTTATAACGAAGCATTGGCTCAATTGTCGTGTGCATATGATAAAATAACAAACTATTATCAAAAGATATATCCTGATAATGCTTTTGCGAATATCGATTCTTTGTTTTATAGTATTGATGAGTCGGAATCTTTTGTAACAGATATTGATGCTGGTGTGTATCACATTCCGGAGTGTCTTTTGAGTGTTTGTCGAGAGTCGAGTTGTGCATATGCAGGATTGGACAATAAAGAAATGTCCGATATGAATCGTGAAATCTATTTGGAGTTGTTGCGCACGACAAGGCTGAACAAACATATGGAGAGTCGTATCTCAAGAATGGAAGATAAAGTCGCCGGCTTGAAAGTAACAGCAGCTGTGCTCTTGCTTCTGTTAGTCATATTCTCGTTTTTCTTGTTCTTTGTGCACCGTAGAAGGATTGTCAGAGACAAGTCGTTTTCTATGCAACGCAAAAAATTGCTTAAGGTATGCCGGCTTATGCTCTCATCTTTGCCTCACAATATAGAGAATAAAAGGCAACTTCTTGATGCAATATCGACTTTGCTTAATGAACACATGTGTGATTTCTCCGGCAAGACACATTTTAGGATTTCGGAAGCTGTGGGTGAAGGAGAGTTCGACATTACGAATAGCTTTGATATTCCTTATACAACTCCTGATGATGACGATAAGTTATTTGTCGTCTCGGAAAGAACTCTTGATGCAGACAAGATAAGTTTGCTGGCAATGCTCTTGCCATATATTGCCGTTGCAGTAGAGGAAGGACTGCGTCTCTCCGATATAAGTTATGAACGCGAGAAAGTAGAGGAATTGAAATGTGCTTCAGCAATATATCTTGCAGAACACAAACGCGAAAATATATTGAAGCGGGTTTCGGTTTCTATAGTGTCGAATATGCGTACATTTATGGACCGTATATCAATTGAGTTGAAGAATCTTGCAAAGGGAATATCTACTGAAGATTCAAAACGCAAACTGCAATATATTTCAGAACTTGCTGAAAAACTCGGCGACTTAAACCTGATACTTGAACGTTGGATAAAGACCAAACAGGGTGAAGTGAGCTTGAGAATAGAGAATTTTGCTATATCGGACTTGTTTGCTATAATTGGCAAGAACCGTAACTTGTTTGATGCACGTGGAATTACTCTGAATGTTAAGCCTACTTCAACTGTTGCAAAGGCAGACAAAGCCTTAACCCTTTTCATGATAAAGACATTGGTTGATAATGCTGCAAAATTCACCCCCACGGGCGGTTGTGTGGAACTTGAATGTGTTGAGGGTGATAGATACGTCGAAATCTCTATTGCCGATACTGGTATAGGAATGTCAGAGAACGATATAAAAAGTATATTGAATGCAAAAGTATATGATGCATCAAAGATTGGCGAGGATAACGAACTGCTTAACCCCAAAAGTAAGGGTAGTGGTTTTGGCCTAATGAACTGCAAAGGAATAATAGAAAAGTACAAGAAAAACGATTCTGTTTTTTCTGTATGCCAATTCAATATATCAAGTACAAAAGGAAAGGGAAGCCATTTTTCGTTCCGCTTGCCAAAAGGGGTGTTGCGTTTTCTGTTGGTTTTGCTCTCGTTGTTACCAACTCAAATATATGCCAATGAGAATATCTTTGACCAAGTAAACGAGTATGCCGATTCTGTGTTTATGTGCAATGTCAATGGTGAGCATGCCAAAGCATTTGGCGTAGCGCAAGAGGCTTTGCAATTGCTGAACTCATATTATATAGCTAAAGTAGGTGGAAATGATACGCTAACGCTTTATTCGGGTGATGCTGCAGAACTTGCGTGGTGGCGAGAATCTCTCTTCCCCGATTCTTTAAAAGAGGAGATTTACTATAATATTCTTGACATACGAAATGAGGTGGCTGTTGCTTCGTTAGCCGTTGACAAATGGGATTCTTATAGTTACAATAACAATATCTATGCCACATTATACAGACTTGTGCATGAAGATAGATATATTACCGATTATTATACAACCATACAGCAAGTTGTTACGCATTATGAAGTGGTAATTGCTTTTGCTTGTTTGCTGATATTGCTTTTGCTTGTATATTATCTGATAACCTTTGTTCGTCATAATGTGATAGAGAAGACTAATGAACGTCTTGTTCTTGAAATGAACAAACGTTTATTGGATGTTACTACAAGAAACGGACGACGTACAGTCCATGAGTTAGCACAGGATATTGTTGACGAACTATACGATTGTTTGGGTGAAACAATGCGTATGAAGCACATTTCTATTATGCTTGTTACTGGTGACGAAAATGTTTCGGTAACAGCTGCATCCTCTGTTGCAGCAACGGCATACAGCACTGTGAATATATATATGCAACGTGTGCTTGAAAGAGGAGAAACTGTTGTGTCACAAACCATGCGTGTTATACCGTTGTTTGCTATGAATGGCGGTGAACGTGTATCTGTGGGGGTGTTGGCTGTAATTACTGAACGTCCGTTGAGCGAGAATGAAGTAATCAGCCTTGAACTTGTTTCAAACTATTTGGCATCAGTCGCTTATCACTCGGCAGTGAGGGTGGTTAGTGGTTATATGGCACTTGAAGAACTGGAAGAGGAAGCTGAACGAATGCAATACGAAGAGAATCGTCTTCATGTGAAGAATATGGTGATGGATAATTGCCTTTCAATCATTAAACATGAAACGGTTTATTATCCAAGCCGTATAAGAGAACTTGTTGGGCATGCTTTAGAGTCGGTTAGTGAAAATAAAGCTATAATAGGTGATATGAAGGAACTTATGGACTATTATAGTTCGGTTTTCGGCATATTGAGCAATTGTGCTCTTCGCGAACTTGATGGAACAAGTTTTAAGTTGACTCGTCTTCCGCTCTCGGCACATTTTGAAAGGGCTATTGGTAATGCAGAACGTCTTGCCCGTAAGGCCGGAATTGATATATCTGTTGAATACGAAGAGACAGGTATTACTGCTTATGCCGATTCCGACCTTGTTGATTTTCTTTTTGAACAATTGTTTGTTGCTGCATTAAGAATAAAAAAAGATGGAAAAATAGCATTACGTGCCATTGATAACGGAGAGTTTGTTGCTGTGGAAATTGCAGATAGTCGTTACGAAATTACAAATGACGTGATAACGGAACTATTTATGCCAACTCGACGTAATATTGCAAATTCGGGCGGTATTGATGCAATGGAATATCTTGTTGCAAAAGAGATTATAAGATTACACGAGGATTATACAGGAAAACATGGTGGACGAATGGAAGCACGTTCCGACGTGTCGGGAACAGTGATACTTTTTACGTTGCCAAAATAGAAATACAATATGGAGAAAAGGTTTACAGTTATAATAGTAGAGGATGCCAGGCTTGAATTAAAAGGAACTGAAGAGATTTTTCGTACAGAAATACCTGAAGCCGAGATAATTGGTGTAGCATCTAACGAAAAGGAACTTGATGTTCTGCTGGGCAAAAATATCCCCGACTTGTTGTTGCTCGACTTGGGTTTAGGTGGTTCTACAACCGTTGGAGTCAATATTTGCCGAAGAGTGAAAACCACTTTGCCCGAAATGAAGGTGTTGGTTTTTACCGGTGAGTTATTGAATGAGAAGCTATGGGTGGATGTCCTTGATGCAGGTGCTGACGGTATAACACTTAAAACCGGCGAATTGCTTACTAAACATGAGATATACAGCGTTATGGCCAACAAGAAAAATGTCTTTAATCAGCCAATACTCGAAAAGATTGTCGATAGATTTCGTGAAACAGTAATGCGTGATGCTACACAGAAAAAATCGGTTGTAGAATATGAAATAGACCGATACGATGAATGTTTCTTGCGCCATCTTGCTCTTGGATATACAAAAGAGATGATAGCATCGCTAAAGACAATGCCATTTGGAGTGAAGTCTTTGGAGAAACGTCAGTCCGATCTTATATCTCGCCTATTTCCCGAGAATGAACAACGTGGAATAAATGTAACCCGTCTTGTGGTACGTGCCATTGAATTACATATTATAGATGTTGAAAATCTGGAGGCCGATGAATAAAAGAGAATATTACTATCCTGTTATAGGATATGTACTGCTGCTTGTTGTAGTGTGGCTTCTGTCGTGGCTTGTAGATATTACAGCAACTTTTTTAGATACCGACTTTGGCATATGCTCATTGGTTAGTAGCGAAGGTGTGCGTTGGGTTATGCGTAGTGGCATAGCTGCGCTTAATAATATCGCATGGGGAACGGTAATGTTGACTCTTGCAGCATATGGACTATTGCAAGGAGCGGGTATAACACGTGTTCTGAAGCATATCTCTCAAAGAGTGCGGTTGACAAAGATGGAAACGCGCTCAATATTCATTGCACTCTTTGCTCTATTGTTGTATTCTTTAGTTTTGTATGTGCTAACTCTGTCGCGATGGAATGTGTTGCTTGGTATTACGGGTACGTTTGAAAATTCTCCGTTTGTAAGCGGCTTGCCCATACTAATCTTCTTCGGTGTGCTTATATTGGCTCTTGTTTATGGTTTTATGTATGGAAATTACCGCTCGGCAATAGATGTCGTAACTTCTATGGGAAATACATTTACAAGGTTTGTCCCGGCATTGATTGCTTTGATTCCGGCATCGGCAACAATGGCTTCTGTTTTATATACAGGGGTGTTTGAACTTATGAATTTGTCGGACAAAGAGATTTGGGTAATGGAATTTGTGTTCTATTCCATTCCGTTTATGCATATAATTTTTGGAAATAAGAATTCAGACATTGAAAATCTTTGAGCCAACTCTAATGTGTGTGCTGCCATATTTTATGGCAATAGGGTAGTCGTCGCTCATTCCGGCTGAAAGAATATTGAAATTCTCGTTCCCGGCAAAGAATTTCTCTTTTATTCTGTTAAATAGCTTATGTACATTCTCAAATTCCAAGGCAATCTGTGCTTCATCTTCGGTGTTGCTTGCCATGCACATGATGCCACGTATCTCTATATATTCAAGAGTACTCCATTCTTCGTTTGAAAGCATCTCGATACATTCTTCGGGAGTAAATCCGAACTTTGTCTCTTCCTGTGCAATGTGTATCTGCAGTAGGCATCCAATTTTGCGCTGGTGCTTTGCTCCGTGACGGTTAACCTCTTGCAGTAGTTTGTAGCTGTCTATGCTGTGAATAAGGTATATGAATGGTGCAATATACTTTATTTTATTGCTTTGAAGATGACCAATGAAATGCCATTTGATATCATCGGGCAAACATTCGTGTTTTTTAACAAGGTCTTGTGCCTTGCTTTCACCGAACTCCTTTTGTCCGGCTTCGTATGCCTGTATTATGGCTTCGACAGGGTGGTATTTTGATACAGCAATAAGCGTTACCCCGCATGGCAGGGTATCGCTTATCTCTTTTATCTGTTCTGCTATTTTGTTATCAGCCTTCATAGTGGAAAATGTCCACGATTGCGCTTTCGTTTACCGAAACAAGGTCGTAGTCCATAATAGAATCTTCCATATGCTTTGTAAGGTTCTTTACGGCACTTGTAACATCTTCGGCTTTTACAAGGATTACAACCGACGACTTCTTCTCCTTTGCAGAAACTTCGTCAATTGTTACCATTGAAATCTTGCACTTGAACCATTTGTCGGCAGTTTCACTGTTGCTGTCAACCAATTCGTTGTATTTGGTGCGTTCCATCTTGTTTATGTTGAACTCACCAGTAACCTGTGGCTGTAATTCCTGAGTCAGATGTTTTTCTATCTCAGTAAATGTAAATCCCTGTACAAGATAAACTTCATTGACCTTTGTGTTAAGACCTTTCTCTCCTGCACGCTCGTATGTAACCTTGCATTCGAACCAACTTTGTACCATATGAATATTCTGTTTTTACAATTAATAAAATATTGTTGCGCTTTTATGCGCGACTACAAAGTTAGTAAATGAAAGGGGATTATGCAAAATATTTTTGTCGGTCATTGTTCCTTTTCAACACCTCGTCGAGTTGCCTGTAATATTCGTCTTCGTTGTCGAATTCATATTCTTCTTTTCTGTTCCAGTCTTTTCGATTTGTATTATATGTTGTTTTGCACTCATTGTATGTAAGTGAGGAGTTTTTGCTCTCTTCTCTTGAAATATCGTTTGAGAGATTGTCATAGAATCCCAGCAAAGCGAGCTCTTCAATTGGTGTCATTGCAATGCCTTTTTCATGACTTTTTGCTTCAATGAGCTCTTTTTCTTCTTTTGTAATCATTGCTATATGTTTTAAATTTGATGTTCTCTAGTGCTTTTGTTGGTATGTAATCTGCCATTGTTTCTGCGGCGCAATAGCTCTTTTGTGAAATAATTCTCATTTTCTATGCGTTGCATAAGAGTGTCGGCATATTCCTTAAATGAGGCTATCTTGCGTCTGGCTACTCCGCTTTCCATGGCAGCTTTTGCTACTGCTACCGATACTTTGGTAATCAGCCTGTTGTCGCCTGGGGTGGGGAGCAGATATTCGCGTCCGAACACAAGTGGCCTGTTATAACGCTTTTCAATCTCTTTTGGAGTCTCTTCTCTTGCTATACTTGCAATGGCGTGCGCCGCGGCAAGTTTCATATGCTCGTTTATCGTTGTCGAAAGAGTATCAAGTGCGCCACGAAACAGATATGGAAAGGCAAGTACGTTGTTTATTTGGTTTGGGATATCGCTGCGTCCGGTGGCTATGATGGCATCGGGGCGTATGGCTTTTGCTTGTGAATAATCAATTTCCGGAACAGGGTTTGCCAAAGCAAATATTATAGGGTTGTTGTTCATGGATATTACAGCTTTTTCATTCAGGATATTTCCTTTAGAAAGACCTATAAAAACATCTGTTCCTTTTATAGCATCGTCAAGTGTTTCTACATTTCGTTCTGTAATGAATTCTTTCTTGTACTTGTCAAGATCGTTGCGTCTGTCTGTTATTGCACCTTTGCTGTCAACCATTGTCAGATTTTCTTTGCGAATTCCGAGTGATAGAAGCATTCTGGCAGTAGATATGCCTGCAGAGCCTGCACCGCAGATGGTAATCTTTGTGTATTCTATTTTTCTGTTCGTTATTTCACATGCGTTGATAAGAGCCGCAGCAACAGTTACAGCTGTTCCGTGCTGGTCATCGTGAAGGACAGGAATATCGAGCAAAGAGCGTAGTTTTTCCTCAATATAAAAACATTCAGGTGCTTTTATGTCCTCAAGATTTATACCGCCGAAGGTGGGCGACAATGCTTGTACGGTGTTGATAAAACGCTCAGGCTCTTCATCACTCACTTCTATGTCAAAAGCATCTATGTCGGCATATAGTTTGAACAGCATTGCTTTACCTTCCATTATTGGTTTTGCTGCTGTAGCGCCTATGTTGCCCAATCCCAATACGGAACTTCCGTTTGATATCACTGCTATAAGATTACCTTTGTTGGTATAGCGATAGGCTTTCCATCGTTCTTTGTCAATCTCCATTGCCGGAGCTGCAACGCCAGGCGAATAGGCAAGAGATAAATCGTTCGGAGTATCAACATGTTTGCTTGGTTGGACTTCGATCTTTCCGGCCTTGCCCTCGGAATGGTATTTTAGGGCTTTTTTTATTAATTCTTTGTCCATAACTTTTTTATATAGAACATTCGGGGTTGCTAAATTGATTGTTAGTTACAAAATATTATTTCATTTTAACAATATACTCTTTTTGATATAAGCTATGATGGCTGTTTTTATAAACAGAATATTTTTTACAAATAGTTAAAACTTTCAATTTTTAGTGATGATTTTTGAATAAATTGTTTTAATTTTGTAAATTATAATAAAATGTGCCAAATGAGGACTTAAATGCTTCGAATTTGGAAAATGAAAATGTTGGCAACAGATATATTTTTGCAATAAATATTTTGCATAATATAGTATTGCGCTGTTGAATTGAAATATTTAAATATCATAACATAATTATGGAAAATAAAATTCAGGAATTGACCGAGAAGATCTATGCCGAAGGTGTAGAGAAAGGTAAGGTAGAGGCAGAACGTCTTGTTGACGAAGCAAAAGCTAAGGCTGCAAATATTGTGAAGAAGGCTCAGGAACAGGCCGATGCTATAATTGTAGCAGCACAAAAGAAAGCTGCAGAACTTGATGCCAATACACGCTCCGAAATTAAATTGTATGGAGCTCAGGCTGTTGGTGCACTAAAATCGGAGGCAACTGATATAATCACCGATTCTGTTGTAAAAGCTGCTGTAAAAGAGGCTCTTGCCGGAGATACACTCAAAGCTCTTCTTGTTAAGATTGCCGAGCGTTGGAGCGCAAACGAACAGATAGTTGTTTCTACTGCCGAAGCTGATGAACTAAAAGCCTATTTTGCAAAGAATGCAAAGGCTCTTCTTGACAAAGGCGTTGAAATAAAGCAGGTAAATGGTATTAAGACATCATTTTCAATTGCACCTGCCGACGGCTCGTATAAAGTTAATTTTGGTGAGGGCGAATTTGAAGCTTTCTTCAAAGCATTCTTGCGTCCTCAGATGGTAGAACTGTTATTTTCTTAATCAATGAGCAACTATTATTGCTTGGTTGCGGGTTTACCCGATGTTGCTTTTGACGGTAGCAAGTCGGTATATACCGTTGAACGTTTCAAGGAAGATATTTATCCCGAACTTTCGGCACAGGATGCCGCATGTGTGGATCTCTTTTTCCTTGAGCGTGACAATGCCAACATTCTTAATATATTGCGTAATGGCGAAGATGCAGATATAAAGCTGTATGGTTGCTATTCGCGTGAGATGCTCTATGAGATTATCTCATCGGCAAAGAATGGCGATACTCCCATAAAAGGTGTTCCTTCATATATATATCGTTTCTTTGAATATTATATTATGAACGAAGGCAATTCCAATGTTATATGGGAAGATGTCCTAAGTGCATATTATTACGACTACGCTACAAAATGTTCCAATGGCTTTATTGCAGAGTGGTTCACTTTCAACCGCAATGTAAACAATATCCTTGTGGCATTTGCAGCGCGTAAATATAAGATGAGTGTTGACGAAGCTGTTATTGGAGACGGAGAGGTGGCCGATGCACTACGCACATCGGGTGCACGTGATTTTGGTCTTGCCGGCACGCTCGATTATTTTGAGAGCATTCAGCGATTGAACGATAACGATCGTTTGCAGGAGCGCGAAAGACAGCTTGACGATATTTGTTGGAGATGGCTCGAAGACAATTCTGTCTTCAACTATTTCACAGTCGAAAGGCTTTTTGTTTTTCTGTTGAAACTCAGCATCGTTGAACGTTGGGCTAAACTTGATGCCGACAAAGGTATGCAACGCTATAACGAGATGATAGCGGAGCTTAAAAGTGGTATGGATACCAAATCTGTAGAGTTGTAAATAAAAGTAATTAAAATATAGATATGGCGACAAAAGGAAAAGTAACCGGTGTTATATCAAATATGGTGCTTTTGGCCGTTGACGGTCCTGTGGCACAGAATGAGATTTGCTATATCAAGACCGGTGGTGACCGCCTTATGGCAGAGGTCATCAAGATAAACGGAGCCAAGGTGTATGTTCAGGTATTTGAGAGTACACGCCGTTTGAGAATTGGCGAAGAGGCTGAATTTACCGGCCATATGCTTGAGGTGTCTTTGGCACCCGGTATGTTGTCGAAGAACTACGACGGTTTGCAGAACGACCTTGACAAGATGGAAGGTGTGTTCTTGAAACGCGGCGACTATACTAACCCGCTTGACGAGGACAAGCTATGGCAGTTCGAGCCTATTGCAAAAGTTGGCGATTCAGTTGATGCAGCAGCATGGTTGGGTAGTGTAGAGGAGAATCATCAGTCATTGAAGATTATGGCTCCATTTGGCCTTAAGGGTACATGGACAGTGAAGTCTATTGTTCCTGCAGGAGAGTACAAAATAACCGATACCATTGCAGTTATAGCAAATGCCGAAGGCGAAGAACGTAACCTCAATATGATTCAGAAATGGCCCGTACGTGTGGCTATGGATGATTACAAAGAGAAACCACGCCCATTCAAATTGCTCGAGACAGGTGTTCGTACAATCGATACATTGAACCCCATTGTAGAAGGTGGTACAGGATTTATCCCCGGTCCATTCGGTACTGGTAAGACCGTGCTTCAGCACGCAATATCAAAGCAGGCCGAGGCTGATATCGTTATCATTGCTGCTTGCGGTGAGCGTGCAAACGAGGTTGTGGAAATCTTTACAGAGTTCCCCGAATTGGTTGACCCACATACAGGACGCAAGTTGATGGAGCGTACAATTATCATTGCTAATACATCAAATATGCCTGTTGCAGCACGTGAAGCATCGGTTTATACAGCTATGACAATTGCAGAATATTACCGTGCAATGGGATTGAGAGTTTTGCTTATGGCCGATTCAACATCACGTTGGGCACAGGCGTTGCGTGAGATGTCGAACCGTATGGAGGAGCTCCCTGGTCCTGATGCGTTCCCAATGGATATTTCATCAATCATTGCAAACTTCTATAGCCGTGCAGGTTATGTATATCTAAACAACGGCGAAGCCGGTTCTATTACCTTTATCGGTACAGTATCACCTGCCGGTGGTAACCTTAAAGAGCCTGTAACCGAGAATACAAAGAAAGTTGCACGTTGTTTCTATGCTCTTGAGCAGGACCGTGCCGACAAGAAACGTTACCCGGCAGTAAACCCAATCGATTCATATTCAAAGTATATAGAATATCCCGAGTTCGAGAGCTTTATCTCGGAGCGTATCGGTGATGGTTGGTTGCCAATGGTTAACGAGGCGAAGACACGTCTGTTGCGCGGTAAGGAGATTGCCGAGCAGATTAACATTCTTGGTGACGACGGCGTACCAGTTGATTATCACGTAACATTCTGGAAGTCGGAACTTATAGACTTTGTAGTCCTGCAGCAGGATGCCTTTGACGAGGTAGATGCCGTTACTCCGCTTGAGCGTCAGCAGGAGATTTTGAGCATCGTGACCGACATCTGACGTGCAGAATATGAATTTGAGAACTTCCAGGAGGTAACAGACTTCTTCAAGAAGGTAATCAACATCTGCAAGCAGATGAACTATTCCGAGTACAAGAGCGACAAGTACAGTTCATATTATGCCGAACTTATGCAGTTGCTTGCTACAAAACAGGTGTCTAACGATTAATGACTACAATTATGGCTACAGAAGCATTCC
>JAZRGV010000024.1:0-36932 GCA_045644465.1 Bacteroidaceae bacterium
TAGCTGTCACAAGAAAAACGTGCTACCACTATTGCACAATACACATTATCTGAAGCAGTGGCAACGCGCTCTACTTTCTCAACATCATATACTACGCTTTCGAAATAATCCTGACACTCTACAAACAAATCATATGCACCATCGCCGGAATGCAGAACAATTTCACCGTTCTTTTCTTCCAGCCGGCGAACCTTCTCATATGTAAAACGGAACGAACTTGAGCAATACTTCTCAACCAGACACTCATAACCCCCGGTCATGGTTTTGCTTATACCTACAACATCGGCATAGACATTTTCAAGAAACACCTTAACTTCCTTTTCTCTCGCAAAAACAGAAAAAGAGGCAAAGAGCAAGAATACAAATACCCAAAATCTCTTCATGCAAAAACCATCAATACGAACAACTTTGCGACTTGACAAATTCTTCGGCAGGTTTTAGAGCATCGAGTTTGCCGACATCGATAAAATTGAGATTTTCAGCAACAACTCCATACACAGGATATTTTGCGGCAAGCCACATATAGAAGTTCATTATCGGGAAGCGCACGCCTGCAACTTCATCAACAACCAATCCTTTATCGGCAACATACTGCTCCATAAGTGCAAGTACCTTGTCACTGAGTATATGTATTCCGGAAAAAGCCAATCTACGACATTCCGCAGGCACAATTTCTGGCGATACAACGTGGTAGTCACCGGTATCGGTATTCATCCAACCGACCAGACGCAAAGTGTCAGGAGTAAAAAGCAAAAAGCGAGTTGTTTCGCGTTCGCTAACCAAGAGTGTAGCTATTGCATCATCTGAAACCTGCGACTCAAACCATTTAATATCACAATTAGATAATATATCCACATTGTGTATAAGAAAGCGACCGCAGCCTTCGAGAAAACGTTTTGCATGCAACACCGCACCGCCTGTCTCAAGCAACAATGCACGCTCATCACTCATTGCAAAACGCATAGTATCAGGAGTAAGTTCAATTTTCTCATCCGTAACAATCCAGGGAGTTTCAGTAATCCACTGCTCCACCTTGTCGGCAAAGTAATGTATATTCACCACCACATCGTTAATTCCTGCACATTGCAACTTACGAGCCACATACTCAATAAGAGGTTTCTCACATACAGGCACCAATGCCTTAGGAAGAGTATCGGTCAACGGCTTAAGACGTGTTCCTAATCCCGCCGCAAAAATCATCGCTTTCATATTATTATAAATTCTTATGCAAAGCCAAACAAATGTAAACAATATTTACCAATATACAATTTATACCGCACACTATCCAAATGCCTCACGAGAAAAGAAATCATTTCTCATTAAGACATTTTTCAAAACAAGCCGGAACCGGAGTTTCAAAACGCATACGTTTTCCTGTTACAGGATGTACAAAGCATAACATATATGCATGTAATCCAAGACGACGCATTGGATCGTTTTGACTACCATACTTCGCATCACCTACCACAGGATGGCCAAGCTCGGACATATGTACGCGGATTTGATTTTTACGACCAGTCTCAAGCACACACTCAACAAGCGAATAACAATTTGAAGATGCCAGAACATTATAATGTGTTACAGCATATTTTCCTCCATTATCCGTTGGACTTGAATGAGTTATAAATCGCTTATCCTCTGTTAGCCACGAGCGCACACAACCTTGAGTTTTTTCAAGACAGCCTTCTACAAGAGCTATATATCTGCGGTCGGTAACAAGCTCCTGCCAGCCATCGACAAATGCCTGTTGAGTCTGTACATCCTTTGCATAAACCATCAAGCCCGAAGTATCGCGGTCGAGACGATGCACAATATGTGCAGTATTGCGACCACCGCCCTTTTCGAGATAGCGATTAAGTACAGCCTGCGCTGTTAATTGGCGTGTGTTGTTACTCATCGACAACAATCCAGGATGTTTGTCGATAACCAACAAATATGGATCTTCATATACAATATCAAGATCCTTGCTATGGAAGGCATGCTTATGCTTTGAGCGATCGAGCTGCACCACAGCACCAGGGTTCAATTCTGTTAAGGGATGCGTTGTTATTGTATTGTTCACCAAGACCACCCTGTTGGTTATCAACGCCTTTGCACGGTTACGACTGATACCGTGCATTTTCTCCATAATAAATTCGATAAGAACAGTTTCTTTTGTGACATTAAAAGTCAGCAACGTTTTTATATTTCTACGCATAGCGTTTACTTACAATTGTTTATCATTTCTACGTTCAAGTAATACAACATTCTCGACATGGTGTGTATGAGGAAACATATCCACAGGCTGTACCGCCATCACTTTGTAGTCGGCATCGAGCAACTGCAAGTCGCGTGCTTGGGTTGCAGGATTACAGCTTACATACACTATGCGACGTGGAGCCGCAAAAAGAATAGTATCAACAACATCCTCATGCATACCCGCGCGCGGAGGATCGGTAATAATAACATCGGGACGACCATGTTCATTGATAAATTCACGTGTAAGAATATCCTTCATATCACCCGCAAAGAATGTCAGATTGTTAAAACCATTCAACTCAGCATTTACACGGGCATCTATAATGGCATCTTCCACATACTCAATACCAACAACTTTTTTAGCCTTTGAAGCAACAAAATTAGCGATTGTTCCCGTACCTGTATATAGGTCATACACAACTTCGCCTCCTGTCAAACCTGCAAAGTCACGTGTTACCTTATAAAGATTGTATGCCTGACGACTGTTTGTCTGATAGAACGATTTGGGGCCAACTTTAAAACGCAAGCCTTCCATCTCTTCATATATAACATCTGTTCCCTTGAATGTTACAACCTCAAGATCACCAAACGTATCGTTACATTTATTGTTTATTACATATAGCAATGAAGTCACTTCGGGGAATTCTTCAGCTACATATTGTAAAGTTTTTTCTAATTGCAACTTATCACCATCACTTTCTACCCTAGCCTGCAGCAATAGCATAACTTCACCTGTTGTCGATGTACGTATCATCATGCTGCGCAATACGCCCGAATGCGAACGTAAGTCATAGAACGGAATATTCTCTTTTTGAGCAAACTCACGAATACCATTGCGTAATCGGCTGTTTAATCCCTGCATCAAAAAACACTCATCTATATCAAGTACCTTGTCAAATGCTCCGGGGATGTGAAAGCCCAGTGCATTCATATTATCATATTTAGTTCCGGCATTTACCTCGTCCCATGTAAGCCATCGCTTATTGCTGAAAGTAAATTCCAATTTATTACGATACTCTCGAGTCTGTTCGGAGCCAAGTATTGGCGTAACAGGAGGCAGCTCTACCTTGCCGATGCGCGTAAGGGCATCAAAAACTTGTTGTTGTTTATACTTCAACTGATGCTCATATGCCAGACATTGCCATTTGCAACCGCCACACACGCCATAGTGCTTACAAAAAGGCTCTGCTCTCTCTGTCGAATATTTATGTATTTTCACAGCCTCGGCTTCGGCATAGCTGTGTTTTTTACGTTTTATCTGAAGGTCCACAACATCACCGGGAACAACGTATGGAACAAAAACCACAAGGTCATTGACACGTGCCAAGGCCTTTCCTTCTGCAGCAACACCGGTAATTTCTATCCGCTCGAGCAGCGGCAACTCTTTTTTCTTTCTTGCCATTATATATTAAATCTTTCAATCAACGGGAAGCGCCGACATATTGGCGCATAGTAATGCAATTAATAAATTTTCACACAAAGATACATTAAAAATCCCTATAAACCACATTTTCAACCGTCGAACTTAAAATTTTTAATTTATTATAAGATATTTCCCTTTTTAAATTTCGCGGTAAAAACATTTTTCTTATATTTGCAAATTAGTTAAGCATCCCTCTTGCTGAGGAGCTTGACAAAGTGAAAGTTAAAAACATTTTTATTTATCAACAAACAATAAACTCAAAAAATTATGGCAGACAAAAGAGTCTATACCTTTGGTAATGGCCTTGCTGAAGGTAATGCGTCAATGAGAAATTTGTTAGGAGGTAAAGGTGCAAACTTGGCAGAGATGAACCTTATCGGTATCCCTGTTCCTCCCGGATTTACCATTACAACTGAGGTTTGTGGCGAATACTACAGCCTTGGCAGAGAGAAAGTCATTGAACTTCTTAAGGCAGAAGTTCAGGCTGCAGTCAAGAACATCGAGAATTTGATGAACTCGACATTCGGTGACCCAACAAACCCACTATTGGTTTCTGTTCGTTCAGGTGCTCGCGCTTCAATGCCCGGTATGATGGACACAATCCTCAACCTTGGTCTTAACGACATCGTTGTTGAGGGTCTTGCTAAGAAAACAGGAAACGAGAAGTTCGCTTGGGACTCTTACCGCCGTTTCGTACAGATGTACGGTGACGTTGTTTTGGGCATGAAGCCTACAAGCAAAGAGGAGATCGATCCATTCGAAGCTATCATCGAGAAGGTTAAGGAAGAGCAAGGTGTTGTTCTTGACAAGGACCTCAGCGTAGAGGCTTTGAAAGACCTCGTTGCTAAGTTCAAGGCAGCTGTTAAGGCTCAGACAGGCAAGGACTTCCCAACAGATGCTTACGAGCAGTTGTGGGGTGCTGTTTGCGCAGTATTCGAGTCTTGGAACAACGAGCGCGCTATCCTTTATCGTCGTATGGAGAAAATTCCCGATGAGTGGGGAACAGCCGTTTCAGTACAGGCAATGGTATTCGGTAACATGGGTGAGACTTCTGCTACTGGTGTATGCTTCTCTCGTGATGCTGCAACAGGTGAGAACCTCTTCAATGGTGAGTACCTTATCAACGCGCAGGGTGAAGACGTAGTAGCAGGTATCCGCACACCTCAGCAGATTACAAAGATTGGTTCTCAGCGTTGGGCTGCATTGCAGAACATCAGCGAGGAAGAGCGTGCTTCAAAGTATCCTTCAATGGAAGAGGCTATGCCTGAGATTTACAAGGAGCTCGATGCTATCCAGACACGCCTTGAGGATCACTACAAAGATATGCAGGACATGGAGTTCACCGTTCAGGAGGGCAAAATGTGGTTCTTGCAGACACGTAACGGTAAGCGTACAGGTGCTGCGATGGTTAAGATCGCTATGGACCTCTACCGCGATGGTATCATCGATGACAAGACAGTTTTGAAACGCATGGAGCCAGAGAAACTCAACGAGCTTCTCCACCCTGTATTCGACACTGCAGCTCTTGCTAAGGCAAAGGTTATTGCTAACGGTCTTCCAGCATCTCCTGGTGCAGCTACAGGCCGCATCGTATTCTTCGCTGACGACGCCGAGAAGTGGCATGAGGATGGCGAGAAGGTAATCCTTGTTCGTATCGAGACATCTCCTGAAGACCTCGCAGGTATGGCTGCAGCTCAGGGTATCCTTACTGCACGTGGTGGTATGACTTCACACGCTGCCGTAGTTGCTCGTGGTATGGGTAAGTGCTGCGTATCAGGTGCAGGCACACTTGTTATCGACTACAAGAAACGTACATTGACTGTTGACGGTATTGTATTCAACGAAGGTGATTACATCTCATTGAACGGTTCTACAGGTCAGGTTATTGAGGGTAAGGTTGAGACTAAGGCTCCTGAACTCAGCGGTGACTTTGCAGAACTTATGAATATATGTGATAAATACGCACGCTTGGGCGTACGTACAAATGCTGATACTCCACACGATGCACAGGTTGCACGCGACTTCGGTGCTATCGGTATCGGTCTTTGCCGTACAGAGCACATGTTCTTCGAGGGTGAGAAGATTAAGGCAATGCGTGAAATGATTCTTGCTGAGACAACTAAGGAGCGCGAGGTTGCTCTTGCTAAGTTGTTGCCATTCCAGAAGGCCGACTTCGTTGGTATCTTCAAGGCAATGGAAGGCTTGCACGTGACAGTTCGCTTGCTCGACCCACCTCTCCACGAGTTCGTACCACACGATGCAAAGGGCCAGCAGATGCTTGCAGAGGCTATGGGCAAGACTGTAGAAGCTGTTCAGCGTCGCGTTAAGTCTCTCGAGGAGTTCAACCCAATGCTCGGTCACCGTGGTTGTCGTTTGGGTAACACATATCCTGAGATCACAAAGATGCAGACTACAGCTATCCTTGGTGCAGCTCTCGAGTTGAAGAAGGAAGGCAAGGTTATCTATCCAGAAATCATGGTTCCACTTGTAGGTATCATTAACGAGTTCGAGGAGCAGAAGAACGCTATCGTAGAAGCAGCAAACGCATTGTTTGCAGCTGAGGGCGATTCAGTAGAATACACAATCGGTACAATGATTGAGATTCCACGTGCAGCTCTTACAGCTGATCAGATTGCACAGCAGGCTCAGTTCTTCTCATTCGGTACAAACGACTTGACACAGATGACATTCGGTTACTCTCGTGACGACGTTAACTCATTCTTGCCAATCTACCTACGCAAGAAGATTTTGAAGAACGACCCATTCCAGGTACTCGACCAGACAGGTGTTGGCCAGCTCGTTGAGATGGCAACAGCTAAGGGACGCAGTGTAAACCCAGATCTCAAGTGCGGTATCTGCGGTGAGCACGGTGGTGAGCCAGAGTCTGTTAAGTTCTGCCACAGAGTAGGTTTGAACTATGTATCATGTTCTCCATTCCGCGTGCCTATTGCACGTTTGGCTGCTGCTCAAGCTGCTGTTGAGGAGGCATAATAACAGGTTTCCTTAATTCATAAATCAAGGCGGCGTCAATCGACACCGCCTTGATTGTTTATAATATTTATATATGGTACGTGCGTATGTACGCGCGTAGGGAGAATACATCATTTTAGCATTATTTAACATAAACAAAGATAGTATTACTCAGTTAATAGCTATATTTGTTTTAAAATAATTTAATAAATCATTAAAACTATGAAAAAGTTTTTTAATTATCTTCTAATGTTTGCTTTGCTATTGCAAGTAACCATTTGTGTATCAAGCTGTGAAAACGTTCCTGGTGGCAAAGATGGTAACGGTGATGACGACAACACTCCAACATCTACTACAGTTTTTAACGAAGAGGAAAGTAAGGAAGAACTTGAGAAGATTGCAAAAGAATTAATGGACGAATTCAAAGCCAGCGACTTTGAAGGTGTTTTGGATTTAGCAGAATACATTGCTCAAGAGTGTATGAATTACGAAGTGGACGAAGAGTTGCTGAACGATGCTCTAAAAGATTTCATCGAACAGGATTCTTTGGGTACAGAGAATGACGAGTATAGTATAACCCACTTTTACAAAGGAGTATATAAATTATCTGCAGTAAAGGGTAAATTTACAGCAAACAAAGAAACCAAACGTTTGGAAAAAGAAGATGCCGACAATTTCTCTTTACACATAACAGACCAGAATGATAATCCATGCGAAGTTGCAATAACAGTAGGTGGCAACAAAAAGACAGTTTATTGTTGGGATGAAACAGAAGATTGGAAAAGCTCTTGGGATGAAAATGGTAATTACTATTATGAAGAGACTGTTGAAAAGGTTTATGTAGAAGTTCCCGAAACTGTAACTCTTGTAATGAAGCAGAACGGAAATAAACTATTGGAGTTTGTTATCAATACCGATTTGTCATCAATGGCAGGTTCTGAATTCAACTTGGAGAACGACCAATACAGCGTTGGCGCAACAGCATATTTCAATGGTTATTCAATCAATGTTGACAAGATAACATATAAAAACAATACTGAAGCTAAAGTATCTGTAAGCTTTAAGCATGGTGACAAGAACTTGATAACAGCAAAAGCAACAGCCACACCCGATATTGAAAATAAATATGAAGAAGAATATGATGAGGAATACATTGAAGCGAACTTCAAGGACAACACTGTTAAAGTAAGTATTCTGAACAATCTAAGAATTGAGGGTACATGCAAGAACTTATTGAAAGCCCTGGAAGCAATTGAAGGTGAGGAATACGACGGTGATGCAGCCAAGAGAGAGGAGATTATCAACAAGAGTATTGATGTAAAGCTTTTCTTTAATAACTCAAGCAATGCAAGTGCCAAAATAGAAATTGAGTGTGAAGAAGAAAAAGAATTCGATGAATGGTCTGATAAATACTATTATTATCAAGAATTTATTCCTGTAATTGTATTCAATGATGGTTCAAGAAACAGTCTTGAGGATTTCTTCAACGAATATGATTTTGAAGAGACTGTAGAAGCTTTTGAAGTTCTCGTTAAAGAGTTTGAAGAAATGTTCTACGGTTACGATTTTGGTTTGTAATAATCAAAGAGTTACAAAAAACGAGGGTGTGCCAAGTTTTGACACACCCTCATTAGTTTAAAATGCACAAACACATTCTATTATATATAATATCTATTTTTTCGATACATGCTTATTGTTTCGAAAAAGATACCATATCGCACTTTCTCGAGGACCTTGTCATCACAAGCGACAGGAACCTCTCACCACTAAAGAGTAGCGATACAAGAGTTATAAAAATGGATATGGAGTTTATGCAACGGCTTCCAAAGATTTTTGGAAATGCCGATCCACTACACTACACACAGATGCTTCCTGGCATACAAACAAATGCAGAATATGATGCCGGATTGCATATTCAAGGATGTGAAAACTCGCACAACCTGATATCTATTGCAGGTGTACCTGTGTATAACGCATCGCACTTATTGGGGTTCTTTTCCACTTTCATACCTTCGCACTTCTCGCGTATGTCGATAACCAAGAACGCCACAGCCAACGAGGGATACAGCCGCATTGGAGGTATCATGAATCTGGAACTGAACGAGAAAGTCCCTGAAAACTTAAATGGCGAGTTTGCACTTGGAGTAATGTCATCACAAGGAACAATACGCATTCCTTTTGGAGAAAATGCAGCGCTATTCACTTCGTTACGTCTTTCCTACCTAAACCTTCTTTATCGTCCTTTGTTAAAGATTGACGACAAAAATCTAAACTATTCTTTTGGCGATATAAATGCCACTTACCTACATAAAATTGGTAACAGACACACATTGCATATCGATTTGTACTCGGGTATTGATCATGCAAAACTTGAATATCCCGTACAAAGCTCAACAGACTATACCGATAATATGCCTATGGGCATAATAGAAAGTATCCTACCCAAAACAACTTGGGGAAATTTGCTGGGTGCAATACATTGGAAATATAGATTCAGAGAAGGATATTTAAATCAAAGTCTCTATTATAGTGGCTACAGAAACCACTTCAACGTATCGGGGCAATACAATATTAGCCTTCCTTCCGGAATATATGATATAGGTTATCGTTCAAAAGTTACAATTGAAAATCTCGAAACAGGAATAACAATCATCAGCCACAATACCACCCCGCAAACTCCGGAATATCACAACTCATATATAAAGACCGATAGCCCCGATTATAGGCAACATACAATTGAGGGAAGCTTGCATGCCCGATACTCCGACAACGTCTTTAATGACATATATTACGATGTAGCCCTAAAGGGCGATTTATATAGCGATCTTAAAGGCTACACTACTACGGCATTAAACCCGTATGCGATGATTGCATACGATACATGGAAAGCAGGACGTATAGAATTTTGCTATTCACACCAATACCAATACTTGTTAAATAGCGGATTTACCAGCCTTGGCATGCCTGTTGAGTTTTGGATAAGCGCAGATGCAGACAATAAGCCACAGCATGCGCATAATTTCCAGTTTGCCTACAAGCGTGAAATTTTCAATCGTAAATACGATTTAAATATTGAAGCATATTATAAGATTCTTTATAATCAGATAGAATACAATGGTAGTCCGTTAGATATTCTAAACAAAGAATATTCATTGAAAAAAGTTATAATAAGCGGTAACGGCTATAATTACGGAGCCAATATTATGCTTAACAAACTTACAGGAAAACTTACAGGATGGGTATCCTATTCGTTTGGACGTGCAATGCGCAGGTTTGATATTTATGGTAACAAATGGTTTCCAGCAAGCCACGAGCGCATTCATGAAGTCAATATGGTATTAGCATACAAAATAGGTAAACGATTTGATATCGGAAGTACATTCGCTTATGCATCGGGTACTCCTTTCACGTCGGTGAAGTATTTTTACATAATGAACAACAATATTCTTACCGAATTTGGCGAGCACAACGCAAACCGTTTAAAGGATTATATACGTTTGGATATTTCGGCCAATTACGATATTGTAAAGAAAGAAAACAGAACAGCCGGAATAAACATATCTATATATAACGTATTATGCCGAAAAAACGAGATATATTACGGACTTAAGCTAAACAATAATGGTTTTAAGTTCCAGGCCACGTCTCTACTGACAACAATTTTGCCGTCAATAAGTTTCTATTATAAATTCGATTGACAATCCAGCTAACTATGAGAAATAAAATCATATATCTGTTATTTATAATATCACAACTGTTTTGCTCATGTACCGAAGATCGTTTCATTGAGGCAGAACCGCAAATGGTTGTAGAAGGTTGGATTGATGCCGGCGGATACCCAGTTGTTATGCTCTCGCAGATAATACCTGTTTCAGATAAAGAAATAACCCAAAGTGAATTAAAGGACTATATCATCAACTGGGGAAAAGTCACTATTTCAGATGGAGAAAAAGAGGTTGTATTGACAGGTAAAAAATCTGATGATTATTTCCCTCCTTATATATACACAACCAACAAGATACGTGGAGAAGAGGGAAAAACTTATTATCTGACAGCCAAGTATAAGAATTTCTATGCAACGGCACAAACAACAATTCCGCCAAAAGCGCAGATAGAGAAAGTCGTTACAAGAAATGAAAACAACAGATATTACATCAGTGCTGTTATTGACGATAACCCTGCAGAAAAGAATTATTACAAGTTTTTTGTTAGAGTTGTAGGCCGAGACAGCTGTTACCTATCGTCTAATTTTGCAATAGTTGATGACAAAGACTACACATTCCCTTGTAATATACCTATAGAAATTGGATATAGCTCACTCTATGATGATAAAAACAAATCCTATATAATATCAGAGAAAGATGCTTTGTTAATTAAGGTTGCACAAATAGACAGTGTTGCATATAACATTTGGGACGACTATAAAAACATTGCTGAGCTTGGTCAAAACCGTTTCTTCAGCTATACAAACAGTATTCGTTCAAATATTTCCGGCGGATTGGGCTATTGGGTAGGATATGGCGCTACTGAGTATTTGTGTAAACCATATAAACACGAAAGCCCTATTGAATTAAAATAAGAGTTTTATATTCTCGCTGCATCAACAACAGTCAGAACACCGTCGGCTACGGTAAAGCGAACATCATAAGCTCCATAAGGCATACCATAGACGCGTTCCGGGTCATCGTGATACTGCGGACGCGGGTCAAGCTCAAGAATTTTAATTAAAGCACAGAAATCTTCATCGCAGAACATTGCACGCAGTTCCTCGGGAAAAACAACTTCGAGTGTCTGCCATCTGTTGTTATCCACAAACCCATTACGCACCCCTGTGTGGGCATCGCTGTATTCTACATACGGTTTTATATCAAAGATTGGTGTTCCGTCGGCAAGGTCGGCTCCGGCAACATGCAAGGCAAGACCATCGGCGCAGTTTTCCACTCCCAACAATTTAACCGACGACAGACCCAATGCGTTAGGACGGAAAGGAGAACGTGTAGCAAACACTCCCATATAACTGTTTCCGCCAAGCAATGGTGGACGTACCAGCGGGCTCCACTCGCCCTGTTTTTTGCTGTTGAGCGAAAAGCCCCATATAAGCCACAGATAGTCAAAACCCTCGATACCTCGCAAAGCCTCAACACGACTGTATTCCGGTTCAAACTGTATGATACCCTGCAGTTCGGGGACAATACCGCTCTGCCGCGGAATACCGAATTTTGTTTTCAACTTCGTATGGTAATATGCTATGGGGGTTATATTCATGATGAATTATTTTTCCTTGCGAAGATAACAAAGCCTCTTCAATTTTTTCTTAACTTTACCCAATAAATTCAAAAAACACCCAAATGAACAAAAACAACGAACGCCTATTGTCACTTGACGTACTTCGCGGATTCGACCTGATGCTGCTTGTAGGTCTGCAACCCGTAATACGCGCTATACTTATACAACTCGATTGCGAAGCACTGAACAACACACTGCTTTATCAATTCGACCATGCCGAATGGGAAGGCATGCGCGTGTGGGATATGGTGATGCCTTTGTTCCTATTTATGTCGGGAGTAACCATGCCCTACTCTCTTCCCAAATACAAGAGAGAGAACGGAAACACAAGAGTGTGGATACGCGTTATAAAACGTTTTCTTCTACTCTTCTCTTTAGGAATAGTTGTACAAGGCAATGTTCTTTCGTTGAATCCCGACAGAATCTATCTTTACAGCAACACCTTACAGGCCATTGCTGTAGGCTATTTGTTGACCGTTCCATTGGTATTGTATCTAAAACCCAAACAGCAGATTTTAGCCATTGCAGCACTGCTTATCATATATTCAGGACCCATGCATTGGTTCGGCGACTGGAGTGCACAAGGAAACCTTGCATGTATCATAGACAAGGCCGTTCTTGGACGTTTTCGCGACGGTAGTACACTGCTTTCCGATGGAACTGTAGAGTTTGCCGCATGGTACGACTATACATGGGTATGGAGCAGCATTACATTCTGCTGCACAGTAGCACTCGGCAGCATAGCCGGACAGATGACAAAGAACGGTAACGAAAACCGCAAGGGAACAGCAAAGAAACTGCTTATAACAGGCGTAATACTTGTTGTAGCCGGATTATTGTGCAGCCTACACCAACCTATAATCAAACGTATATGGAGTGCCAGCTTCACACTCTACAGCGGTGGTTGGTGTTATATTCTGCTTGCCCTGTTCTATTGGTGGATTGATGTAAAGAAACATAACAAAGGCCTTGAGTGGTTGCAATACTACGGATGCAATGCCATAACAGCCTACCTCATAGGCATGCTCATCAACTTCCGTGGAATAGCATCATCTTTACTATATGGTACAGCACAATATCTTGGTGATTGGTACCAACCACTCCTTACGCTATGCAATAGCGTAATAATATTCTTTATACTGAAGGTAATGTATAAAAACAGAATCTTCCTTAAGGTCTAATATTTTAAAATCAGCTGCCCGAAACGATATCGAGCAATTCGTTTGTAATTGCCTGCTGACGGCATTTGTTGTATTCAAGTGTAAGTTCAGCTATCAGGTCATCGGCATTGTCGGTAGCAACCTGCATTGCAACCATTCGGGCCGCGTGCTCGGCAACAGCCGAATCTAGCAAGGCTGCATATAAACGTAATCTCACCACATTTGGTACAAGGCTTTTTACGACACTTTCTTTGCTTGGCTCGACAATATAATCAATTGGATTTTCAGCACCTTCTGTAGCCATTGATGATATATCGATAGGCAATAGAATTTCCCTTTGCGGTATAAGTTTTCCAGCTGATACAAAATGGGTATACACAAGTTCTATCTTGTCTATTTCACCTGCGGAAAAACGTTGCATAAGTTCATTGGCAACCTGTGATATATCGGCATATACCGGAGAACCGGCTTGCTGTAATAGTGTATCTACAGTTGCTATACCTTGCTTGGTGAATCGCTCATGCATTTTTTTGCCAACAGGAATAATCTCTGTTCCAATAGCTGCCGAATGATACTCTGCAACAACCTCTCTTGCCAAACGTACTATATTTGAGTTGAATGCTCCGCAAAAAGTGGTGCTTGAAGCAACCGGTATAACTACAACTTTTTTAACCTCACGCGAAACTGTGTATTCACTATTTACCGGTGTAGAGCAAAGGAAAGAAGAGAGTATTGAATTCAGTTTCTGCTCATAAGGACGCAAATGCTCAACTGAAGCCTGTGTCCTACGCAACTTTGCAGCAGCAACAAGCTTCATCGCAGAAGTAATCTTCTGCGTACTTTTTACCGAGTGAATACGCTGTTTTATCTCCTTGAGGTTCATAATTGTCACTTAAGCGTTACAGCAATTTCGCGTGCACATTCCTCTATTCTTTTTGCAACGTCATTGTTGATGACACCTGTAGCAAGAATATCAAGAACGCTATCCTTATAACGTAAACGCATCTGCTCCAGAAAAAGGTTCTCAAACTCCTTTATGCGTGCAAGCGGAACATCGTGCAACAAATTGTTTATTCCGCAATAAAGTATTGCAATCTGTTCACCCACGGGCATAGGAGAATACAGTGGTTGTATTAACAGATTATTAGTGCGGCGACCGCGTTCTATCACCATCATGGTAACAGGATCGACATCGCTGCCGAACTTGGCAAAGGCCTCGAGTTCGCGATACTGTGCCTGGTCTATCTTTAGAGTTCCGGCAACCTTCTTCATTGACTTTATCTGCGCTTTACCACCAACACGCGATACAGAGATACCTACATTTATTGCCGGACGAAATCCTTTATTGAAAAGGTCGCTTTCGAGATAGATCTGACCATCGGTAATTGAAATCACATTGGTAGGGATATATGCCGATACATCACCGGCCTGTGTCTCAATAATAGGCAAAGCAGTCAAAGAACCACCACCCTTAACCTTACCAACAAGACTCTGTGGCAGGTCGTTCATCTTCTCTGCCACATCGTGCTGGTTGATAATCTTCGCGGCGCGCTCAAGCAAACGCGAGTGAAGATAAAACACATCACCGGGGTACGCCTCGCGTCCAGAAGGACGGCGCAGGATAAGCGAAATCTCACGATAGGCAACAGCTTGCTTTGAGAGGTCATCATACACCACAAGAGCATGACGGCCTGTGTCGCGGAAATACTCTCCGATGGCTGCTCCCGCCATTGGAGCGTAGTATTGTAATGCCGCAGTGTCAGAGGCTGTGGCTACGACAACAGTCGTATAGTCCATTGCCCCATGCTGACGCAAGGTATTTACAATGGATGCTACAGTTGAGCCTTTTTGTCCTATCGCCACATATATGCAATAGACAGGCTCACCCTTTTCATAAGCAGCACGCTGATTGATAATTGTATCTATGGCTATGGCAGTCTTACCCGTCTGACGGTCACCAATTATCAACTCACGCTGTCCGCGCCCGATAGGTATCATGGAGTCGATAGATTTTATTCCCGTCTGCAAAGGCTCCGTTACAGGCTGACGGAATATTACACCGGGGGCCTTGCGGTCGAGTGGCATTTCTACCCTATCTCCCTCAATATCACCTTTGCCGTCGATGGGCTCTCCCAGCGGAGTGATTACGCGCCCAAGCATGCCATCACCAACATTTATTGAGGCTATACGACCTGTGCGCTTCACTGTCATACCCTCTTTTATTTTATCTGTAGGACCAAGAAGTATCGCACCCACATTATCCTCTTCAAGGTTCATGACTACAGCTTTAACACCATTGTCGAACTCAAGAAGTTCTTCGGCCTCGGCATTGTACAAGCCATATATGCGTACAACACCGTCGCTGACCTGAAGTACGGTGCCAACCTCTTCATATTTGAGGTCACTCTTTATTCCTTTGAGTTTCTCAAGCAACACGCTTGATACTTCACTTGGTTTAATATTCATCAGACAAGTTTTCTGTTTTGTTCAACCAACTTTTTCCTTACGTCGTTCAATAATCCCTTGACACTCGCATCTACACGAACGTAGTTTGCTTCATATACAAATCCATCGACTATGGATGAGTCAACAACATTATTCAGTTCTATTTTCGCCCCGCTACTCTTCGCAATGAGTTTTTCCACCTTGGAAGAAAAACCTTCACTCATGGGTTTGGCTGTTGTGAACGATACCGAAAGAAGACCTTTTGCCTTACGATACAGTGTCATATAACAATGTGCGATGAAAAACAGAAGTTCTTCACGTTCTTCCTTTACCACAAGACGAGCGAATTGTTCAAAGACATCGTTGCTGTCAACGGCTGCACATATAATCTTTACACGCTCATCAAGTGTAAGCACGGGAGCACGAAGCAACATAGGCAACTCCTTGACATAATCAAGCGTATGCACCAACTGCGACATATTTTCATATATCGCATCCTCTGCTCCTTGCTCTGTTGCAAACGAAAGCAAAGCACGTGCATAACGCATTGATATTGTTCCTATGTTCATTTTTTATCTTCGTGTGAATCAAAAGCCTCATCAAGCAATGAGTTTATGAAAGCATCGTGTTTCCTCTCATCAGCAAGTTCTTTTCGTATAACCTTCTCGGCTATGGATATTGAGAGTTCTGCAACCTGCGCACGTATCTCGCGCAACGCATCTTCCTTTTCCTGTTTTATCTGCTCCCTTGCTGTAGAAAGTATTCTGGCACTCTCCAATTCAGCCTTCTCCTGCGCCTCCTTTATGAGGTTGTCACGTGCCACAACGGCCTCGCGGAGTATGTTCACCTGCTCGGCATTTGCCTTTTCAAGAATCTGTCTGCTCTGCTCTTCTATGCCTGCAAGTTTCTCATTAGCCAGCCTGGCATTCTCCAATGCATCGTCAATGTATTTCTTACGTTCATCAATCATTGATGTGATTACCGGGAAGCCATATTTATATAGTACAAAGAAAACCACTCCGAATGCTACAAGCATCCAGAATAACAAACCGGCTTCGGGCAAAAGAAATGACATCTGAAAACTTTTTTAATTGTTACACAAACAACACAAGGAAACATACCACTACGGCAAACATGGCAACACCCTCGATGAGAGCCGCTGCAAGAATCATTCCAGAACGGATATCACCTGCAGCCTCGGGCTGACGTGCTATTGACTCAAGAGCTTTTGAACCGATTCGGCTGATACCCCATGCTGCACCAATCACTGCCAAAGAAGCTGCAAACGCTGCTCCCATTTTTGCCAAACTTGCGCCCACTACGGCTTGAAGAAAAATTGTTAAAAACATAATGTAATATTTTAGGTTAATAATATTTAATGGTTACTCTCATGATGTTCGGGTTGCGACAAGCCAATGAACACCGACGATAGCATTGTAAACACAAATGCTTGTATAAACGCAACAAGCAACTCCAGGAAATTCATAAATATTGTAAATACAACCGATACAAAAGTCATGGCTGTTCCTATATATTTACTCACCGACATTGTGATGAATATTATACAAACAAATGCCAGAATAACGGTGTGTCCTGCAAGTATATTTGCAAAAAGACGTATTGTCAAGGCAAATGGTTTTACAAATACACCGAACAACTCAATCAACGGCATCATTGGCACTGGTAGTTTAAGCCACACAGGCACATCGGGCCAAAATATCTCCTTGTAATACTCTTTGTTTCCAAACAGATTTACTGCAATAAACGTGCATAGAGCAAGAGCAAATGTTACAGCAATGTTTCCTGTTACATTGGCACCACCGGGAAATATAGGCAACAGGCCCATTAGGTTATTCAAGAATATAAAGAAGAAAGCCGTAAGCAGATACGGAGTATATTTCTTGTATTTCTTGCCTACGTTCGGTTTTATAACGTCATCAACCACCATTGTTATAAGCATCTCCATCACACCCACAAAGCCACCGGGAGCCTTGTCTTCGGCTTTTCGATTACGATACCAACGCGCTGTAAAGAGAACAATTACAATAAGCAACAATGAACTTATAAATACCGAAAGAACAGTTTTTGTAATAGATAGGTCAAGTAACGGACGACGTTCGTTGCCCTGGGCATCATTTTCCACTATTTTCCCCTCGTTATCGCCCATATAGGATATATAAAAACCTTTATATTTCTCTTGCTCGTGAAATACAGACGATGAAAAGAGTTCCCAACCAGTACGTTTAGAATATATTATTACAGGCAAGCTTATGGCAATATGCTTTTCACCCACAGTGGTTATATGCCACTCGTATGTATCCTTAACGTGCTCGAAAATAATCTTCTTGACATCGATTTTATCCGATGACGATTTATCTGTGGCAAAAGCACTGCTAACGAACAACAGCAACAGTAGTGTCAATATGTTTCTTATTCTACTCATTTCAATTCAACACAAGCTGTAACCACATTATCATTTACCTCAACAAAGCCACATGATATATCCAAGGAGTGGTTCTCGTTGCAGTCGTTCCACACAAGTTTACCCTCGCCTAGAACAGATATTATAGGGGCATGGTTATAAAGTATCACAAAAGGAGAATCGGCACCCGGCATGGTTGCCTGCATAACATTCCCCTTAAAAACTCTTTTATCGGGGGTCAATATCTCCAAAGTGAAAACTTTCTCCATATGCTGTTATTTTATCTGTTCCAACATACGTTTACCCTTTTCTATGGCTTCTTCTATTGTTCCCACATTCAAGAAAGCCTGTTCGGGCAAATAATCGACTTCGCCATCAAGAATCATATTGAATCCGCGTATTGTATCTTCAATAGAAACCACGACACCGCTTATTCCTGTAAACTGCTCGGCAACAGCAAACGGTTGCGATAGGAAGCGTTGAACACGTCGTGCTCTGTTTACAGTTGTACGGTCCTCGTCGGACAACTCTTCCATTCCAAGGATTGATATGATGTCCTGAAGTTCTTTATTACGTTGCAGTATCTGCTTAACGCGCTGCGCTGTATTATAATGTAGCTCACCAACGATATTTGCATCAAGTATTCTTGATGTCGATTCAAGAGGATCTACAGCCGGATATATTCCCAACTCGGCTATCTTACGACTAAGTACCGTTGTAGCATCAAGGTGGGTAAATGTTGTAGCCGGAGCCGGGTCGGTAAGGTCGTCAGCCGGAACATACACAGCCTGAACCGACGTGATAGAGCCGTTAACCGTTGATGCTATTCGCTCCTGCATTGCTCCCATCTCGCTGGCAAGCGTGGGCTGATAGCCTACAGAACCAGGCATACGTCCAAGCAATGCCGACACCTCGGAACCAGCTTGAGTAAAACGGAAAATATTGTCTATAAAAAACAAGATGTCGTTACGTTTACCTTCCAACTTGCCCGCATCGCGAAATGCCTCGGCAACAGTCAATCCCGACAAAGCCACCGAAGCACGTGCACCTGGAGGCTCGTTCATCTGACCATATACCAGCGTTGCCTGCGACTTACCAACCTCGTTATAGTCTATTTTTGACAAGTCCCACTCACCCTTTTCCATCGCATCCTTAAATTCCTTGCCATAACAAATGACATTAGACTCTATCATTTCGCGCAACAGGTCATTTCCTTCGCGTGTACGTTCACCAACGCCGGCAAATACAGAATAGCCATCGTGTCCCTTGGCAATGTTGTTTATAAGCTCCATTATAAGCACGGTCTTTCCAACACCAGCACCACCGAACAAGCCAATCTTTCCACCTTTTGAATATGGTTCAAGCAAGTCAATAACCTTTATTCCTGTATATAGCACCTCTTGAACTGTTGAGAGATCCTCGAATTTAGGTGCATCATTATGTATTGGATATGTAACAGAGCTGTCAAGTGGTTTAAGTCCGTCAATGGCATCCCCTACCACATTCATCATTCGTCCTTTGATTTGTTCACCCACCGGCATTGTTATAGGTTTACCGGTGGTAAACACGTCCATGCCTCTATAAAGCCCTGCTGTACGATCCATCGCAACAGTTCTGACAGTATCTTCACCAATGTGCTGGCGAACCTCAAGAATGAGTTTTCCTTCTTTGGGTTTATCTACAACCAAAGCCTCGTGTATAGCCGGCAGAAATACTTTTTCTTCACCCGAACCACCAAAATAGACATCGACAACAGCTCCAATTATTTGAGCTATACGACCTTTTATCTGCGACATAATTATCTCTTTATATTATATACCACAAAGATAAACAACGAACCATACATAAAATCCTTTAACTATGATGTAATTAAAGATTACAGTTCTCTGTGGATTATTGCAAAGATAGTATTATTTCAGAATTTCCCTAACTTTTTATCAATAAAGAATTTATAAAACACAAAAAAAACAGACAAAAAATGTCTGTTTTAAAAATATTGGATTCTCGATACAACCCTGAACATAGCACAAATATCGGCTCTGTTTATAGGGAATGACGGATAATTCGGCGATACGCACCACAACAATTCGGGATTGTTCTCATCTATGTAACAATGCTTTATCATTCTGTTCTCATTTGTTACAATCATATATATTGCTTCGGGGGAAATCTTGTCATACGGTTCTACTCTTACCACTCCCACTATATCGCCCGAGAATACCTCAGGTTCCATTGAAGTTCCCGATACAGGAAAGTAGAAGCTCGCATTTTGCGAAGGTAACGATATAAACCCATTAGGCTTTTCCATTGATGGGTCAAAGCTATTTCGCAAACCTGCACTCACCGGCAAATCACTGAAAAACGGAGCCGACACACACTCCTGCATAATATAGCAATCACGCAACATATCACCTTCACCCATAATAAGCCAAAGAGGAGAAATTTCGGGGAAATTGTCGAGAATAGAATATATTAATTCCATAGCAACCTTTCCATCTTCATTAACCTGACGGTTCAAAGTACGTTGGGGCATTCCAAACAATTTGCTTGCTCTGTTCACATTAAGGCCTTTTGATTTAAGCACAGCAATTACCCTATCTTTTATACTCTCTTTTTTCATATTACAATCAGCCCTAGTATTGCATTTAATTAGACAAAATCTAAAATAGCATATTTTGTCTAAAACAACATCTCATTTATAAATTTTACAACTATATTTGTAGCCACAAATGGCTATTTCACACAAGAAAAGTGCAATTTTTGGCTATAAATGCACAAAAAAGCAGAATTCACATGCTTTATAGACAAATTTAGCACAATTCGGAAAAACACAAAAATTTTTAAACTTTTTTTACTATGAGAAGCAAAGTAATAAAGAATTGCAGGTATGTTTATGAGATGTTTTTTGAAAAATTTATGGAGTTCGCCAATTACATCAAAATCGTATTTAGGCAGAACGATGAATATCAAAGCAATTTGGTTGAAATATACAAAATCAAGGAAAGATACATTAACAACGACTTTGTAAAAGGTTTCCTTAAAGAACGGCAAAAAAGCATAGCTCCCGACAGATATAAAATTGAAATTACTGTTGACCACATACCCGGCAACGAAGAGGTTATTGGCGAAGTGATGCTGATGAGAAAAAACAAACTTATAGAAAAAGCAGAATTAGTTACCAATCCAAACGTTCCCGATACCGAGAAACTCGTTTACTGGAAATTCCGATAAAAGCAATTATAGAAAATATATCATCAAAACTAAAAAATTAAGAAATATGAATGCAAAAATACTTATATCACTACAGCTCGCAAGCTTCATCATTATGTTGGGAACAGCCGAACAACTATTTATAAATACAATACAAACAATAGTCTTTCTAACCTCGTTGGCACTCTTTACAAAAATCAGTATATACATAAGTAAAAATGAGAAATGGCTAATCAATGACAACGATAACCAATAAAAAATATTCGTGAGAAAATCTCTCACGAATATTTTTTATCTTAACCTATTGTTCCAGGTTACACCCACATCCATTTCAAGAGCCGTAATCATACTATCGGAATTCATCTCACCACTTAATGCAAACATGAAATACCGGTACGACGAGGTTGGAAAATAAGGAAACACCACATCTTGCGTATCACTGTTCCTTTCACAACCGCATACAGGCTTAAAATGTAATCCATCGTTACTGCAGAGAAGGAAACACGAAACAAACGGCATAGTAGCTGCGTAATCTTCGGGTTTAGACAAATAGGCATGTAGCATGAGTTGTGTTATGCGCTTTGTCATTTTTGTTCCGAATAAAAACGGACGAGTTATGAGCAACACCCTATTTTTCCCCGTAACTGCGTTACCGGGAATATGTATGCAGGTAGTGTTTCCTTCGTGAGCGAACATAGCGAACAGTGTTGTCCACTTCACAAACCCAGCAAAAGCATTGCTTGTTTTACTCCAAATGTTTCCCGAGATTGAATATATGAAACTGTGATTATAGTTCTTGTTACAAAACAGAATCTCATCCATTTCGGGAAAACGTGTAGCAGTTGCTGTACGCATAAAATCAATAAAATGTGTTGTATCTGCCGCCTTACCCAAGCCATAAAAAGAAGCAATGTTACTTATAACATCGGAGCATTCAATTATTGCAAGCTCCTTGCTATCGTTATCCATCGCTGTTGACAGGCGCATACATCGACTTCCGCTAATTAGCATAACACCTTGTTCTCCCAAGAAAACAACACCGGAATCGGTGCCACACACAGAATTGGCATTCAGGCAAATCTCGTGCGAAACAGGAAAAACATTGCTGTAGGCCACAGTGCCCGAAGTATCTACAGCCATAACCTGTATTCCTTCATTGGAGAATACATACAACGGGTGCTCACCAAACTGTCCTTCAGACATTGCCATTCTGTTGGTAGAAAGAGCTGTTATTTTACCCTGTGGCAATGAATAGGTGCACTTTGCAGGAAACACAAAAGGGTTGTCAATCATTGATACTTTTATCACATTCTCCCTCTCCTCAAAAATATTCGCTTCTATGCAGTCCATGCCGTCAACCTTTTGCCAAGTATCGTCAAGCGGAATATTGTTTATATCGCAAAATGTTGAATCGGATGCAGATGTTCTGATGTTGAAAATAATCTTGTCGCCATCGGTAACATCACGCGGAATCTGGAATATTCTCAATGTGCTATACTCTTCGGGCGGGAATGCCACACCTTTGTATGTCCAACACCCTTTTTCCGAAGAGTATATCACCTCATAAGTACCTATCTCACCATTAAAAAGGCCAAGCACATCCTCCTTTGATACAGCCGGAGCAGTTTTTCCACTGGCAAAAAAAGAGGTGACAGTTACCTCGAATCCCAGATACCATTTATGGAGATACTGCGACTGATTAAGGAACTTATGCGGAGTCAACAGAAAACTTTTCGTATATGTAACACCGGAGCGAACAACAAACAGACGCATCTCAAAGGCACGCGCATCGGGATACATGAGCAACGGTGGGAATTGCAGAACATCATTCTTGCAACCAACAGTAACATTATCAAAAGAGTTGACAACAACTGTAACACCATTTTGTGTTTCTATCTTCGTTACTACAGATATTTTATCGGCAACAGCCTTCTCCGCTCCAACGGGAAATAACGAAAACTTGTCATACCCTTTAAAGAAATACTCACGCAACGAAGCCACATGCAACCTGTTGTTGAACATATAACTACAACCGGCAACAATTGAAGAATACGACGTTCTTTGTTCATAACCGCTCAACGCATCCTGCAACACTATATTCACTTGCGACACATCTTCGACAGCCGTTTGTTTGTTGCCGTTGACATCATATTCAGCAATCTTATAGAAAAGCGAAGCACTGTTTATCTCATCCCACAACTCATCGAGTTCCTTAGCCTTATACACTTCATATTTTTCTGTACTAACCTGCTTAGTCTCCGAGTCAAGCAATGTTGTTGTTGCTGTTGATATTTTTTTACCCATTATAGAACCTGATGTAAAAACATCAATGCCAACAACTATTCCTTCCCAGCTCTTCAGGTCAAGATTCAAAAATTTAAAATCCGGTTTAAAGGCAAGCACCCTTACCTCGTAACACGATTCAGTTCCACTCTCGTCAATAGCCGACGATTGCAGATTTCCCTCATCGCGTGTTACGCCATTCAGTTCATTATTGTCTGCTGCATATATTATATGCGAACTGTAAATATAAGAGCCATCGTAAAGTCGCAATGCAAACCTGAACAAAGCACGGTCGATATAATACCCGGCTTTATTCGCCTTTGATATACATTCATCGTAATACCCACGTGAATTATACACCCATGTAGATGAAATACCTGTATCAACCTTACTTGAAGTAAATTTTGTTTCCGTCGTTACATTATATAATTTTGAAGACATAGTAACCGAGAGTTCCGGTATAGATGGTAATTCTCCCAGCCAGCGATACGAGCCATCGCTAAACAGAAGATAACGTATCCCGTTCCCTGTCATGCATATAACAATGTAACCAATAAACTCTACCGACCTTACATCCTCAAGCAACGGGAAATTCAGTTTTTCGCCATTGTCATCCAGCAGAGCTTTCCATTCCGAATCATAAAAGCCCACACCATAGGGAGCATCACTCCTGACACATATATAGCACGATGCCTTGTCGTGCCAATATATTTGAGAATATCTCTCAGGCAACACACTCCTCACTACTGTTTCGGGAACAGGACGCAATGAGCCGTTAACCATTCTAAGGTTAACGAGTTCCAGACACTCACCCTCGTTGGACAGTAAGTTGTCATTACTCCTCACCATTCCCCTGAATGAAAAATTCTTATGCATATCTAAACTATTTTTTTCATTATCAAATTACGTAGAAAGTCAAGAAGTCCAATTTTCCACAGAACAGCTATCAGCGGAATAATCAGCCACCACAAAACGCGGTTCTTCTCCTTTTTCTCAACAGATATCATACGCTCTGCATATATAGTATCACACCTCACCACCGTATCTACCTTGATACGTTCCTTGTACAAAGTGCGGTATTTGGTATAAAAAACCGTATCGCACCTTTCACGTATAACAATGCTATCCCTTAAAACTACGCTGTCAACAAGCACGCGCTCAATATGCGTGCTTGTTGATACGCGGTCGCTTACTGTTGTTTCGTGCGCTCTGCATCCCACAACCAGTAACAGGAACAAGCTAACAGCTATTCTCATTATGTTTCTCATAGTCGAAATAATCTTTCAGGCATGTATAGCGTTCAAGAACACGAAGACTCATTATGTAATAGAGGAAATCGAGTATGCGATAAAGAGTGCTGCTCTCGCTTGTAACCATTCTTGCATTACGCAGGATATTTGTTCCATAGAAATATATTGCAACATAAATCATAAACGATACACAATGGACAGCTGCAACATCTTCACCTTTCAAACGCCCCAACATATATATAGAAGTAACCATAACGAAGTATATTGTAGCATCGCGAAAGAAGCAGAACGCTTTTCTGAAACTCCACTCCTTGCGGTTGCTTATGTCGGCAAGCAAACCAACAAGAAAATTGACACTGAAAAGCAGCACCAGACCAAAAATATCGTTCTTTATGGGGAATAGTAACCCTGCAATATTTGCAAGCAGCGATGTTATAATCAATTTTATTCCATCCATAACATTAAAGTATTAAAAGAGTTTTACTTACCGCTCTCTTCGCACAGCGCCGATGCAAACGTCATAAAAGGTTTTGCAGCATCATAACGTTCAAACACATTATACAAAAGAGCCGCGCAAACATACGAAACAGCATCAACCATGCGGTCATCACATCTGTTAAGCCCCTCAGCAGCATTGAACTGCGCCTCATAAACAAAATGATGCAATTTGTCGGTACTACATGCCGGAAACAGTTTAAGCACTCTCACCCCATTACCTGAAAGGTCCTCCACGCATACAGGCCTCGAAGAGACGCTTGCAGCAGCATTACCAAACTTATACAGCACCACAGCCGAATTGGGCAACGACACCTCAACACAAGGAGTTGTCCACGATTTTAATTTTACAGATACAAGATTAGCAAAGTCGGCAGGCAACACCATCGAAAATCCTTTACCCGTAAACTCCCTAAGCACGACGTTGGCAGGTACCCGACTCTTCACATTTACAAACTTACCTTTACTCTGTTTCTGCACAATGGCAACAGCCTGTGGTAACAACTCCTTTATGGTGTCGTCGATAGAACGGATATCATCGGTTATGAGCGACACAGCAGTAGCGCCGTCATCGGTTTCGTTTATGAGACAACGCACCTTTTTTATAAGTTCCTGTGTAGTAATCATAGCCAAGCAGGAAATGCTACACCCATATCGTGAGCTACAGCCTTTATTGCATTCTTGTTCTGCAACTGTGCCAAAGTGCAGTTATAAGGTGCATTCATCAACACACTGCGTGCCTGCTGTATATTAGTCACATCAGGGTAATTTTGAACATCTGTTTCTTTGGTGTTCTCCACCGCTTCGTCACCCGTCTCGTTTATAATCTCTACTCTTCCCCGCTTTATCTCTCCATTACGGAATATTTCGCTACTCTCGATAGCCTTCTGGAAGAGGGCATTTTCAGTAACATAATGTGCCGGATATACACCTGTCGAATTAATTGAGCCACCCGAGAATTCAATACGCACCAACGCCTTGCCGATGCGGAAATAACAGTTACGTTCAATCTGTCCGTGAATCTCATATGTAATTCTCTTCTTCATAATTTTTCTGTTTTATAAATTCTACAAAAGATACCCGGCCCGTATATATATACCGGTTCCGGGTACCGTTTTCAATATTTACCTGTTACACAAGTATCTCGCCTGTATATTCAACCCAGGTATTGCCATTGAATGCTACAACGCTGCCTGCGCTATACCATTTCTTTGACACACCATTAACATCGTGATTAACATCGGCTGTAAGTATCACCACATCGTTGATGTTAGGCGACTCGGGCAATGTTGCAGAGCTTGTAACGCGCGATGCACCCGGGATATCACTCTCTGCAGCTGCACCGTTAACCCAGATATGAGAATAACCCTTAAGACACAAGCAGTCGATAGTCATCACAACTTCGCGCTTTGCCTCCTCGCCATCAACATTCTCGGTTTTGGCATCCTCGTTCTTCATATAATAGCGCACAAGACCATTCTCATCGATGAGACCACCGCAATGGGCATATCCAAGCGCATCGAGTGTAGGATCGTGAATAAGGTCGATGTCGCCAAACACTGTATGAATCTTGGTACACTCAATACCGAACACCTTATCACCGGTTACACTTATGTTCTTGTGAAGTGTAAGGTCAATCTTCTGAATGTCATTCAGCAGTTGCTTACCCAAGAGCCATATAGCCTTCTTGGTGCAGTTGAAGCCTGTAAACTTCACCATTGAGAGGTTTATCAAATCGGCAAAAGTGATGTTCGACGACAGGTCGTACTGGCGCTTGAACTGCCAACGGATACCCTTTGAGAAGTAATCCCACTGATAACCCATGGCATTATCCATTGCCTGCACCTTGAACTTACCGGGCTGTCCCACCCAGGCTGTACGGCAACTCTCGAGACGGAACTGGCGCAACACAGCCTCGGCTATCTGTGCTTCACTGAACTGGATACGTTTCTTCTGTGCTGCGAAATAATCACTGACAATGCTGTTGCATAGCTGTTTCTGCAAATACATACGCTCGGGCACAGGTACAATGGTTGAAGGTGCGATGAACTTCTGTGTCTCGTAGGCCGCCGATGATAGCAAAATCACCTCAGTGCCTACAGGAATAGTAGGTACATAGCAGTAATCATCGGTAGCATTTACTTTTGGACCATTCACAGCCATGGCGATAGGTGCTTCGGTTGTGCTGTTCTTGCCCACAAAGAAGAGCATAAGATCCACACCATGAAGCTCTATCTGACCTGTAGGGTCGTAGCCGTTGACACCCTTGCATATTGCAGTGTAATACTCCTGGAAGATTTTTCTTTCTCCGGTTGTAGAGAAAGGAATTTCGGCACGTGTAGCCTTTATACCTGTGTATGTCTCATTGGTATATGCCTTTGAGCGTTTGTCGTCGATAAGATAATGATCGACCTCAAAAGAACTTACGCGCACCTGACGGTGTATCTTGCGTTTGATTGTGTCGATAACGCTCTCATCGCTTGCAATACCCACAATCTGGTCATCCACATCGGCATCAATGAGATTTGCGGCCATTTCGCTTGCATTTGAAATTGTTGTAGCCTCACCGTTGCCCTGTGTAGGCAAGCCACCTATACCATTGGCAGGCTTTGGAGTACCCACCGGCACCACGTTCACTCCGGCCATTAATGTGCCCATCACCACTTCACCAAAGAGGTAACAGAGAACAGCTACCAAAAAAAGAATTACGAACAAGGGGTTCTCCTTCAAAAAATTAATGATTTTTTTCATAATAAAAATTTAAGAATTAATAAATAGATTGATTATAAACGACTTATTAGTTTTTAAGCATTCAAAGCCTTGTCGATAAGCGAGTTACGTCGGCGTTTCACCTCGGTGTCAGGAGCCACACTATTCATACCTTTGGGCAATCCGTCGCCATACTCCTCTTTCATACGTTGTATGTTTGTGTTACGCCCCTTTATGTCACCAGCCGCAAAGGCATCTTCAACATCCTTCTCATAGGTTAAGGCATGGTCGAGAGCCACACACACATCGGTTGAATATTTGCCGGCAAGTATTGGAAAGACAAGTGTCTCCCATACCTTATCCATAAAATCAGATGCGTCATATCCCTTTTCCTTGCAAAACTCCTCTATTGCAGGAATACTGTCCGAGAGATTCTTCTCATATTCGCGACGGTCGTTGGCAAGACGCATAAGTTCCTCTTTTCGCTCTTCATCGGCCATCATCATCTCCTCAAATTCCGGGCTATTCTCATCGACCGTCATAAACGAATTGCCAAAGTAACGTACCATTGCACTATGCGCATTTCGTTTACCACCTATGACATCCATAAGCATCTGTGCCAGTCGGGGGTCGCGTTCAAGAGCTTCGGCTAGTTTGTCGTTCTGCTCCTTATTTACTTTAAGATGCTGGAGCAACAAATCCTGTGAAAATTTGTCGGTGATATCGAAATCATCACCAAAGAACCTCTTCAGTTCCCCTTCAAGTTCAGAATAGCGGTTCTCACCATCCAATGGTTGCAAAGCGCTGTTCTGCTCCTCGTTGGTTACAGCAGGAATATCCTCTGTAACATTGTTCACGTTTTTCAAATTCTTTTCCATAGTTTATTATTTTTTCGACGGCAAAGAAACAACGCGAACCACTCCACGAGGTTGCTGAAATGACATTTTGAGAAATAAAGAGTGTCCGTTTTGGGCAAACGCCTATTCCTGATATTCAAAATCAAAGAACTTGTTTTTATTTTCCAAGATGTTAAAAACTTAATGGTAAAACAGCAAACAATTAGCCGTTTTTGGCTATATTTTTGCAGCAAAAAAAAGCAAATGAAAAACACTATCAATTATTCGGTACGCGAGATGCGCAAACACGATGTAGTCAACAGTTTCTATGAATCGTACAAAAAACTCAAGAAAAGCAAACCATTCGCAACACTTAACGAAGTAATAGAATACGCAGTAAAAAGCGAGGCACCGCGTTTCTATGTTACATTCGAGAACGCACGTCGCTTCATTTCATTGCTATCGCGCAAGAAGAAACTTCCTATTGTAAATGAGAACAAGCTCGAGATGTACAAAGAGATATACCGCCGATACATCAAACAGGTAAAAGACAGCAACAAGCGTTATAAATACCTTATCCTTGAAAAGATTATAGAAGAGCCGGCCCCATCGTTCTATCTCGAAGAGGAGACATTCAGGGGCATCATTTACAAGACACTGCGTAACCGTAACAAAAATTTCGCAATGAATTAGCAATAAAACAATTAGTATGAAAGAGATACAATTCAGCATAAGAGATATTAAATTATATGAAAGGTTCAGGGCAGAAAGCGGTTATGGTGCACACATAAAAGCCACAGCAGGCCAACCCGACAATTTGGTGGCATTGACAATTGCCACCGACGAAGAAAATGGCATCATTGACGAATATATACAGGTGGCAATAAACGAGTGTATAGTAACAACAAGCCGTTACCTTGCTCAATGCAACGTAAGCCATGAGAACGACAACGAAGCCAACGGATACAAGATACACAATTTCAGTCTTTCACTACCCCACAATTACCCCGAGACGCACATCATCTCACTTGAAAATGTTATGATGGATTTTATATGCAACAGAACTCTTCAGCAGTGGTATGCTCTGGTAAGATCAGACGATGCAAACACAGTAGCCATTAAGGCACAGTCGGCTATGGCATTGATGCGCGACATACTTTCCATACGCAACAAACCACTTTAAAATCTATTACTATGAAAAACACAATAACAATTAAGAGAGACGAACTGCAACAGCAGATTGATTTAAGAAACTATTATATGGGAGAGTCGGCAAAACGCAAAGATATTGATGCCGCCACCATGCAAAGTAGCAAAGACGATGAAGAACTGCTTTATATGTTCATAAGAAGAGCATGTAACGAGCTGGTTACTGCTGTTGCTCTTCGTTTCCCTTATATTTCGGGCAATGTAGGTAACGACACCATAGATATCTCATTCGAAACAGAAAGCGCATACCCCGAACATCTGTTGCCAATGCTCCGTCAAAGCATATCCGACTACTTTGTTAACGAAGCCATAATGCAATGGCTTCTTGTACGTCGCCCCGAGATGGCACAAAGCTACATATCGTTGCGTACATCTCTTTACAGCAATGTACAACATCTTTTTGCAAAGATATACAGCCGCAAGAAACTACGTCGTCGCGCCACAAACCTTGCCGGAATATAATAAACATACAATAAGTTCATATATGAATAAAGAAGAAATCATAGAAAAGAACAAGGAACGGCTGGGAGCAATCTCAGCCGTTTATAATCCCATAACAGGCGAAGGCTCTACATCCGTTCCACGCAGGTGGATAAGTCTCGAAGGCTTTCCCATAGAGAACATAAACCTGCCAACCAGTATGCTCGACGAAGAGTTCGTGCAGCAGCTTATAGAACTTGGTGCAACAGGCTACCTGCGCGAAGTAACACACCAGGAGCCCAATAGCAGAAACATCATAAAGCTATGGCTTAACTTTTGCCTGTTAAGGATAAAACACGACTTTGAATATTGGGCAAGAAGCATGACTACAATATCGGACAAAGGCAAAGGACGCGACACACCCTTCACTCTTAACCGTCCGCAACGCATATACCTCAAAGCCATGGAACAGCTACGCCTGAGCGATAAGCCTATTGACATCATACTGTGCAAGGCACGTCAATGGGGTGGCTCCACGCTGACACAGCTTTATATGTTGTGGATACAGCTTGTACACAAACGCAATTGGAACAGCGTTATCTGTGGCGACATAGAGAAACAATCCTCCATTGTTGCAGGCATGCTCGCCAAGGTAATCTCGCGCTACCCCACGTGGGCAACAGGCGGTAAACAACTTACAACAACCCCCTATCAAGGAGCTCAAAAGACACGCGTCATCAACTGGAGCAACAGCCGCTACTCGCTTGGCTCGGCACAGAAGCCCGACTCACTGCGAAGCGAAGACATCAGTATGGCCCATCTAACCGAGGTGGGCCTTTGGAAAGCCACACGTGGGCGCAAGCCCGAAGACCTTGTGCAGTCAATCTTCGGTGCAATAGCAAGCGGTGCATATACTATGAAAGTTATAGAATCGACAGCCAAAGGTGTAGGCAACTTCTTCCACCGCACGTGGATAGATGCTACAGAACATCGCAACAACTTCACCCCCGTCTTTATTCCCTGGTTCAGCATCGACCTGTATAGCAAGCCCATAAAAGAGAGCGACTACAGCACATTCATAGAGAGTATGGACGATTATGAGAAAGAGCTCTTTAACCTTGGTGCAACCCTTGAAGCAATAGCATGGTACCGCGACAAACGACGCGAGATGCCCGATGAATGGCGGCTCTTCTCAGAGTTTCCCTCAACAGCCGCCGAAGCATTCCAGAGCACAGGCCGCCGCGTGTTCCGCACCACATACGTAAACGACGCAAGAAGCAACTGCGTGCCACCGCAATTCGTAGGAGACATTGTTGAGCAAAACGACGGAAGAAGCAGGTTTGTTGCAAGCCAGCCGGGAGAGGACAAAGGCGAGGACCTGCTACACGTATGGATTATGCCCGACAAAGAACAGCACCTGCGCGACCGGTATATTGTAACTGTAGATGTGGGCGGAACGAGCAATAAAGCCGATTATTCATGTATATTAGTAGCCGACCGCATAGCAATGCTCGACGGAGGAGTACCCGAGATTGTTGCATGCTGGCATGGACATATAGAACACGACAAACTCGCCTGGAAAGCAATGGAAATAGCACGCGCCTATGACAATGCCCTGCTTGTCATTGAGGCCAACACCCTTGAAACCGAAGGCACCGAAGGAAATAACTTTGAGTACATACTCAACGAGATATCGGGCAAATACAGCAACTTGTATTGCCGCACATCGGTGCAGGATATTAAACAAGGCCGGCCGCGCCGCTGGGGATTTCACACCAACAGTTCCACCAAGCCAATGGTGATAAATTTCCTTATCAAAGCCTTGCGCGACGGGCTTTACATAGAACGTTGCCTCGAGACCACCTACGAGCTCGACCTCTACGAATACAAAGAGAACGGCAAAGAGATGGGTGCCATTGAAGGAAACCACGACGACCGAGTGATGGCGACAGCCATACTTATATGGATTTGCTACAATCATCCGTTACCTATAAATATAAATAACAGCCACAGCATACGCAAGAGAAAAATCATAAGTGAAGCAAGTTTATAAAACATAAAACATAAGCACTATGGCAAGTATCAATGTAAAACTACGCCCTTCTACCACCGATGGCAAAGAGGGAACAATCTATTATCAGATAATTCACAACAGGGTAATTCGTCAGCAAAGGACGGATTACCATCTTTTTACCCACGAATGGAACGAGAAGAGAAGCACAGTCATCGTCAAGGGCAGCAGGAGCAACTACCTTCAAACAGTGAAAGAACGTATAGAATGGGACCTGCGGCGTTGGCAAAGCATCATCAGGCAACACGAAAACAAAAGAATAGTATATAGTGCCGATGATATTATCGATACCTTCCGTAAGACATCGGCCGACCACACACTTTTCAACTTTATGCAAAGTGTGATATCCCAGCTGCAGCTGATAGGCAAAGAACGTACAGCCGAGACCTATCACTCCACCCTTAAGAGCATTATAAAATTCCGCCAAGAGCAGGATATCCTATTGGTAGATATCGACTCCGATTTAATGCTTATGTATGAAGCCTACCTGCAAAGTAGTGGCATAACAAGGAACAGCATCTCATTCTATATGCGCATACTACGCGCCGTTTATAACCGCGCCGTAGAAAAAGAACTTACCGAAAACCGCCACCCCTTTAAACACGTATATACAGGGATAGAAAAAACCGTCAAGCGAGCCATACCCCTTAAAAACATCAAACAGATAAAAAACCTGGAGTTGCCTATAAAATCAGCTTTGGATTTTGCACGCGACATATTTCTCTTCTCGTTCTACACACGCGGAATGTCATTCATTGATATAGCATTCCTCAAAAAGAAAGACCTCGCAAACGGCATTCTCTGCTACCGTCGTCGCAAAACAGGCCAGCAGCTTTTTATACGCTGGGAAAAATGCATGCAGGATATTCTTGACAAATACAAGGAGAACGACGACAGCCCCTATATGCTACCAATCATCAACCCGCAGGAGAAACAGGAGCGCAAACAATATAAGAACGTACTCTATCGCATCAACAAATCGCTCAAAGATATTGGACAGTTGATAAAGCTCCCCATACCACTCACAATGTATGTAGCCCGTCATTCATGGGCAAGCGCAGCCCGAAGTAAAAACATACCAATATCGGTTATCAGTGAAGGTATGGGGCACGACTCCGAGAAAACAACACAAATATACCTTGCTTCGCTCGACACCGCCGTTGTTGACAGGGCAAACAGAATAATTTTAAAAGACCTATAAAAGTAATAGAAGAATAGGCACCCCGACGTAAAAACCGGAGTGCCTATTATGTTATGCATAAAATCAATACTGTATTTATTTAAAGCTATTACAACAATGCCATTGTTTAGCAAAAAAGCAATCTCTTCCGAAGAGATACGATATTTGTTGTAAAATTACATAAAATATCTTAACGAATTGCCAATCAGGGAAAAAACATTGTGGTTTTGCAAAATATTTATCAACAAGACATATTATTTGTTTAGCAAAAAAGCGGATTATCAACAACAATAATGTTGATAATCAAGCAATAATCTCTTTCGACAACTCTCTTTGAAAAAGATTAACTAACAACCAAATAAAAACACTATTATGAAAAAATTAAATCTACAATTTACAGCACTGTTATTAATGTGCTGCGTGGGAACAGCGAAAGCAGAAGAGGTTACTATCGATGGAATAAAATACGATGTAATTACTAAAGCAAAACAAGCGACGGTAATTGAAGGTGGCAATTATTCCGGAGATATTGTTATACCAAGCGAAATTACATACAACAATGTAACATGCAGCGTTACAAGCATTGGAGAGCAGGCGTTCGGGGGTTGCTACAGACTTACAAGCATTACAATTCCTAACAGTATTACAAGTATTGGAGAGTATGCGTTCGAAAGTTGCGACGGACTTAAAGAGGTACATATAAACGACATTGCTGCTTGGTGTAGTATTAATTTTGGCAGTGATTACGCCAATCCATTGTCTTATGAACGTTCTGCACGTAATTTGTATTTAAATAATGAATTGATAACTGAACTTGTTATACCAAATGGCGTTACAAGCATTGGAAGTTATGCGTTCTTGGGTTGCAAAGGACTTACAAGCATTACAATACCTAACAGCGTTACAAGCATTGGAGATTGGGCATTCAGTAAATGCGACGAACTTACAAGCATTACAATACCCAACAGCGTTAAAAGCATTGGAGATGAGGCATTCTATCGTTGCGACGGACTTAAAGAGGTACATATAAACGACATTGCTGCTTGGTGTAATATAAATTTTGAAAGTAGTTCTGCTAATCCATTGTCTAATGCACAGAATTTGTATTTAAATAATGAATTGATAACTGAACTTGTTATACCAAATGGAGTTACAAGCATTAAAAATAATGCGTTCGTTTATTGCTCCGGACTTACAAGTGTAACAATTCCTAACAGCGTTACAAGCATTGGAATTTATGCGTTCAGGAGTTGCTCCGGACTTACAAGCATTACAATACCTAACAGCGTTACAAGCATTGGAAATTATGCGTTCTGGAGTTGCTCCGGACTTATAAGCATTACAATACCTAACAGCGTGACAAGCATTGGATATCAGGCGTTCAGAAATTGCTCCGGACTTACAAGCATTACAATTCCTAACAGCGTTACAAGCATTGAAAATCAGGCGTTCGGAAATTGTGAGAATCTTGGCGATGTATATTGCCTTGCTACAGATATGCCAGCAACAAACAGTAATGCTTTCAGCGGTTCATATCCCGAATATATGACACTGCACGTGCCGGCAGAAGCAATAAACAGCTACAAAACAACTGAACCTTGGAGCAGCTTTGGAAATATTGTTACACTCGATGGGGATATTGTTGAAACGCCTAAATGTGATAACCCTGTTATTAAGTACAACAACGGAGAAATTGAAATTGAGTGCGAAACAACTGATGCTGAATTTGTAACAAAAATAACAAGCAGTGACATTAACAGTTTTTACAGCAACTCAATTGCACTTACTGCAACATACAATATCAGCGTATATGCAACTGCTACAGGACACGATAACTCTGATACTGTAAATGCTACTCTATGCTGGATTGAGTGCGACTGCAGTGCAAACGATAATACTACCGACGTTATCTATGTTCCTGCAAAGGCGGTGTTTGTAACATCGAACAACGGCACTATAAATATAAGCTGCGCACTCGAAGGAGAAGTTGTTGAGCTTTACACAAGCGATGCCATGCACATTGGAAGCACAACCATCGAGAATGGCACTGCTACAATAGAAAGCGGACTCTCAAAAGGCGATATCGCCATTATTAAAATAGCAGAAAAGAGCATTAAGGTTATACTTAACTAAATAAGTAATAACACAAAATAGGAAACTATACAGGTGTTGACAAAAAGTCAACACCTGTATAGTTTCCTATTTATTTGAGATATTTCCATCAGCAGAAGGTAATTAAATTACCTTTTGCGCGGTTTTCCATCGGCAAGAGTAATATCAGAAAAAACGGCACTGTCAAAAATAGAACGTAAATCCCTGTTGAGAGCAGGCCATTGTGCAAGGCTGTTTGAGCGTAACGCGGGTATAATTTTTCTTAAATAACCGCGTGGAGCGAGTTCCGTAGCACCCTGCTCGAAACAGACAGGATTGGAGTGGCAAGTTTATGACGGCCGAGTGATGTTGCAAGGCAACTCACGAATTTGTTTTTACAAATCGACAACATCGCCAGCAAATAGTCGCAAGTAGCACAGCCAATGGTTGTGCCTTGCGGGATGCGATAAGGCGGTGTTGTCAACATTATATAGGAATAAACGACTATTTTTGTCTGTGCCAGGCTCTTTGGTACTTTCTGTCGATACAGAAAGTACAATAAAGAACGACTTGATGTAAAATGCAAATCCAAAGTGTTAAGGGTAAGAACAGCGGTAAAACATAAATGCAGACACATCGGTCTATTCCTACGATTATTGTCGAAACTTTGTTTTAATCGCTAATCGCTTACCGGAGTTTTGTCAAAATAATACCGGCACTGTCTAAATAACTGCGAACAGTCCTCGCTTTCTCCCGTAAAACCAAAGAATTCAAACTGTGATTTTTGATAGTGCCATCCTGTTTGAAAATCACCTTTATCCGCGGTTTTCCATCGGCAAGAGTAATATCAGAAAAGACGGCACTGTCAAAAATAGAACGTAAATCCCTGTTGAGAGCAGGCCATTGTGTGAGGACTGTTTAAAGATTTGTGCGGGTATAACTTTTATTGAATAGCCGCACAAATCGAGTTCCGCAACACCCTGCTCGAAACAGACAGGATTGTAGTGGCAAAACTTATACAAGCGAGTTAAACATAAAGTTTACTTTGAAGTTTTACAACGAGCGCAGTTAAGTTTCGCCGAAGGCAGTGCGAATGACGGCCGAGTGATGTTGCAAGGCAACTCACGAATTTGTTTTTACAAATCGACAACATCGCCAGCAAATAGTCGCAAGTAGCACAGCTAATGGTTGTGCCTTGCGGGATGCGATAAGGCGGTGTTGTCAACATTATAAA
>JAZRGV010000025.1:0-1595 GCA_045644465.1 Bacteroidaceae bacterium
ACAACTTTACAAATGTGATGCATTGGTGATTAACGGTGACGAGCCGTTTGTGAAGCAGACATTCCGTAGCCGTGCTGTCATAGCCACCGAGAATGGTGCGCAGAGCCTGACAATCCCGGTTATTCACGATGGAGGACGAACAGCTATGCGCGACGTGCGCATTAGCGAACATGGTAATTGGCGGCATCAGCATTGGAAAGCAATGGTTAGTGCCTACCGTAAAAGTCCTTTCTTTGATTATTATGCCGATGACTTCGCCCATTTCTTTGAAGAACGCGATGGCTTTCTTATGGATTTTAACCTGCGTCTGCATAGTGTGGTATGCGAACTTTTAGGGCTTGAAAGAGATATAAGAATTGTTGATAATGAATATAAGGCGCAGGAATTTATCGATCTGCGTCGCATTGCCGAGCCAAAGGCTTTGGCAGAGGTCGAAGGATATACTGCTCAACCATATTATCAAGTTTTTGCTCAGCGCAACGGCTTTGTTCCAAACCTCAGCATTGTGGATTTGCTGTTCAATATGGGTCCCGAAGGACTGCTGGTGTTGAGGGATTGCTGTGAATAATAAAATATGGTTACACTTTAATGTGTAACCATATTTTATATTATAATGTTTTTATAAGGAAGAGACATATTTTTCAACTGTTTCCATTCTTGCTTTAAAAGCGGAACGCATTTTCTCAACAGCTTCATCAAATGTCATGCCTTCATCACCATTAACAGATTGTGTTATAGGCCATTTTTCAATATTGGTTTCATTTGATGATTTTATTAGCTTTGCTTGTTCCAGAATATAATTGTCAATGTCGGCCAATGTTTCTTTAATTTCCGCCCAACGCTCTTTTACAGCGAGTTTGAACTCTGCATATTTAAATAAATATCCATAATACAAGGCACTTGTAACAACGGTATAAATTTTGTTATTCATCGTGAATGTTCCCCAATCGAAGTCCCAGACAGGGCCGGCATACAATTTGCCATCTCTCTCTTTGTACATGTAACAACTTTTGGGGTTAAGAGCTTCACTATTTCTGGCCAACTCATGAACTATCCACCAATCAATATAAGATTTTGTATCGATAAGCTCATCAATTTCACTCCAACGAGCTCTTTCGTTTTTGTCATCTTCAAGAAGTTGCTCAAGATTATTGATATATTCCTGCACATATAGGAATCCAGGGTGTTCCAAAGATGTTATAACTTCCTCATCTGGCTCTTTTATGGTTATAGGATAACTCTTTATTTTTGAGTAAAAATAATTAATTTCACCCGTTATTGGATTGTTTGTGTCATACTCAAGGATGTAACCACCTGTTATTTGAGAAGCATCAGTAAAATCAGTCTCTTCATCAAGCTCATCGATGTTAACTCTGTTTTTATCTACTTTTATGTGTTCACATAAGTAATAGTTTCCTTCATGTATATCATTTAAATACAGTTCAACGAATTTGCCACGCGGAGCCCAGTCCATTACTCTACGAGCCATTTCAAAGGCAACATCATTTCTAAGCAAAGTCCTGTCCATCCAGTTTGCTAAAAGAACCCAACGCTTGTGCTTTGGCATACCTAAAACCTCTGACTTCGAATCTAGT
>JAZRGV010000026.1:0-12068 GCA_045644465.1 Bacteroidaceae bacterium
CCATCACCGCAAGCCGGTTCCAAGAAACGGGAGTCCGGCCGCAGACATTCATTCGCGACAAGGTCGCACATTGCGTTTACCTCGCGTTCGGCAGTAAAGACCTCGCCCCGTTCAGCAACACGCTCTTTAGATTTTATTTGACTCATATTTAAGCTATTGATAAAATCTCTAAAAAAGAGATTTTATCAATAGCTTAAAACATTGAAAATAAGACACATAAATTCTTTTTAATTAAATATTCGTAAAACAAATATTGCGCTTCAAGTATTGAATATTGGCTTTTTTTGTGCGTTTTTAACTATTAAATTGGTTGTAATCGCTTTTTTATGTAGTTTTGCCATAAAATGTGTATCTCTTTTTTAGAGATACTCATTTTTGCTAAACATTTCCATGTGCACAAGTCCTTACATTCCATTGGACTATAAAAACAAAATGCATTTTCATTCCTCTATAATGCAACACAAACAGCTGCCTACAGCACTAAAATTCAAATTCACTTTTCAAATGTTGCGTTTGCCGTCAAGTTGTATTAATTTTGTATGTTTTTGAATAGGCAAAAGCATACAGAACGAATATGACATTTGAATACGACATACTTGTAATTGGCGCAGGACACGCCGGCTGCGAAGCTGCAGCCGCAGCTGCAAACATGGGCAAAAAAACATGCCTTATGACTATAGACATGAACAAAATTGCCCAGATGAGTTGTAACCCTGCCATCGGCGGCATTGCCAAAGGACAAATTGTACGCGAGATTGATGCGCTTGGCGGATACACAGGAATTATCACCGACAAGGCTTCGATACAGTTCCGCATGCTCAACCGTTCCAAAGGCCCTGCAATGTGGAGCCCACGTGCACAGTGCGACAGAATGAAGTTCAGCCAATATTGGAGAGAGGTACTCGAAAACACCCCTAACCTAAACATGTGGCAGGATATTGCAACAGAACTCATTGTAGAGGATGGCAAAGCCATAGGTGTAAAAACTCAGATGAACGCCACATTCCTTGCAAAATGCATAATAATAACAGCCGGTACATTCCTCAACGGACTGATGCACATAGGCAAGGTGCAGATTGAAGGTGGCCGCGTGGCAGAGCCGGCAGCAAAAGGATTGACAGAATCCATAACAAAACACGGCATAACAGCAGGGCGCATGAAAACAGGAACGCCTGTGCGCCTTGACAAACGCTCAATAAACCTACAACTCGTTGATATTCAAGACGGTGACAACGATTTTCATCGCTTTTCATACAGCAACACAGAGCGCAATCTCAAGCAGTTGCCTTGTTGGGGTTGTTATACAAATCCTGAGGTACATAAGATACTGAGCGACAGCCTTGCCGACTCTCCGCTCTACAACGGACAGATACAGAGCATTGGCCCACGCTACTGCCCCAGCATAGAGACAAAGATTGTTACATTCGCCGAGCGCGACCGTCACTTGCTGTTCCTTGAACCCGAGGGCGAGACAACACAGGAGATTTATGTAAACGGATTCTCGTCGTCACTACCTATGGAAGCACAGCTTACAGCTCTACGCAAAATCCCCGCACTTGAAAATGCTGTTGCATACCGCCCGGGATACGCCATAGAATATGACTACTTCGACCCTACACAACTGAAGCATACTCTGGAATCAAAGATTATAGAAAACCTATACTTTGCCGGACAGGTAAACGGCACAACAGGATACGAAGAGGCTGCCGGACAGGGACTCGTTGCCGGAATTAACGCTGCTATGAAAATTGACGATAAGGGCGAGTTTGTGTTGCGTCGCGACGAGGCATACATAGGCGTTCTCATCGACGACCTTGTGACGAAAGGCGTTGACGAGCCATACAGAATGTTTACCTCAAGAGCCGAATACAGAATACTGCTACGTTCGGACAATGCCGATATGCGCTTGACCGAAAAATCATACAACGCCGGGCTTGCCACCGAAGAGCGTTACAAACGCCTTTGCGAGAAAAAAGAGAAGATAGCGAAGTTGACCGAGTTTATAAACAACTTCTCGCTAAAAGCCGACCTTATAAACGAGGGACTCGAAGCACTTGGCACTACCCCACTTGTTCGCGGATGTAAACTCGCATCGGTTATCGAACGCCCACAAATAACTATAGAAAATATATCGGAGTACATAACTCCGCTTAAGCGAGAACTCGACAAGCTTGGTGCCGACAAAGAGGAGATTATTGAAGCAACAGAGGTTGAAATAAAATATCGCGGTTACATACAACGCGAAAGAGAACTTGCCGAGCGTATGGTAAGACTCGAAAACATCAAGATAAAAAACAGATTCGATTACAACAACATTGAATCGCTCTCAACCGAAGCAAGACAAAAGCTAACAGCAATAAACCCCGAAACCCTTGCACAAGCAAGCCGCATTCCGGGAGTATCACCAAGCGACATAAATGTTTTGCTTGTTCTTGTGCGGAAATAAACAAATGTTCCACGTGGAACAATGCAACAAAACAGCAACTCGAACAAAAAAATATACAATATGAACAAGGAATTATTACTAAAGAATCTCAGGAATATCCCCGATTTTCCAATACCCGGAATACAGTTCAAAGACGTAACTTCGCTATTCAAGAACCCTGAATGTTTACAGGAACTGAACAATGCGTTATACGAATTATATAAGGACAAAGGAATCACAAAGGTTGTGGGTATTGAGTCGCGTGGCTTTGTAATGGGTGCTGCACTTGCTGTAAAACTCAATGCCGGCTTTGTGCCCATTCGCAAACCGGGCAAGCTACCAGCTGAAACAATAAGCGAAACATACGAGAAGGAATATGGATGCGACACCATTGAAATTCATAAGGATGCAATAGACGAGAACGATGTTGTTCTTATACACGACGACCTGCTTGCAACAGGTGGAACAATGCTTGCCGCATACCATCTTGTGCAGAAACTCAACCCTAAAAAAGTTTTTATAAACTTCCTTATTGAACTTGAGGGTTTGAAAGGACGAGATATATTCCCTGCCGGCACAGAGATTGATTGCCTACTAACACTCGAAGGAAAGTAATGAGCAGAGAGGAGAAAAGCAAGAGGGACGAATACCTGAAAAGCATTGTAAGCAACCTTCCCGACTCACCCGGCTGCTATCAGTATTTGAACGACAGCGGGGTGATAATCTATGTTGGTAAGGCTAAAAACCTCAAACGCAGAGTATCCTCATATTTCAACAAGGAACAGCAAACACTGAAAACAAAGTTGCTTGTTTCTAAAATAGCCGACATAAAATATGTTGTCGTAAATAGCGAGACCGATGCCTTGCTTCTTGAGAATAATCTCATAAAGCAACATAAGCCTCGTTATAATGTTTTATTGAAAGACGATAAAACATACCCTTCAATTTGCATTACAAAAGAGTATTTTCCAAAGATTTTCAAGACACGAAAGATAAATAAAGAGTATGGAAGATACTATGGACCATATACAAACAGTGGTGCATTGAACGCTCTTCTACAACTTATAAAGGAATTATTTCCGTTGAGAACGTGTAATCTTAATATAACCCCCGAAGGTGTGAGAAATGGTAAATACACGCCTTGCCTTGAATACCAGATAAAGAATTGTTGTGCTCCCTGTATAGGGAAAATATCAAAAGATGATTATGTAAAATATATCGATGAAGTTACAGCTATATTAAAAGGGGACATCAAGGTTTTACAGGAAAAACTGCTTTCCGAGATGAAAGAAAAGGCAGCAAACCTTGAATTTGAAGCAGCAGCTGAAATAAAAAAACGATACGAATTAATCGAAAATTTCAGGACGCGTAGCGAGGTTGTAAGTGCGACACTGAACAACATTGATGTATTCAATATTGAAAGCGACGAAAAGAGCGCATTCATAAATTTCCTACATATTACAAATGGCTGCATCAACCAGGCATTCACCATTGAATATCAGAAAAAGCTCGATGAAACGGATGCCGAATTGATTTCTATGGGTATAATTGAGTTGCGTGAACGTTTTAACAGCAACGCCAAAGAGATAATACTACCCTTCCCCATAGAACTACCATTCGATGGAGTTACAATAACCATACCACAAAAGGGAGAAAAGGCACGTCTTTTGGCACTCTCAAAACTAAATGTAAAGCAATACAAGGTTGACCGCCTGAAACATGAGGACAAGCTCAATCCGGAACAGAAAAACACACGCCTGATGAAAGAGATTCAGGAAATACTGAATCTTAAAAAACTACCGATAAAAATAGAGTGTTTTGATAATTCAAACATTCAGGGAAGTGATGCTGTTGCTGCATGTGTGGTATTCGATAAACTTAAACCGGCAAAGAAAGAGTACAGGAAATACAATATAAAAACCGTTACAGGCCCCGACGATTATGCCTCGATGCGCGAGGTTGTGAGCAGACGTTACAGACGCTGCATAGAGGAAGGAGGTACACTACCCGACCTCATCATTGCCGACGGCGGTAAAGGCCAGATGGAGGCTATAAGAAGCATTGTAGAAGACGAACTAGGACTTGATATAAAGATTGCCGGACTGGTAAAGGACGGCAAGCACCGCACAACAGAATTGATTGTGGGAGGAGAGGGAGAAGTGGTTGGCCTTAAGCAGAACAGCACACTGTTTAAACTGATGACTCAGATACAGGATGAGGTACACCGCTTTGCAATAACATTCCACCGCGACAAACGAAGCAAAAGACAGACATCTTCGGAACTCGACAACATAAAAGGTATCGGTGAAAAGAGCAAACAGTTATTGTTGAACAAGTTCAAAAGCGTCAAGCGTATAAGAGAGACAGGAATGGAAGAGCTAGCGGCAGTGGTAGGTAAGGCAAAAGCAGAAATAATTTTGAATGGCCTGAAACAATAACCTATTTTTGTGTATATTAGCAACCGAATATAGAGAAACAACAAATTCAAACAATGAGAGTACTTATACAAAGAGTAAAAAAGGCATCGGTAACAGTCAATAAAGAACTTATTTCATTGATTAATAACGGATTGCTTATTTTTATAGGTATAGGCGAAGAGGATAATTCCGAAGATATTGAATGGCTCACAAAGAAAATAGCCAACATAAGGCTTTTTGACGATGAAAACGGTGTGATGAACAAATCGGTTATCGATATTGACGGAGAGATACTTGCAGTGAGCCAATTTACACTTATGGCACAAACAAAGAAAGGTAATCGCCCATCATATATAAAAGCTGCGAAACCCGATATATCCATCCCTCTTTACGAACAATTTTGCGAAGAAATGGAGATTGCCATAAACAAACCTATCAAACGAGGTGTTTTTGGTGCAGATATGAAGGTGGAATTGCTGAACGACGGACCGGTAACTATATTTATCGATTCAAAAAACAGAGAGTAATAATGACTATCAAAGAAGCACAAGAACGCGTAGATGCCTGGATAAAAGAGTACGGAGTACGTTACTTTAACGAGCTTACCAATATGGCTATACTCACCGAAGAGGTGGGCGAAGTGGCACGTATCATGGCACGCCAATATGGTGAGCAATCGTTCAAAGAGAATGAAAAATGTGAACTTGCCGATGAACTTGCCGATGTTTTATGGGTTCTTATATGTATAGCCAACCAAACAGGGATAGACCTTACCGAAGCGCTTGAGAGAAACCTCGATAAAAAGACAAAAAGAGATAATAAAAGACATATTAACAATCAAAAACTTAACAACAATGAGCGATAATTGCAACTGCGGCTGTGACAACCATACACATCACACCAACGAAGAGAGCAAATATGATTTTGTACTTGCAGAATATGGCAAGGCAATGACTGACGATGAGGTTGCCGCAAAGGTAAAGAAACTTATTGAAGAGAGAGTTGAAGAGAACAACACAGTTGAGGTTAAAAAACTCCTTTTTAACTGCATAGACCTTACAACACTCAAATGTACCGACAGCGAGGAGAGCGTGATGCGCTTCACCGAAAAGGTAAACGAACTCGACGACAAACATCCCGACTTGAAGAATGTTGCTGCAATTTGCGTATATCCGAACTTTGCAAAAATTGTAAACGATACATTGCAGGTTGATAATATTGAAATAGCATGTGTAGCAGGCGGTTTTCCATCGTCACAGACTTTCCAGGAGGTGAAGATTGCCGAAACAGCAATGGCGATACATGAGGGTGCAACCGAGATTGACATTGTGCTGGGAGTTGGAAAATTCCTCAGCGGCGATTATGAAAGTGTATGTGATGAGATTCAAGAGCTGAAGAGTGTTTGCGGAGACAAACGTCTGAAAGTTATACTTGAAACAGGCGCATTGAAGAGTGCCGAGAATATCAAAAAAGCATCGATTCTATCGATTTATTCCGGTGCCGATTTCATCAAGACATCTACAGGCAAGGAATCGCCTGCTGCTACTCCCGAAGCGGCATACGTAATGTGCCAGACAATTAAGGAATACTACCAAAAGACCGGTAACAAGATTGGTTTCAAGCCCGCAGGTGGCATCAACACCATGCACGACGCACTTGTATATTACACTATTGTAAAAGAAGTGTTGGGCGAAGAGTGGTTAAATAATAAACTATTCCGCATTGGAACAAGCCGACTTGCAAACATTTGCCTTATCGAGATACTTGGCGAAGAGGTAAAATTATTCTAAAAAGTAAATGCCGGTTTTAAACCGGCATTTACTTTTTTACTTTGACCTTGATATCGTATAATCCATATACGCTACTAGAGCATCGTGCAACTCTGGAGCAATATCCTTTGGAAGTGAGGCTATAGCCTCTGCTCTATACTTTTCTATATATGCATTGGCATACTCTACTCCACCCTCGTTCTTTGCAATATCAATTAATGTTTCAATCTCGTTTTCATCGAGGTTTATTCCACTCGAGAGTTTCTCCTTTATGGGTGCAAGAGAAGGGTTATTGCTGTTGTTCAGAACATACAACGCAGGCAATGTTATCTTACCCTCGCGCATATCGCTACCGGTTGGCTTACCAATATCGTTATTGAAGTAATCGAATATGTCGTCTTTAATCTGGAAGCATATACCCACACACTTACCGAACTTCTCGAAAGCAGGAGCATACTCATCTTTTCCACCTACTGAATATACTGCACATAGCGAGCTACAAACAAACAGCGATGCAGTTTTGTTATATATAACCTTAAAATAGTTCTCTTCGCTGTATGTACCCTCTTGCTCTAATTCAACCTGCAAAACCTCACCACTCGACAACTCCTTACCCAACTTGGCAAGCTCCTCTATGATGCGTATATCGCCAGTCTTGGCTGCATTGTTCAGTGCCTGTGAAAAGAGATAATCACCGGTTAAAACGGCAATATTATTATTAAAAGTAATATTCAATGAAGGACGGCCACGACGTTTGTCGCTCTCGTCGATAACGTCGTCGTGCAGCAAGCTTGCCGAGTGAAGCAACTCCATTGCCGATGCTGCGGCGAAAGCACGTTCGCTGACCTTGCCAAGGCTCTTGGCTATAAGCAACACAAGCATAGGACGCATAAGCTTGCCGGCCGACTCACTCACATATGACAAAGCACTGTTCAAAAGCCCTATATTGCTTGTGAACTGCTGCTTGAAATAAATGCTGAAATCATCTATTTCCTGCTTTATTGGTGCCTGTATTATTGCAAGGTAATCCATAAAAATTTGTTTTAGAGCTGTGGAATAAACACCACTTCTAATATTTAACTACAAAAGTAATAAAAAAGAATATGGATAGTAGTAAAAATTATGTATTTTTACAATCAGATTAATAGATAAAGGATATGGAAAAACTTTTTTTACTTGATGCATACGCACTTATATATAGAGCATATTATGCCTTGATGAAGAACCCGAGGATAAACTCAAAAGGGTTCAACACGTCGGCAATACTTGGCTTCATAAACACCCTCGAGGATGTAATAAAGAAAGAAAAACCAACACACTTGGGTATAGCCTTTGACCCTAAAGGACCTACATTCCGTCACGAGGCATACGAACAGTACAAGGCACAAAGAGAGGAGACACCGGAGGTTATCAGAGAGTCGGTACCCGTTATAAAAGAGTTTATAAAAGCCTATAATATACCCATTTTCGAAGTTCCAGGATATGAGGCCGATGATGTTATTGGCACATTGGCAAAACAGGCGGAGAAAAGGGGAATAATTACATATATGATGACTCCCGACAAGGACTACGGACAGCTTGTTTCGGATACTACATTCATATACCGTCCTAAGTATGGCGACAAGGAGTATGAGGTGATGGGTGTTGATAGAGTGAAGGAGAAATTCGGCATAGATAACACATTACAAGTAATAGATCTGCTTGGTCTTATGGGAGACTCAAGCGATAACATACCAGGCTGCCCGGGCGTTGGCGAAAAAACAGCACAAAAACTGATAGCACAGTTCGGAAGCATAGAGAACCTTCTCGAAAACACAGAAGAGCTGAAAGGCGCACTTAAAATAAAAGTAGAAGAGAACAAGGAAAAAATTATCTTCAGCAAATTCCTTGCAACAATAAAGACCGATGTTCCAATTGAGCTTGATATGGACTCGCTTAAAAGAGAAGCAGCCAACGATGAGGAACTTACCCGTCTGTTCGACTTTTACGAACTACGCGCACTGAAAGAGCGTGTGAAAAAAAATCAACAGGCGCCTTCGCTCTTCGATGAGCTATCGACAGAAGAAAGACAGCCTGATACCGGAGCAAGAAAAAAATCATCACCCGACGTAGCAATTCAAGGCTCTCTCTTTGACTTTTTTGCGAGCGAAGATACGGGCGAAGAAAAAAAATCGAGCCATTTGAGCTTAAAAGAGGTGCCACACACCTACAAACTCATTGAAACAGAAGAAGATATAAGCAAATTAGCCACTGTAGTAAAAAATTACAAAACTGTGTGCTTTGACACCGAAACAACAAGCACCAGCGCACTCGATGCCGAAATTGTGGGATTAAGCCTCGCTGTTAAGGAAGGCGAAGCATTTTACATACCTATGCCTGCCTCAAGAGAAGAAGCCACTACCCGACTTGAACTGATGAGAGAAATTTTCGAAAACGAGGAGACAGAAAAAGTTGGACAAAACATAAAATACGACATCACCATTCTTGCCAACTATGGTATAGAGGTGAAAGGAAAACTTTTCGACACCATGATAGCTCATTATGTTCTGCAACCCGAGCTGTATCATGGAATGGACTATCTTGCCGAAATTTATCTCGATTACGACACAATAAAAATTGAGGAACTTATTGGCGAGAAAGGAAAGAACCAAAAGAATATGCGCGACATTGAGCCTGTCAAAGTTTGCGACTATGCCTGCGAAGATGCCGATGTAACACTGAAGCTTAAGAATATTCTTGAAAAAGAGATAAAGCAAGAAGGTCTTGAAGAGTTGTTCTACAACATAGAGATGCCACTTGTTCCGGTGCTTGCCTACATGGAACGTAACGGAGCACGCATAGACACTGCAGCACTCAAGGAGACCTCTACCCTTTTTGCCAAGCGACTTTCAGATATTGAAGAAGAAATATACTCACTTGCCGGCGAGCCATTCAATATTGCATCGCCACGCCAGGTGGGCGACATACTCTTTGGCAAACTGAAGATTGTTGACAAACCTAAAAAGACAAAGACAGGGCAGTATGTAACATCGGAAGATGTGCTTGCACAACTACAGAACCGCCACCCTATTGTAAAAAACATTCTACAACATCGTGGACTAAAGAAACTGCTGAGTACATATATCGATGCACTACCATCGCTTGTAAACCCACGAAGCGGAAAAATACACACATCATATAACCAAACTGTAACAGCCACAGGACGACTAAGTTCAAGTAACCCAAACCTACAGAACATTCCAATACGCGACGAGGACGGCAAGGAGGTACGCAAAGCCTTTGTACCCGATGAAGGTTGTATGTTCCTGTCGGCCGACTACTCACAGATAGAACTACGTATTATGGCGCATCTTAGCGGTGATAAGAACATGATTGAAGACTTCCGCAGCGGATACGATATCCATGCCGCTACAGCTGCCAAGATATACAAGAAACCTATCGAAGAGGTAACAAAAGACGAACGCAGAAAGGCCAAGACAGCCAACTTTGGTATAATTTACGGTATATCGGTGTTCGGACTAGCCGAGAGAATGAACGTTGACCGTCGCGAAGCCAAAGAGCTTATAGACAATTATTTCGAGACCTATAAAGGCGTGTATGAATATATAGAGAAATGCAAGCAGGAGGCAAAGGCAAACGGATATGTTGAAACCATATTCCACCGCAAACGCTACCTACCCGACATAAACTCACACAACGCCGTGGTACGCGGATATGCCGAGCGAAATGCTGTAAATGCGCCAATACAGGGTAGTGCAGCCGACATTATAAAGGTTGCAATGATAAACATTTACCGCAGAATGAAAGCCGAGAATATGCGCTCTACTATGATTCTGCAGGTGCACGACGAATTGAACTTCAACATTGTACCAACAGAACGCGACGCAATGCAAAAACTTGTAATAGAAGAGATGCAGAATGCCTTTGCAATGAGCGTTCCACTAATTGCCGACTACGGCTGGGGAAATAATTGGTTAGAGGCGCATTAAAATCATTAAATTTATTTATTTTTTTAGAAAATTAATTTCCTTTGCAAATCATTAACCATAAAATCTAATATTATGAAAAAGTTATTTCTAATTTGTGCAGTAGCTATTGCAACATTAACATTAGGTAGCTGCGGTGTTGCAACACATATTTCAAACAGCTTAACAGAGACAAAAGTTGTTTTAGCTGAAAACAATTTCAAAGTAGTGGGCCAGGCTTATGGTGAAGCAACAGCTACATACATTTGCGGTATTGGTGGTTTGAGCAAAAATGCACTTAAGAACAATGCAATTAACGAAATGTCTAAAAATGCAAAACTAACTGGTTCGCAGACATTGGTTAATATAACAACAAATGCATCTATTAAGATGGTAACTCCTTTGTATGTACAGATAACCTATACAGCAACAGCAAATATTGTTGAATTCACAAATTAATAGATATCTTACATAAATAATAAATCCGGTTTCATTTGAAATGAAACCGGATTTATTATTTGTATAATTTACTTCTTTTTCTATTTATTAAGATGCCTTATAAGTTTTTGCAGGCCCCTCTACCTCTCCATCTGTTAAATTAGTCTTAAAGAACGGAATAATATAATATTTTACTTTAGAACGAATATTAAAAGTCATTGTAGCAGATTTCTTACCACTACGTGAATCACGAAGAGTTGGATTGGATTTACTTGTACCAACTTTTGCACCTATAGTTTTTACAGTTTCTCCAGCAGCTAAACCAGATACAGCTACTGTTACTTTTATATTACATCTACTACCTACATCATTAACATACTGAACGTTTGTTACCTTAACACTTGCTTTTGAACTGGTATCAATATCTTCGTTATCACAAGAAGATAATGTTACACATGCAAAAAATACAAATAAAAAAGTTTTAAAAATTTTCATACCTACATTTTTAAATAAATTAATATAGTTAACTATTGTGCAAAAATAATTAATTAATGATAATGAAAAAGTAATTGAACATAAAATTAGGTAATAATATAGATGTTAACCCTATGTTCAAATGTTATACTGAGCGTAGCGAAGTATCTATTCACAACACATAAGATCCTTCATATACGTTCGGGATGATACAACAACAGGAGAAATTTTATTTTTGGTAAACTACTATATTATTGCTTTAAATTATGTGGGTGACAGATTTTTATAAAATACAGACTATCTTTTTATTCGGTATAAAAGAGTATTTACATCTATCAGAAATAATAAATTATCAAAAAAACAACTCCACTTTATAAAGGGATTATACCCGTTTTGTCCTGGTAACCCCCAAATATAGATTAATCGCAAAACAAAAAAGCGGAGAGAGTTTTTCAACTTTCTCCGTTTCAGTAGCGAGACCCGGGATTGAACCGGGGACCTCATGATTATGAATCATGCGCTCTAACCAGCTGAGCTATCTCGCCATTAAGTTTTGCGAGTGCAAAGATATATCCATTTT
>JAZRGV010000027.1:0-47535 GCA_045644465.1 Bacteroidaceae bacterium
TTGGGGATAATATAGATGTTGACCCAAAATAGAATATCTCCAGTGGATTTGTCATCCTGAACGTATGTGAAGGATCTTATAATAACGCAGTGAATAGATACTTCGCTTTGCTCAGTATGACAATGTGTGCCGGGTCAACTGTTATATTATTACCATTTTTTTTGTGGTGGTGGAACACCCAGGTTCACATCTATATTATCACTTTTAGTTAAGTATAACCTTAATGCTCTTTTCTGCTATTTTTATAATAGCGATATCACCTTTTGATAGTCCGCTTTCTATTGTAGCACAGCCGTTCTCAATGGTTGTGCTTCCAATGTACATCGCGTCGCTTGTGTAAAGCTCAACAACTTCTCCTTCGAGTGAGCAGCTGATGTTTATAGTGCCGTTGCTTGATGTTACAAATACCGCCTTTGCAGGGATGTTAATAATGTTATTATTGTTGTTCTCGTTGCAGTCGCACTCAATCCAGCATAGAGTAGCATTTACGGTATCGGAGTTATCATATCCTGTAGCAGTTGCATATACGCTTATATTGTATGTTGCAGTAAGTGCAAAGTTATTGCTGTAGTAATTTCCTGTGTAATTGTTTGTTACAGCTGTTACAAATTCTGCATCAGTTGTTTCGCACTCAATTTCAATTTCTCCGTTGTTGTACTTAATAACAGGGTTTTTACATTTAGGTGTTACAACAGTTCCACCATTGAGTGTAACAATAGTTCCAAATTCACTCCATGGGTATGTTGTTTTATAGCTGTTTATTGCTTCTGCCGGCACGTGCAGTGTCATATATTCGGGATACGAACCTTCGAAAGGATTACAATAGTCGCCCCAATCATCGCGAGTTGCTGGAACATTTGTAGCAAAGCAATATACATCTGCAAGGTTCTCACAATTACTGAACGCCTTATTTCCAATGCTTGTCACGCTGTTTCCAATTGTTACACTTGTAAGTCCGGAGCAATCACTGAACGCATAATTTCCAATGCTTGTAACGCTGTTAGGTATTGTAATGCTTGTAAGTCCGGAGCAAAAATCGAACGCCCCATTTCCAATGCTTGTAACGCTGTTCGGTATTGTAATGCTTGTAAGTCCGTCGCAATAAGCGAACGCATAGCTTCCAATGCTTGTAACACTGTTAGGTATTGTTATACTTGTAAGTCCTGAGCAACCACTGAACGCCCCCTCTCCAATGCTTGTAACGCTGTTGCCGATTGTTACACTTGTAAGTTCGAAGCATTGATAGAACGCATAATTTCCAATGCTTGTCACGCTGTTCGGTATTGTAATGCTTGTAAGTCCGGAGCAACGATAGAACGCCTTTTCTCCAATGCTTGTCACGCTGTTAGGGATTATTGTATTTTTACAGCCTGCAATAAGCGTATTACTTTCTGTTTCTATAATAGCATTACAATTATCACGACTGTCATACTTTGTATTACCCGGGTCAACAACAATACTCTCAAGTCCGGAGCAATACCAGAACGCAGTATTTCCAATGCTTGTAACGCTGTTAGGTATTGTAATGCTTGTAAGTCCAGAGCAATTATAGAACGCATTATTTTTAATGCTTGTAACTCCATTTGGTATAACAAGTTCGGTTATCAATTCATTATTTAAATACAAATTATGCGCATAATACAACGGATTGGCATAACTACTTCCAAAATCTATATTACACCAGGCAGCAATGTCGTTTATATGTACCTCCTTAAGTCCGGAGCATTCATAGAACGCCGCTTCTCCAATGCTTCTCACACTATTACCAATTGTTACATTTGTAAGTCCGGAGCACCAATCGAACGCATTCTCTCCAATGCTTGTAACGCTGTATGTTGTACCGTTGTAAGTAACACTCATTGGGATTACCACGCTGCCAATGTATTCATTAGAATAAGAATAATAATTAGCACCTTTGTAAGTAACTTCTGCAGTTTTGCTATTACTATCCGTAATGTTGTAATAAATACCGTCAACCTCAAAATCATGAGCTTTCGCATTTCCCACGCAGCACATTAGTAACAGTGCTGTAAATAGTAGATTTAATTTTTTCATAATATTGTTTTTATTTATTTGTTAGTTAATCTTTTTCAAAGAGAGTTGTCGAAAGAGATTATTGCTTGATTATCAACATTGTAATTGTTTATAATCCGCTTTTTTGCTAAACAAATAATATGTCTTGTTGATAAATATTTTGCAAAACCACTATGTTTTTTGCCTGATTTGCAATTCGCTAAGATATTTTATGTAATTTTACAACAAATATCGTATCTCTTTGAAAGAGATTGCCTTTTTGCTAAACAGAATCTTAAGAGTAAAGTGCCCTCCAGAGTTTTTTCAAACTCTGGAGGGCACTTTAAGCAAAATAGTTTTTTGTTTATTTTGTTATCAAACAATATATCCAATATGCAATAACTCCTATGGCGGTAATTACTGTGGCTTTGCCTATGATATGCAAAAGATTTTTCATAATCTGTGGAATGTAGTTATTAAAAAGGGGGCTTGTAGCCCCCAATGTCTGTTCTTGACTTTTGATTATCCCTCGTGGATAGCCTCTGAAGGACAAACACTTGCACAGCTACCGCAGTCGATGCACAATTCAGGGTTGATAGAATACTTCTCACCCTCAGAAATAGCACCCTGAGGACACTCGTCGATACATGTACCGCAAGCAACGCAGTCGTCTGAAATTACGTAAGCCATAATGTTTAAGTTTAAATTTATATTATCCGCTACGAAGATAGTGTTTTTTGAGTATAAGCAAGCGGAACTATTGTTATTTAACATATTTTTACACAAATATCTTTTTTTCGCCTCTTTGGCAATAAGTTGTTGTTGCTTGCGTTATAATGTATAATGCTAAAAAAGATTATCTACATATTGTTGTTGCTTGTGTTGCCACTTTCGGCGTTGGCACAGGAACGTAAGGTGCAGAACAAACCATATATCGACTATCGTCGTCTGCACTATGGTTTCTTTGTGGGTACTCATTTTCAGGATGTGGAGTTTGTAAATAATGGCTTTGTAACCGAAAATGGCGAGATGTGGTTTGCCGATGTGGCTGAATATAGCCCGGGCTTGAGCGTTGGTGTGCTTGCCGACCTGCGCCTGAGCAATAACTTCTCGTTGCGTGTTCTGCCAACCATGCATTTTGGACAGAACAATGTGCAACTTCGCGAGCAGGTGAGCGGTGAGGTGTCGCGTCAACAGCTGAAAACCACATATATAGCTGTTCCGCTTCATGTTAAGTTTGCTGCGGAACGTTTCAATAACTACAGGCCTTATATAACAGTGGGTGCCAGTCCAATGGTTAATCTTACTGTGAAAAAGCAAAAGCAGTTGCTTGTGAAACGCTTTGACACAATGGTTGAGGTTGGCTTTGGTTGCGACTTCTATCTCCCGTTCTTCAAGCTCATTCCTGAACTGAAGTTCTCTTTCAGTCCGTTGAATATTCTTCAACAGGAACGTAGTGATTTGCTCGATTCCAATATGCTCAAATATACTCAGTCGCTCGATGGTATGTCGAGCAAGATGATAACTCTCTCTTTCTATTTCGAATAATCTTTTTATGGAAAGGAACAATAAACTGCTGTATGTTCACGGTTTCGCCTCTTCGGGAAGTTCGGGCACGGTTATGACTTTGCGCCGACATCTTGCTTCGTGGCGTGTGATAGCTCCCGACCTTCCTGTCGATCCGTTCGAGGCTCTTGAGCTGTTGCGTAGCATTGTGGAAAAGGAGAAACCCGACGTTGTTGTAGGCACCTCAATGGGCGGAATGTACGCCCAACAGCTTTGGGGTGTTCCACGAATAATTGTTAACCCTTCGTTTGAGATGTCGCGCTCACTGCTCTTTGGCAAGATGGGACGTAACAGATATACTGCCAAGCGACAAGATGGTGCAACGGAGTTCCGTATAGACAAGACTGTTGTGGAGCGTTTCAAGCAGATGGAGAAAACGCAGTTCGATGGCGTTAATGATGCCGAGAAGGAACTTGTTACGGCTCTTTTTGGCGACAAGGACCCTGTGGTGAATTTCTATCCGCTGGTGTCGGAGCTATATGGCAAGGAACGTTGCGTGCATTTTAACGGTGAGCATCGCTTGAACGACGAGGTGGTTAAAAAGGTTCTTGTTCCAATAATCGGCCGCTATGTGAAAGCCGACGATTCACAGGATTGGAGCTTTTGATAATAGTTGTTAAAAATGGCATTTCTCTTTTGCTGTTCTTAATAAACTTTGTATATTATCTCTCTTTATAGTATCTTTGCACATAACTGCAAAGATATTTTTATTTATAAGTGAATTTCCTTTTTGCCATAATAATGTTGTTTGCAATGCCGGAGAGCGAGAGTGTCGATTCGGTGTTGTTGCAGGCTGTGGATATAGTTTCTTCGGTGAAAATATCCGATGAAGAGGCTGTAAACTCCTATTCCACAACTTCGCTTCGTCGTGCCGAACTCGAGAACAGGCATATAACTTCTGTCAAGGAACTGTCGGCCATTGCTCCCAATTTCTATCAACCCGACTATGGCTCGCGAATGACATCGTCGATGTATGTTCGGGGCTTCGGCTCGCGTATCGACCAGCCGGTAGTGGGCATGAATATCGACGGTGTGCCGGTGATGAACAAAAATAACTACGATTTTGAATTGTTTGATATCGACCGCGTGCAGGTTATGCGCGGAGCTCAAGGGCTTCTCTATGGCCGTAACACGTCGGGAGGTGCAATAAACCTATATACTATGTCGCCACTTAATTTCCAGGGCAAGCGTTTTACTCTGGAGTATGGCAATGCAAACAATGTGCGTGTAAAGGCATCGCACTATGCAGCCCCTTCGCGTAGCTTCGGATGGGCTGTGAGCCTGTTGTATAACCATAGCGACGGATATTTCCTAAACCATGAACTTGGCAAGAACTGTGACGGGGGCGATAACGGAGCGTTGCGCTTGCGTCTGCAGTGGTTGCCGGCAAGCGGGTGGAGCATCGACAACACGCTCGCCGTTGGCTATACCTCTGAAGGCGGTTGGGCATACAGGTATTATAACCCTGCCAACGAGTCGCTTGCGCCGGTGGCATATAACGATGAATGTTCGTACAAACGCTTTAATGTTTCGGAGGGGCTTGTTGTAAAGCGAATGCTCGATTGGGCAACAATATCTTCTACAACAGGTTACCAATATGTCGATGACCGCATGCGTCTTGACAATGATTTTCTACCTCTCGATTACTTCTCAATGGGGCAGTATCAAAAGGAGCACTCATTGACTCAGGAGTTTGTGATAAAAGCAAAAGACTTGGGTGCATTCAATCTGTTGGGTGGTCTTTTCGGCTTCTTCAAGCATAACAATATGTCCGCACCTGTGCACTTCAAACAGTACGGCATAGATAATCTTATTTTGAAAAATGCCAACGAAGAGTGGTATTATACCCTTGGCGATGACAGAGAACTCTCTTTTGCCCAGGATAACTTTGTTATAGATGATGACTTCGTGATTCCTGCATTCGGCGTGGCTGCCTATGTGCAGGGCGGTATATCGTGGGGCGGCTTCGACTTTAAGGCCGGCCTGCGTGTCGATTACGAGTACTCTTCGATGAGCTATAACAGCCATTCCACTGTGCATTACAAAACATACAAGAGTAGTGATGTGTATGAGGAACTGAATACCGACTTCAAAGGTAAAAAGGCTGTAGATGCCTTTGAACTGTTACCAAGCATATCGGCTTCATATAGCGATGAATGGGGTAGTATATATGCCTCTGCACGCAAGGGCTTCAAGGCCGGCGGTTTCAACACTCAGCTCTTTTCCGATATTTTACAGAACAAGATGATTGGTGAACTCATTGGTAACGACCAGGGGGTAGATGCTGCGTCAACAGTGTATAAACCCGAGGAGAATTGGACTTTTGAGTTAGGAACACATCTGTTGCCACTGCCCGATGATAACTTTAAGATATCGGCTTCGCTCTTTTATATTGATTGCCGCAATCAACAGCTAACGGTATTTCCCGATAATGGTACGGGGCGTATGATGTCGAATGCCGGTCATTCGTTCAGCACCGGTGCCGAACTTGCTGTGCGCTATACAGTTGCTGATATAACCTTTGATGCCGGCTTTGGTTATACTCACGCCGAGTTCATCAAGTACAATCGCGGTGATGTTGACTTTTCGGGAAAGATTCTGCCTTATGCTCCGCGCGAGACATATTCGGCAAATATATCCTATCGATTGCCTGTTCCGCGTAGCTTTGCTAACTATCTGGTGCTTAATGTGGGATGGAACGGCATAGGTCGCACCTATTGGAACGAGGAGAATAACTTGTCGCAACCGTTCTACAGTCTGCTGTCGGCATCGCTTGCTTGGGAGAAGGGGCATTGGGGTGCTTCGCTGTGGGGCAAGAATCTGTTGAATGAGAAATACAATACTTTCTATTTCCGTTCAATAGGCAACGACTTCTTTGCACAGGGCAAGCCGTTGCATTTTGGTGTATCGTTGCATGTTAATCTTTAAGAATGATGAAAAATATAATAAAATTATTGATTTTATCGGTTGTTTTTGTACTCGGAGCGTGTGTTGACAATAGTACGACATTTCCCCCGGAAACCGATGGCGTCTTTTATGGCGATCTCGTAGTTGATGATTACACCGATAAACATATAGGAATCTCTGTTACGGAAACTTCGGACTCAGTCGTTGATATATTCTTTAATGATGTTAAGTTCGCTAAAGCAATGCCGGTACGAATTGATATAACCGTAAAAGGTGTATCTTCGCAAAAAGTTGATGAGATGCTATGTTTCTCGGCTACAGATATCGATCCGTATGTGAATAAGGAACAAGAACCGCAACCGGCATATCGCTTTGCAGAGATATCAGGGACGGTGACGGGTAATGAACTTGTGCTTTCGGCAAAAATGGCCGATGATTTAAAACCGTCACGTGCCGGCAAGAAGTTCAGCTTTAGAGGAACTTGTAAATAAAACTATATATGAAAAAACATCTTTTGGTAATAGCCTTTATGGCTGCCACCCTTTCTGCATTTGCACAAATGAACATACGTTGGGGAAACACCGATGTGCGTTATCCAATGAATAGCAATGAACTGCTTGAAGACAAAGCGGTAACACAAGTTGTTGCGTGGCGTGGCGAGCGTGTCAACCTGCAACTTGTTGTTGCAAATGGTGAAAAGGAGTGCACTGTAGAGTACAGGTTCAGCGACCTTAAAAACGGAAGAAAGATTATTCCTGCCTCGAATGTGGCGGGTGGTTTTGTACAGCCTGTAATCACCGATAAGTTCACCGGTTGTGGCAAGCACGCGGTCGATGCTCATGGCGAGGTGCTTGTTGCCGACCGCATAACCGATACCAACCCAACTGTTCTTGATGCCGGCAGTTGCCGCGGTTTGTGGCTCACTATTCAGGTACCACAGGATGCAGAGTCTGGTACATACAAAGGATATGTGGAACTTATATGCAATGGCAAAAAATCAAAGTATAAATATACTGTCTCTGTACTAAAATATGTGTTGCCTACTCCAAAAGAGTGGAGCTTTCATCTCGACCTCTGGCAGAACCCATATGCTGTGGCGCGTGTACATAATGTAGAACTATGGAGCAAGGAGCACTTTGATGTGTTGCGCCCATATATGCTAAAACTTGCGTCGGCAGGACAAAAAGCCATTACCGCAACGCTTATCGACCGTCCTTGGGACGGGCAGACATATGACCCGTTTGGCAGCATGGTAACATGGGTGAAGAAAGCCGACGGAACTTGGTGGTACGATTTTACAATCTTCGACCGTTGGGTGGAGTTTATGATGGAGTGTGGCATAGACAAGGAGATAACCTGTTTCTCAATGATTCCATGGAAACTGTCGTTCCGTTACTATGACCAGGCTACCCATTCGCATAAGTATATCAACTGTGCGCCGGGTGATGAAGCTTACGCACAGTTCTGGGGTGGAATGTTGAACGCCTTCTCGGCACACCTTAAAGAGAAGGGGTGGCTTAAAAAGACTTTCATTTCAATGGATGAGCGCAGTCTGCAGCAGATGCAGGCGGCTATAAAGGTTATTAAGGAGTATGCTCCGGGGTTGAAGATATCAATGGCGGGAAACTATCATCCTGTGATTGAGCCCGATATCCACGACTATTGTCTTGACATATTTGCATACAGTGCATATAATCCCGAGCTGGTGGCACAACGCAGGGCAAAAGGTAAGGTATCGACCTATTACACATGCTGCAGTGCCGAGTATCCCAATCTTTTCACCTTCTCGGCGCCTTCTGATGCAGCGTTTATAGCACTCGAGGCACTTAAGAAAGGGCTTGACGGCTATCTGCGTTGGGCATACAACAGCTGGACCGTAAACCCCGAAGAGGATTCGCGCTTCACTGCATGGCCTGCAGGTGATACATACGTCATTTATCCTTTCAGCATCAGCTCAATACGCTGGGAGCGTCTTGTGCAGGGTATTCAATTGTTCGAGAAATACAAGATAAAGTATGCGGGAGCTGTTGCCTTTGGCGACAGGGAGCGTGTTGCCCAACTTGAAAAACTGCTCGAGCTGATAGACTTGAAAAAAATATCAACCGACAGCGAACGTATGGTTGCTGAGTTTGCCGAAGGATTGGATGCGATATAAAAAAGATGTTTCGCTTTAGTAAAAATGATAATGAGTATTAATACAAAATAAAAGATAAATGGAAATAACATCATCAATAAAGTATGTAGGTGTCGATGACCTTGACATTGACTTGTTCGAGAGCCAGTATGTAGTGCCTGAGGGTATGGCATACAATTCGTATATAATTCTCGATGAAAAGGTGGCAATTATGGATACTGCCGATGCGCGTAAGCGAGTAGAATGGTGGGCTAACGTGGAGAATGTTCTCGACGGCAGAACACCCGACTATCTTGTTGTGCAGCACGTTGAGCCCGACCATGCTTCGCTCATTGCCGAGGTGCTTGAAAAATATCCGCAGTTGAAGGTTGTTGCAACAGCAAAGGCGGTGCAGATGATGCCTCAGTTCTTTCCCGCCGCCAATTTTGCAGAGCGCACAATTGCGGTGAAGGAGGGCGACACATTGTCGTTGGGTAGCCACACACTTCAGTTCTTTACTGCTCCAATGGTGCATTGGCCCGAGGTTATGGTATGCTATGAGCAGAGCGAGAAGGTGCTCTTCTCAGCCGATGGCTTCGGCAAGTTCGGAGCATTGTGCAACGAAGGCTCCTGGGAGTGCGAGGCACGTCGCTACTACTTCAATATCTGCGGTAAATATGGTATGCAGGTGCAGGCATTGCTCAAGAAGGCTGCTACGCTCGACATAAACATTATATGTCCGTTGCATGGTCCTGTGCTTTCAGAAAATCTTGGTCATTACATAGGTCTATATGATACCTGGAGCAAATATGAACCCGAGACAGAGGGCGTTTTTGTGGCATATGCTTCAATTCATGGCGGAACAGCCGTTGCCGCGAATAAAATTGCCGAAATGTTGCGCGAAAAAGGCGCGCCAAAGGTTGTTGTGACCGACCTCTCGCGTTGTGATATGGCCGAGGCTGTTGAGGATGCTTTCCGCTATAGCCACATGGTGGTGTGTGCAGCTTCGTACGATGCCGATGTGTTCCCACCAATGCACGACTTCCTGCATCATTTGAAAATCAAGAACTTCCAGAATCGCAAGGTTGCAATAATGGAAAACGGCTCATGGGCACCAACTGCAGGCCGCGTGATGCGTGGTATGCTTGAGGGTATGAAAAATATTGAAATTGTGGAGCCAATGGTAACAATCCGTTCCCGAATGAACGATGCCGACTTGCCGGCAATGCAACAGTTGGTGGCAGAATTGTTGGCATAAGAAGTTGATATGTCAATAAAATGATGCCGGGTATTATGCGAAATACCTGGCATCTTTATTGTTAATAGTGCTGATTATTTTTTTATTTTAATAAAATGTAATATATTTGCCGTATTATAGGTTATCTATGTTTGAACGATTAACTTAAATAAAAATAATATGAAAAAACTGAGAGTATTTTTTTGCATGCTCGTGTTTTCAATGATTACTACGAGTCTTTTTGCTGAAACAGTTACTGGTGTCTTCTCTACCGATGAGGCTCCGGTTTATTATGTTGTGCAGTTCAAGGCCGGTATATGTTGTATTACCGACAAAGGTGATGGAATTTTGGCTCAAACGGCAGAATTTGACGACCAGAAACTTCCAGAGCAACAATGGGCGTTGATTGGTGATGCATCAGGATTTTATATGAAGAGCATGACCGGCAACTATCTTCTATGGAATGCTGCTGATAGTCGTTTTGCTACTTCTTCAACAGATAAGACTTCGCTCTATCTTGTGGAAAGTACTGTAGAAGGTTATTATGAGATAGGCCGTGTTGGTAGTAGTAATACATTCAACCAATGGGGCGGTGCCGGAGCAGGAAAGAATATTGGAGAATATACCAAGGGAGATACTAATAATCCGTTGCAGATTATTCTTGCCGAGTCTATAGAAACTCCGGCTTACCCTAAAATGAGCGATTCAAAGAATAAAACATGGTATTTTATTCAGTTCGAGAATGGTAGTTGGGTTATTGAAGATAAAGGCATTGGTAATGATGTTAAGACAGCATCGTTGAACGTAAACAATAAGTCTCAAATATGGAGTATTAAAGGTAACGCCAAAAATTGCCAGTTCGTAAACAAGAACGGTAATTATCTGGTATGTACAGACGGTGTAATAAAGACTTCTGCCAAAGCTGATTCAAAAGGATTCAGAATCTCGCCAACATCGAATGAGGCTATATTTGAAATTATGCACTTAGGTACTAATGGCAAAGGCTTTAATATGAACGGTGGTGCAGGAAAAGACAAAAAAATTGCATTATGGAACAGCGGCGACGGTGGAAACATGCTTTCATTTACTTTGTTGGATGAAGTTTTGGGTCTTGCTGAATTTGAGATTGAGGAGTATGTTCCTGTTGCGCCCGAAGAAAAACTTACTTTGTGGTACACAAAACCTGCAACAGCAGTAGGGGTGGATAATCCTTGGATGGAGTACTCTCTTCCACTTGGTAACGGTCAGCTTGGCGCTTCGCTGTTTGGCGGTGTGGCACGCGATGAGATTCTTTTCAATGAAAAGACTCTTTGGAGCGGTGGCCCTAATGAATATGGTTACTATTTGCCTTTTGGCTCAATTTATATCGATGATAAAAGCGGTGACTTTGAGTCGGCTCCTGTAAAGAAGTATTATCGCGATCTTAATTTGAAGACTGCTACTGGAACTGTCAAGTATGAGAATGCCGAAGGTGTTGAATTTACTCGTCAATACATTGCAAGTAATCCAGATAAAGCTATTGTAACAAGAATTGCTGCGTCTGAGCCGGGAATGTTGAATTTCTGCGTCAAGATGCAAAGTGGCAAGCCTACTGTAAACGCAAAAACCGTATATGAAGATTGTTATGCACAGTTTACAGGTAAGTTGCAAACTGTAAGTTATAATGCTACTTTGAAAGTCGTAGCTAATGGTGGTACAACAACAACGACAAAAGATGGTATTACCGTTGAGAATGCCGATGAGGTGTTGTTGGTTCTTGTTGGAAGTACCGACTTTGTTGGTGATAATGCTTCGCATGTAAATGGAAATGCGGAAAATCTTCCTGCTGAAAACAAGGCTCAGGCAGATGCTGTTGCCGAAAAGGGATGGGATGCTGTATATGCTGCGCACGTAGCCGATCATCAGAAGTATTTCACAAGAGTGGAACTTGAACTTGACGGCGTAGAAAATAATTTGCCTACAAACGAACTTATTATAGCTTATAATGCAGCAAGTGGGGCTCGTAATCTTATGCTTGAGCAGTTGTATTATAACTATGGACGTTATTTGTCAATAGCATCTTCACGTGGTGCCGACCTACCAAATAACCTTCAGGGTATTTGGAACAATACTTGTACACCACCCTGGCACAGCGATATTCACGCTAATATCAACGTGCAGATGAACTATTGGCCTGTATCGGCTGGTAACCTTGATGAGATGTATGTGCCATTCCTTAACTATATTATAAACGAGGCATCACAGCCTGAATGGCAGAACAGAGCTAAGATTGCCGGTCAGGAACGTGGATGGACATGTTTGACCGAGAATAACATCTTTGGTGGAATCAGTGGCTTTGCTCCTAACTATGTTATTGCCAACGCATGGTATGTAACACATTTGTGGCAGCACTATCGTTATACACTCGATAAGGAGTATCTTGCAAAAGCATTCCCTGCAATGTTGGGTGCTGCGCAATTCTGGGCAGACCGTATGGTACTTGCCGAGGACGGAACATACGAATGTCCAAAAGAATACTCTCCTGAGCATGGTCCGGGTAGCGAGAATGCCGTTGCTCACGCACAGCAGATTGCTTGGGAGGCTCTTGACAATACATTGAAAGCAGCTGATATTCTTGGTGGTGTTGCTGCCGGAATAATTTCACAAGAGGATTATGACCTTATTAAAGACCGTTTCTTGAAAATGGATAAAGGTCTTGCTATAGAGGAATATAATGGCGCTTGGGGTGCAACGTACAATGGAGTTGCTACAGGTGACAAGGTTCTACGTGAATGGAAATATACAAGTACTTTTGAAGCCAATAAAGGAATTGAAAGAGGTCACCGTCACATGTCGCACCTCATGGCATTGTTCCCATTCAGTCAGTTGACTCCGGCAAGTCCATATTTTGAGCCTGCTATTAACTCTATGAAGTTGCGTGGTGATGAGTCTACCGGTTGGTCAATGGGTTGGAAGATTAACCTTTGGGCACGTGCTCTTATGGGCGACCGTTCTCATGCTATTTTGCGTAAGGCATTGAAACACTCTACAACATACGGAACAGACCAAAGCCAGGGTGGTATCTATTACAACTTGTTCGACTCTCACGCTCCATTCCAGATTGATGGTAACTTTGGTGCTACATCTGGTATTAATGAGATGTTGTTGCAGAGCCATACCGATGTAATTGATATTCTTCCTGCATTGCCAAGCGAATGGGCAAACGGTTCTGTCAAGGGCTTGAAGGCCGTTGGTGACTTTACTGTAGATATCGAGTGGAAGGGTAATCAGGCAAGCAAGGTGACTATCGTCAATAATCAGGGACAGCCTTGCTATGTGAAATGCAATGCTCTTGATGAGGCTGTTGTTACAGTGAACGGCGCTGTTGTTGAGCTTGGCGAGAAAGAGACAGTAAATGGTCTTGAGTGTTATAAGATTGCTTCTGTTGCAGCAGATGTTATTGTTATTGACTTCTCACAGGCAAAACAATATGACACAACAGCTCTTGAAAATATAATTGAGGAGACAGAGAATCTTATCAACGAATGTTATGACTATTATGCAAAAGAGGTTGCATTGCAGACAACAAATAAGGATGCTGCATACTATGTTTCAACCAATGCCCAGTCAAACGCAGAAGGACCTATCGAGAACCTTGTTGATGGTGATGAAAACTCTCATTTCCATACCGAATATACAAATGATATGGGAGGAGCACACTATATACAGGTTGCCCTGGGTAGTGGAAACGAACTCTCGTCGTTCCGTTTCAAATATGCTACACGTAAGGCGCAGACCGATTTCCCTAAAACCATTGAAATATATGGAAGTAGTGATGGCAGTGCATACGAATTGATTGAAACTGTTACAGATCTTCCTGCAGGAAATAGTAATACAACCTTTTATTACAAGTCTAATGTTGTAAATGCCAATAAAGCATACTCATTCTTGCGTTTCGTTGTTACAGAAACCAATTCCGGAAAAGCAGAAAAGGGTGGTAACCTATTCTTTCACATGGCTGAATTTGACCTGATGCCACGTACTGCAGAGTATGTAAACAAATATCCTAGTGCTACAGCTATTCCTGCTGCAATTGAGGCTGCAAATACAGCAATCGATGCTGCTAAGGTAAAACTTGAGACAGAACTTACTGCTGTAGAATATGGTACAGCATATAAGTCAATGCAAGAAGCATATGAAAATCTTGTAAATGCAATGTATGTTCCTGTAACAGAGATAACTCTTGATAAAGCAGAGGCAACACTGGAGAAAGGTAAGACTTTGACATTGAAGGCTACTGTTAATCCAAATGATGCTACAGAGTCAACGGTTATCTGGTCGACATCCAAAAATTCAGTTGCTACTGTTAAGAATGGTGTTGTAACTGCTGTAAGTGCAGGTACTGTAACAATTTCTGCAAGAGCCGGTGATAAGATTACAGCTTGTACTATAAAAGTTTTGGTTCCTGTAACAAGTGTTACTATTGATAAAAAAACAGTAACATTGACCGTTGATGAAACAATAACATTGGAGGCTACTGTTAATCCGGAGGATGCTACAGATGCTACAGTAACATGGTCGACTTCAGATGCTTCTGTGGCTACAGTTGAAAATGGCGTGGTAACAGCTGTTGCTGTTGGTAATGCAACAATTACAGTGCAAGCTGGTGGTAAAAAAGCTACATGTTCAATCGACGTAATTATTCCTGTTGAAGAAGTTACTCTTAATACTACAACAGCTAAGTTGTTCGTTGATGAAACAATAATATTGGAGGCAACTGTTAGTCCGGAAGATGCTACAGATACTACAGTAGTGTGGTCAACATCAGATGCTTCTGTTGCAACTGTAGAGAATGGCGTTGTAAAAGCTATTGCTGCCGGTACAGTTACTATTACTGCAGAAGCAGGTGGCAAAGCAGCTACATGTACTGTTGTTGTTGAGCAGGTGGCTGGTATAAATGATGTTGAGGAGAATGACAACTTGGTTATTTATGACTTGAAAGGTAATGTGAAAACAAATCAAAATAATTTGGAACAAGGAGTTTATATTATCAATGGCGTTAAGACAATGGTAAAATAAGACTAAATTAATATCAACAAAGAGGAGAGCAATAATGTTGCTCTCCTCTTTGTTGATATTAAAATATGTGGTATATTTGCCACAAGTGTAAATGTATCTAAACATAACTAACTATAACTATGAGAAAATTAATGTTTTTTGTCGTGTCGTTATTCCTTGCAGTGGGTGTGATGGCACAGATTGATACGAAAAAAGAGTATCGTATCAAATCAAAAGATGACGGTAAGTATTTGACCATTGGTACATCAAATCACCACCAATACGGTCATGTTTATGCTGATGCCAAAAGTGAAAACCTGGACCAGATTTTTAAATTCATTGAAGCAGGTTCAGGTCAATATTACTTGAAATCACTTGCAGGCAAATACTTTTCTTATTATGGAGAAGGTCAGGGTTGGAATGTAAACTATGCAACCAGTGAAGATCAGGCATTGGCTATGACATTTGAGTCTGCAGGTGAGAATGTTTATAAAATCAAATGTTATAATGTTTCAAAAGGTGCAAATAAATACTTTAAGTATGAGTATGTAGGCGCATCAGGCAAGTACCATCCTTTCTGTGATGCTGATGCAGGCGCTCTATGGGAACTTGAGCAGGTTATTACAGGAGATATAAACATTGTAGTGCTTGGAACAACCGATGCTTCTGCAGGTGTTGTTTACGACGGTGGAGAATACAAGAACGGTGCAGCCTTGAATGCCGGTAGTTCTTTTAGCAAAGCCGACTTCAGTGCAATACCTGTGGATGGTATGCATTCTGTTGTAAATATAGAAGAAAACAACCTTTATGTAAGCTATTTTAGCAATGATACTAAGTTCTATATTGTAAAAAACCATCCAACCGACGGTAACTACATGAGTTTGAACCCTGATTATTGCAATGGTGCAAATCTTAAATTGACAAATAGAGTTATGCCACAGGATAACCGTGGCCTATGGTATTTTGAGGCGCAGAGCGACGGTGGTTACAAGATTTACAACTATTCTACCGGACTTTCAAAGGTGCTGGGAATGACAGGTAGTGGGGCTGATGCCCGTGCATCTATGGTAGATCCCAAGACAACATCTCATTCTGTTGTTTTTGACGGTACAATAAACCTTAATGGCAATGCTTCATATATAAAAATAAAAGGCTCTGCCAATAACTATTTGAACAAGCGAAACGATGGTAATGGTGGCGGACACCTTGCCTTGTGGGATGATGCAGAAGCCAAGACTGACGATGGAAGTACATTCTTTGTGAACGAGGTTGACTACACTTTGTTCCCCGATGAATACAAATTTGAATATACTCCTAAAAATGCTAATACATTATGGTATAAGAACTCTTCAAAAACTGCAGGAGCAAGCAATCCATGGCAGGAGTATGCATTGCCTATCGGAAACGGAGAACTTGGATGTATGGTGTTCGGTGAGGTGCAGACCGAGGAGATACAGTTTAACGAAAAGACTCTTTGGAGTGGTCCGGCAAATACTATCGGTGCCGGCGGCGGTAACCGTACATTCGTAAACTTCGGTTCTCTGTTCATTACCGACAATAACGCTCAGGGTGCGAGTGATTATGTGCGTTATCTTGACCTTGAAGAGGGTATTGCAGGTGTTGAGTTCAAGAAGAGCAATGGAACAAGACAGATTCGTAGATATTTCAGCTCTGCTCCCGATTCTGTTATCGTGATTCGTTATCAGAATGTAGGTGACGAGAAATTGAATCTTACATTCAGTCTTACACCTTGCAATGACATCAGTGCAGGCAGTGTAAAATATGAAAATGGAACAGCATCGTTTACCGGTGCTATGGAGGCTGTGAAGTATGCTGCACGTGTACATGTTGCAGCCGACAAAGGTGCAACTGTAAGCACAGCTTCTAACGGAGTAACTGTAAGCAATGCTACCGAAGTTACATTCTTCCTTAAGGGTGGTACCAACTTCAACGGTGATATGAATGTCTTTACCAATTATTTTACCAATGAGAATCAGGATGATGTGAACAACCGCATCAAGGCCGATCTTGAGGTTGTTGCAGCCAAAGATTATCAGGAGCTCGAGGATGCACACGTCGCTGATTTTACAGCAATCACAAACCGCATGACATTCGACCTCGACCTTGAAACTCCAAAGGTTGATACAAAAGAGTTGGTTGACAACTATTATCCTAATAATAAGAACGGAACAAGTACACAGAACGACCATCTGTTCCTTGAGCAGTTGTATTTCCACTATGGACGTTACTTGGCTATCAGCTCTAACCGTAAGCCTATAGCTGCGCCTAACAACTTGCAGGGTATCTGGAACAACTTGGGCCGTCAGGCTTCTCATGGTGTATGGAACTCTGATATCCACACCAATATCAACATCCAGATGAACTATTGGCCTACAGAGGTTACTAACCTCAGCGACCTTCACAAACCATTCCTGAACTTCATCATTCGTGGTGCACAGAGCGAGGGTTGGAAGAAAGTTGCCCAGCAATATAATAATAACAGTCCCGGTTGGAGCGTGATGACAGAGTCTTCACTCTACAACAGTATGAGTACATGGGGCAGCAACTATCTTGTAGCCAACGTATGGTACACAAGCCACTTGTGGACACACTGGCTCTATACACAGGATGAGGATTTCTTGCGCAAGGCATTCCCTGTAATGTGGTCATGTGCAGAGTTCTGGTTCCACCGTCTGAAGAATGTGAACGGTGTATATCTTGCTCCGAATGAGTATTCACCTGAACACGGTCCAAGCGGTGAGGACGGTACAGCCCATGCACAGCAGATGATAAGCTATCTGTTCCAGAATCTTAAGGATGCTATCGACATTCTTGGTGCAAACACATTGGGTATTTCGGAGGCTGACATTGCAAAATTGAACGACTATCTTGCAAAGACAGATAAAGGTCTTGCTACTGAGACTTGTAAACAAGCGAACAATGGTGTAAACAATGGAGATCTCTTGCTCCGTGAGTGGAAGTACTCAGCGCACACAGCAGGACAATTGGGACACCGTCATATGTCGCACCTGATGGCTCTTTATCCAATGGACCAGATTACTCCTGAAAGCCAATACTTTACTCCGGCAGTGAACTCTTTGAGACATCGCGGTGACGAAGCTACAGGTTGGTCAATGGGTTGGAAGGTTAACCTTTGGGCACGTGCTCAAGACGGCGATCATGCCCACATCATTATAAAGAACGCATTGCAGCATGCCGGCGGTAATGGTGGTGTTTATTACAACCTGTTCGACGCACACCCACCATTCCAGATTGACGGTAACTTCGGTGTATGCTCAGGTATCGCCGAGATGTTGATGCAGAGTGCACACGGTTACATCAATATCCTCCCTGCATTGCCAACTGTTTGGAACAAAACAGGTAAGGTTACAGGTATGAAGGCAGTAGGAAACTTTACCGTCGATTTCAATTGGACTGACGGCAAGTGCCAAGCTGTGAAGATAGTAAGCAACGCTGGTGCAGAACTCAAGGTGCGTTGCACACGCGCTGCAATGGCTATCGACAAGGCTCGTATAACAGTAAACGGTAAGGAGGTTGCCGTAACAGTGGATACTTACGGCACAGCGACAATTCCTTGCGAGAAAGATGCTGTAGTTGAGATTGATTTTACAACAGCAGGTAGCACTGCTATCACAAACGTGGCTGTTGATGCAGCAAAAAATGGTGCTATCTATGATATTCAAGGCCGTCGAGTAAACGAGGTTGCAAGCAATCAGGTTTACATTCAGGATGGTGTAAAAAAGATATCAAAGTAATTGATTGTTTCCTAAATAGAATAAGAGGTTCGCAAATGCGAACCTCTTATTCTATTTTAGGGTACGTTGCAGATTCCAGGATGCCTGCAGAACCTTGCTTTTTAGTAGCTCCGGCAAATCTTTATTTTCATAAAGGAACTTATCAACCTCTTTTAAAGCTTCATTGCTGTAACGCTCTCTCAACAAAGTACGTGTCCAGTTCTGTGGGAAGAAGATATCGCTTGTGCGTTGAATATACTGTAAGGAGTCGAGTGCTTCACGAATATATCCTACCGCCTGCTGTTCACGTAACGGATGGCACAAGTAGGCCAAAGTCTTTATTGCCCATGGTTCTATGCGACGGTTCTCGGCCTTAAGCAGTGAGCGGAACAGCTTCTGTTGCTCTATTGTGTCGGGCGTTGTGGCACGTGCGATGAATTCAAACTGACGTTTTCTGTCGGGGTTGCCTATTCGGCTCTTTTGTGTTTCTATAATCTCTTTTTGAAGCTCGGCATTACGTATGGCATGTTCGTAAGCAAGATTCATATAGTCATTTTCGCCAAGCAAGGGATGAGAAGCCTCTTTCCATATAGTATATAGTTCGTTGCGTACAATGCTGTCGTTGGCTGTAGATATGAGAGTACGAAGCAACTGCTGACGGCACGATTTAATTTTGTGCTCTTTCGCTATGGCAAGGATGGCTCTTTCTGCTTCCGCATTTTTTGTTTCTGCCAATGGTCGGCCAATATAACTGCATATTGTAGAGGCAATAAGCGGGTTCTCTTCGCCTGGCAGTCCATTCAACAACGAATATAACCATCTTTCGGCATTTAATGCACCATGCTGGTAGCTCTCGTGGAGGTTCATCAGTTGTGCCTGACGGTTGGTCTCATTATCTATATTGTGCCAATTCTGTAGTATCCATTCAAGTGATGCATCGCTATAACGGAAATAGCCATATCCGCGTCCGTCGCTGTTGGGCAGTATATATGATACTTTCTCTTTAAGAGGTATCTTTGATATTCTGCTGTTCATTGTTACCTCAATGTCCGATACGTTATCTCCCACAAGGCGCACACCAAAGCTCTGTGGCCATAGTAGGCCGCGCTCATAGGGGTCGCTTTGCTCAACTATAAGTGTGTCGTTGCTGATGTTAAAGTCAATTGTTGGCATACCCTTGCTGTTTACCCATACGTGGCTGAATGCAGCAAGCTCTTTTTCGCTCTTTTCATCGAGAATTTTTATAAGGTCGTCCCACGATGCATTGTTGTAGGCATATCTAACAAGATAGTCGTGAATTCCATCTCTGAAAGCCTCTTCGCCCATAATCTCAACAAGTTTCTCAAGCATTACGGGTGCCTTGTTGTAAATGATGTTGTTGTATATCAATCCGGCATTGCTCATATTGTCGAGAGGTTGTCTTATGGCTGTACCGCCCAATGTGCGGTCTTCGCCAAGTGCTGCCGTGGTGATGCTCTTCAGCCAATTGAGGCGATGATTGATGTTGGGATACATCGGTTCTGTGATGCGCGATGCAAAGTAGTTGGCAAAGACCTCTTTTGTCCATACGTCATTGAACCAGCGCATGGTAACATAATCGCCGAACCACATATGTGCTGTCTCGTGGGCAATAAGATGTGCTCTGTCGAGCTCTTCGTCGGGTGTGGGGTTCTTTGAAAGGAACATCTTGGTGTCGTTGTAAAGTGTTGCACCGGTGTGCTCCATTCCGCCATATTGGAATCCGGGAAGTATGATGAAATCATATTTTGCGAAGGGGTATGGTATGCCGGTGTATTCTTCTAACCATGAAAGCGACATCGCAATCTGGCTGAATATTGTTGGCAACTGTGCTATGCGGTAGGGTTCTGTCTCGCGGTGGTATGCAGTGAAGGTGTGCTTACCGTCGTTGTATCTCTCTTCCTTGAATATTCCAGCAACGAAGGAGAACAGATATGTGCTTAATGGCTCTGTCTCGCGGAATGTGATATGCTTGCGTCCATTCTTTCTCTCTTCACTCTTTACAGGTGAGTTTGAAACAGCTGTCCATGTTTCGGGTAATTCCAATGCAAGTTTGAATGTCGCTTTCATGTCGGGTTGGTCGAAGCATGGAAATACTGTGCGTGCCCTGTCGGGGACAAGCAGGGTGTAAAGAAATTCGTCGTTTCTGTTGAGCGATTGGTTGCCTACTGTAAAAGATATGGATACTCTGTTTTTGCCCTGTTTAAGTGCATTGGCAGGAATGATGATGTGCTCGTTGCATATTTGGTATGCAGCATCATTCTCGTTTACCTGAACTTTATGGATATTCTGTTCCTCTCTGAAGTCGATGATTATTTCCTGTGGCTGTGAAATATGAAAATCGATATCAATATCTCCGCATACCATACTGTCCTTACTTTCCGGGATGCGGAACAGCAGTTCATATACAGGGTTCTTGATATTCTCCTTACGCTGCAGTGCCAGTTCTTGTGATACGCCTCTGTCGTATAGGTTATTGCTGTTTTTTGTGCAGTTCCGGCAACTGCTTAAAAGCAATATACCAATAAGATATATGATTACTCTTGTTTTCATATGTATAATCTGTTTCTTAAATTTTATGCAAATATATAATATTTCCCTTTTTTGTTAGTTATAATATAACTGAAGTTATATTGTGAAAAGGAATTACCATATTATATTGTTGTGGCTTGCTGTTGTTATGGCAATGGCTTGCAGCAGTGAAAAGGGCATCAAGAAAGGTGACCAATATGCTGCTATTATGGAATATACCGAGGCTGCAAACGAATACAAAAAGGCTTACCGAAAAATTCCTGCCAAGGAGCGTAGTAAACGTGCCGAAGTGGCATGGAAAATGGGTGAGTGCTATCGTAAGAGCAATAGTCCTGTGTTTGCTGTGGGTGCCTATCAGAATGCCATACGTTATGGCCATCCCGACTCAACAGCACTATTTCATTTAGCAGGGGCGCAACTTGAGAAAGGTGACTACAAAGCGGCTCAAAAGAGTTTTGAGAGCTATCTGGAAAAGAACCCGGAACATCGCATGGCGCAGATTGGTCTGCAGTCGGCAAAGCAATCGGCTGAATGGAAAAAGAATCCCGGCAGATACATTGTTAAGAGAGCCAAGGAGTTGAATGGTCAGCGTAGCGACTATTGCCCTGCATATGTTGGAGAAGATACCACTATGATTATAACAACCAGCACCCGAAAGGATGCGACAGGTGATGCCGTGAGTGGTATAACAGGACAGGAGTGCGCCGATCTCTTCATTACGAAACGTGACGAGAAAGGTAAGTGGACGAAAACCGAGAGAATTGACGGTGATGTAAACAGTGAATACGAGGATGGTGCATGTGCTTTTACTCCTGATGGCAAAACAATGTATTTCACCCGTTGTGCAAGTGACGAGGAGCATCCGCGCTATGCAGCAATATATAAAAGTAATCGCAGTGATGCTGCGTGGGGAAAGGCCGAGGAGGTTACAATATCGAACGACACCTTGTCGGCATATGCTCATCCGGCGATTTCTCCCGATGGTGAATGGCTCTATTTTACATCCAATATGGCAGGTGGCCAGGGTGGATTGGATATTTGGCGATTGTATATAGGCAACATCAAGGCCAAGGAGGGTATAGTGGAAAATCTTGGCGAGTGCATAAATACAGAGGGCGATGAGCAGTTTCCTGCATTCGGTCCGCAGGGTGAGTTGTTCTTCTCGTCCGATGGTTATCCCGGTATGGGTGGCCTTGACATCTTCTTCGCTGTTCAAGAGAATGACAGCGTGTGGAATATAAACAATATTGGTGCGCCTGTAAATTCGAATGGCGATGACTTTGGCATAACATTTGCACCCGGCTTGTACCGTGGCTATTTCTCTTCGAACAGAGGCGATGCACGAGGTTGGGACCACATATATTCGTTCTACTTGCCCGAAACGGTGCACACTCTCTATGGCTGGATATATGAAAAAGATGGTTATGAACTGACCGATGGACTTATATATCTTGTTGGCGACGATGGAACGAACAGTAGTTTCGGTGTCATGAAAGATGGTTCGTACAAGGTTCGTGTTACTCCCGGTGTGGAATATGTAATGCTGGGCACATGCAAGGGTTACCTGAATGTGATGCATGAACTGAAAACGGAAAACATAGAAGGTATGCATGAATACCAACGCGACTTTGCCCTTCCGTCAATAACACGTCCGGTGCTTGTCGATAACATATTCTATGAGTTTGGTAAGGCTACGCTTACAGCGGAGTCATCGGCATCGCTGAACGAGCTTAAAGAGCTGTTGGAACAGAATCCAAACATAACCATAGAGCTAAGCGCACATTGCGATTTCAGAGGCAGTGCAAGCTTTAATGAAAAATTGTCGCAAGCGCGTGCAGAATCGGCTGTTGCATATCTTGTTGCACAAGGTATTGAAAAGGAACGTATGACGCCTGTAGGCTATGGCGAGTCAAAGCCAAAGGTCGTGAGCAAGAAATTGACCGAGAAATATACGTTCCTTGCCGAGGGCGATGTACTCACAGAGGAATTTATCAATAACCTGAAAGATGAGGAGCAACAAGAAATCTGCAATCAGATAAACCGTCGTACCGAATTCCAGGTGTTGCGTACTACTTATAAGTTGTATGAATAAAATTACACCGGTGCATCTTTGCGTTGCGCATATCGATACTCCGGTGTAATATAAAGTTTTATGCTTTTACCTTTTTGTTCCTATTTTACTTTTCCGGGATTCTTGTTGACAAAGTCGGCCCACGATGAATATTTCTTCTCACTGACAGGGTTGTTGCGTTGTATGAAATGGCAGAACGCAGCACCGAGCGCATCGGTGGCGTCCATAAAGTGTGGCATATCCTCATTGGCAATGCTGAGCATGCGTCGTAGCATGTCGGCAACCTGTTCCTTTGATGCAGAGCCATTGCCCGTTATTGCCATCTTTATTTTCAGCGGTGCATATTCATGTATAGGCACCTGGCGGCTTATGGCTGCAGCAATGGCTACACCCTGTGCCCTGCCAAGCTTGAGCATACTCTGTACGTTTTTACCAAAGAATGGCGCTTCTATGGCAAGCTCATCGGGAAGAAATGAATTTATGAGTCCTTGTACACGGGTGAATATCTCACCTAACTTCATATACATATCCTTGCATTTGCGTAGGTCTATAACTCCCATAGCAATGAGACGTGCACGGTTGCCGTTCACGCCAATGAAGGCATAACCCATGATGTTTGTTCCGGGGTCGATGCCCATTATAACCCTATCGTCGGTGGGTGTTGCTATGTTTCTCATTTCAGTAACCTAAATGTTGCATTAATGCTTTGCATCCTGATAATATTTCCTTGTAAGTCTTGTCGAAGTCACCATGATACCATGGGTCTGAGATATCGGCTCCTATACCGGGTGCGGGGTCCTCTGCTGTAAAGTCAAGAAGTTTCCAAACTTTTCCTTTGCAGTCGCATCCTATCAGACGTGTTAGGTTGCGTTTATTGTAATCTTCCATCACAACAACAAGGTCGAATTCATTATAGTTGTCAACAGTGAACTGACGTGCATGGTGTCCTTTGCATGCAATGCCGTGCATTGACAAAGTGCGCTCGGCAGGTGGGTATATGCCGTTGCCTATCTCTTCGCGGCTGGTAGCCGCCGACTCTATGTGAAAATGCTCCTCTACTGATGCTTTTTCCACCAACGACTTCATTATGAATTCCGCCATAGGCGAACGGCAGATATTGCCGTGACATACAAACATTATCTTCTTCATGCAGCAAAATTACTCTAAAAAATCTGAATTGAAAGAGAGTGGCAAAAGGGATTTTATTCCATCTTCAATAATGTAGCACTCTTTGGTGCCATATAGTATTATGCGTACCGGGGTACCGAAGCGTTTCTCTGTCTCAAGTATAACCTGCCTGCATGCACCGCAAGGGGTTATTGGCATTTCTAATTCTCCTTCCTGGGTGCGTGCCGCAATGGCCAGCATCTCTATGGCTTTGTCAGGGAATTGCGAGTTGGCCCAGAAAATAGCAGTACGCTCGGCGCATAGCCCCGATGGGTAGGCAGCATTCTCCTGGTTGGTGCCGGTGATGATTGTTCCGTCACACAGACGTACAGCCGCACCTACATTGAATCCTGAATATACGGCATAACTGTTAGATGTTGCCTTGCGCGCAGCATCGACAACCTCTCTATCTTGTTGTGAAAGTTCGTCAATGGAACAAACTTTTACCTTTGTCTGCATGATAATCTCTTTCATATCTTTTTTTTGTTATATAACAAATTATTTCATGCGAATATAGCTTAAATCTTGCGTATAATCAATTTATTCATTTATTTTGTCGTCAATTAACAAAACTTATGATGAACAGAATATTCTACATTATATCCGCTGTCGTTTTTCTTATGACATCGTGTATGCCGTTCAAACAGACAGTGAGTAGCGGCTCGCAAACAGGAACAAGTGATTATGCCAAACGTTATGTGCAGTCATATTACCCTATGGCTGTCGAACAGATGGAAAAACATGGTATTCCTGCCAGTATCACTCTTGCACAGGCTTTGCTTGAAGGTGGTGCAGGAAGAAGTGATCTTGTTCAGGAGGCTAATAACCACTTTGGTGTCAAGGCCGACAAACGCTGGCAAGGTAAGACATACTCAAAGTGGGATAATGGCAAGTGGTGCAAGTTCCGCGTTTATAAGAATACCAGAGAGTCGTATGAGGACCATTCCAAATTTCTATTGTCGAACAGCCGATATGATTTTCTCTTTAAATTGAGAAAAGACGACTACAAAGGTTGGGCAAGAGGATTGAAAAAGGCCGGATATGCCGAGGATCCACAGTATCCTACAAAGCTAATTAATCTCATAGAGAAGTATGGCCTGTATAAATATGATTCGTATAAAAAATCGGATATCGGAAAAAGTGCCGACAATACTAAAGGTGGAGTTAAGTCAGGCTTATCAAACTATGCAAGTGCATCGGGAAACCATGAGTTACTGAAAGCCAATGGATTGGTATATACCGTGGCTTCTGCAGGCGACACTTTTGAGAGTATATCTACCGAATTTGGTATTTCAAAGCGTAAGTTACGCAAGTATAACGATTTGTACAAAGGGTATGTAATTAATGCCGGTGATATACTATATCTTGAGAAGAAGAACAACAAGGCAAGGCGAGGAAACAAATTCCATACAACGCAACCCGGGGAGAGTCTTTACAGTCTGTCGCAGAAGTATGGCATTAAGTTGAAGAAGATTTATAAGATGAATCCTATGTTTAAGGAGTATGCGAAATTAAAAGTGGGAGATATCGTCAGATTGAGATAATAAGGAATTGAACAGCGATATTAAAACAAGAGGATGACTCATTTGAGCCATCCTCTCTCTATATCTTAGTCAATCCAACTTGTCAGAATTTCAAGATTCTCGTTCACTTCAAATGTTAAGCCTTTGACATCGGCAGGAACAAGAACGCTTTCGCCTTGTTTAATTTCTATGCTGTTACCCTTGTTGTCGGTAACAGTACCTTTACCGGCCGTGCATATAAGTATGACGAATGAATCAAGGTCGTTCAAAGGCAACTCGTGTTGTTTTGTCAACTTTAGCAGCGATGTGGTAAAATATTCACATGATACAAGTGGAACACGTTTGTCGTTGCAAGCCTCGTAGTATGTACGGTAGTCGGGTAGCACGGTGTAGTCTATAGCATCCTTGCTCAGTTCGGTATGCAGCTCGCGTGGGTTACCTTTATCGTCGAGGCGGTTGAAATCGTATATGCGGTATGTGATGTTTGATGTCTGTTGTATCTCTGCAATGAATGCACCGGCACCAATGGAGTGTATGCGTCCTGCTGGTAGGAAAAAGAGATCGCCCTTGTGTATGTCATACTCCTTCAAAAGGTCGGTTATAGTGTTGTCGGCAATGCTCTGCTCATATTCGTCGGGAGTAACCTGCTTGGCAAAGCCTGAACGCAGACGTGCGCCGTTGTCGGCATCTACCACGTACCACATTTCTGTTTTACCCTTCGACTGGTGGCGTTCCCAGGCTAAGGCATCGTCTGGGTGTACCTGAATCGAGAGGTCCTGTCGTGCATCAATGAATTTGATGAGCAATGGAAATTCCATACCAAAGCGGTTGAAATTCTTCTTGCCCAGAAGAGTCTCTTTATCGCGTGCAATGAGTTCGGGAATGGTCATGCCGTCATCGGCACCGCCCGCTACTACCGATTCATTACCTTTGACACCCGAAATCTCCCAGCTCTCGCCAATAGCTTTCATGTCGGTGTCGATTCCTTTATATGGAGCAATCTTTTCTCCGCCCCAAATCAATGATTTAAGAATTGGTCTGAATTTGTACATGATATTCTATGTTTGAATCAATTTATATACCTAAATACTCTTTTGCCGATATGGCACAACGCTCTCCATCGACTGCCGCCGATACAATGCCACCTGCATATCCGGCACCCTCTCCGCAGGGGAATAGTCCTTCTACTGTAACATGTTGTAACGTCTCGTTGTCTCGTACAATGCGCACCGGTGATGAGGTACGTGTCTCTACGCCAATCATTGTTGCTTCTGATGTCAGGAAACCATGTGATGAGCGTCCGAAATGCTCGAAACCGCGAGCCAATCGTGTAGATACAAATTCCGGTAACCAGAAGTGCATTGGTGATGATATTAGTCCGGGAGCATACGAACTGCGTGGTAAGTCGTAGCTCAATTTGCGTCGCACAAAATCGGTCATGCGTTGTGCCGGTGCTGTCTGCTTGTAATTGCCCATGCGCCAGCAAAGACGTTCAAGCTTCTCCTGAAAGTTCATAACGCGTAGTGGCGAGTCTTCGGAAACCGAAGGGATATCTTCACATTCTATATTCATGGATGGCAACAACACATCTTCGGGGTTTATCTGCACCACCATGCCTGAATTGCTCCATGCTCCACCACGGTGTGATGGCGACATGCCGTTTACCAACAACTCTTTCTCGGCCGATGCCGATGGAATGACAACGCCACCGGGGCACATACAGAAACTATATACGCCACGTCCATCCACCTGAGTTGTAAAACTATATTCAGCAGCAGGCAGGTATTTGCCCCTGCCGTTGGGCGAGTGGTATTGTATGCGGTCAATGAGTTCCGAAGGGTGCTCAAGGCGTACACCAACAGCAAATCCCTTTGCTTCAAGAGCTATATTATTGGCGTTGAGCCAACGATATACATCCTTTGCCGAATGTCCTGTGGCAAGTATCACAGCGTCGGCAAGAATCTCTCCTCTGTTGGTTCTTATGCCTTTTACTTTGTTCTCTTTTACAAGAATCTCTTCCATGCGTGTCTCAAAGCGAACCTCTCCACCGCATGAGTTTATGGTATTTCTTATATTTTCTATTACTCTGGGCAGTTTGTCTGTGCCTATATGTGGATGTGCGTCTGCTAGTATGGATGTGCTTGCACCATGTTGGCAAAATATATTCAGAATGCCTTCTATGCTTCCGCGTTTCTTGCTTCGTGTATAGAGCTTGCCGTCGGAGTATGCTCCTGCGCCTCCTTCGCCAAAGCAGTAGTTCGATTCGGGGTTTACATTGTGTGTGCGTGAGATGTTTGCAAGATCGACCTTGCGTGTACGAACATCTTTTCCCCGTTCAACAACTATAGGGCGCAAACCGTTTTCAATTAGTTTAAGTGCTGCAAACAATCCGGCAGGACCTGCACCGACAACAATCACAGGCTTGCATGCCGACACGTCACCATATTCGCGGCTGACATACTCGTCGCCTTTGGGTATCTCGTTGACAAATACACGCACCATAAGATTCACATATATTGTGCGCTGGCGTGCATCGATGCTGCGTCGCAACACGCGCACTGCGTTTATTGTGCGTACATCCATGCCTTTCTCGCGGGCAATATATTGCTTTAACGACTGCTCATTGACTGCATCGCGCGGCTGTATTCTTATTTGGAATTCATGTATCATATTATCCGAATATTAGGCGGAACGCCTCCTCTACTTTGCCTACAGGCATAACCTCTATCTCAAAACGCGAGGTGTCAAGGCGTTTCATATTGCTTCGTGGAACTATTATTTGCTTGAAGCCGAGCTTTGCGGCTTCGCTGATGCGTTGCTCTATGCGGTTTACGGGGCGTATCTCTCCCGAGAGTCCTACCTCACCGGCCATACATATTGTAGGTTCTATCTCTACATCCATATTGCTTGACAATATGGCACTGATAACGGACAGGTCTATAGCAGGGTCATTCACACGCAATCCGCCGGCGATGTTCAGGTACACATCCTTTTGTGCAAGTTTGAATCCCACACGTTTCTCAAGTACGGCAAGCAACATATTCATTCGACGTACATCGAAACCGGTTGCCGAACGTTGCGGCGTTCCGTATGCAGCAGTGCTTACAAGAGCCTGCGTCTCTATAAGGAATGGACTTACGCCTTCTATAGCCGATGCAATAGCTACGCCGCTCATCCCTTTATGGCGTTCGCTGAGTAATAGTTCCGATGGGTTGGTAACTTTGCGTAACCCCTCGCGTTGCATCTCATATATGCCAAGCTCAGCAGTGCTTCCAAAACGGTTTTTTATTGAACGCAGCACTCTATATAGGTGGTGCTGGTCGCCCTCGAATTGTATAACAACATCTACAATATGTTCAAGTATCTTTGGACCGGCTATAGTGCCGTCTTTTGTAATATGGCCTATAAGAATTACAGGAACGTTGTTCTCTTTGGCGAATTTCAGTAGCATGGCTGTACATTCACGTACTTGAGAGATGCTTCCCGGTGATGAATCGACAGCTTCGCTGCTCATAGTTTGTATTGAGTCGATTACGAGCAGTTCCGGATTGATGTTTTTTATGTGTGTGAAAATTGTTTCCAGTGATGTCTCGCAGACTATGTGGCAGTTCCCGCGCTCGTGGCTTATTCGGTCGGCACGTAGCTTAATCTGCTGAACACTCTCTTCGCCCGATACATACAGAACCCTACGGTGTGGCAAGCCAAGTATTGTCTGCAACACAAGTGTTGATTTACCTATTCCGGGCTCTCCACCCAACAATACCAATGAACCGGGTACAAGACCTCCGCCAAGAACACGGTTCAGTTCGCTGTCGAACATATCTATGCGTGGCAATTCGTCTGTTGCTACGTCATCAATCAATATGGGTTGCGTAAGTGTCCTGTCGCCATTGGATATTCTTGATAAAGGAGTGTTGCGGACAACCTTTTCGATGAAACTATTCCATGCTCCGCACGAAGGGCATTTGCCGGCCCATTTTGGCGATTCATATCCACATTCGTTGCATAAAAATATACTTTTTTCCTTTGCCATTACAATTTACATTATCGGAAACCAAATGAAAACAGCTACATCCCACAAGGCATGCGATAAGATTATGGCAGTGAAGCGTTGTGGATATAATCTGTATAGCAATCCCCATGCAGCTCCGGCCACAAGGGCAGCCATTGTCAGCATAAAATTGCATGAGCCTGCATGTACGAGTGCATATATAAGTGTTGTTACAATAAAGCCAATGTTTGGTGTCCAACGCTTTGAGAGAGTCTGCTGCACATATCCGCGCCAGAAAATCTCTTCGGCGGGTCCTATAAGGAACAGCATGAGTGCTGTCAACAGCCAGGGCGACTCGCCGTCCTTCATCGAGTATATTGTATCTACCTGTGGACGTGCAAAGTCAAACATTATCTGTGATAGCTTATCGCCAATCCAGAACACTCCCCATAATGCAACGGCAATGGCTATGCCAAGAAATATATCTGTTGGTGTTATACGTATTTTACGCCACCAGTCGGGGCTGAAAATTGTAGCACACAATGATAGGGTACATGCAGAACCAGTCATCATCCACCAGAAATTCACATGCGGGGCAGTCCAAGGACTGAACATTATAGTCCATAGTACAGTTGCCAGCACTACAGTAAAAACAAGGCGTTTCATCATACCCATGAAGAGATAAACAGGGATACTACAAGTAAAAGGCTGAACATTAGCTGTAACTTCGCAGTAGCCTCATCAACACCGGTCACAGCTTCCATTCCGCCATTAGGCAAAAGAACAGCCTTTTTTGCATTTTCGATAGCAGGCTTCAATGCTATAAGCACCAGCAATGACCATATTGGCATAGAACCATAGATTACACATCCAATCACCCAAACGAACGGCAGTATTACCTCAAGGCAGTATATTACAGCCGATGCGCGTTTGCCTACAATCATAGCGAATGTGTGTATGCCGGCACGCTTGTCGTGTTCAATATCTCGTGCGTTGTTTATATGCAAGATACCTACGGTGATAAGGCCTATAGGTAGAACAAGCCACAATGCATCTTTAACAATGTTGCCTGTTGCAACGTACGATGTACCAAGTATGGGCAGAACCGAATAGGTCAGGAATATGTCCAGGTCGCCCAAAGCATGGAATTTCAGCATAGGATAGAGAAGTGTCAAGGCACATCCGGCCAAACCAAAATACAGTGTGGGCAGTCCTGTGTAGTATGCCAATGCCAATCCCGATGCAATAGCCACAATAAGCAGGTAGGTTGCAAGTCTCTTGATCTCGCTTGCCTGAAACTCACCGCTTGTTATTGCAGTGCCACCAACAGTGTCCTCGCGATCAACGCCTTTTTTAAAGTCAAAATAGTCGCTCCAGGTATTTCCTGCAGCGTGAAATACAATAATAGTGACCAAAGTCCACAAACCAATAAGCCAGTTGACAGATTCACCGGCCCAAAAAAGGTAAGCGAGTGTTGCTACTACAGGCATAGATGATGCCGGGAACGACCAAGGACGTGTTGCAATCAACCAATTTTTAAAACTATGTTTCTTATTTTCCATAAATACAAAAATTAACATTAGTGCGAAGATAAATATAAATGAGTAAAATATCACTTCTTTGTTACAATAATTATTTATAAATTCGCAAATGAGAGCGTAAATTAATAAGTAAACTATATAATTCAATCTTGTAATGAGGCTATATACCGACAGTTCTATGATATATGAAGGGATGACGAATTCGTTATTCTATGTCGAGGGAACAGTCGATGCTCTCTTTAACGAGTATATACGAAGCAACAGGAAACATATAGTTTCAACCTTGAAACAGCAGGGTGTAGATGTTGGAGTGTTTGATATATTGCCGTCGGTTATACCGTCTGCTGAGTGCATGAAGGAACTTATTCTGCGTCAACAGCCCACGTTCGGCATTGACGAACTTGAAAAAAAAGTTGCTGAACTTCGTGAAGCGAACAGCAGAAGCCGTCTGTTGTTTATTGCAGACGTCGGCTATAACGCGAATGGATGCTGTGAAGCTAAGGTCTTTTGCGAGGATTATTTGGGAGAAACAGAAGCGGAGTTTGCTTTCAAGCTAAATACCTTCCTTGATGTTATTATTGCATATTATGCCGAGCAGAGGCAACAAACAATGTTGTGGCAAGGCGATGTGCGGTATAAACTACCCGACTCGTACGAACCCGATGCATTACGTGAACAGGATAACTATGAGTGCCTGCGTAATGATATTCTTGCCGAGAGCATCTGTGGTGATGAGGCTGTAGAGATTAGCCCAATAATGTTTGACGCGAATTTTAATATATCCCTTCCGTTGTATCCCAATGTTACTATAACACTTGAACCATTGCCAAAGACACTCTACATACTTTTTCTTCAGCATCCCGAGGGTATTGTTCTGAAAGATATACAATTGTATGAGGATGAATTGAAAAGAATATACACTCATGTGTCGGGGCGCAAGAACCCCACTGTGATAAACCGTATATTCCGTTCGCTTATCGACCCTACAGAGAACCCTTTACACAAAAACCTGTCAATCATCAGACGTAGCTTTACAAGTAAACTTAACTACAATATTGCACGCAATTACATTCCTGCACATGGTCGCACAAAAGCACACAACATACCTCTTGAAAGCGACTTTGTGATACTTCCTGACATAGCATAAATGCCTTTTTATATAATAACGAGGAAACAGCAGGCTTGAAAACTTGCTGTTTTTGTTTGAAATTAATACTTTTGCAAATTAGTTCCCGCGCATATTGCGCATGTAAATAAAGAGAGATAGATGAAAGTAATGAAATTCGGCGGAACATCTGTTGGTTCCGTAAATAGTATATTGAATCTTAAACGCATCGTTGAGAGTGCTGCAACGCACGAGAGTGTGATAGTTGTTGTATCGGCTCTTGGTGGTATAACCGACAAACTGATAAAGACTGCCGATATGGCAGTGAACGGTAACGATGCTTTTAAAGAGGAGTTTCAGCAGATTGTTACCAAACACCACGAACTTATATACAGCGTTATCCCATGTGAAGCGAAACGTGTAGAATTGTTGCAGGATGTCGATAAGTTGCTCAACGAACTTAACAACATCTATCATGGACTTGCGCTGATAAACAATATGACTCCTAAATCGGAGGCTACTATTGTCAGCTATGGCGAAAGATTGTCGAGTCGCATTGTAACATCTCTTGTCGAAGGCTCTGTGCGTTACAATTCACGTAAGTTTATAAAGACTGAGGTAAAGCATGGCAAGAATATTCTTGCAAGTGATGAGACAGAGAAACTTATTCATGAATATTTTGACAATAGCACAGAACGAATAATAGTTGTTCCGGGCTTTATATCACAGGACAAAGATAGCGATGAGATAACAAATCTTGGACGCGGCGGAAGCGACTACACTGCAGCTATCATTGCGGCAACACTCAAAGCTGATATGCTTGAGATATGGACCGATGTGGATGGCTTTATGACAGCAGATCCCCGTGTGATAAACAATGCATATACAATTCGTCATTTGAGCTATGTTGAGGCTACCGAACTTTGTAACTTCGGTGCAAAGGTGGTGTATCCGCCAACCATTTATCCTGTTTTTAAAGCAAACATCCCTATAAAGATAAAGAACACCTTCAATCCGGATGGTGAAGGTACAATAATCGATGCTCATAGCGAAGATGAAGGTCGCTTAATCAAAGGTATATCAAGCATTAACGATACTGACCTGCTTACTGTTCAGGGACTTGGTATGGTGGGAGTCGTGGGTGTTAACCACCGTATATTCCGTGCGCTTGCCAATGCCGGTATCAGCGTGTTCCTTGTAGCGCAAGCTTCTTCGGAGAACAGTACATCGCTCGGTTTGCGCCATATAGATTCAGCCAAGGCTTGTGACGTTCTCAATAAGGAGTTCGAGAAAGAGATTTCTATGGGACTTATGGAGAGTGTTCATGCAACGGGCGATCTATCTACTGTGGCCATCGTTGGAGAGAATATGCGTCGCAATGCAGGTATTATAGGTAAGTTGTTCCAGACATTGGGCCGTAATGGTGTCAATGTTATAGCCTGCGCACAGGGTGGCCAGGAGACAAACATATCGTTTGTCATCGAGTCCAATTTGTTGCGTAAGACACTGAATGTTATACACGACTCGTTCTTCTTATCAGAATACAAGGTTCTCAACCTCTTTATTTGCGGTATAGGAACTGTAGGTGGTAGCTTAATTGAACAGATTGCGTCGCAGCAAGAGAAGTTAAAGAGCGAGCATGGGCTTAAACTCAACATTGTGGGTATAGCAAACAGCAGTCATGCAATATTCGACCGTGAAGGTTTGGAACTCGAGAATTATCGTACAAGGCTTATGGAGAGCAAAGAGTGTAATCTCGACACCTTGCGTAAAGAGATTATAAAGATGAATATCTTCAACTCGGTATTCGTTGACTGTACGGCCAACCCCAATGTGGCGTCGTTGTATAGCGATATGCTATTGCACAACATCAGTGTTGTTGCAGCAAATAAAATTGCAGCATCGTCGGAATATGAGACATACAGCAACTTGAAGCAGATTGCTCGTCAGCGTAATATCAAGTACCTGTTTGAAACAAACGTAGGTGCCGGATTGCCAATTATCAGCACTATAAACGACCTTATAAACAGTGGAGACAAAATCCTCAAGATCGAAGCAGTGCTGAGTGGAACACTCAACTTTATTTTCAACGTGTTGAGCGAAGATGTGCCAATGAGCAAAGCTGTTCAGCTGGCCAAAGAGAAGGGATACAGCGAACCGGATCCACGTATTGACCTTAGTGGAAAAGATGTTATAAGAAAGCTTGTCATCCTGGCACGCGAAGCAGGCTATGCGATAGAGCAGAGCGAGGTCGAGGCCAACCTCTTCATACCGCAGGAGTTGTTCGACGGAACACTCGATAACTTCTGGGCCGAATTGCCTAAACTCGATGCATACTTTGAGGAAGAGCGTAAGAAACTTGTTGAGGAGAGAAAACATTGGCGTTTCATTGCAAAATACGAGAATGGCAAAGGTCGTGTGTCGTTGAGCAAAGTCGATGAGTGTCATCCGTTCTATCATCTCGAAGGAAGCAACAATATTATATTGCTTACAACCGAGCGTTATAAGGAATATCCGATGCTTATTCAGGGATATGGTGCCGGAGCCGGAGTGACTGCTGCAGGTGTTTTTGCCGACATAATGAGAATAGCAAATATTTGATATATAACCAAACAGGGAAGCACATTATGCTTCCCTGTTTGGTTATATATGTTACTTGCGGAAATCTTTAAGCAGAAACTGCAGTTGCTGTCGTGTGAAGAATATCCTGCTTTTTACTGTGCCGAGCGGTAGTCCCAAACGGTCGGCTATTTCACGGTATTTAAATCCCGAGATGTGCATCAGGAAAGGAATGCGGTAATCGCGGGGCAGGCTATACACAACACGGTAAATCTCCTTGCTATCGTAACTGTTTTCTGTTATATAATTTTCGAATTCCTTTGGTTGGTTTATGTGGAACAGATTATCGGTGTGGTCGATGAACGTCTGGTCGCGTACCACCTTGCGGTAATTGTTTATGAATATGTTACGCATTATGGTATATACCCAGCCCTTGAAATTTGTGTCAGGCGTATATTTGTCCATATTACCCAACGCCTTGAGCGAGGTTTCCTGCAATAGATCGTTCGCCTCTTCCTTATCTGCTGTCAACTTATAGGCGAAGCGTTGTAGCTCCGATTGTATCTCCAGCAATTCTCTCCTGAATTTTGCAGTATCCAATGTCTTTTATTTTTAAATAAGCTTGAGCTTCTGATATCACATACATGAAAGTTAACAAAGCTAATAGCCGTTTTGTTTGAACATCTGTGTACTTTTTGAGGGAAAAAGTGAAAAAAGATAAGGAGGTTGCTCTTTTAAACGTTCTTGGTGCTAAATCGTGTTTCTTTTGAAAAGTGCTTGTTTGTAAATGCTTTATGATTTTTTTACGACAGATCTGTTGAAATGATGACTGGTTTTTAAAAGACATGTACTAAAGTGAAGTGAACTCCAAAAATTAGACAAAAAACTTTTGGAGTTCACTTCAAAAACAGAGTTTGTTTTAATATTTTTTGTAAGCGTTTATATCTTCTCCGTTTATTTATATCTTTAGGGTAAACTTCTTATTTCCGCTCTGCTTAAGTTGGATTATGAAAATACTCTTGTGCTTGTTATGAAATATTCAACCAAGTTTGGTATTATTTCGTTTGTTTGTTTGTATCTTTGCACGATAAACGTGTAATATACAAAAAAATGAGCCTCACTACGCCGCTTGACCAGTATATATCGGACCACAGCTCGCCCGAGGGCGATTACTTATATCGTCTTTTCCGTGCTACGCATGTGGAGATTCTTGCTCCACAAATGGCTTCGGGGCACATACAGGGGCGTTTGCTGAAGTTCCTTGTAAAGATGATAAACCCTAAGCGCATTCTTGAGATTGGAACCTTTACGGGATATTCTGCTCTTTGTATGGCCGAGGGGCTTGGCAATGACGGGCTTATATATACTTTTGAGGTAGAGGATGAACTTGAGGATTTTACACGTCGATGGATCGATGGATCTGACTATGCCGAAAAGGTGAAATTTATTATTGGTGATGCTTTGGAGATTGTTCCCACTATGGGCGAGCGTTTCGATATGGTGTTCATCGATGGCAATAAGCGTGAGTATGTAAAATACTATGAGATGGCATTGCAGTATCTCAACGATGGCGGTTGGATTCTTGCCGACAATACACTGTGGGACGGACATGTAATCGAACCCGACCGTCAGGATGCACAAACCAATGGTGTACGCGCGTTCAACGACCTTGTGCGTAACGATGATAGGGTAGAGGTGGTTATACTTCCTCTGCGCGATGGCTTGACAATAATTAGAAAGAAATAAAAAATAAAAATTCATAATATGGATAGTACAAGACAAAATAAGATATCACGTCTTATTCAAAAGGAATTGAGCGACATCCTGCTTAAACTTGCAAAAGAGACCCGAGGAATTATGGTTTCTGTTAGCATTGTTAGAGTAAGTCCCGACTTGGGCGTGGCAAAAGCCTACTTGAGTGTTTTTCCTTCGGAAAAGGGTAATGAGGTTGTTAATCATCTCAACGAAAACATCAAGGCGATACGTTTCGACCTTGGAAACCGTGTACGTCATCAGTTGCGTGTTATTCCAGAACTGCGTTTCTACATTGATGACTCGCTCGACTATATCGACAATATCGACAAGCTATTGAAAGAGTGATATGAATCTCTCGCTGTATATTGCCAAGCGCTATCTTTTTTCGAAGCAACGTCATCAGGTGATAAATATTATCTCGGGTGTTGCTGTTGCCGGTGTTGCGTTGGCTACAGCTGCGATGATATGTACTCTCTCGGTTTTTAATGGTTTTCAGAGTGTTGTTGAAGGGCAGTTTACGGCGCTCGACCCGGATATAAAGGTTGTTCCGGCTGTTGGCAAGAGCTTTAATACAACCACACTTGCTGTCGATAGTGTAAGGTCTATGCCACAGCTTGCAGTTGTTTCGTTCAGCGTTGAGGACAAGGCTATGGCGCAATACAATGGCCGCCAGGTGATGATAACTCTGAAAGGCTTGGACCACAATTTTCTGGAACTTACCGACCTTGCCAACTCGCTTTATGGCAGGGGAAAGCCTCTGCTTCAGGATAGCTTGAATAGCTATGCAATCCTTGGTGCTGAGCTCATGCATTCGCTTAATTGTGGAATATATTTCACTGCACCGCTCGAGGTGTATGCTCCTAATCGTGGTGAAAAGGTGAACCTGACTATTCCTGCGCGTAACTTTAAAAAAGGCATATTGCACTCCTCTGGGCTTGTCTTTGCTGTGAACCAACCGCTTTACGATGCCAACTATGTTCTCACATCGGTTGATTTTGCCCGTAAGATATTTCGCCGTGCAGCCGATGAGGCTACTGCCATGGAGATAAGGGTGAAAGATGGTGTGGATGTAGCAAAGGTGAAGTGTGACATTGAAAATATTCTTGGTGGCGGGTTTGTTGTTCTTGACCGTTACGAACAGCAACGCGATGTTTACAAGGTGATGCAAATAGAGAAATTCATATCATATGTTTTTCTCACTTTTATTCTGCTTGTTGCCTGCTTCAATATCATAGGTTCGTTGTCGATGCTTATTATAGAGAAACGTGACAATATGAACACTCTTCGTAGCTTTGGTGCCGATAATAAAACAATCTCAAACATATTTGTCTTTGAGGGTGTCATTGTCTCGTTTGTCGGTGCTGTTGTTGGTATTCTGTTCGGTTTGCTTCTATGCCTTGTGCAACAAGAACTTGGTTTGATATCGACAGGTGGTAGTGGCGACTTTATAATGGACAGCTATCCGGTGAGAGTGGTTTGGAGTGATGTGGCGATGGTCTTTGTTACAGTGCTTGTAACGGGTGCAGTTGCTGTGTGGCTGCCGGTAAGGCTGTTGACCAAAAAATATATATAACAACAAAGGAGTGCCACCAGCACTCCTTTGTTGTTATCTTTTCTCGGCACGTTCAGGGCGTCTGCCTTGGCTACGATGACGCATTCTCTCTTTCTGTTCCTTGGTGTACTTAAGGTATTTCTCGTACTGCTCGGCTGTTAGTATCTGCTTCATCTTTTCGTTGCGTATCTGTTCGCGCGCTTTCTCAATCTCCATACGTGCCTTCATCTGCTCTTCTGTCGGGCGTTCTGGGCGTTTGCCTTCGGCACGCATTTTTGCCACACGCTCACGGCGTGCTTTCATACTATCTTGCATTGTAACAGCATCGGCATAATTCATAAGGTATATTATCTGATACTGCATGCTGTCGAGCTGTAGGGCCTGCTGCAGTTGACCTGTCTGCCAGGCTGCCATATTTTCGGGGTTGAAGCTCATGCGCTGGTTAAATGCAACGCGGTCTTGTTCATTGTGGGAGTCTTGTGCCGTCGATAGTGCTGCAAACATTGTTGCAACAAGGCAAAGTGTTATCTTTTTCATTGTTATGTATCTTTATGTAATTTAAGCTATACCTGCTCGGCAACTGTTCCGTCAACCATTCTTATTGTTCTGTCGGTGAGTGTTGCGAGTGTCTCATCGTGGGTGACAATTATGAATGTCTGTCCGAACTTGTCACGTAGGTCAAAGAATAGCTTATGCAGTTCTTCTTTGTTCTTGCTGTCGAGGCTACCCGATGGCTCGTCGGCAAGTATCACATCGGGGTGGTTTATCAATGCTCTTGCTACAGCAATGCGCTGGTTCTCTCCGCCCGACATCTCGGCCGGTTTGTGTGTGGCACGTTCTGCAAGGTTCATTATTTTCAATAGTTCCATAGCCTCCTTCTCGGCCTCCTTGCGTTCGCGCCCGGCTATAAGCGCCGGGATTATTATATTTTCCAAAGCTGTAAACTCTGGTAATAGTTGGTGGAACTGGAAAACAAATCCAATATGCTTATTGCGGAACGTTGCCAAGCGTTTGCTGTTCATGCGCGACAACTTCTCGTCATTGAAGAAAATTTCTCCACTGCTTGGTTTGTCGAGTGTGCCAATGAGTTGCAGCAGAGTGGTTTTTCCCGCTCCACTTGGGCCTACGATGCTTATCACCTCTCCACGTTTTACCTCAAGGCTCACACCTTTGAGAACTTGTAGTTCTCCAAACTTTTTTGTAAGGTTTTCTATCCTTATCATATCTCTTTTATTACATATTCTGCTATATAGCAACCGAATGTTGCTGTGTAGTATGCCAATGACCCAATTATGGGCTTACCGCCATTAGGGTTAGGTTGTATCGCTTCCTTGCGGGGCTGTTCCATACTGTATATTACAGGTAATTTGTACTGCCCGCGCCAATCGCGAAGTACTCTGCGTACGTTCTTTGCCAAAGTGCAGTGCTCGCTCTTCCACAGGTCACCGCAGCGTATGTCGGCAAGATTGGCTTTTGCGCCGGCTCCCATACTTGATATTATCTTAATCTCGCGCTCCCAGCAGTTTCTTATTAAGGCACATTTTGGTTCAAGTGTGTCTATGGCGTCAATAACAAAGTCGAAACGGCTTTCGTCGAATAGCTGCTTGACGTTTTCAGGATCTATGAAAATCTGTTTTACGTGCAGTTCTACATTTGGGTTTATTGCACGCATGCGCTCGGCAACAATGTCGCACTTAGGTTTGCCTACGTTGCACGCCAATGCGGGCATCTGGCGGTTTATGTTGGTTACATCTACTACATCTGCGTCAATTATTGTAAATGTTCCCACACCTGCGCGGCAAAGCATCTCGGCGGCCCACGAACCTACACCGCCCAATCCCACGATGAGCAGATGCGCCTCTTTAAGCCTTTTCTGTTTCTCTTCGCCAAGCAGCAACTCGCCACGTTGTAACCAGTTTTCTTTCATAAAAAGTGTCAAAATCTTATTAATTACGCTGTTTCGCTCAACGAAAATACAAAAAAATAGCGATAGCGGTATATAAATATCTATTTTTTAAGTATTTTTGTACGCGAATGTGGGTACACCCACTGTACAGAGGTGATCTTTGATGGGTGTATCGATGATTTTTAAGATTTAAGAACAAACAATATAAAACAATGAAAATCGCAATCGTAGGTGTAAGCGGAGCGGTTGGACAAGAGTTCCTTCGCGTTCTTGACGAGAGAAATTTTCCTCTTGATGAGTTGGTGCTTTTTGGCTCGGCTCGCAGTGCAGGACAGGTATATAACTTCCGTGGTGTGGATTATGTTGTAAAGGAACTTAAACATAACGATGACTTTATGGGCATTGACTATGCTTTTGTTTCGGCCGGCGGTGGTGTCTCAAAGGAATTTGCCGAGACCATTACAAAGCATGGCACAGTGATGATTGACAACTCAAGCGCATTCCGTATGGATGCCGATGTGCCTTTGGTTGTTCCCGAGGTAAATCCTACCGATGCTTATAACCGTCCACGTAATATCATTGCTAACCCTAACTGTACAACAATACAGATGGTTGTAGCTCTCAAGGCTATTGAGAATCTCTCTCATATCAAGCGTGTACACTCTTCAACATATCAGGCTGCCAGTGGTGCAGGTGCTGCGGCTATGGCAGAGCTTTACGAGCAATATCGCCAGGTGCTTGCCGGCGAAGAGCCTACAGTTGAGAAGTTTGCTTATCAGTTGGCATTCAATGTTATCCCTCAGATCGACGTATTCACCGACAATGGCTATACAAAAGAGGAGATGAAGATGTACAACGAGACACGTAAGATTATGCATAGCGACATCGAGGTTGGTGCTCAGTGCGTGCGTGTGCCTGCTTTGCGTTCACACTCACAGTCGTTGTGGATTGAGACAGAGCGTCCGTTGAGCGTTGAAGAGGTGCGTTGTGCTATTGCCGAGGGTGAAGGTCTTATCCTTATGGACAACCCCGAAGAGAAGGTTTACCCAATGCCTTTGTTCCTTGCAGGTCAGGATCCTGTATATGTTGGCCGCATTCGCAAAGATATCACAAATCCAAATGGTATATTGATGTGGATTGTGGGCGACCAGATAAAGAAAGGTGCAGCGCTTAACGCAGTGCAGATTGCTGAATATCTTATTGCAAATCCGCAGAAGTAATTTGAATAAGGATTATGTATCCGAATAAAAAAACAGGCATTCAATGAATATTAATTTCGGCGGTGAAAATCAATTCACCGCCGAAATTATTATCCATATTTTTACAAAAAAATGATGTTTGCGTTAAATAGTATCTGAATTATTACTAATTTTGTGTATTGAAACAGAACTTTTTGTGAAATGAATAACTTTTTGGCGACATACTGCAATGCTGTAAACCGCACCTCTTGTGTGGCAGTTGCATCGCACGCTAAAAATACCCCCCCCCGTATGTAAAAGTATTGATAATCAATTAGTTGTAAAACTAATTGTAAGTTATATTCGGCATTGCTGCTTGTAATAGGCAGCAGTGCCTTTTTTCGTGTTTCTATATTTCAAAAAACATTATAAACAATTAAAAACAAACAGTTATGAAAAAGTTACTATTTATGCTTGCAGCGGTTGGAATGCTCTTCACCGCTTGCGACAAGAACGACCCTGAACACATCTATGACGACCACAGTGCCGACCTCGTTGGTACATGGTCTTGCCTTACAGAAAATTATGCTGAGGTGTTGATTATTAATGCCGATGGCTCTGCTGTATCTTATGGCGTTGAGGACGGCGAGTATTGGGAGAATGTACGCGGTGCAGTTACTGTAAAAGAGAACAATATCACTATGATATTTGAGGATGACGATAACTTCACAGGACACTTTGACATCATCCCCGGTCAGGCATTCTCTCTCTTCGAGGACACTGGTGAGCGTTATGTTTACAACTACTGTGCAAATGACCTTGCTGATGAGATTGTTGGTATGTGGGTATGCAATGATAGCAAGGTGGAAGCACAGAATGATATGATGATTCAAACCTTCGATGCAAATGGTAAAACAGCTTTGACAGGTTTTCTTCCTATGGGAGATAATCCTGAATATGTTTTAAATGATGTCACCGATTATAAAATTGTGGGTGACCTAATGTTTCTTGCAATTCCTGCTAATTTTGTTGGTGGTGACAAACCAAAGTATATTGCAGAAAGACTGATTTATACTCCAAAAGCAACAGTAGTTGGCGATGTTATGACTTTTACTAATTATTCAAGCGATGAGAATAAGTTGGTAAGTGAGTCTTGGCTCCGCATCAAGCAGAGCCTTGACCTTGCAGGCAACAAGTACGACTACATCAAGACTTTCGTAACCAACGTAAAGGGCGAGGATAAGGATATTCCATTCTTGAATACTTCATTCAATTTTGCCAAGATGGACGGCTCTATCATCGACAAGTTCCTCAAATCAACTCTCTTTGCCGTTGAGTTCCCTAATGCTAATGAAATCAAGTACAGTTTCTTGTTAGATGGTGAAATCAACCCTATGACAGCGCCTATCGAGGTAGAGGACAACAAGATGACTATCAAGATGAGTGCAAACGGTCCTTATCAGGATGTCGAGGTCTATACGTTCCAGGATCAGGATAATACTCAGATGCATTTGTATATGCCTACCAGCTCATTCGAGAAGTTCTTTGCGAACACATCTGTGTACGTGATGTTGGGTAATGGTCAGTTGGACAAGAACGATGCTGATGCTATTGCAGGTGTATATAAGACCATCGCTGATGCCGTTGAGTCTATCAACCTCAGCCTTGTAATGTCAAAGGCGAAGTAACAAGCTAATCACATAATAAAATCAGTGCGTAACGGATTCCGTTACGCACTGATTTTATGTATATGTATAGCATCGGTGGAGTGTCTTATTCCGATGCTCTGTATTTTCCTTCTTCCTTGTCGTCGAGCATGCTCAGATACGACTGATAGCGCGACGGGGCTATCTCACCTCTTTCCAGTGCTTCAAGCACTGCGCAACCGGGTTCGTGGGTGTGGGTGCAGTTGCCGTAGCGGCAGTCCTTGGACAGTTCAAAGAATTCTACAAAATAGTGCGATATCTCTTCCACTTCCATGTCGAATGTGCCGAATCCCTTTACTCCCGGGGTGTCAACGATGTAGCTGTCGGGCATAAATTCGAACATCTCGGTGTATGTTGTGGTGTGCATACCGGTGTCGTGTGTCTTTGATATCTCACCTACTTTTGCTGCTATTTCAGGTGATATGGCATTTACAAGGCTTGATTTTCCCACACCGGAGTTACCGGCAAACAGGGATGTTTTGCCTTGCATAATCTCTTTCAGTGCTTCAATACCTTTGTTCTCTGCTGCGCTGGTATGCAGGCAGCGGTAGCCTATGCTTTCGTATAGTGCGGTGAGGTATTCAAGTTCTTCTTGCTCGGCGTTGTTGTACAAGTCTGTCTTGTTGAATACAATGACAACGGGTACTCTGTATGCCTCTGCCGATGCCAGAAAACGGTCTATGAATGTTGTTGCAGTTACCGGGTGGCTTACTGTTACAATTAGAAAACAAAGGTCGAGGTTAGCGGCAAGTATGTGTGATTGCTTTGAAAGGTTTGATGCCTTGCGTACAATGTAGTTCTTTCTTTCAAGGATATCTACGATGTATGCAGTGCCGTCTTCGCGCATGTCAAAAACAACATTGTCGCCGACGGCTACGGGGTTGGTGCTCCTTATGCCCTTGAGACGGAAATTGCCTTTTACCCTGCAATCAACAAAAGTACCGTCTATGGCACGCACGCCATAGACGCTACCTGAACTTTTTACAACCGTACCTTGCACTGTTCTTGGTTTTTTATACGGTCATGATTTCTTTTTCCTTTGCTGCGAAAATCTCCTCGGCTTTCTTGATGTATTTGTCGTGGATTTTCTGCAAGCTCTCTTCTCCGTCTTTTGCGATGTCTTCGGGGGTGCCGTCTTTTACCGACTTCTTCAAAATGTCGATGCCTTCGCGGCGTGCGTTGCGGATGCTTATCTTTGCGGTCTCAAGTTCGTGTGAGCACTGCTTTACAAGGTCCTTTCTGCGCTCTCCGGTCAACGGTGGAATAGCGATGATGATTACCTCGCCGTTGTTCGCTGGCATGATACCTACAGGTGAATCGATGATTGCTTTCTCAATGGGTGCAATCATATTCTTGTCCCATGGCTTGATGGCGATGGTGCGAAGGTCGGGTGTGGTAATGGTTGCTACGTTGTTCAAAGGCATTTCTGAACCATATGAGCTAACTCTTACGCAGTCGAGCAAGTGTACATTCGCCTTTCCTGCACGAATGTGTGAATACTCTTCTTCGAGGTGCATGATGCTCATCTGCATCATATCTTCTGCTTCATTTAAGCATGCTTTTACGTCTATCATAATTCTATAAATTAAATTGTTTTCGTTTGTTTGGCTTATGTCAATATTGCTTGTCTGTAAGCTTGCTTTGACATAAGATTGTTTCTATTATTGCAAATGTAGTTATAATGGATGAATGATTTTTGTGTTTTAAGATTTTTTAAGAATTAAATATCTATTCATGCTCTTCCTTCTTGGTGCAAATTCGTATATTTGTATTGTGCTTTTTGTGGCCCGCATCGCAACTTTGCGGTTGTTTCTGTTGTTTTACTAAAAAAGTCGATTATGTCAGTGAATGAAAAATTGGTAGAGGTATATGCCGGAACTTTGTGGCAGGCCGAAGTGGTTAAAGGGTTGCTCGATTCAAACAATATACCATGTGCTGTACTTAATGAGACTATTGGTGCAGTTACTTCGCCATATTCTCCAACTTCGGGCGACGCGGTTGTTGTGGTTGATGAAAAAGACAGAACCAGGGCTGTTGCAGTTATAGAAAATGGCTTGTGATGCTCATAGGCTATATATATTAAATAAGGTGTCGTGCTTTATTTCTTTTGCCAATTAGCTCCTTTTGTTTTAAAAACGTCTAAAACGCATTTTTTTAGCAAAAAAACGTGTAAATGTTTTGCCGATTAAGAAAATGTGTCTAATTTTGCGTCGCATTTTGTGTAAAGTGATAATAATATAAACTAAATAAATAAAAATAGGAAATGATTGTAGTACCTGTTAAAGAGGGCGAGAACATTGAAAGAGCTCTCAAAAAATTCAAGAGAAAATTCGAGAAAACCGGTGTAGTTAAGGAATTGCGCGCTCGTCAGCAGTTTGACAAGCCATCAGTGCTTAAGAGACTGAAGATGGAACACGCTATCTATGTACAGAAACTTCGCGCAAACGAAGAATAATTTCCGGCGTTTTCTTGTTTTTTAATTTAATCTGATTTATATTCGTTGCCGTAAGATGATATCTTGCGGCAACGAATATGTTTATAGACTCATTTATCGGTTTCTTGAGAGTTGAAAAGAACTACTCGCAGCATACGCTTAGAGCGTATGTGAATGATCTTCGGTCTTTTCAGAGCTTTCTCTCCGGTATAGATGAGTCTTTGTCTTTTATGGATGCCGATGTTGACCTGATGCGTGCCTGGATGGCGGAGCTGATGGATGGCGGAGCTGCTCCAACTTCCGTGTCGCGAAAGATGAGTGCATTACGCGCGTTCTATGATTATTTGCGTTCCGAGGGCCATATCGGCCATAATCCGGCGAATGCCTTGAAGAATCCTAAGCAAAGAAAGAAGCTGCCCACTTTTGTTAAGGAAGAGGATATGGATTGCCTGCTCGATGAGGTGGCTTTTGGTGAAGGTTACGAAGCCTGTCGTGACAGAATGATAATAATGTGTTTTTATTCGACGGGAATACGTCTTTCCGAGTTGATTGGGCTGGATGTGGTGGATGTTGACATGGAGCGTTCTGTTATAAAGGTATTTGGTAAGCGCAGTAAGGAGCGGGTTGTGCCTTTTGGTGTCGAGATGAAAAAAGAATTGGAGAGTTACCTGCAGCGGCGTTCTGCATTGCAAACATCTTCTCCGGCTCTTTTTGTCTCTTGCCGCGGTGGCAGGGTGTCGCATTCGTCGGTGTATCGTATGGTACGCGAGAGGTTGTCGGCTGTTACGTCGGTCAATAAAAAGAGTCCGCATGTGCTACGTCATTCGTTCGCTACGGCGATGTTGAATAATGAAGCCGAGATTGGCGTGGTAAAAGAGCTGCTTGGCCATGAGCGTCTGGCAACAACAGAAGTTTATACTCATCTCACTTTTGAAGAATTGAAACGTTTTTATAAAAAGGCTCATCCAAGAGCCGGTAGTAACTAACTTTAAATATAGGAGGTCTGATTATGGTAACAAGAATTCAGTCTGTTCATTTTGATGCATCACAGCAGTTGATGGAATTTGTAGAGAAGAAAGTTGCAAAGCTTGAGAAGCTTTGTGAGGGTGCAACATCTCTTGAGGTAACGATGAAGTTGGTTAAGCCCGAAACTGCGAACAATAAGGATGTGGCATTGCGCTTGGCAACCGGCAATGGCGATGTTTTTGCATCTAAGACTTGTGATACTTTTGAGGATGCTCTTCTTGGAGCAATTGATGCCATAAAGGTGCAATTGGAGAAGAATAAGGCGAAATAAGAGAAAAAATGAACTTTTTTTCGAAAAAAAACTCGAAAAAGTTTTGTAGTTAAAAAAAAAGCCGTACATTTGCACTCGCTTTACGACAGTAACGGCGCCACAAATGTACGTTGCCTCTTTAGCTCAGTTGGCCAGAGCACGTGATTTGTAATCTCGGGGTCGTTGGTTCGAATCCGACAAGAGGCTCAACGTTGATGTGGGTGTTGCACGTAAGGCAGTCGCAAATGCGTTTTCTGAAATAGTGACAAAAACTTAGGGCAAATTCCAGAGTGGCCAAATGGGGCAGACTGTAAATCTGCTGTCTTTCGACTTCGGTGGTTCGAATCCATCTTTGCCCACATGTGTTGGAAAAGGAGAATGCAAACCGGCTTTGATAGTGTGAATTAGAAAATACTGTCTTTGTTTGTTTGCAAATTCTTTATGTAAACTTAATTGCGGAAGTAGCTCAGTTGATAGAGCATTAGCCTTCCAAGCTGAGGGTCGCGGGTTTGAGCCCCGTCTTCCGCTCTTTTTCAACGCTGTTATAGCTCAGTGGTAGAGCACTTCCTTGGTAAGGAAGAGGTCCCGAGTTC
>JAZRGV010000028.1:0-27952 GCA_045644465.1 Bacteroidaceae bacterium
ACCGTTGATGTCAAGAAGAAAAAGTATTGCCGTTTCAAAAAGAACGGTATCAAGTATATCGACTACAAGGATCCCGAATTCTTGAAGAAGTTCTTGAACGAGCAGGGTAAATTGTTGCCACGTCGCATCACAGGTACTTCATTGAAGTTCCAGCGTCGTATCGCTCAGGCTGTTAAGCGTGCACGTCACTTGGCATTGCTGCCTTTTGTTACTGACATGATGAAATAATAGGAGGAATAATTATGGAGCTTATATTGAAAGAAGATGTAATCAACTTGGGTTACAAAGACGATATCGTTAAGGTAAAAGACGGTTATGGCCGTAATTATTTGATCCCTACAGGCAAAGCTGTTATCGCAACAGAGTCTGCAAAGAAGGTACTTGCAGAGAACTTGCGTCAGCGTGCTCACAAATTGGCTAAGATTAAGGCTGATGCTGAGGAACTTGCAAAGAAGATGGAGGGTATCTCTCTTACAATTGCAACTAAGGTTAGCGCAACAGGTGCTATCTATGGTTCAGTAGGTTCAATCCAGATTGCTGAGGAACTTGCAAAGCTTGGCTTCGAAATCGACCGCAAGATTATTGTTGTTGAGGCAGCTAAGGAAATCGGTTCTTACACAGCTACTGTAAAACTTCACAAAGAGGTTTCAGTTAAGATTGCTTACACAGTTGTTGCTGAAGCTGAGTAATCTTAATAGATTAATAATAAAAAAAGACCAAACTCAATGTTTGGTCTTTTTTTTATTGCTGTGAGTGATGTGTGTCTATTTCTTTGAGTTCCAGACATCAATAAATCTCTTGGCTACTATATGTGGAAGATGGTGCTTTTCTATGAATTCGATACTTTCCTGCTGTAGCTTTGCTACCTTGTTCTTATTCTCGATGAGCCACTTTAATTTGTTATAAACGTCTTCTTCATCGGGGGTTACGTTAATCATGGGGCGAAGTGTTTCTTCTTTTAGAATGTGGTAGCATTCTTCTTCTGCACCGCCAACAACAATCTTGCCTTTTGACATAGCAAGCAGAGCATTCATCCCGGGAGAATAGCCATATAGTTGGTCGAGCAGAATGTCGCAATCGTTTACCATCTTTGAATATTCTTCAAAAGGTACACTCTCGGCTTTGAGTATTTCACATTCGTTGGGATAGTCGTTGTGTATTCTTTCCAATGCGCGTAGCATGATGTCTGTACCTTTGTATATGCTGCGTGTCTTCTGTATTCCTATGAAGAATCTGAGCTTTCGGTCGTTGGTGTAGAAATGTATAGCTTTGTGGTTTTCTGTGGCTATAGGGAAGGGTATGTATGTCAGTTTTTCACTATGTTCCTTGTAGGCTGTGTGGTATTCATACATTCCGGCAATTATACCATTACAGTCGTGTGCAATATACCTGTTGAGTTCGGCTTTTGGTGTCTCAGTCCAATCGGCTGCTTGTTCTGTTGTGTAGTCGTTTATAATAGGTTTGTTGCCTATGTTAAAGTCGGAGTATCGGAATATGTATGGCTTTTGTGTGCATGCTTGTATCCAGTATGCATCCATTCCGTAAGCGCATAGGAATACTTTTTTATTGTGTTTCCTGAGAAAACGATATATAGGGGCTATGCGTTCTGCTTTCAGTTCTAGAAACATCGGGTTTATGAGCTGTACTATATCGTAATTGCGTAGTTTGGGTAATAGTGCTATTGTTTTCAGCAGGTAGGTTAAACCCTCGATTTTGCTGTATGTCTTGCGTGTCAGCGAAATGTCACGCTTGTAGTTCTTCCAAAAGTCACCGTTGCTTATAACGCATACTTCGTGTCCAAGAGAACGTAAACCCTCGGCCAATGTCCAATGCGTATTGCTATATTCTCCAATAAGCAGAATTCTCATTTTTTTGCGGGCTTTTTGGATGGTATTAAAATTCTTAATATGGTCATTCCTACGCGGCTGTTTGCCAGTGTGCGGAATATTCTGTATTTTAGAGAGTATGATGCTTTGCGCAATGGGTACAATGCAAGTGGGGCAAATTTCTCTTTGCACTTTTCTGTTATTTGTTTTGCACTCATTCCGTGGTACATCATGTTCAGTATGGCATCAACGGTCAACATATCGAGTTTGTGTGTTATTCCTCGTGCTTGAATGGCGTTTGCTTTATCTCTGTTGGCTTGAGCAAAAAGGTGTACTCTTTCAACTATGTGTATTAAGTCGGCTATGCGCTTGTTCTCAAACTCTTCCGATTTGTTTGCTGTTGTTGAACCATTGCGAATGCAGTAGCTGTACAATACGGCATTGCTGTCTATTAGTGTCTGCGCGTGATAGTGAAGTATTGTATTGAACTCCTCGTCTTCATGAAATATGTTTGTGGGGAATTTGATATCTTTTTTAATAACAAGTTCTCGTTGAAAGAAGTATGTACAAGGGCTACCGGAGAGGTTGTACTTCTCCATATACAATGCTCCGCTTATAGTGTTGCTGAACTTTGTTTTCTTTTGCTTTGTTCTTGCCGGTGTAGAGCTCTCTGTCTCTATTGTGTATCGGTATCGTAGAATCTGTGGTCTCTCTCTCTTGAGCTTTTCGATGCAGTTAAATATTTCAATGTTGTTTAGCAGGTAGTCGTCGGCGTCAACAAACATAATATAGTTACCACATGCTTGCTCAATTCCTATGTTGCGTGCATTGCCTGGACCACCATGTTGTGCATCAATAAGCTTTATGTTTTTTGATAGCAAGGTCGCCCATTGGGGGCTTGATTCAGAACCATCGTCAACAATTATAACTTCGTAATCATCATCGGGTAGTCCTAATGTGATTATGCTTTGCAAGCATCGTTCTAACAATGCGTGCGACAAGTTATAATGTGGAATAATTATAGAGAGGAACATTATGTCAGCAGAGTTTCTTTTTTAGCATTGCGAACAGGCAACAGTGTGCCTTTGTGCCAAACAATGCATAAATTATGAATTTTATTTTTCGTGCTGTCGGGATGTGCATATTGAACAGCTCGTTGGTCGAAATCTTTCTGCCTTTAAGCATCTTGCGCGCTTTCAGGTATTCACTTTTTTCGCCATCGCTGCAACGATGTAGGTCGGTGAGCCTGTCAAGACAGTGCAGTAACAACTCTTTTGCTTCATCGTGCAGCTTGTATGTGTCGTTTACTTTTTCGTATAGTGATACAGTGTTCCTGAAAAGGAAATATTGTGTCTTGAATGAGTAACTGTTGCTTATGCTGCCTTCATTCTTGTAGTAATAATAAAAACCGCAGTCCGAATAATATACGTTGTACGCGCTTTCGTATAACATTGGAGTTACGTATGTGTCTTCAAAAACTTCTCCTTCGGGGAACCTTATGAAATTGAACAGGTCGGCACGATATATCTTATTACATGAGAAACCGTGCTCGTATCCTTTACGCTTAATCCAGTCGGGAAATATATCGCTACCACTGATTTTCTCGGGTTTGAACGACAGTACCTCGCTTTGTGGTGATTCGTAGTTTTTTGTTACAGGGTATTCCAGAATGTCAATGTCGGGGTTTGACATGAGTATGCGCATATTGTAGTAATATGTGCCCGATGCAATGGTGTCGTCTCCGTCAACAAATGTAATGTATTCACCTCTTGCTGCTGCAATGCCTGCATTGCGCGCCGATGAAAGACCGCCATTTTTCTTGTGTATAACCTTGACTTTGTCACACTCCTGCGCAAAACGGTCGCACACAGCACCACATCCGTCGGGTGAACCATCGTTTACAAGAATAAGCTCATAGTCGGTATAAGTCTGCTGCAGTATGCTCTCAATGCATCTCTGCAAATAGCGTCTTATTTTGTAAACCGGAACTATGATACTTAATTTCATCTCTATTGTTGTGGTATTTGCCGTTTTGTGTAAAGATGGCATCCTGTTAATGTGAAACGATATAAAAAACGTGAATATTTCACACTATATGCAAGTGTATCTTTACGCATATGTGCAAAGGTACAAAATAACTATATAATTTACTATAAATTATTATAATAAAAATATATAAGCTTTTATCTTTTGTACTGCCCTTTTTAACTGTTTTTTTGCTATCTTCGCAAAGATAAAAAAGATACGCCTTTCTTGTGTGTATGTTTTAATGGATTCAATGAATAACAAACAGAAAAATAATAATATTGCAAGCGAGTACGGGCAGGTTGTGAAATATCTTGGCCTTTTAGGTGGGGCACAGGGTATTTCGTTGCTTGTCAATCTGTTGCGTAACAAGGTGGCTTCAAAGCTGCTTGGTGCTGTGGGTATTGGTCTTATTGGACTTTACAGCCGCACAGTACAGATGTTCAGCGATTGCACAAATTTGAGCCTCTCCTATAGCGCAGTACGCAAATTATCCGATGTTTATGAGAATACCACATCCAAAGATGTTACTCATTATGTTAAGGTAACTCGAAGCATAGCATTGTTGACAGGTCTTGTTGGAATGTTGCTGTTTGTTCTCTTCTCTCCGTTGGTAATGAAGTATATGTCCGATGGAGAAGAGTATTCTTTATGGTATCTTGTGTCGCTTTCTCCAACACTTCTTTTTATGGCGGTCGCCGGTGGAGAGGTTGCGGTGTTACGAGGTGTGCGACAGCTTAACGCTTTGGCATTATATACGTTGTGGACTTCTGTCGTTGCATTATTGGTGTCGGTACCTCTCTATCTTTTATGGGGTATCAATGGTATCCTGCCTGCCATACTGATTGTTGCTTTGTTTCAAATGTTTGGAGTCTTGTGTAGTACAGTCAGGATATACCCTTATAAGGTTGCACCATTCTCGTTGCGCCTGTTGCGGGATGGCGTTGAAATGCTCAGGTTAGGTGCCGGCTACATATATACAACAATATTGACATCTTTTTCTGTGTGGTTTATATACAGCAGCATATCCGATATTGGTGGAGAGTCGGAGCTGGGATTGTTCTCTGCTGGCTATCTGTTGTTATCGATGTTGCCCTCCGTGTTGTTTGCTGCGCTCGATTCAGAGTATTATCCGCGTCTTGCCGGTTCGTTTGGAAATGTTGCACTGCGTAATGGTATGGTAAATGAACAGATTGAGGTGCATCTGCTTGTGCAGACTCCTGTCATATTGTTTGTAATTTCTTTTTTACCATTGCTGTTGCCAATGCTCTACACTGTAGAGTTTTTGCCTGCGGTGGGAATGACACAACTGGCAATGTTTGGTCTTCTTTTCCATATACTCACGTATCCAATATCTTTTATGCCGTTATCAAAAGGTGATGTTGTGATATTTATGTTGCAAGAAACGGTGTATAACGTTGTAAATGTGGCACTTGTTGTTTTGGGATACCATTGTCTTGGGCTTGTGGGTATAGGATTTGGAATGTTGCTTGCAAGATTGCTCGATTTTATGGTGGCATTCTCAATTTCATATTTTAGATATGGCTTCAGATTGTCGTCAAGAGCCATCGGCTATGCTGTGGTGAGCCTGGTTTTAGCTCTTACGTTATTCTGCGCTTTGTTCCTTGTAGATGGTTTGTTGGCGTGGGTATGCTCTTTGGTAGTAGTTATATTATCGGTTCTATTCTCAATATATTTTCTTTCACGTCACGGAGATATATTCAATAAAATATTGAAACGTCTTAAGTTGAAACGTTAATATGAATATTGTTGTCAAATATATAATTGTACCTTTTTTTGTATGCATGCGAGCCTTCGTGTCGTTTGCACAGTATGCCGATTCTCTTTTTGTGTCGCCCTTTGATTTTCCGCTTTATTTGAGCGGAAACTTCGGAGAATTGCGTACCGACCATTTTCATTCCGGTGTCGATTTTAAGACACAGGGTGTTGTGGGTAAGCCCATCAGGTGTGTTGCCGATGGCTATATATGTCGTGCTGCTGTTACTCCCGGCGGCTATGGAAAGGCGCTTTATGTAATGCACGATAACGGATATATGACCGTATATGCCCATCTTGACCGTTTCCCCGACGGAATAGATAAGCGTATAAGGGATTATCAATACAAAAACGAGGTTTTTAGAACCAACCTTTGGTTTGCGCCCAGTGAGTTTCGTGTAAAGCAGGGCGATTTCCTTGCCTATGCAGGGAACAGTGGTTATTCATTTGGTCCTCATCTGCATTTCGAGATACGCGATGCCAAAGGAAATGAGCTATACGATCCTATGGCTTTTTATAAGGACAAACTGCTTGACACGCGTGCGCCACGCATTCATGCAATATCGGTATATCCGCAGCGCGGATGTGGTGCATTGTTTGGTAGTTCTGCATCTCGTGTTTATGATGTTGCTGGCGACACACTTTGTGGTAATATTGAGGCTTGGGGCGCTATTGGCTTTGGTGTCAAGGCATTGGATTATATGGATGGTACCGGCAACAAATACGGCATTCGCAAAATGGAACTTATTGTTGATGGCGAATGTTGCTTTTCTTCCACAATGAATAATTTCTCATTTGATGAGGACCTGCTTATCAATGCCTGGCTCGATTACGGACGCTTGTACAATGAAGGGGAGTGGTTTCAGAAGATGTTTGTATCGGAGAATAATTCATTGAGATTGTTGGATACAGATGAAAACAAAGGCTGGTTGTTGGTGAACGAGGAGAGAGACTACAATATAGAATGTCGTTTGAGTGATTATCATGGCAATACAACCGTCTGTTCTTTTATAGTACGTGGCAAAAAGAGTGAGATACCTGCACCGGCTGCATATACGCATGCATTGTATTGTAAAGCCAACAACAGAGTGGAGCACATAGGTATGCGTTTGAATGTGCCCAAGGGGGTGCTTTTTGAAGATGCGTTTTTGAATGTCAGGCTTAACGAGGGTGACGGAATAACATGGCGCTACAGCTTGTCCGATACTGTTTATTCAATGCTTAAAGGCGCTAAAATATCCTTTTGGGTTGGTGGCGAGTTACCTGTTGATCACTCCAAACTTTATATAAGACACCTTGAACCCAGAGATACCTCCTCTGTTGGTGGTGTGTATGCCAATGGCTGGATAACAGCCGCCATAACAACTCTTGGCTCTTACGAGGTGATGGTAGATACAGTTCCACCGGTATTGTTGCCTGTTGACGAGGAAAAATGGTTGTCAAGTGGTAAAATGATACTATCGCTCGAAGAGAACGAGACTTCATTGAAGAGCTTCAAAGGCACATTAGACGGCAAGTTTGTGCTGTTTGAATATAGTAGCAAGAATTCGGAATTCACATTGGATTTTAAAAAGGAGAATGTAGCACATGGTGCGCATCGCTTGCGTTTTGTTGCAACAGACAAATGTGGCAATGAGGCTATTTATGAAAAGGAAATAGAATATAAATAATTAAAATAAGATAAAACATGAGAAGATTTATTTTGAGTTTGTCGGCGATGTTGTTTGCTGTTTTTGCAGGTAGTGCCTGTACGAATTTTCTGGTTGGAAAAAAAGCGTCGGCCGATGGTTCGGTTTTTATATCATATAGTGCCGACAGTTATGGTATGAGTGGCTTTGTAGCTCATTTCCCTGCAGCAACGTATCCTCAGGGCGCAATGCGCGATGTGTATGATTGGGATACAGGTGTTTTTCTGGGACAGATACCCGAAGCACGTGTAACATATAATGTTCTTGGTAATATAAACGAACATCAAGTAGCTATAGCTGAAACAACATTCGGCGGTCGTCCTGAGCTTGTTGATACAACCGGTATAATAGATTATGGCAGTTTGATGTATATCGCTTTGCAACGCTCAAAGACAGCTCGCGAGGCTATTGATGTAATGACATCGCTTGTACAGGAGTATGGATATTACAGCAGTGGTGAAAGTTTTTCTATTGCCGACCCGAACGAAGTATGGGTTCTAGAGCTCATTGGTAAAGGAAATGTAGAAAAAGGTGCTGTATGGGTGGCTGTTCGTATTCCTGATGATTGTATATCAGCCCATGCCAATCAGGCAAGAATACGCAAGTTTAATATGAAGGACAAAGAGAATGTCCTATATTCAAAGGATGTTGTTAAGTTTGCCCGCAAGATGGGGTATTATAGTGGCTCGGATGCCGATTTTGACTTTGCAGCAGCATATTGTCCGGCCGATTTCGGTGGCTTGCGTTATTGTGATGCACGTGCATGGAGTTTTTTTAATATGTTTGCCGATGCTGATATGAGCAAATACATTCCGTGGGTATCGGGTGATGCAACGGCTGAGCCCATGCCTCTTTACTTCAAGCCAAAAGCTCCTCTCACACTGCAGGATGTTCAGAAAGGAATGAGAGACCATTATGAAGGTACACCTTTTGATATAACTAATGATTTGGGTGCAGGTCCGTTTAAAATGCCTTATCGTGTATCACCTTTAAGTTGCGAGGTCGATGGTAAGGAGTATTTTAACGAGCGTCCTATTTCAACCTTCCAGACTGCGTTCACTTTTGTGGCACAACTTCGTTCATTTATGCCCGATGCCGTTGGTGGTGTTATGTGGTTTGGTACTGACGATGCAAATATGGTTGTATATACACCGGTGTATTGCTGTGCAACAATAGTGCCTCAGTGTTATTCAGCACGTTATGCCGACCCGGTAGAGTTCTCTTGGAAATCATCGTTTTGGGTATTCAACTGGGTTTCTAATATGATATACCCCAAGTATTCTATGGTTATAGATGATATGCGCGCGGTTCAGAGTGAACTTGAAGGCAGAATCTATGAACAGAGCCGTAAGGTTGAGGCTGATGCTCTTTTGGCAATAAAAGAGTCTCCTAAATATGCAGTAAACATACTTACCGATTTTACTTGTAACAGCGCAGAACTTGCTTTGGAAGAGTGGAAAAAGTTTGGTGAGAAGGTGATTGTAAAGTACAATGATTTTGTTGTTAAGAAAGAGGAAAGTGGTAAAATAAAGCGTTCAAACACAGGTCTTGTCGATGAAATAGTTCGTCCGGGTTACCCCAAAGAGTTTTGGAAGAAGATTGCAGAAGAGACTGGTGACAGATATTTGGTACCCGAAATTAATTCAAAGTAACGGAATATTTTGCAAAATCCATTTAATTGTGTAAGTTTGTATGTTTTGTTTTTTACTTGCAATAAATTAATGATTTATTGGTAAAAGACTTTGTTTAAATTGTTGTATATTTATACTTAAATCAAACATATTATGGACCAGGAATTGATTAAAATGGTTACGGAAAAAGCTACAGAGTGGCTTTCTCCCAATTATGACGAAGAGACTCGCAAAGAAGTTCAGGCAATGCTCGACAATGAGGACAAGACACCTCTGATTGATGCTTTCTATCGTGAATTGGAGTTTGGTACCGGTGGCTTGCGTGGTATTATGGGTGCCGGCAGCAACCGTATGAATATCTACACCGTTGGTAAGGCTACTCAAGGCTTGGCAAACTACCTTAATGAGTGCTTTAAGGATTTGGAGCAGATTTCAGTTGTTGTTGGCCACGACTGTCGTAACAACAGCCGTTTGTTTGCAGAGATAACAGCCAATATCTTCTCGGCAAATGGTATAAAAGTTTATCTGTTCGAGGATTTGCGCCCAACACCTGAAATATCTTTTGCGATACGTCATCTCGGTTGCCAGAGCGGTGTGAATATCACAGCTAGCCATAATCCTAAAGAGTATAATGGTTACAAGGCATATTGGGACGACGGAGCACAGATGCTTGCTCCACACGATGTTAACACAATCAAGAATGTTGAGAATGTTAAGGTCGAAGATATTAAGTTTGCAGGTAATCCGGCTCTCATCGAGGTTATTGGTGAAGAGGTTGACAAAGTGTTCCTTGATGAGGTACATACACTTTCTATCGCTCCCGATGTCATTGCACGCCATAAGGATTTGAAGATTGTATATACTCCTATTCACGGTTGTGGACGTGTGTTGATTCCTGCATCATTGCGCCAGTGGGGCTTTGAGAATATTCACTGTGTTGAGGCTCAGATGGTTAAGGATGGAAACTTCCCAACAGTTGTTTCGCCTAATCCAGAAAACCCTGAGGCAATGACAATGGCTATCAACCTTGCTAAGGAGATTGATGCCGACTTGGTAATGGCTTCCGACCCTGATGCCGATCGTTTGGCTATTGCATGCAAAGACGACAAAGGTGAATGGGTTATTGTGAACGGTAATCAAACCTGTTTGATATTCCTCTATTATATCATCACACAGTATCGTGCTTTGGGTAAGATGACCGGCAATGAGTTCGTTGTAAAGACTATTGTTACAACAGAGGTTATCAAAGAGATTGCCGAGAAGAACAATATCAAGATGTACGACTGTTACACCGGCTTCAAATGGATTGCCAAAGTAATTCGTGACAACGAAGGTATTGCAAAATATATTGGCGGTGGTGAAGAGAGCTTTGGTTTCTTGGCCGAGGATTTCTGCCGCGACAAGGATTCTGTTTCAGCTTGTAGCTTGGCTGCAGAGGTTGCCGCTTGGGCAAAGGATAACGGCAAGAGCCTTTATCAGATGCTTATGGATATATACGTTGAGTATGGCTTCTCAAAAGAAATTACTGTAAATGTTGTTAAGCCTGGTAAGAGTGGTGCAGACGAGATTCGCCAGATGATGGAGAACTTCCGCGCTAATCCTCTCAAGGAAATGGCTGGCGAGAAGGTTGTTTGCTACAAGGATTTCAAGGCTATGAAGCAGACCGATGCTGAAGGCAATGTAACAGATATTGATATGCCTGAGCCATCAAACGTGTTACAGTATTTTACCGAGAGCGGTCACAAAGTCTCTGTGCGCCCTTCAGGTACTGAGCCAAAAATTAAGTTCTATATGGAGGCTAAAGGTAAGATGGGTTGTCGTAACTGCTATGCCGATGCAGTTGCAAAGGCCGATGCTACTATAGCTGCAATGAAAGAGGCTATGGGTATCTGATAATACCATATATATAAAAACAAAGAGTGAGATAACAATCTCACTCTTTGTTTTTAGGGTTAAATCATTTCATTTCTGATTCCTCTTTCATATCAACCTCGTTACCGGATCTATCGTAGAAATGATATTCCAAGTATGCCAGTCTTTGGTCGGGGATGACACGAATGCCTATTCCATATCGCATCTGCCACTTTCTGTAAAGTGAGAATATTCCCTTTTTAATGTAGGATGCGACATAAGGGTGTACGTGTAACTTGAATCTTTTCAAGCCAATGGTTTTTACCATTGTTTCAATTTTACTCTCTAATGTTTCGGTAAATAGTACCGATGGCTGTATCTTGCCTTTGCCGTTGCATACGGGGCAACTCTCTTCAACTTCCATATTGGTTGCCGGGCGCACTCTCTGGCGTGTTATCTGCATGAGACCGAACTTGCTCAATGGCAATATATTATGTTTTGCCCTGTCGCGTCCCATATTTGTGCTCATTCTTTCGTACAACGCCTGGCGGTGCTCTGCTTTGTCCATGTCAATGAAATCTACAACAATGATGCCGCCCATATCTCTTAAACGTAATTGACGTGCCAATTCGTCTGCAGCTCCAAGGTTAACCTCAAGAGCATTTTCCTCTTGGGTACTGGCGTTGTTACGTGCTCTGTTGCCGCTGTTTACATCAACGACGTGCAGAGCCTCGGTGTGTTCAATGACAAGATATGCACCGCCTTTGAACGAAACAATTCGTCCGAACGATGATTTAATCTGTTTGGTAATGCCGAAGTGGTCAAATATAGGTAACTCGCCACGATACAGTTTGATGATATCAATACTCTCGGGTGCTATTACCGAGACGTAGTTTCTTATTCTCTTGTATACCTCAATGTCGTTTACGTGAATGCTTTCATACGATGGGTTAAAGAGGTCTCTCAGGAGAGCTAATGTTCTGTCTGTCTCTTCGTGTATAACTGTGGGCGGCTTTGTACTTTTCTGTACTTTGTTTACCAATTCTTCCCAATAACCTACAAGTGTGTGCAGTTCGCTGTCAAGCTCGGCAACTTTCTTGCCTTCTGCCACTGTGCGTACAATTATGCCAAAGTTCTTAGGCTTGATGCTCTGCATCAACTGTTTAAGACGTGTACGTTCTTCGGGAGACTTTATTTTTGACGATACCGAGACCTTATCTTCAAAAGGAATGAGTATCAGAAAACGTCCTGCAAACGACAACTCGCAAGTAAGTCTTGGCCCTTTGGTGTTAATTGGCTCTTTGGTAACCTGTACCAGAATTTCTTGTCCGGTCTGTAATGCTTCGGCAATGTTTCCCTCTTTTTTCTTTTCGGGCATTATTGATGCCTTTGCTATCGGGAAACTCTTTTTACGGTCACTTGTGACCTGTTTTAAATATTTTTGAAGAGAGTAAAATTGTGGACCTAAATCGGAATAGTGAAGAAATGCTTCTTTCTCGGAACCAACATCAACAAAGCAGGCATTCAGTCCCGGCATGATTTTCTTTACACGACCGTGATATATATTGCCTACTGAAAATGTGTCTGTCTGTTTTTCTCTTTGGAACTCAACTAATTGCTTCTCTTCGGTAATGGCAATAGAGATTTCCTGTGAGTTAACATCTACAATTAGTTCGCTTGTCACAATTCTTTATATTTTGATTTAGTAGGGCTCCTTTCGAGGCGAACCCTTTTACCTTAAAACAAAAAACAAACTTGAAGTCTTTTTAACTCTCCTTGCAAGTTTGTTTTTTGTGTGTTTACTACAGACGAGCTTACTTGCTCTTATGTCTGTTCTTTCTCAATCTTTTTTTACGCTTGTGCGTAGACATTTTATGTCTTTTTTTCTTTTTTCCGCTAGGCATGGTTAAAAAATTTATTAATTAATAACTATTATTTTTTTACTTCGCTTACAAATGTCTTTGCTGGTTTGAATGCCGGTATGTTATGTGCTGGAATTGTAATAGACTTCTCTTTGTGTATGTCGCGTGCGGTTTTTTCTGCTCTATGCTTTATGATAAAGCTACCGAATCCACGCAAATATACAGGCTCTTGGTTAGCCAATGATGTCTTTACAACGTCCATAAAAGACTCTACAGTTGTCAATACTACAGATTTTTCAATCCCCGTCTTCTTCGCAATCTCGTTTACAATCTCTGCTTTTGTCATCTTTCTCTGTGAATTTATGTTGTTTTTTATGTAAAATCACTTTTCGGACTACAAATATATAGCTTTTTTTGCTATCTCCGAAATTTAAGTCCTTTTTTTTGGTAAAATATTGCTAAAAATGTAAATGGTTTGAAATAAAAGGCTTGTTAGAGTTGTTAAAACTTAGAAGTGTGGGAGTTGTTTTCGTTGCTTTATTTTTCTTTATTCAGGCTTTGCTGTTTGGTTTGTTTTATGGCTTTTGCTTCTTTTGCAAGCAATCTATGCTGTAATTATATATTTCCTTTGGAATAATGCCTGATTATTCCGCCCTTTTATGTATTTTTGCAAAAATAAACTTAATAGTAATTTGTATGTCTGTTAATAAAGTTATTCTAATAGGAAATGTAGGCAAAGAGCCCGATGTACGTCATCTTGATAGAAATGTAGCAGTAGCAAACCTGGTTTTGGCTACAACCGAGCGTGCTTATACATTGCAGAATGGTACACAGGTACCCGAGCGCACAGAGTGGCACAATGTTGTTCTTTGGGGTGGTTTGGCCGAGGTTGCTGAGAAATATGTACACAAGGGCGATCGTATATACATCGAAGGTAAGATAAGAACAAATACATATGAAGATCAGAATGGTATCCGTCGTTATCGTACAGAGATTCTTGCCGAATCGATGGAGATGCTTTCTTCGAGAACTGCCGGTGCGCCTGTAGCAGACAACACACCTTCTGGTGCTCCGTTTTAATAACTTAAATTTAATCTGATTTGGATATAGATATTCCTGCTCTGACGCAGACTTTTTTATTTTCATTGCCGGAGGTTAGTGTTAATGCGCCATCGGTGAGTGCCATTGTGGCTCTTGTGTTGGCTGTGCTTCTGCTGATGTTCTCGGCGTTTGCGTCCGGTTCGGAGATTGCCTTTTTTTCTTTGTCACGTGAAAATATTGATGAACTTGGCGAAAGTAACTCGTCGCGTGACGGTAGAATCTTGAAACTGATAGGCGAACCGGATAAGCTGTTGGCAACAATTCTTATAGTTAACGATTTTGTAAATGTCGGAATCGTTATGTTGTTGAACTATTTCTTCTTGAGCATCTTTGATTTTGGTATGGATGCCGAGTGGCTTGAGTTCTTGTTGCTTACAGTCGTTTTGACGTTCCTCTTGTTATTGTTCGGTGAGGTAATGCCAAAGATATATTCAAAGAGCAATCCTATGAAGTTTGCCCGTTTTTCTTCAAATGGGTTCTACTTGCTATCGCTCTTGTTGTCTCCTTTTGCAAAATTGCTTGTCCGTTCTACGACTTTTACTCAGCGTCTTGTTTCTAAGAAGAACCATCTTCTTTCGGTTGATGAATTGGAGCAGGCTCTCGAGATGACCGATAATAAGGAGATTGGCGAGCAGAAAAAGATGCTTGAGGGTATTATACGTTTTGGTGATGAAACAGTAAAGAATATAATGACCTCGCGTCTTGATATGGTTATGCTTGATATTCGTGCGCCATATTCCGAGGTTCTTAAATGTGCTGCGGAAAATGCCTATTCCCGTATTCCTGTATATGGAAAGACGCAGGACGATATTCGTGGTGTCTTGTATATTAAAGACCTTATTCCGCATCTTGACAGGGGTGAGACTTTTCGTTGGCAGTCACTTGTCCGTCAGCCGTTCTTCGTGCCCGAAACAAAGAAAATCGATGATTTGTTGTGCGATTTCCAGGCTGTAAAGGTGCATATGGCGATTGTTGTTGATGAGTTTGGAGGTGTCTCGGGCTTGATAACACTCGAGGATATCATAGAGGAGATTGTTGGCGAAATCAATGATGAGTTTGACGACGCTGATACTTCGTATGAGCAACTGGATGATAAGGTGTATCTGTTCGATGGCAGAACGATGCTTTCGGACTTTTACAAGATTACATCACTCGACAGCGACGACTTTGAGACTGTTTCGGGCGAGGCTGATACCTTGGCCGGTCTTCTGCTCGAAGTAAAAGGAGAATTCCCTCTTCTGCACGAAAAGATAGAGTGTAATGGCGTGTTATTTGAGGTTGTGCAAAAGGACAGACATAGAATTGTTAAAATAAAGGCAACATTGCCCTCGGAATGTGAATAAGACAAGCGGTTTCTCTGATAGGTAATGTTAATTAGCGGTTTGTAGTGTTTTGTGCATACAAAAGAGGTGTCTTTGGTGTTATATTATAGTACTGATTTTTTTGAGTATGATTAATGGTTTGCTTCGAGGTATTCTTGTCGCTTTGGTAGGCGTGTTGCTGATTTCTTTGGGAGATAGCGCTATGCCTTTCCTTGTGCGCGTGCTTGGTGCGGTCTTTTTCTTGCCGGCAACAATCTCTTTGGTGAATTTGTATATGGCACGGAAAAGGACGGCTCTTTTCCCTTTGTATATGATGTCTGTCATAAATATGGGCTCAATTGTTTTCGGAGTTCTACTGATGTTGCACCCGGTTGCATTTCTTGAGTTTATAGTAATAGTGCTTGCCTTGGCATTGTTATGCTTCTCGTTATTCCAGCTGTTTCTCGTATTTTCGTTATATGCTTCGCAGAGGAGAGGGTTGGGATTGCTGGTGATGCCTTTGTTGTTGGCAGTGGTGTCGGTCGTAGTATTGTTTAATCCGTTTGATGTTATATCTACGGCAACGGTAGTTATAGGAATATGTCTTGCTGTTTCAGGGGTATCCGATATCGTTATTTCAGTATTATCGAGAAGGAGTTCTTCGACAGATTTGCAGGATATGTAACTTATGCTGTGAGATTATAGCTGCTTCTAATAGTGTTTTTTTAGCCAACGGGTTAAAGTTGTTAAAAAAAGTGTCGTTGAATAGGTGTTTTTTCATAAAAAAATGACAACTTTGCATTATGAATGAAATAAACGATTTGTTTCAACAGTTAGTGTCGCAAATAACAACCCTTGAGATTGTTATCAAGGGAATGATAATTGGTATTGTGGCATCAGCTCCAATGGGGCCTGTTGGCGTGTTGTGTATTCAGCGCACATTGAATAAAGGTCGTGCATACGGTTTGGTTACCGGTACAGGTGCCGCATTGAGCGATATTTTGTATGCCTTGTTGACAGGGTATGGATTGTCGTTCCTGTACGATATCATAAACAATAAAACGGCCTTGTTTTGGATGCAGATAATAGGCGCAACAATAATGTTTATATTCGGTTTGCATACATTCCGTACAAATCCTATGAAGAATACTCGTAATGTGAGCCATAACAAGAGTAGTTTGCTCCATAACGGAATAACCGGTTTCTTCATTACTTTGTCGAATCCTACAATAATTTTACTTTTCCTGGGTCTGTTCACACCATTCAACTTCATGTTGCCGGAGCAATCGTTCTTTATGCAGTGTATCGGCTATTTGTCGATATTCGGTGGTGCAATGTTGTGGTGGCTTTTTATAACATATGTGGTCAGCAAATTGAGAGCACGTTTTGATGTTCGTGGAATAAGAATCATTAATCGTGTTATAGGTGCAGCCGTTATGACTGGTTCATTGATTGGTGCGATATTGATTTACACCGGTATCTGGTCGCTACATTAAGAAACTATTTCTAAAAAAATATTGCTTTGTTTATTTCAAGAGAACTTCGAAAGAAAAATATAGCGGAGTATCTGCTGTATATGTGGCAGGTTGAGGATTTGTTACGTGCCAATGAATTGTCTATGGAGAAGGTTCATACTACTTTGGTTCAGCCATATGGGCTTGATGAGGTTGCATCAAAAGAACTTTATCAGTGGTACGAGAACCTTATAGAGATGATGCGTCAGGAGAGTGTCAAGGAGAAAGGACATCTTCAGATAAATAAGAATGTGATAATTAATCTGACCGATTTGCATCAGCGCCTTTTAAAGTCGCCTAAGGTGCCATTCTATTCGGCAGCCTACTATAAGGCTCTGCCGTTTATAGTGGAGTTCCGTACAAAAAGCGAAGGCCGAAACAAGAGTGAATTGGAAAATTGCTTTGATGCATTGTATATGATGTGGTTGATGAAACTGCAAAAAAGAGAAATGAATGAAGAGACATTAAAAGCCACTTCGGAAATAGGAAAATTCATCTCTATGCTGTCGCTCTATTTCAAGGAAGAAGAGGAAGGACGCCTGGATCTCGACAGTGAGGAATGATTGATTTAAGAAACGATAAAACACTTAATAATGAGTAATATACAAGACGAAATAGCACGTAGAAGAACATTTGCTATCATATCGCACCCCGATGCCGGAAAAACAACACTAACCGAGAAACTCCTGTTGTTCGGTGGACAGATACAGGTTGCCGGTGCGGTAAAATCAAACAAAATAAAAAAGACTGCTACATCCGACTGGATGGAGATTGAGAAGCAACGCGGTATCTCTGTTACAACCTCTGTGATGGAGTTTGATTACGAGGGGTATAAAATAAATATTCTCGATACCCCGGGTCACCAGGATTTCGCCGAGGATACATTTCGTACTCTTACGGCCGTTGACAGCGTTATCATAGTTGTAGATAGCGCAAAGGGTGTAGAGACACAGACTCGTAAGCTTATGTCGGTGTGTCGTATGCGTAACACACCTGTTATCGTATATGTTAACAAGATGGACCGTGAAGGTCGCGATCCGTTCGAGTTGCTCGACGAACTTGAAAGTGAGTTGCAGATAGCAGTGCGTCCACTCAGTTGGCCAATAGACCAAGGTGCAAGATTTAAGGGCGTGTATAACATATATGAGCAGAAACTCGATCTTTTTACTCCCAACAAGCAACGTGTTACAGAAAAGGTGGCGATATATATAAACAGTGACGAACTTGACCGTAACATCGGTGATGATTTGGCATTGAAATTGCGCTCCGATTTGGAACTTGTTGATGGTGTATATCCCGAATTCAATGTTCAGGACTATCTTGATGCAAAGGTTGCTCCGGTGTTCTTTGGCTCGGCACTCAACAATTTCGGTGTAGAAGAATTGCTTAACTGCTTTGTAAAGATTGCACCAAGCCCACGTCCTGTGCAGGCTGTAGAACGTATGGTGTCGCCCGAAGATTCCAAGTTTACAGGTTTTATATTCAAGATAACAGCTAATATCGACCCAAATCATCGTTCGTGTGTGGCATTCTGTAAGATTTGTTCGGGCAAGTTCGTGCGTAATACCCCTTATCGCCACATTCGTTTGGGCAAGGATTTGCGTTTCTCTTCTCCAACACAGTTTATGGCGCAGCGCAAGAGCACAATCGAAGAGGCCTATCCCGGTGATATAATCGGTTTGCCCGATACCGGAAACTTCAAGATTGGCGACACTTTAACCGAAGGCGAGCTTCTGCATTTCAAAGGATTGCCAAGTTTCTCGCCCGAGATGTTCAAATATATAGAGAATGCCGATCCTATGAAGACCAAACAGCTAGCAAAGGGTATCGACCAGCTTATGGGCGAGGGCGTGGCGCAGTTGTTTGTCAATCAGCATAATGGCCGTAAACTCATCGGTACAGTAGGCCAGTTGCAGTTCGAGGTTATTCAGTACCGTCTCGAGAACGAGTATAATGCAAAATGTCGTTGGGAGCCGGTGAACCTGTATAAAGCCTGCTGGATAGAGAGTGATGATCCTGCTGAACTTGAGGCGTTCAAGAAACGTAAATATCAGTATATGGCAAAGGATATCGAGGGAAGAGATGTTTTCTTGGCCGACAGTAACTATGTGTTGCAGATGGCGCAGAACGATTTTAAGTCTATCCGTTTCCATTTTACCAGTGAATTCTAAAACAGCACGTTATGGGTACAATAGCTGACGAGGCAAAGAAATGTGTCGAAATAATGCGTAAGGGTGGTGTAGTTCTTTATCCTACCGACACTGTATGGGGAATAGGATGCGATGCAACCAATCCAGAGGCGGTGAAGCGCGTGTATGAGATAAAAAAACGTCAGGACAGCAAGGCACTTCTGTTGCTTGTTGATAGTGCCGACCGTCTTGCACGATATGTAGGTGATGTGCCTGCTGTGGCATGGGATTTGATAGAACTGACAACAAAGCCGCTTACAATAATATATGATGGTGCAAGAAATCTTGCTCCCAATCTTATTGCCGAAGATGGCAGCGTTGGCATAAGAGTTACGTCGGAACTGTTTTCCAAGGAATTGTGCTATCGTTTTCAGAAGGCTGTGGTTTCGACATCGGCAAATGTAAGTGGTGAACCAACTCCCAACAATTTCAGCGAGATAAGTGCCGAAATTATTGATGCAGTGGATTATGTGGTTAATTACAAGCAACAGGAGCTCGGAAAGGCAAAATCTTCGAGCATAATTAAACTGACAAAGAACGGAACAGTTACAATAATAAGGGAATAATGGAGAATGCAAAAGACAAAGGATTGCTTGAACGTTTTATAGCATGGCGTGAAAAGCATATATCGCAGAACCACTTTATACTGATACTTAGTCTGATAGTGGGTGTGCTTTCAGCCTTGGCTGCTTTTGCTCTAAAGCATTTGATTCATTTTATACAGCATTTTCTCACCAGTGGCTTCGATGCGCAGACGTTCAACTGGTTATATCTTGTATATCCTGTTATAGGTATCTTTGTTACAGGTCTTTTTATACGCAAAGTGGTGCGCGATGATATAAGCCATGGTGTAACAAAGGTGCTTTATGCAATCTCATGCCGTAAGGGAAAGATACGCTCTCATAACACATGGTCGTCTTTGATAGCCAGTGGTATCACCATTGGTTTTGGTGGCTCTGTCGGTGCCGAGTCGCCTATTGTAATGACAGGTTCTGCCATTGGTTCAAACCTGGGCCGTCTCTTCAAGATGGAGAAGAAGGTGATGATGTTGCTTATTGGTTGTGGTGCAGCAGGGGCTGTGTCGGGAATCTTTAAAGCTCCTATAGCCGGTCTTGTTTTTACAATAGAGGTGCTGATGATAGACTTTACAATGTCGTCGTTGTTGCCATTGCTTATTTCGAGTGTAACAGCCGCAACATTGTCTTATATACTGATGGGAACAGAAGCAACTTTCGAGTTCCACATGCAGGATGCTTTTGACTTAGCCCGTGTACCATATGTTATTTTGCTTGGTATTGTCTGTGGTATGGTTTCGCTATATTTCACGCATGTTACTACGGCTATTGAAAAGCAATTCAAGAAAATTGCCAATCCCTATTACAAATTGGCAATAGGTGGCTCTATATTAAGTGTTCTTATATTCCTTTTTCCGCCATTATATGGTGAGGGATATGAAACAATCAACCAGCTTATAAACGGAGATTCGCAGAATATCATTCTCGAGAACTCGTTGTTTTATGGCCATGCAAGGTTTCTGTTGTTGTATATGTTCTTTATTGTATTGTTCAAGGCTTTTGCTTCAACGGTTACCAACTGTGCCGGTGGTTGTGGTGGTATATTCGCTCCCAGCCTGTTCCTGGGATGCGTGGCAGGTTATCTTTTTGCCACATTATGCAATATGACGGGGTGGGGTGTTTCGGTGTCGGACAAGAACTTTGCTCTTTTTGGAATGGCAGCCTTGATGTCGGGTGTTTTTCATGCTCCGCTTACAGGTGTATTCCTCATTGCTGAGTTGACAGGAGGATATTCGCTTTTCTTGCCGTTGATGATAGTGTCGGTATGCTCATACCTTACGGTTCGAATTTTTGACAGTAATAACATCTATGCAATACGATTGGCACAGCGTGGTGAACTTATCACTCATCACAAGGATCAGGCTGTTCTTACAATCCTTAAAGTGGCCGATGTCATTGAACGCGATTTTATGAAGATTAGCCCCGATATGGACCTCGGTGCTCTTACATCGGTGGTTGCAAAGACAAGACGTAATATATTCCCGGTTGTTGATGCAGGCAACCGTCTTGTGGGAATACTTTACCTTGACGATGTGCGTCATATAATGTTCCGTCAGGAGTTGTATCACCGTTATAGCGTGGCTGTGCTAATGCGTGGTGTTCCCGAAAGATTGAGCGTGGAAGAACCTATGGAAAGTGTGATGCGTAAATTTGAAGATACCGGAGCATGGAATCTTCCTGTAGAGGATATAACGGGTGAATATATCGGTTTTATTTCAAAGTCGGCAATATTCACTGCTTATAGAAAAACATTGTTGGAATTTACTTCTGATTGATAATGGAAAATCTTAGAATTGTATATTTGGGTACCCCAGATTTTGCAGTGGAGCCTTTGCGTCGTCTTGTCGAGAAGCAAAAGGGAGATGATTCGTGTGGATATGAGGTAGTGGGTGTTGTTACAATGCCCGACAAGATGATAAACAAACGCGGTAATCAGCTTTTGATGAGCCCCGTAAAGCAATATGCTGTATCGCAGGGGCTGCCGGTGTTGCAACCGGAATCGTTGAAAGACGATGCTTTTCAGAACGAGTTGCGCGCATTGCGTGCCGACCTGCAGATTGTTGTGGCTTTCCGTATGCTCCCTGAAAGCGTATGGAATATGCCTCGTCTTGGAACTTTTAACCTGCATGCGTCGTTGTTACCGCAGTATCGTGGTGCGGCTCCAATAAATTGGGCAATAATCAATGGTGATAAAGAGACCGGTGTTACAACTTTTTTCCTAAAGCACGAGATTGATACAGGCGATGTCATATATCGTGATGTTATTGCAATTGATGAAAAAGACAATGCTGGTACACTTCACGACAAACTGATGTTGCAAGGTGGTGAAACTGTGTTGCGTACTGTCGAAGCAATTGTCCATGGTGATGTAAAAGCTGTGGCACAGGATACAATGTTTGCTACAGAACAGGAGTTGCGACCTGCGCCTAAGATATTCCGCGATACGTGTCGAATAAATTGGGAAAAGGATGTATGTGGCATTTATGATTTTGTTCGCGGTATGTCACCTTATCCTGCTGCGTGGCTTGAACTATCCGATGCCGAAGGTAAACTTATTGCTGTAAAGGTTTATTCGGTGGCAAAGGAGTTCTCGGAACATAACTTTGAGGTTGGAACATTACTCACCGATAACAAATCTTATGCAAAGGTTGCTGTGAAGGGTGGTTACGTGTCACTGCTTGAACTACAGCTTGCCGGAAAAAAACGTATGCCAATAGCCGATCTGTTAAGAGGATTCTCTATCGATGGTATGAAAATAAGCAAATAAGGAAAATTTTTGTCCACCTTGCCAAATTTTTCATAAAGCAAAAAAAGATGATGTCCTAAAACATCATCTTTTTTTGCTTTGTCAGTCATTGAATTTGCTCGAGATAATTTCAATGGGAATTTCGTACTCTTTTCCACCGCGGAGTCGTATGCTCTTTATGTCGGTGTCGTGTGTTATTTTAACTACATTTCCGTTAGAGTCTTCAGTTGTTTTTACAGGTATAAGAACGACTTTGTTCCAATCGGGGTTCTTTGCTTCCCATTCGGCGTCGTTTTTCGTACCTTCCATAAACTCATTGTAGCATAGCCTCAACAGGTTTGCAATGTTGCTGAAGCTGTATTTGTTATTGTTGCTGTTGAATGTTGCCAGATATGATGACTCTCCATCTGTAAGTTCGTTCTTAAGAAAAAAACGGTTCATCTCGCTTTTTCTTACCATAAGTATAGTGCTTGGCGCACTTTTTATGGTATTTGCCTCTTCGTTGTATTTGGTAAAGGCTATCTTTGCGGTGTTGATTGTTATATCTTCTCTAATTGCATCCAATACAGGTAGTGTAACCTCTGTGAATAGTCCTGCCGGTGTTTTTATATATGTGTGGCTTGTCTCCTCGGCAAGTGTCTCAAGGCCCTTTGTCTCGAATTTGTTTGCCTGTAACACCTCTTTGTTTGAGTAGAACGGTGCAGAGAGTGTCTGTATTGAGTCAAGCATTCCTGTACTGCTTTTTATGTAGCGTTGGAATCCCACGTCGAGACGTGCGCGGTATATCTTGAAGACTGTACCGTCGCCATGAGCACACTTTACATATATGCCCTTGAATACATTGTTTATAAATGCTTCGGAATTCGCAAAATATGTTCTTCCTACACTGTCGCCTTTGCTGTCTGTCTCGTAGAATTTGTCTAAAAATCTGTTACCGAGACTATTAGGCAAGGTTATTTCTATATGTCTTGTATAGTCGCCGTTGATAATTGTGTCGTGCTGGGTGTAGTCTATGGCATTGAATGTTTTGGTGGCCAATGGCTCTTTACCCTCTTCATAGAAATCCTCGGGTGTTATATCTGTGTAATATGGCTTGCCTTCAACAAGTGTATTGTCGAGTTCGTATATCTCGCACTTCATAGCATTAAGAGAATCTCCCAAATATTCTTTGAAGTATAAGCGCAGCGTGGTGTACAGGGCTGTGTCGCCAATAACCTTTTCTGGGAAGATGAAATCTTCGGAGCAGGCGAATTGCGTGATAAAGCTCGAGTTGAAAACTGTTCCCGACTCCTCATCAGTGTATTGTCCCAAATAAACATCGCTGGTGTTTGCCAGTATCGAATTGTATGCCATAATAGTTCTGCTGCTTGCTTTGCAGGTGTCTGTTCTGGCCTCTATGCGGTCCTGGTCGGGAACAATGGAATTTCCAATTTTTCCTGTATTGTCATCACATCCGGCGCATATGAGCAGAACGGCTATTATCGATAAATAACATGATAGTCTTTTCATGTGATATTTATAAAAGATTTTCTAATAGATGTTAACCTAACTCCTTTTTATCAATAAAGCAACCTCACAAAGTGACGTTGCTTTATTGTTTTATCACTCAAATAGTGAGTTGTAGAATTCGTAGCTTTTGTTTCCGGCCTCTTCGGCTGTTTGTTTCGGAAGTATCGCCTTTCCCTGAGCTTGTGCATATTCAATCAGCTCCGGTGAAACGTTGTCGCTGCTTATTATCACACCGTCGCAGTTTCTTATTGCCAGTTTTGCAAGGTCGGTGTATGATGTCGGGATTTCCATTCCGGCAAGGTCTTCCATACTCATATCCTTGCATAGCAACTTTCTTGCGAACTCTGCGCTGAAAGGCTCTTTGTAATTCTCGTCAAAGAGAGATATAACAATCTTTGAATCGCGGAACGAAGGCTCGTCTTTGTATGCACTTCTTATATATAAAGGAACCAAAGAGGACATCCAACCTGTGCAGTGTATTATATCGGGGCACCAACGCTGTTTCTTTACAGCCTCAATAACGCCAAGGTTGAAGAATATTGTACGCTCGTCGTTGTCGCTGTATTCGTTGCCGTTTTCGTCTGTTATCATAAGACGATTATGGAAATAATCCTCGTTCTCAATGAAATAGACCTGCATTCTTGCCGATTGCAATGATGCCACTTTAATTATAAGCGGATGGTCTGTGTCATCAATAATAAGGTTCATTCCCGAAAGTCGTATCACCTCGTGAAGGTTATTACGTCTGGTATTTATATTTCCCCAAAGTGGAGTAAATGTTCTGATTTCCTTAACCTTGTCCTGGATAGCTTGTAGCAGGTCCTGACAAGATGTTCCCATTGGCGATGCAGGAACAAACGGTGTAATTTCCTGTGTAATAAATAAAATCTTTTCTGCTTTCATCTCTTCATTATTCGTGAATATATTTCACGCGTCGCGAAGTTACGAAAAAAATGCCAAATCGACAAATTTTACATCTTTTTTAAACCTATTCGTGACAAAATGAAATAATTTTTTGGTATTACCATTATGAATGCAAATTCGTTTGAATGTTATTTATTTCTATGTGTAAGCAATATTTTTAAATTATTGTTTCGTTTTGTGATTAAATGTTTGTTACTTTGCATCCCGAAAAAAATAATATGGCTTATCTCCGTAGGGCAAGTTCGGAATTTAGATGAAAAACAGCTATATTTTTGATATAAAATATTACTTGAAATGAAAGTTGTTGCTACAAAAACAGAGCTGAAGAATCTTCTTGATTCATTTCGCAGGAATGGAAAAAAAATAGCTCTTGTGCCAACGATGGGGGCGTTGCACGAAGGTCATGCTTCTTTGGTAAGACGTTCGGTTGCAGAGAATGATGTTACGGTTGTCAGTGTATTTGTCAATCCTACTCAATTTAATGATAAGAATGATTTGCAGAACTATCCGCGTACATTGGAGGCCGACTGCAATCTGTTGGAAAAGGTTGGTGCAGATGTTGTCTTTGCGCCAACCGTTGAAGAGATGTACCCCGAAGAGGATACCCGAATATTCTCTTTTGCTCCTCTTGATACCGTTATGGAAGGTGCATTCCGTCCGGGACATTTCAATGGAGTGGCTCAAATAGTAAGCAAACTGTTTTATGCTGTAGAACCCCATAGAGCCTATTTTGGCGAAAAAGATTTTCAGCAGTTGGCAATCATACGCGAGATGGTTCGTCAGCTCTCTCTTGATGTAGAGATTGTTGGTTGTCCAATTGTTCGTGAACACGATGGCCTGGCAATGAGTAGCCGTAACACTTTGTTGTCGGCAGAGGAGAGGGAGCGTGCCTTGACAATTTCCCGCACACTCTTCGCGAGCCTTGAGTTTGCCAAGTCAAACACGTTGGCTTCAACAAAAGCTTATGTAGAGAATGTGATAAACGAAACAGCCGGCTTTGAATTGGAGTATTATCAGATTGTCGATGGTAATACATTGCAGGAGATAGCAGAGTGGGATGACAGCGACTATGTTGTAGGATGTATTGCACTTTTCTGTGGTAAGGTTCGTTTGATTGATAATATAGTATATAAGAATAAATAACAGAATATGTTGTTACAGGTATTGAAATCGAAAATCCACTGTGCAACAGTGACAGAGGCTAACCTCCAATATATGGGCAGTATAACCATTGATGAGGCTTTATTGGAGGCGTCGGGTATGATTGAGGGTGAGATGGTTCACGTGGTGAACAATAGCAACGGCGAACGTATTGTTACATATATTATAAAAGGAGAACGTGGTTCAGGTGTTATATGTCTCAATGGTGCTGCGGCTCATAAGTTCCAGCCCGGTGATGTGGTTATTATCATGGCTTATGCAATAATGACACCCGAAGAGGCACACTCTTTCACTCCAAAGGTGATTATTCCCGACAAACACAACAGAATTTGATATTATGGAAGCTGTGAAGAAGACCGATTTTCGCAGAATTATCATATTCTTGGTTTTTACATTCGCAATCACTTATGCGTGGACAATATTTTTGATATGGCCACGTATGTTGGGCAGGGATGTTGCGGCTTTGTCTCATGAAGAGACGGCTGTAAATACTATGCTTACCGCAGCAATGATGTTTTTTCCGGCTTTGGGGGTCCTGTTTACTCGTCTTGTTACCCGTGAGGGGTTTAAAAATTCGATGTTGCGCTTAAATCTGCGCGGAAACGTTAAATACTATCTCATAGCCAGCTTTGGGCCTATGGCATTGACATTCATTGGTGCTATGGCTTATTACATCTGCTTTCCTTCTGATTTTTCACTTGCAGAATTCCGTGGAGCTGATACGACTAAAATAGGCATGATGCTTGTTGCAATGGTGCTTATGGTTCTGTCGCCATTCCTGAACTTTATTCCGGCTCTTGGTGAAGAGTGGGGTTGGCGTGGCTATCTGTTGCCAAAAGTGGTGCAGCGTGTGAATTTCTTGCCGGCAGCTCTGCTTACAGGCTTTATCTGGGGCCTATGGCATGCGCCAATCATTGTTGCAGGACACAATTACGGAGTCGGCTATTCCGGTTATCCTTGGCTTGGTATAGTTGCAATGTGTGTATTCTGTATTTTCGCGGGCATATTGCTCTCTTATCTTACCTTAAGCACCAAAAGTTGCCTGCCTGCAGCTTTGGCTCATGGAGCAATGAATGGCACTGCAGCATTGGGAATGCTCTTCTACAATTATTCCGCTTATCTTGAGACTCCCTCTCTTGAACTTGTCAATCGTTTTGTCGGTCCTCTGCCAACAGGCATTATCGGTGGAATTGCATATATAGCGGTAGCTGTTTGGATAGCGATAAAACTATGTAAAGAAAGAAACTGAAAACGGAATAATAAAAATACTATTTGCGTTAAATTGTATTCAAATTATTGTTACTTTTGTGCTCATAAATAGAACAATTTGCGAAATGAATAACTTTTTGGCGACATACTGCAATGCTTTAAACCGCACCTCTTGTGTGGCAGTTGCATCGCACGCTAAAAATACCCCCCCCCCGTATTTAAAAGTGTTGATAATCAATTAGTTGTAAAACTAATTGTAAGTTATATTCGGCATTACTGCTTGTAATAGGCAGTAGTGCCTTTTTTCGTGTGTATATATATCAAAAAAATGTTATAAACAATTAAAAACAAAACAGTTATGAAAAAGTTATTATTTATGCTTGTGGCGGTTGGAATGCTCTTCACCGCTTGCGACAAGAACAACCCTGAGCACATCTATGACGACCATAGTGCAGACCTTGTTGGTACTTGGACTTACATCAGTGAAAACTACGCAGAGGCGTTGATTATCAATGCCGATGGCTCTGCTGTATCTTATGGCGTTGAGGACGGTGAGTATTGGGAGAATGTACGCGGTACAGTTACTGTCAAAGAGAACAATATCACTATGATATTTGAGGATGACGATAACTTTACAGGACACTTTGACATCATCCCTGGTCAGGCGTTCTCTCTCTTCGAAGACACTGGCGAGCGTTATGTTTACAACTACTGTGCAAATGACCTTGCTGATGAGATTGTTGGTATGTGGGTATGCAATGACAGTAAGGGGGAAACAGTGAATGATATGTTGATTCAAACCTTCAATGCGAATGGTATAACCTCTTTGACAGGCTTTCTTCCAATAGGAGATAATAATGAATATATCTTAAATGATGAAGCAGAATATAAGGTTGTGGGAGATTTGATGTTCCTTGTAGCTCCTGCTGATAAGGTTGGAGGCGACAAACCAAAGTATATTGCTGAAAGATTGATTTACACTCCTAATGCAACAGCTCATGGCGATATTATGACTTTTAGCTTCTTCTTGCCTATGGGTAATAATATTGTGTCATCGAGTGAGT
>JAZRGV010000029.1:0-82872 GCA_045644465.1 Bacteroidaceae bacterium
TCAGTTTTACCTGTTCCTTACGCGATATTTTCACCTCTCGATTGAATATCTTGAACTCCATATTTTATGTTTATTAAAAATCGAAAAGATTGCTCATGCCAAGCATTCCGTTGTGATCTTTTACATACTCGGCAGCCAGCAGATGATTATTGACGGTTGGAATACCCCCGATGGCGGTAACTCTTGTTCAATAATCCCTGTAGGTGAGTTCGATTCAGCTGCTGCACTCAAAGCAATCAATGACTTTGCAACAGGCATTGACGAGGTGAAAGGTGAGAACGGAGCTGTAAAAGCTATCTACGATTTACAAGGTAGAAAAGTAGACACTTCAAGCAAAGGATTATATATTATTAATGGCAAAAAGGTTTTTGTAAAGTAAAAGACATTTTTCAAGGCAATTCCCCACAGAGCTCTGTGGGGAATTTTTTTTAATCCCCACTTGGCATTGCGTGGCAATGTTTTTTGAATTCGTTTTGATATCTCTTTGTAGGGACACGGCATGCCGTGTCCGTTTTGTTTGGATGTCGTGCGAATTTTTGGTATTGCAACTGTTTTTTTCGGACACGGCGTGCCGTGTCCCTACGAGGTGTTACTTGTTGCTGTTTTTTTGCTCGTTTTGCAGCGTGCCGTGTCCGCTTCGTTTGTATCGCGGATGTTTTTTGCTGTTGTTGATGTTTTTTTCGGACACGGCATGCCGTGTCCCTACGAACATATAACAATCTTTGCCACTATAGTGCAGAAATTATGCCGACACACCGGTCAGCCCCTACAATTTCGTTAATCGCTAATCGTTTTTACTCAAGACTATCAAGCTGAACACGAGCGTCGGAATGTCCCAATATTTCTGCTTTTTCAAGCGATTTTCTTGCCTCTGGAGCATTGTTCTGCTGCATATACAGACGCCCCAAGAGATAGTGCGCATCGGCAAAATCGGGAGCAAGTTCACAAGCCTTTGCCATTGTTCTTATACCCTCATCGGTCAATTTAACGCGATAACAGAGCATTCCTTTTTCAAGGTAATAGAGAAGATTATCCGGAGCAATAGCCAACGCCGTTTCAATATCATTCAATGCCTGCTGATACATCTTGCAGTTAATCTCGGCTTGCTCGCGCATATAGTAGAACTCGGCAGCAAGAAGCCCACCAACAAGTTCTTCATAACGGTTCATATCCTGCACTGCCTCGCGGTATCTCTTTGCCGATGATTTAATGATTCCTCGTGTAAGGATATATGCAGCGGCATCTTTTTCTTTGTTTTCGAAACAGGCTACAGCACTGTCAAGCAACTCAACCGCCTTGTTAAGATTATTCATATTAACATGACACTGCGAAGCCTTGGCGAAGACCTCGGGACCTCGCATATCGCCCAAAGCAAGCAACTCATAGCACTCGAGAGCCTCGGCAAAACGGTGCATACGGTATAACATATCGGCTTTATAGTTTATATAAAGCGAACGGTTGTTCTGCAATATAGCCTTGTCAATCTGCTCCAGAGCATTGTTGAATGAAAGTATCGGATGGGAAACAGAGTCGCCGCTCTGTACAATCTCATTAATGACTTTTCCCTTTCCAAAATATATCTCGTCCTTATTATCGGCCAATGCAAGAGCCCTTTCCCAAGCCTTGTCAGCCTGCGACATGTCGCGATAATAGATAGCTGTGTATTCGGCAAGCGACTGATAACCCTCATAGCTTTGCGGAAACGATGCAATATAATCGTTTACAGCACAGAGCCATGATGTGCTGTCACCCATCATAGCCTGCATATACAGACATGATAGCGCATCGTCCTTTGCTTCAGGCAAGGCGGTACGGATACCCATTCCAGAATAGAACCCTTTACCATAGTCCTTCGTTGTAGATGCAAGCGATGCCACCAATATAGAACCAATGGCATAGCTCTTTACCGTATCATTTGCATATGAGGGTTGCATAAGCGCAACAAACTCACCATTACTGTTCAACAATGGATAAGACAGGTAACGCTCCTGTACCGGACGGTCAAGAGTATAATAGGGCAAAGAATATACCGAATCAATGTCCTGTACCTTGAACGGCGTGGCAAGCACTTTCTTCTTGACTCCATATGTGAGCATATAAAGTTCATCGCCCACATTTACCTTTGCTGCCGATGACGCAACATACTTTATCTTCTTCTCGTGGGATACACGCACCTTTATGCAGTCGAACATATTGTCTATGCCAACAATACGTTCAACAGGATGCGCCTTACCGTTGTTGTCGATGACCACTGCACTGTCGGCACCGATAAACAACCTGCTCGATGCCACCACATCACCGTTACCGCCAACAAACATAGCTGTTCCATCGGCCTTAAGCACACCGTTCTTATAGGTAACGATACTTGCCACCGAAGGAAACACGCCTTTAACCGCCTTGGGCTGTGCATATACAACAACACAAGCGAACAACAATGCGAGAAAGAAGAGAGGGTTCCTCATAATCAATCGGTCAAATGACGCTGACGTACAGCCTCATAAAGGATTACACCTGTTGCCACCGAAACATTCAGCGACTCGATGTTTCCGAACTGAGGTATAGATACCCAATCGTCACAAAGCGCAAGATGCTCGTGCGGGATACCTGTATCTTCGGCACCCATAACAACGCAAACCGGCTCAGTGAAATCAGCTTGTGTATAATTCATTTTACCCTTCTCGGTAGCACATACCACACGGATACCCGACTCCTTCAGGTATTTGAGCGTCTCGGTGATATTCTTTTCGCGACAAACAGGGAGAGTGTGCAGAGCTCCTGCTGATGTTTTTACAGCATCAGCGTTGACTGTCACGCTGTTGTGGGCTGGAAGAATTATTGCATCTACACCGGCACAATCGCAGGTACGTGCAATTGAACCAAAGTTACGCACGTCGGTAATGCCATCGAGCAGCACAAGGAAAGGCATCTTACCCTCCTCATACAATGTAGGCACAAGAGTATCAACCTTCGCATATTCCACAGCCGATATATATGCAATAACACCCTGATGGTTCTTGCGTGTTATGCGGTTGAGTTTCTCCACTGGCACTCTCAACACAGGGATTGTACGGCCTTTGAGAGCTGCAAAAAGTTCGCGCGAGAGCTCACTCTGTATATCACGTTTTACAAGTATCTTATCAACCTCTTTACCAGCCTCCAGGGCTTCCAATACGGCGCGTACGCCGAATATCATTTCGTTTGAACTTACCATAGTTTATTTTCTGTTTATGATTGCGACAACAACAACGAAGCATTTTCCATAGCGGCATCGGTGAGCCTTTCGCCACTCATCATCTGCGCTATCTCACGAACACGTTCTTGCTGTTCAAGTTTTACCATATTTGTAACTGTTCCCTTTTCTGTCTCCACTTTATAAACCTTATAGTGGTTGGCACCAAGCGCTGCAACCTGTGGCAAGTGGGTTATACTGAGTACCTGACGATTGGCACTACCCATCTGCTGCATAAGACGTCCCATTCGCTCGGCGATGACACCCGACACACCTGTATCGACTTCATCGAATATTAGCGTAGGTTGGTTTGTCTCGGAGGCTATGAGCGATTTCAATGCAAGCATCACACGCGACATCTCGCCACCCGACGCAACATCGCTCAACGGCTGTGGTACACTGCTACTGTTTGCCGAGAATAGGAAGTTCACACTATCCACGCCATGAGAAGTAAAGTCAGTGGCAGTGCCAAAATCGACCTCGAAACGTATCACCGGCATACCAAGGTTAACAAGTATGGCAGTAATTTCCTTTTTCAGACGTTCCGCGCTCTGCCTACGTTTCTCTGTGAGCTCACCTGCCATTGCTGTCAGACGCGTACGCATAGTCGCAAGGTGTTTCTCGGCGGCCTTTATATCATCGTCGCCGCACGATATACGTTCAAGACGCGATGCAATATCGTTATATAGAGAAATAAGCTCACCCTCTGTAGCCACTCTATGTTTCTTCTGTAAGTCATAAATGAGTGCGATGCGACGCTCCACGAAGTCAAGACGGTCAGGAGCAAATTGCACACGCTCGGCACGTTGCATCATCTCACTGCAACAGTCCTTTAATTCTATATAGTTACTCTCGAGACGCTCCGAGAACTCCACTGCAGCACTATAATGGGATGCTATGCGTGCCAATGCAGACGATGCGTCGCGTAAAGCAGTAAGCAACGAACCTCGCTCTTCGCCATCAATTGAATTGCATGCGCCATACAGTGCAGCCTGTATATCCTCGGCATGCGACAGCTCCTGTACCTCCTGTTCCAACTCCTCGAGCTCGCCCTCCTTGAGCGATGCACTTTCAAGTTCACTTAGCTGGAAACGTAACCACTCCTCGTCGCGACGGCTCTTGTCGAGTTCGCTTTTCATATGCTCTATCTCACGCACAAGCGAGGTGTAGGCTCTGTATTCAGCGCTATAAGCATCAAGCAAAGCCTTGTCGCCGGAAAGAGTGTCGAGCACCGACAACTGATAGTTCTTATCGGCAATCAATAGATTCTGATGCTGTGAGTGTATGTCGATAAGCCTTGCTCCAAGCTCTTTAAGTTGGGCAACACCCACCGGTGTATCATTTACAAAAGCACGGCTTCTACCACTTGCCGACAACTCCCTGCGCACAATACACTCATCATCGTATTCCATCTCATTCTCTTCGAAGAAAGGTTTCAAGCCAAAGCCAGAGATATCGAAACAGCCCTCTATCACACATTTCTCAGCACCTTCGCGTATTGCCTTGACATCGGAACGTTGGCCAAGCAACATTGATATGGCACCAAGAAAAACAGACTTACCATGACCTGTCTCTCCTGTTATTACAGAAAAACCGGAGGAGAAATCGACCTCCACTTTCTCTATGAGTGCATAATTACGTATTGATATATGTGTCAGCATTATTGCTTAGTTGTTATTCTTTGTTATTTTGTCGAGTTCGGTAGATAAAGAGGGGTTGATACTTGATAACACATCCACCACAATCTTTTTCTCTTCGGGTGTACATTTTGAATAGACATTCACAATCTCATCAATTTTGTATTCAGTGAACAACCTTGTGAAATATGCCATTGGACGATCCTCGTATGCCTTTTTCAACAAGTCGAAACACTCGGTTATGACCTTGCGGCCACTCTCGGCATTCTTGTACATTGTATCAAGTCCCAAACGGTGATACTTGTACATCAACTTACGCACAGGTTCCATAGCCCCATTCATATAATCGTCGATTATGGAATAGCGGTTATTATTGCCACTGCCCATTTTCCAACCCGTATCGCCAAGATTCTGCGCATTCTGCGCTATATTGAGAGCCTTATTAAGCCACTCGCTGCCACCCATCTCGCCCATAGCATCCATATCGAAGCCAATTATCATATAGACATAGAAAGCTATTGTTGCGGTGAGGTTGTTGTCAAGATTATCCTCTATAAACTCAAGGCGGTCATATGGCTGATAACGGAACTTGATGCTCTTATCTTCATATTTGAATATTGTAGAGAGATACGAAGAACCATATACCGGACGTGTTGCCTGCACCATAAGAGAGCAATCGAAACTACCATCGTTGGCATATGAATTTACTACGAACGTAAAGTTGCATGTTATGCGTTCCTCCTCCTCGTATGTGTTTGAAGTCCACTTACGGTTATTTATGAACTCTACAAGCGAGCTCTCAAGCTGCTCAAAAACCTCGGTGTTGGAACCCTGCACCTTGCTCGCATTAAGAGTTACATTGGCATTGAGTTCCTCACCCTCGGCACTTGCAGTAACAGGCAACAGCATCACCAACAGAAAGAGAAAGAGCTTAGCCAAATGGGTCACTATATCCTTCGCTACCTCTTTTTTGCTTTTCAATGGATATTCCGTTTTAGAATCCTTACCTATGATAGTTACTTTGTTTGTATCACAGGCAAAGCCCGCGCCTTTATCTTCAAGGGTATTAAGCACTATGAAATCGAGGTTTTTCTTTACGAGTTTCTCATTGGCATTCACTTCGCCGTTGTTTGTCTCGAGCGCAAAACCGACAAGACGTTGTTCTGCAGTTTTCATACCTCCCAAAGCAGCTGCTATATCCTTGTTGGCCTGCAGTTCTATTGTCATATCGGATGCAGTACGCTTTATTTTTTCGCTTGCCTGCGTTGCAGGACGATAATCGGCAACAGCAGCAGAGAGTATAGCCACGTCGCACGACGGGAAAGCACCCACAGCTGCATCATACATCTCGTTAGCCGATTCCACATCTATGCGGTTGATTGACGAGTGAGGAGTAGGCAATGAAACAGGGCCGGCCACGAGAGTAACATCAGCTCCGCGTCTTGCACACTCACCTGCGATGGCAAAACCCATCTTACCCGATGAATAGTTGCCTATGAAGCGTACAGGGTCAATCTTTTCGTATGTAGGTCCGGCTGTGATAAGAACTTTCCTGCCTTTCAAATCACAGCTCTCGAAAAAAAAATCTTTAAGTACCTGAACAATCTTTTCAGGTTCTTCCAAACGTCCTTTACCTTCGAGATGGCTTGCCAGCTCACCCGATGCAGCCTCGATGATGGTATTGCCATATCCTTTCAGTATCTCAATGTTACGCTGTGTAGAAGGGTGAGCATACATATCAAGGTCCATTGCCGGAGCTATGAACACCGGAGCCTTCATTGAAAGATATGTTGTTACAAGCAGATTGTCGGCTATACCACCGGCCATCTTGCCCAATGTAGCAGCTGTTGCCGGAGCAACAATCATGGCATCGGCCCACAAGCCGAGCTCTACATGGCTATTCCATGAACCATCGGCAGCATCATAGAAGTCACACATTACGGGGCGGCCCGACAAGGTTGAAAGAGTAAGCGGAGTAATGAACTCCTTTGCAAAAGGTGTCATGACAACCTGCACCTCGGCACCCTCCTTTACCAATAGACGGAGAAGCATTGCCGCTTTATATGCAGCAATACTTCCTGTAACTCCCAATACTATTTTTTTTCCTTTAAGCATTTGGATTTAGAAATTGTGTTGTAAAATACAACGGTTTCTATTCTATATTATCTTTTGATACCACGTAACTTTATACGTGTGAGCACCTGCTTCGTATTCAATGTAAAATCGCCATTCATCATCCAGCCATAATAACCAGGATCGCGATCTAGAACTGCATCTACAGGCATACCTTTGTATTTACCAAAGTTAAAGACCTCGCGACCATTCTCGTCATACACTATACGTCCGGCAAAATCGACATTATTGGTAAAACAAGACTCCTTTGAAAGGGCTGCCATATCGTTTTCCATATCGGCATAATGGTCGAGCTGCGCTTTGAGCACCTCGTATGTTGCACGGGTATCGGCAAGTGCGCTATGAGCATCCTCGAGTTCCTTTCCGCAATAGAACTTATATGCGGCAGTCAATGTTCTTGGCTCGCGCTTGTGATAAAGAACCTGTACGTCTATTGCATCAAGACGCGAAAGGTCTATATCCACTTGAGCACGCAGAAACTCCTCGGCAAGCAAAGGAAGGTCGAAACGGTTTGAATTGAAACCGGCAACATCGCAGCCTGCAAATTCATTTGCAATCTCCTTAGCCACATCTTTGAACAGAGGACTATCCTTTACATCCTCGTCGTATATTCCATGTACTGCCGAAGCTACCTCGGGGATATGCATACCGGGATTTATGCGCTTTGTATATTCAACTTCTCTTCCGTCGGGAAAGATTTTAATATAACAAATCTCAACAATCCTATCCTTGGAAATATCGGTACCCGTTGTCTCAAGATCAAAGAATATTATAGGCTTCTTAAGATTCAGCTTCATAATTATTCAGTAAGCATCATTGGCATCAACAACATAAGCAGTTCCTGCTTGTCAACCTGTTCTGCAGGAACGATAACACCAGCGCGTGAGGGGTCGGCAAGTTCTATAACAACATCCTGGCCCGGGGTATTGTTAAGGATGTCGATAAGGAACGATGCACGGAAACCGATGTTCATTGAAGCACCATTGTAACTGCAAGCGATGCTCTCTTCGGCAGATGTTGAAAAATCGGTATCCTGAGCCGAGATAACAACCTTGTTCTCCTCGAGATGCAATTTGATGAGACTTACCTGTGATGAGAAGATAGCCACACGACGCAATGTGCTGATAAGAGCAGCACGATCAACTGTGAGCTTATGTGGGTTATTCTGTGGAATAACAGAGTTGTAGTTTGGATAACGGCCATCGAACAAACGAGAAACCAGTTTGTAGTCGCCCATATCGAAAATTGCGAAACGGCCATCGAACTCAACAGCAACATCCTCCTGCTCCTCTTTGCCAAGCAAGTTCTTGAGCAGTGTAGCAGGCTTCTTTGGCAAGATGAATGCAGATTTCTCGGCACCAACTACAGAGTAGTCGCGGCAACGTACAAGTTTGTGACCATCAGAAGCAACCAAAGTAATGCTTTCGGGAGTGAAGTCGAAATATATACCGCACATTACAGGGCGCACCTCATCATCGGCTGTTGCGAACAAAGAACAAGAAATACCGCTTGAAAGAACCTTTGTAGGAACAGAAATAGCAACTGCACCCTCACCAAGAACAGCAGCACCTGGATACTCGTCGGCATTCTGTCCAACAAGACTATACTTACCATTTTGGTAGAATATTGTTGTTTCGAGAGTATCCTTCTTTACCTCAAAACGGATAGGCTGCTCCGAAATCTCTTTTAAAGAGTCGATAAGAATTTTTGCTGAAATTGCAAAGCTGAAATCCTCGGAACAGTCAACAACCTCAATAGAGGTGTTTAGAGTGTTGTCGGGGTCAGAAGCTGTAAGGGTTAACTTGTTACCCTCAAGTTCAAAAAGGACACAATCCAACACGGGAATAGTGTTTTTTGAGTTGATTACACGGCTGATTGTCTGCAAACGAGACGACAGCAAGGAACTTGATACTGTAAAGTTCATGATATTTTAATTTAATTGATTAATTCTAAATAGCTATGCCTCCACGCGCACATACGCGTATTAGTTACAAAGATAAACTAAATATACAGAAAGTGATAAAAATGGGGGCAAAAAAATTGCATTTCGCGAATAAAAGAGCTATTTTCGCCCACAATTTAAAGAAAACTATGGAGATTACAGGAAAAATCATCGCAGTGTTGCCCGAGAGAGGCGGCACATCAAAGACAGGCAACGAGTGGAAAATGCAAGAATATGTGCTTGAGACACATGAGCAATACCCAAGAAAGATGTGTTTCAACGTATTCGGTGCAGACAAGATAGCACAGTTCAACATTCAGGCAGGCGAAGAGATGACAGTATCGTTCGACATCAACGCACGCGAATATAACGGCCGTTGGTACAACGACATCCGTGCTTGGAGAGTTGAGAGAGGTACAGCTCCTGCAGCAGCAGACATAGCACCGGTTATCGATGCTCCAAAAGTTGAAGTTCCCGACTTTGGCAAAGCAAGCAACGACCCGGACGATCTTCCATTCTAAACAAAAGGAATAGCAAAATAAAATCCCTAAAGCCTAAAAGCTTTGGGGATTTATTGTCTCATAGCACTTTGGTTCCAAAGATGCATAGTGAATACATAAGAAAAAACTACACGAGTTATTCACACGCCACTAAAATTATCAGACTTTACTCAATTGGAATCTGAATAATAGACAGCCACAGTTCCGGGTCATCTTGATTCCAGACACCGTCGATATAGCAAGTGCGCGGATGCCCGGCAACCTTATATCCTTGTTCTTCCATATAACTAAAAGCTTCAGCATACGATTCATAGAAGCGCTCATAAGGCCCAAAATGTTTCATGCATAGCGCCTTATCTACAGCAGGCAAGCGCTTGAATTGTATTATACTGCTATCCTCACACATCTCTTCCACCTGTTCGCAATACTCAATATCAATATTTTCAGAGCGGTACTCTTGATGGTGTTCTATTGTAAAGCAGTATCCTGGCGGTGGGCACTTGCAGCCTAGACGTTGCATTTCGGGACCTATCTTATTCACACACAGCAGCCCTAAAGCACCATAATCAGAAATTACTTCACGATGACTAGCAACAATAATCTCGGGTAAAGATTGAATACTGAATTTTTCCATTGTGTTGATTTGTTTGTGAGAGTCCATCCATTTGAGCAGTTGACTACGACGTTCCATCAACAATTGCAGTTGCCGTTCGGTTTCTTCTATTTTTCGAGTAAGCAACTCAATGCTTGGCATCTGCGTACCATCCTCCAACAACTCCTTGATTTCTTCGAGCGTAAAACCTTGTCGCTGCAGGCCGCGAATGGTGTTAAGTCGCTGCATCTGTTCTATGCTATAGTAACGATACCCCGTCCACGAATCCACCTCATAAGGCACGAGCAATCCTCTTTGTTCATAATGGCGCAAGGTCTTTACCGTCACCTGCATCATCTTTGAAAACTCTCCGATTTTTAACTTTGTTTTTTCACTCATAATCGTACGATTTATTTGCTAGCGAGTGCAAAGTTAATATATGACCCAAGGGACGAGTCAAGAGAAAAAAAGAAAAATTTCAGCAAAAAAAATAAAAAAACAAGTAATGAAGTGTTACTCCATTACTTGTAATCCTTTTTCTATGCGACATTTACGAATTCATACTCATAAGGAACTCGCCATTGTCTTTTGTTTTCTCAAGCCTATCCTTTACAAATTCCATAGCCTCCATTGGCGTCATGTCAGCAAGGTACTTACGCAGAATCCACATACGGTCGAGCGTCTGACGGTCGAGTAGCAAGTCGTCGCGACGTGTTGATGAAGCAATAATATTTACTGCCGGGAATATGCGCTTGTTAGCGAGTGAACGGTCGAGCTGAAGTTCCATATTACCAGTACCTTTGAACTCCTCAAAGATAACCTCATCCATCTTTGAACCGGTATCAATGAGCGCAGTAGCAATGATTGTCAGTGAACCGCCATTCTCAATATTACGAGCTGCACCAAAGAAACGCTTGGGCTTATGCAGAGCATTGGCATCGACACCTCCCGAGAGCACCTTTCCCGACGCAGGAGATACGGTGTTGTAGGCACGCGCAAGGCGTGTAATAGAATCAAGGAATATAACTACGTCGTGCCCGCATTCAACCATGCGTTTTGCACGTTCAAGCACTATTCCTGCAATCTTTACGTGACGCTCCGCAGGCTCGTCAAATGTTGAAGCAATAACCTCGGCATTTACCGAACGTGCCATATCGGTAACCTCTTCAGGACGTTCATCAATGAGCAGCATAATCATATATGCTTCGGGGTGGTTTGCAGCAATAGCATTCGCTATATCCTTAAGCAACATTGTTTTACCGGTCTTTGGCTGAGCAACGATAAGAGCACGCTGTCCTTTACCGATAGGCGAGAACAAATCCACTACACGGGCCGACATATTATCGTAACTGCCACTGCACAATGTAAATTTCTCTTCAGGGAACAATGGTGTAAGATTGTCGAAAGATACTCGGTCACGAACAAGTTCGGGCGAAGCACCATTGATACGGTTCACCTTTACAAGCGGGAAATACTTTTCACCGGCCGAAGCAGGGCGGATTATACCCTCAACAACATCACCAGTCTTAAGACCATAGAGTTTTATCTGCGACTGCGACACATAAACATCATCGGGCGATGCAAGGTAGTTGTAGTCGGAAGAGCGCAAGAATCCATAATTGTCGGGCATAATCTCAAGAACACCCTCAACACGCAACACATCGGCAAAATCGTACTGTTTCACCTCTTCGGGTTGCTGTGGCTCAACACGTTTCTCTTGATGACGATGTTGATTCCTATCGTTTTTCTTATGTTCCTTACCATTCTTCTCAAACTTATCTACAAGCTCAGCAGGCAATTCTGTAACGTCGCTTGGCAAATCTTCAATAGGAACAAAAACTTCGCCTTCGGCAACTGTTTCCTGTTCTGTTTTCTCTACAACAGGTTCACTCTTTGGCTGTTCCTGCACCGCCTCTTGCTTTGCTTTAGGCTTGCGACCACGTTTCTTTGGGGTAGGAGCCTCTTCCTTCTTCTCGCTCACAACCGGAGCCTCTACCTTTTCTTCAACGGCCTCTGCTGTAACATTGGCTTCCGCCGGTTGTGGAGCAGTCTCAGCTGGCTTCGGTTTACGACCACGCTTGTTTGAAGAAGCTTTTTTGTTTGATGATTTATTCTCTACAGGTTGTGGTGTTACAGTAATTTCTACTGCCTCTACAGACTTAACCTCTATAGGCTTGGCCTCATTGGCCTGCGGTGCAGGAGCAACCATTTCGGCAACAGCCTTCTCACCGGTAGCTGTATATACCTTGCTCGGAGCATCGGCATGTATGCGATGACGTCTATGCTCACGGCGGTTCATTCTGTTTTCTTCCTTGACAACAGCCGGTGCACCGCTCTTGCTGTTCTGCATAGCCTGGCCATCCAAGATACGATAAATCAACGAATCTCTATCAAGAGATTTTATACCTTTAATTCCTAAATCCTGAGCAATAGACTGCAAATCGGCAATCTCCTTGCTTCTCAACTGTTCTATATGATACATAAATGAATGATACTTTATATCTCACAAGAGAAATAAGTTCATAAAAAGAGCAAAAATGATTATTGATTTTCCTTTTTTCGGAACAGGAAAGGAAGAACCCTTGTATTTATAATGCAAATATAGCTGTTTTGTTTTACAAACAGCATAAAATATCTGTTTTTTTTGATGGTGTGCCCACATTTTTACATGTGGCACACCTATACAGAATTGGTTATTTTGTCTCTTCGAGAACCTCTTCGGGTATCTCGTTACAACGTATATATTTACAAACATCAGCGTTCTCAGAATCGGCTTTCAGAACCATTGAGCTCTCGAACAATTCTGTAACATAATATTCATTGTTCCATTCACCCATTCCATAATCATACTTTCCACTAAGAATAGCTTTGCCATATTTGTCCTTCTCAATAGAATATATGCCTGTGATTGTGCGCGGATACATGCTGTCGAATTTCTGATACATTATGAATTTTCTGTCCTTACGTATGTACTCAACATAACAGAATACACCCTCGGGGATTTCCATGCCATTGAATTCGGTCAACACCCAATAACCCGAAATATTGTTAGGAGTAACCTCCAACGACGATGGTGTATAATCATCACTGTTATTCGAGCAGGCACCAAAACATAAAACAACGAAAAGAATCGCAGTAGTTCTTAAAAAGTTTTTCATATAATCACTCTTTATTATTTTCTATCTCAATTTCAATGGTACGGTCCGATATGCCACCTTCAACACCCTCTACCAATATACCATATCTTTTTTTTCCATTCTTCGGCAATTTATTGCCATCAATGGCTATTATTATATCGCCCTCTTCGCCAGGAGCCATCTCTGCCGGTTCGGTGGCAAAAGTCATAAATTCAGGCAGCAACCTTGAATAAAGTTTCATTGGCGATGTACCCACATTTGCACACATAATGCGCATTTGCGGCGATGTTCCCGGCTTTATCGGCTCAAAGACAACTGTTCGACGTTTCAATCGCAAGTCACCCATTGCTACAGGCAGATGTCTCCATTCGTTCTTGTCAACTACATTACCAAGCAATGTCAACTTTGCTACAAGCTTGGGACTCTTCCTTTCACCGTCAGTATCGGAGTAAAAATCCTTAGCAAACATTGCATAAACAAAGATATTCTTGTCAACAGTCCCAGAACGTCCCTTGGGGTTAAACTTTACATGCAATACACCCGTTTCGCCCGGCTCGTACTCATATTTTTCGCAATATGAGTTCATACAACCACAATTGGCACTGACATTCTGTAACACAACCTTTTCATTCGATGGGTTCATAAAATGAAAAGAGATATCAATTGCCGAGTCGCTCTCATACATTGTACCAAAATCAACAACCTTGGTAGTGAATGTAAGAACAGAGCCACCCTCCTGAGGTACCATGATATTTCGTATAGAATCTATTGCCTCGCGCGACAAGCGCTTCACCTGCGCCGTAAGCGACACAGAGAAGAACAAGGACAATAGTACGACAAACGATATTCTCTTTTTCATCCCAAGCTATTACATCCAACCATTATTGTTGGCACTGCTACGCACTGTTACATTTACCGTATGTTCTGTACCTCCAACCATGATATTCAAAAGTGTAAAGCCCTCGGCCACACCTGTTACAGTCAAAATTGTTCCTTCTATCTTTGCTGTTGCAACAGCCTTATCTTCAACGTTAATTGCATATTCCAATGTTTCACCATCCTTAAAGAAACGTGAAAGGTCTATAACAACTTCTGTATTTGGAGCAACATAGATATTAGGCAACTTCATTTCACTTCCTGCATTTTCTATGGCCCTGAGCAACTTGCCGGCATTAACAAGCTTACCCATCTTGCCCTTATATTTCGACAACGGAGTCTTTGTTGCAAAAGAGCCGGGAGATGAATGATTGTAATGTGTCAGTTTGTCTCCAACAAAATATTTTTCAATATCCTCAGATTGTTCATTCATCAGATTAATGAATTCATCGGCTGTAAAATGACGACGCATCTGTGCCGCGTAGGACAATGCTAAAGCGACAACACCCGAAACGTGAGGACAAGCCATAGATGTTCCTTCGTAATAGCCATAGCAAGCCCTACCCTCTGTAGTAAGAGTTGAATATATCATACTTCCGTTCTCGTAGGGAGTACCGGGCATACCATAATAATCGCCATCACCACCGGGAGCTGTAAAATCGACCTCGGCACCGTAGTTTGTATATGAAGCTGGAGTGTAGTCGGGTGCAACTGCGCTAACCGACAAACATTTGTCATAAGCACCGGGGAAAGCCGACATACCCGAAGACTCATTACCTGAAGCAAAAACCACAATTCCACCATCTATTACGCCATTAGGCGATCCTGCATTCTCAATAAAATAGTCGATAGCCTCCTTTTCAAGCGGATACAATGCCTCCCACTCCTTTTCCGAAGCCGGACCAGGCATATAACCTTGTACAGCATTGGCATATGCGGAATTATATCCCCAACTGCACTGCATTACAACAACACCATTGTCGGCAGCATATTTGAATGCCTTTGCCTCCAAAGCAACAGTAGAGGAACGGCTATCATCAAAAATTTGGAGTGCCATAATTCTTACGCCCTTCTGTCCCTTTGCAGCATTACCACCGGCAATACCACACACACCAATACCATTATTGTTTACAGCAGCGATTGTTCCGGCTACGTGTGTACCATGACCTGTATCATTAGAAGCAGTCGCAGATATATATCCTCTATCCGATGCAAAGTTATATCCATGATAATCGCCATTGAAACCGTTACCATCATTATCCTCGTATGAGCCATATATCTCATCCTCGTTTACCCACATATTTGCAGCCAAATCGGGATGGTCAACAAGAACACCCTCATCCATAACACCTACAACAATGGATGGATCACCTGTACACAACTCCCATGCCTCTTTGCAATTGACATCACAGCCGGCAATAACCTTCGCTGTACTAGTGGCAAAATCGTAACTGCCTTTGTTGATATAACCCCACTGCAAGTCCAAATCAGGGTCGTTAAAGCCACCATTGCTGCTATTTGAAGCAACAGTCTCATCGGCACTCTTCACAACAACAGGACGGCCACCATCCATGCGATATATACGACGGTTGCATTGTGTCTTTGAAACCTCACCAAGCTTTGAAAGTTGGTTGTATGCATCGGCAATATCTATCGACTTATCGAAAGAGACCTTATACCACAAGTGCAGACCTGCTTCACGTGTACGTTCTTCGGTACGTGGATCAATAGGGAATACACGCTCAATGCTATATGCACCAAGTATCCTCAACACCTCGTCGGTAGAGGGAATGCCTGAACGTGTTGCAACAGCACGTGTTGCAAAATGAGAATCAAGTATGTTCTCCAACTCGGGAGCGAATTTTACAAGCAACTCGCCCTCAACAGCGCCTTCAGTAACGATATTGCTATTGTTTTCCAAGGTATAGCCGTTATCTATGCTGTTATCGTTACACGATATGACAACAACAGCAAACAGTATATATATTAGAATTTTCTTCATTTTATTCATAGCTTACTTCCTCCTTTAACTCATATTTCTCTCTCATTCCCGGGAATGCATCATAGTAGTAATCGAATGTAGGTTCTATATTGTCAAAGCCTACTGCATCACCTACTGTATTTATTCCCTTCTCGTACTGGTTGAAAATAAGTATCTCGGGAATCCACTCAAGCAAATGCGGATGGTAAAGCAACCAATCGGGCAGTTTGCCTGTAAAGAAATTCAAGTTCAATTTCAAGCCTGTACAATTAGGAAGAATCTTTGGCATATTGTTATCGGCAAGATACTGTATTGTATCACCACCCCAAGCATCTACATCGGCTTGAGTATAAGCCTCAACACCATCTTCACCAACGGTAAAATCGGGTATAGAGCCTTCGATATAGCAGTTTGACAAAGCTAGTTCCTCGAGATTCTCCCAAAGCAACAACTGACGGAGCGAATTGTTGGTACCTGTATTGAAGTATAGTCCTATGCCATCATCATAGTTATCCTTGTTACGTAGGTCCTTGATGGTCCAGCGACGATTACCAACAAGGTTCAAAGACTTCAGATTAGGGAAATTCTCGGGAGTGAGAATAGCAGGAATCTCGGCAAAGTTATTAGCACTCAAATCGAGTGATACAAGACCCTTTAGATTCTTGAACTCCTCGGGCAAAGATACCAAACCGTACGAGAACAGCACAAGGTGTTTCAGATATTGCAATTCACACACCTCCGGACCCAAATCCACATTCAACAACATTGTATTAATGTTGGTAGAGATAGAGAGTGTCTCAAGATACTTGAGGTGCTTAATCTCCGATGGGATGCTCTCTTCAGTGTCGATGTAAGCATATGCTACCGAACGTACGCGGCCTACAGCTTCGGGGCATGGCAATGCAGTATCAGTAACTTCCCACAACTTAACACCTGGCCAATATTGCATATTCTCACTTGTATCCCATGCACCACTCCAGCAGTTCAAACGTTCATTGATAACAACCAAAGCAATGGAGTCGCCAGTACGGTTGTCCTCTATCTTTACAGCAGGCTTCTGTATTATAGATATAACAGACTGCTTTTTCAATGTGTCATTTTCATTAACCGGAACGAACCTAATTTCAGCCTTACGCTCTTTTGGTACAGTGTTCATTCTCCAATCGAAGCGAAGTTTTACGTTACGTGGACGCGCTGTTTCACTTTCTGCAACCTCCTTGCTGTCGCAGCTAAGCCATTGAACAGAAGTTGTTTCACCTTCAGGATCTTCATCGTAAGCGATGTAATCAAACTCAACTTTAAACTTAACGTTTGACATTATTTCTGTCTCAAAATATCTCTCATCCTTATCAGCAGAAGATTCTATTGTGATAACACTGTCTTTAGGCAAAATAATCTTTTCAAAACCATACTGCTTTACCGCAATAGATTTCTCGGGAGAGATGCTTGGCTTGAAACGTATCTGTGCATTACGGTCTTCATTTGAAAGAGATGAGTCAACAAGAATCTCAACGCTCATCGTTCCTATACCATTTGCTGGAGATATTGTTATCCAAGGCACATCGGTAGTTGCAATCCAACTTTCATTTGTTTCGACAAGAACGATTTCCTTACCACCAACAGCAGTCATCGCAATGGGATCCTTCTCGTAAGTTCCCAATGAGAATCCGATACCTGAATCGCTATCATTGTCAGTACAAGCAACAGCCACAACGGCCATTACAAGCGATAATGTAATCTTTATTATATTTTTTATCATGACTTTCTGTTTAATAGTTATCGTTCCAAATTAAGTGCATCACAACCACGAATATCCTGTGTAACATCATATATCAGCATATAGTAGCCAAGACGGATATAATCGCACACAGCAGATACATCAATAGAGATATTTGGGTTGTCGGCAATTTCAAAATAGAGAATATACGGAGATATTGTATCATCAATCTTACGCAAATCGTTTCCACCGATACAGAAGTAGGTCAACGAAGGACATGTGTAAAGACCTGTTGGCCACTCCTTGAGGATGCGGTTACCCTCCTTATCACGCTGATAACGCACGAAGTAACGTTGCAGACGACTGATATCCAATGGTTTTAACGGGAACTCGGCAAAACAGTTGTAACTCAAATCAAGACCGGAGAGGTAAGGCAAAGTTGTAGAATAGAAGTCATCGGGGAGCTTGCTCAAATAGTTATAGCTCAGATCGAGTGCTTCAAGCTGCCAAGCATTTGGACCTTTCAGCGAACCAGCAGGAATTCTTTCCATACCGTTTCCTGCAAGTACAAGATAGTTCATTGGCGAACCTTTCTTGAACAATATTGCAGGGAATGTATTCAGGTGATTATCGGACAAATTAACCTGCGAAGCATTGATACCTTTGAAGTTATTACCATTCTCGAAACCTGCAATTTTGTTATACGAGAAGTCAACCGACTGGAAAATATAAGCAGAGTTCGCATTAAAAATGTCAGGGAACTCTGTCATCTCGTTATGAGACGCTGTAAAGCTCTCAAGCTGTGTATATCCACAGAAATACCCATCGGACGCAACAGGTATATCGGTTATCTTGTTATAATCGAGATACACCTGGGCTAGATTTATGCCCTTTCCAAAAGGATGAAGCACCTCAATCTGGTTATTGGTACAATCAATCATTCCAAGTTTTACCATCTTTTTCAATTCACTCTCAACAGGGAACTCCTTTAGGTTGTTGAATCCCATATATATCACCTGGATTTTCTCACCACTCTTACCATTGATAAATGCTTCCCAATCAGCTTTCAATTGATCGCCCGAGATACCTTTACATGCCGACACATTGAGCATCTGCAATTCGGGAAGATATGCAAGCATATCCATTGGCAAGGCTGTCAAGTTAGGACAATTGAAGATTTCAAGATCAAATAGATTAGTCATCTTCTCCCATGTAAGAGTTTCTCTTTCGGCATAAAAGGGTGAGTTACTCTCAATCTCTCTAAAGAAATCATTGTGTGTGATTGGAGCATTAGCGATGAAGAACTGTTCAAGTTGCGTACAACGCATAATTGCTTTCGAGATACCAGTAATGCCATTTGTCATGTCGCCAAAATGAATACCTTTAAGCGATATACCCTTTTTTAGAGGCTTCTGAGTTTTATCAACCTCTATAGTCTTTTGCCATATCTGAGACAATCCAAGACGAAAATCCTTCTTTAGAACTTTGTCGGCATAATCCATGCGCAAGGATTTTTTATCGGCCTCAGTCATATCGTGTGTAACTCTACCAAAGAGATGACCACCAAGCAAGTCGGAGTGGCTTGAAAGATATAGAATCTTCAACTCGGTCAATTGACCTATAGCATCAGGAACTACACCTTTTGGGCCAAATCCCTCGAGAGAGATAGACTCTACACGACCATTTGAGTTAAGACCTACACCAGGTTGGTCGCCCCACATATCAATATCCTTATTGAAGTTCCAGTTGGCTCCATGCGCCTCCACATCACCTACATAGCTCCAATTCTCACCATCAAGAGCCTCCCATATCTCCTTTAAAGCAATATAGTCCTTTATATGCTCTGCAGTCTCGCTAAGATTTACAGGAACATCGACATCTTCGGTGAGTTTATTGTCGCAGACATCGAACGTTTTCGATGTGGTATTATATTCTGTAGCAAGAAAAGAACGACCCTTCTTATCGGAATATGTAACACAATTCTTAACTTTATATGTTCCGGCTTTCAACCAGACAACAGTATCACATAGCGCATACGAAATCTCCTTATTCTTACCAGGAGTATTATTGTCGGCAAAATCCTCGACGTAGCTTACGCTCACTTTATTAATTGTAGTTGTTTCCTTGGTAAAAGTGTTTTGTACAGTTATATCAACACACTTTATGTTGCTGAAAGGGTATTCATCACCCTCTTTTGCAGCACGAGTCTCGGGCAACCAATTCTTCACAAGTTTGAACGAGACAAGACCACGTTCCACAACTGAAGTATAGACATCCTGAACCGTCAATCCACCTTCAACAACCTTGATAACACAATCGGTCACATCTTTCGACACTAGTTCATTATCGTGTTTGCCATAAAGAGTATAGCCAACAAATGAGTATTCACCTGCCAACAAACGCAATTTGTCGCTTCGCAAGCCATATTCAGCATTCTCGCTATCATATGAATTCAAAACCATAGTCTGCACAATTGTGCTACCTTCATACTTCAGTAATACCTTTATTTTATGCGCTTCCGACAGATATTCCAACTTATCAGTAGCACGTGTCTCTACTGAATTATTTTGTTCGTCCGATGCTGTTTTATATAACTTAAACTGCACATATCCATAGTGGCTTGCATCCAAGCCATCATTTTCGGAACAGCTTACCAACCCGAAAGTACAGGTGATAAGCATTGTAAGCATGTATATATATATCTTATTCATAGTCGATTATTCTTGTACTCTCAAAACAAGAGCCTTAATATTTACATTCTCGGATGTGAACAAACGCAAAACTATATTATTATCAAACTCATCATCCAAACTCTTTGGCACTGTAATACTTACTCTGTAGTATCCCTCTTCACCTTCATTAATCTTTAGTTTCCACTTGGTAGCACGAACCTCTTCACCATTTATATCGTGCAAAGAGTAACTCTCGGACCAATCATCACTTGTAAGTTTTGTATTAATGACATAACTTTTGCCTAACTCCACATCACAAGCCATAACATCGGTAATAGTAAACTCGCTGCTCAATTTCACATAATAGTCGGCATTCTCGTCGCTCTCACATGGAACATCAATTTCTGAGTCATCGTCGGCAACCTCTACAACACTGAATCCTGCATCTTTCTGAATAATCTCAGCCAACACATAATTATATATGGATATTGAATCGACTTTATTTTCACCGGTAACAAAAGCCAACGTATCCTTGCCGGCTTCCACCGCTTTCTTGAAACTCTCCTGCAGAGCATCTGGCACCGCAAAAAGATATCCCGAACGCGAAGATTTCTCTTCAAATTCATCTACAGTGATTGTTACTGCCTTTTTATCATTCTCGCTACATGTAGCTTTTATCCAGGCGTCGTCACCCTCTTTGAGTAGTAATGTCTCGGAAACAACCTCGGTAAAAACAAAATCATAAGAATAGTTTCGGCACACAACATTCATACTCAAAGAGCCATAAATGATTGTCTCTTCCGAAGCATCGCTTAATGAAGATTGGTCTTTCTTGAATTCCTTTCCATCGAGCGAAACAATCCATCCCCAAGGGCTTTCACCACCAATCTCAATAGTTTCAGGACTCATTCCTGTATATTCTATATTACAACTGTACTTATGCGTGTGACTACTGTTTCCTACAACCAGTGTACCTTTATGTTCCATTGGTACGGAATCGCCAATAACATTGAAACGATAACCATCGTTCTCGAATACTGGCTCCATAAGCCAAGTTGGATAATCTATAACGCCACATTCGAAGTTTGCATCAAAACCAACCCATACAGTTGCTGTTTCGTCAATAACTATATTATTCAAGTGCGTTCCATCAGATGCCAACATCGCAAAATCATACGACTGGGCAGGACGAGTTATGCTTCCTATAGTTTGCTCACCAACAGTATCCAATATTTTCACAACAGCTACAGACTCAACAAAGTCGCGCGCCACATTACTAACTCTTACATATACTGTATCAACTTCGGCACCACCTTGAATATCATAGTAGAATTCACCATCGGGTGTTATAGAGAATGTAACCCACATCTTATCACATGATACCGACCATTTACCTGCCGCATCAAGTGTAAAGTAACCAGTCACAGACTCTTGTTCTTCAAGAAGTTCTATGTCGAGGTCACTTATTTTAGAAAAAGATACTCTAGCCACCTCCTGCTCACTGTCGGCATCATTACATGCAACAAAGAATGAGCAGACAAAAACAGCTGCAACTATCAATAATTTATAAGCAATTCTCATCATAATCAATATCCCTCACGTTTAAGTTTTTCAGCCTCATCATCACTAATCCACTCAACAGCATTTACAAAAGTACCGACAGTATTTACCGATGCATCCATTCCTGGTACATACAAAGTCATATATTGTAGTATGAACTTCTCACAACTGCTATAGTATGATGTATGTGCAGTGGGTTGGTAAACATTGATATATCCATCACCGTAAAGAGTTCCAAAGGCCTCGGATGTTGATGCAAATCGCTGATCGTCCATTCTTATCAAAGGATTGTATATATCATCGGTTTCAAACTTTATCTTCACATCATAACCTTTGAAGAAGTAATCCTTAATTATTATTGTGTTCTTTTCTTCTGTATCCAGCACAGAATATGTAAGTATCTTGTCCACATTCATATAGTTCATTATATATGTAGAGCTTACAACACAATACCCGGTAAATGCATTTATATCAAACTTGCATGCCTTTCTCAATACTACGTTGGCTGTATTTCCATAGATATCCCATTGCGCATCATCGGGAATTATAAGTTGTACCTTAAATCCTAAAGAATCGGCAACATCAATATTACTATGATAACCCTTCACACGCAAATTACCTCTCAACTCCCCGGCTTTAATGGTGACGGTATTCGACTCTATGCTATAGTGTTTACCTTCAACCGCGTTGCTTTCGGCATCAATAACCTCCACAGCTACATTACGGTCATAATCACAAGAACATGTTGCAACAACCGGCACATCAAAGTATGATTCATTATCAACAACAGCTACCTCATACAGTGTATCGGAGAATAGTATATAATTAGGACCTGTATATGTTGTATATTCCGGCTTGCAGCTTGTAAAGCACAAGGCAATAGTAACAACGGCCATCAATGTAGTCAATATCATTTTTTTCATATACACACCTTATTTATTTGTTACTTGCATTAGGTTGAATATTAGCACCCGGCGACTCTATCTCGTGTTGAGGAATAGGCCACACAAATAACGGATCATCAGCTGTAACCTTTAATGAACTACCATTGCTCAACGATTGGTCTTGAGGTTCGCGCTCGAAGCCCTTACCCCAACGTTTCAAATCCTGAAGACGGAAACCCTCCATAAATAGTTCCTTTACACGTTCCTCTTCTATTACCTCCATAGCATTATCTGCGCTCAAAGCAGCAGAACTTCCTGAGGTGTAACGAGCCGCACGCAGAGTCGAGATATCACGTCCTGCCTTATTGTAATCGGGAGTTTCCAAATTACAGTAAGCCTCGGCTCTGATAAGATATTGCTCCGACAGGCGGAAAACCTTCGGCATCGAAGTGTTCAACAAATTAGCTTCGGCATATAAATCCTGATTACCCCAATACTTATAGAGCAACGGCCAAGTCAATCCATGAGTATAACCAGTCGTTGCAGTTCTGAAGAAAGCATTGTAACGTCCATCGGTCTGTGCATAAAGGTCAAGCACCCACTGTGCAGGCACATAATCGGGTTTGTAAGAAGAGTAGTCATAATTGAAAAATACACTTCCAAGCGCACCACCATGGTCGGTTGCAGTAAAACCAACTTTCCATATAACCTCGGTAGAAAGGTCGTTCTGCCACATGAGATCATAATAGCTTACACCTGCCGAATATTCCGAGTTCACACTTGACAATGTGTACATTTTACTGTCGATAATCTTAGACGAATACTTTACTGCATCTTCATAGTTACGCATATACAATGCTACACGAGCACGCAAGGCATAAACCGTATATTCATTAAAATATGAAGAATAGTTATAAAGGTAACCATCGTAAGCAGGGTCGTAATCCTCGTCGAGAGCAAGATATTCAACTGCCTTGTCAAGGTCGGCAAGTACCTGCTGATAAGAGTCATACAACGATGAGCGCACAATTGGCTGTTCCTCATAGTATGAAGTTCTAATCACAACACCAAGTTCGTTCTTTGCATCATCGTCACTCTTGTAATCGACACAGAAGAGCTTGATCAACTCGCTATATGCAAGAGCACGTGCAAAATAGGCCTCACCACATAGGTTTTCCAGATGATCCACATCATCGTCATCAACAAGTGTCGGCATTAGCTTCGCCGCATTGTCGAGCATAAAGTTACAATTACCAATCAAAGAGTACAGCGAACCATACACAGCCTCAATTTCTCCGTTTGTAGCAAGTATATTCCAACGCCAGATATCACCAAGATTATTTGAATAACCATTTACTGCATATACCAAATCGCATTGCACATCGGGCAACAGAGTGAGATATCCGCTATACAATGCACTACTCAAAAAAGACGAGTAGATACCTATGACGGCCTGGTCGGCCTCTTCAACGGTTGTTATCGCCTTATCCTCTGCAACCGCGTTGTCGGGGAATTTATCAAGGCACGATGTGGTACACAACAGCACCATCATCAGAATCATATATATATTCTTTCTTACCATATCTCTACGCTATTTAGAAAGTTATCTCGACACCTAATGAATACTGACGCGACATAGGGTATTGCGCCTGATATACGTTACTTGTCGATTCAGGATCGAGACCACTGAACTTTGTCCATGTAAACAAGTTCTGCGCTTGTATATAAACACGTGCACGATTTATGCAACGGCTTTTCTTGAGCAGCTGTGCAGGGAAATCATATCCCAACATTATATTCTTCAATCGCATGAACGAAGCATCCTCCAGGAAACGTGAGTCCATCTGTGGAGTCACGCCATATCTTGGAATGTCGGCAATATCACCAGGCTCTTTCCAACGGTCGGTAAGCAGACGCTTGGACTGGTTATACGCCGAATACAATCCGTTGCTCTCTTCAAAGAAACGGTCATTATTGAACATCCAACGATCGGCAACCCAACTGAAATTTGCCGACAACGATATTCCCTTATATGCAAGCGACGTACCGAAACCACCTTGCCAAGGAGCATTGAAGTTCTTGCCTACGTAAACCTTATCCTCTTCGCGGAACTCATTGGTGATTTTTCCATCTTTATCCAACCAAAGAGCATCACCATTTGCAGGATTCACACCGACATATCGGTTTATATAAAACTCACCCACAGCATGACCAACCTTGAGTTTTGTAGATGTTCCCGACATCTCATACTCATCCAGGCCATTGTACAACTCGGTTATCTCGTTATGGTTGTAGCTTGCATTGGTATTGATGTTCCAGGCAAAGTCCTTTATACGCAGAACATCGAACGACAAAGAAGCCTCAGCTCCTGTATTTATCATCGCACCGACATTGTCCCAACGTGTTCCGAAGCCATTGTTTACATAAGACTGTGGAACAAGCATCAACATATTTGTCGTTTTCTTGTGATAAACCTCAATATCGGCATTTATTCTGTTGAAGAAACCAAAGTGCAATGCTATGTTAGATGTCCACAACTGCTCCCAACTAAGTTTTTCGTTACCCTGCGACATTGGAGCAATACCAGCGCTACCAACATAGTTGGCACCACTACCAACAAGTGCCAAATGGTCGTAGTCGGGGATAGACGAGTTACCCGATGTACCCGTACTTGCAGCTATCTGTGCATTGGTCACCCACTTCGCTCTCTGCATAAATCGTTCTTTACGCATATTCCACATGAAGCCCAAAGACCAGAATGTAGCCCAACGTCCTTCCTTTCCAAAACGTGAAGAAGCGTCGGAACGCAAAGAGAAGTCGGCATAATAACGCTCATTATAGTTATACTCGCCACGGGCGAAGAAAGAGAGAAAAGCATGGCTCGAAGATGAGTTTGACCACGAAGAGGCTCTTGTACCCGATATCAACTGCGTGAAAGCATCATTGTTCTGGCCGGTTGTTACAACCTGAAAACCTTCGGAACGATAATCGACACCCTCCTGTCCCAGCATCACATTGAACTGATGCCAGCGGTTGATATCAAATTTATAGTTGATAGTATTTGTTATTGTAAGGTTAACAGTTGTATATGAACTACGTCCTGCAGCACCGATACCATTGTTTCCGATGAAACTTGGGAAAGATTTCATATCGGCTGTCGATTGTGTATAATCGACACCGAACTGCGTGCGGAGAGTAAGATTTCTTATAGGAGTCGCCTCGGCATAGAATACACTCAAAGCCTTATATTTTTTATTCAACAATGGGTTGTTGTCCATCCACACAAGAGGATTGTATGTTGTTCCCGTCCAACTGCCGTCCTCGGTCATCGCAAAAGAACCATCCTCTTTATAAGGATTCCAATATGGCAACATGAAACGGCAGGCAGAGATTGGGGTATATAATGCATATTCGCCATCGTCGGCCTGTTGAACCTCCTCGTATGTAAGCATGGTGTTTGTACCCAGCTTCAGCCATGGTGCAACACGTACATCGGCATTCGCACGCATATTATAACGCAAGAATGTTGAACCTTGAGCAATACCCTGTTGGTCGTAGAAACCACCAGAGACAAAATAGTTAAGTTTATCAGTAGCATGACTTATTGAAAGGTCGTAGCTTTGTAATCTTGCCCTGTCATTGAATACTACATCGAGCCAATTGACATCGGTTTTACTCAGCAACTCATAATCCTGACCATAATCAATGCCAATCTCTTTTTCAAATTCAATACGCTCGGCTGTATTCATAAGATTCCAATTACCATGAGCAAGGTTCGAGAAGCCCTGTTGGGTACGGAATGTAATATCAACCTTTTCGGTAGATGTTCCACGCTTTGTAGTTATCACCACCACACCATTTGCAGCACGCGCACCATAGATAGATGTTGATGAAGCATCCTTCAACACATTTATCGACTCGATATCGTTAGGGCTGATGGCGTTAAAATCGGCACTCGTAATGGGCACACCATCAAGAATGAACAAAGGAGATGTTCCCGAGTTGATAGAGTTAGTACCACGTATCTGGAATGTAGCAGCCTTGCTTGGTTCACCAGAATTTGAGATTACTGTCATACCAGGCGTCAAGCCCTGCAATGCCTGATCGAAACCTACCGCCGGAATGTTTTCCAGCTTCTCTGCTTTTACGGTTGATACAGAACCTGCGATTGTACCTTTCTTACGCACACCATAGGCAACAACCACAACCTCTTCCATGGCAACCTGTTCGGGCGCCATCACCACATCAAGTTCTTTTGTTGCCGTAGTTACGATATGTTCCTGTGTCTCATAGCCAACGTAGGTAAACACCAATGTAGCTTCGCTCACACCATTTAATTGAATGTCGTAATTACCGTCGAAATCGGTAACCACGCCATTTGCTGTACCCTTTTGCATAATGGTAAGGCTCACCATTCCTTCGCCATCCTCGGCAGATGTAACTCTACCTTTGACAGAGAAAGATTGGGCATAAGCTGCCTGAATTGCCATTATACAGAATAGTGTAAACAGCAAGAATACTTTTTTTCTCATTTTTATTTAATAAGTTCTTTTTTAGGACAAATAGGGCTGTAAGCAAAAAATCGCAAGCAAAATAAATTTTGCAACATGACGCAAAGCCTTTTACGCACCCAGTATTGAAAAATCTTGCAAATATACACCAAAATAAACTATTTTTTATATTTTTTACACGCTTTTTTGTATATTACTCCGATTTTGTTCCTCTTTTTGCATAAAAAGAGATAAAATAATGTGGGTGACCCAAAAGTAAAATGGGTCACCCACGTTTGTAGGGAGGTTGGATAAAAAGAGTTATTTTTAGGCTTGCGAAGCCCGAAAAAACGCAGTTTACTAAGCGTAAATGAGTATTTTTCGGCCAGCGTAACAACAAAAGAACCTTTTTAGTCAGCCTCATTATTTCTTATAATGTATCATTTACCTGATTTATATATTGCAAAACCTCCTCGCGCCCCAAGCTTGTTTCAGAAGATGTTATGAACACCGGAGGCAACTCTTCCCAATCTTCAAGTAATCGTTTCTTATACGCCTCAATATTCGTTGCAAGAGCTCCTCTTGTCAGTTTATCGGCTTTCGTAAATATTATTGAGAAAGGTACACCATTCTCGCCAAGCCACTGAAAGAACTCCAAGTCAATCTTCTGTGGTTCATGACGACAGTCTATAAGAACGAACAACAGCGTCATAGCTTCACGGTCAAGAATATAGCTTGAAATAATGTGCTCTAACTGTTCGTTCTGCGCCTTACTTCTTTTCGCATATCCGTATCCGGGCAAATCCACAAGATACCACTCATCATTTACAATAAAATGGTTTATGAGCAGCGTTTTACCGGGTGTAGCCGATGTCATAGCCAACTTGCGATGACCGGTAATCATATTTATAAGACTCGACTTACCCACATTTGAGCGACCTATGAAGGCATATTCAGGCTTGCCGTCATTAGGACACTTTTTTATATCAGTATTGCTTATAACAAAACGTGCACTCTTTATTAATGGCTTTTTCATAATTGCAAAACATTATTTGTTGCGAAGATACTAAAAATAAAAAGAATTTCAGCAAGGAGATATGTTATACCTTCAAGAATATACCCTTGCGATATAGGAGATATAGCAACACCCAGCACACAAACACATAACAGCACCAATACAGCGACAGATAATACTGCTGTGGTAAAAGAGACAGCAAACCACCGAAAAGCTTTTGTACAGGACGATGAAAATCAAAGAACTGCTGCATTATATATATGGTTATCGAGTTCATTCCTATTACTCTAAAAAAGAACGACCATTTTTTTAAACTAACCACATCAATTACAAGATAAAACAATGCAAAAAGCAATAGCGACCATCCTGCGGCAAAAAGCACGAATGAGCTTGTCCACAAATTCTTATTGATAGGAAAAACGATACCCCACGCATAGCCGAAAACAAGCAGAATCAAAGAAGCAAAAAGCATTATCCCAACCTTTCTATAACCTTTTGTTCCATTGTCGCGCACATATACGCCTGTAAAAATACCCGTCATGGCTGTAACAACAGCCGGCAAAGTTGACAACAAGCCCTCGGGATCATGTATTTTCAGATGCAATACACCTGGCAAGAAAAGCCTATCAATGTACCCCACAACAGAGCCTTCCATTGAGAACGAAGACACACCGGGCAAAGCATCAGGAGCTTTTACAAGAGCGAGCAAAGCCCAATACCCCAAAAGAATCACAGCAGACAGCACAGCCGATACACGAACACCCGCATAAAGATATATTATTGCAGCTATTGCCCATGCGACACCTATTCGTCCAAGAACACTGGCATAGCGCATATTCTCTAAATCAAAATCCAGCAAACCATTGTACAGCATACCGAACAACACAAGCAAAGCAGCTCTACGCACAATCTTCAGCACCGCCCTAACCTTATTCTTACCCATCTTGGCAAGAGAAAAAGGAAACGAGATACCTGCAAGAAAGAGAAATAAAGGAAATATCAAGTCATAGAAAGCAAAGCCATTCCACTCCTTATGCCCCATTTGCTCCACTACTACCGTTGATACATTTTGGGGTAAGAACGAGGATAGCGAAAGCAACAACGCTCCTCCACCCATCAAAAAGAACATATCAAAGCCACGCAAGGCATCCAAAGATAATAGGCGTTTATTCTCTTTAACTTTATCTTTCATATATCATTCAATTATAAGGTCATCCAATTGCAACTTAGGAACATAATGAATTCCGTTTTCACGATAATAATTGCAATTGCCATCAACAGGCATATCCACAAGCTCTACACTCTCGGCACTCTTACCTATAGGAATGACAACCAACGGTTCGTATGGCAACGAAAGATTTTCCTTTATACTTTCCTTATCAAAGGACATCAAACAAATCCCGTTAAGCCCAATCTCTGTAGCCTGCAACAACATGCTCTGCACCGATATCCCCAAATCGATGTATGTGCTTACATGTGGTTCACATGTAGAACACACCACTATAAAAGCATTTGGCTCAGTACCCGGTAATGGCAACTTTACATCGCTCAGCGCACTTCCCATAGCTATATGCGGAAGCACAAGATGTGCGCGTTCCTCGGTAACAAGCGCAAAACGCAATAATTGTCTATTACGCGCCGATGCTATCTTACTATTTACAGAGACAATACGCACGAGTTGATCCCTGCGTACTTTGAAAGAGCTGTCATATCCTCTTGTACTACGGTTCTTCAATAACAAAGCCGACAAAGAGCTTTTGCCCTTTGTCGAAGTTTTTCCGGTGTTGGAACGAAATTGTTCCATCCTTTTTTCGAGATAATTGTCTGCCATAAGGCTCTTCTATATATCCAATAACACTACTTTACCGTTTTTCAGAGACTCTCGAACATTTATCAGTCGCTGATTACTGCTCCCTCTAAAATGAAGACTCTCATCTTTCAGTGCCTCCACAAAACGGCCGTCAACAAGTACATCTATATATTCCAGTAGCTTTCTTTGTTGAGCATTTTTCAACAGTTCTTCAAAAAGATAACCTGTATAACACCATATATTCTTGCTGCTACGCTCTTTTACAGCTTTAGCCAAAGCGGTAAACCCGGCTGCTTGGAACATAGGGTCACCACCCGAGAAGGTTACATCGGCAAACGGATCGGCAAGTATTACATCGAGTATATCCTCAACATCAACATCGCGCCCATTTGCAATATCCCACGATTGTGGATTATGACACCCCGGACAATGGTTAGGACAACCGGCACAATAGACGGTTGTCCTAAATCCCGGCCCATCGACCGTTGTATCTTCCACTATTTCCAATATGGAGATAGTTGCCATTTTATTCGTGTATTACGCGGTCATTAAGTTCGGCAAGTTTTGCCTTGTTCCAACGGTCGGTAGTACCTACAAGGTAACCGGTGATACGCTGCAACTTGTCAATATTCTTGCTACCACATTTTGGACACTCCTGCAAATCTTTTGCCGAGTTCTCATGACCACAATCGAGACAACGGTTACGGTTGTGGTTAACAGAGCCATATCCAATGCTGTACTCATCCATCATGTCAACCACACGCATAATAGCCTCGGGGTTATGTGTTGCATCACCGTCAATCTCTACATAGAAGATATGTCCACCACCGGTCAAAGCGTGGTAAGGAGCCTCAATCTCGGCTTTACGACGTGCACTGCACTTGTAATATACAGGAACATGGTTACTATTTGTATAATAGTCGCGGTCTGTTACGCCTTCGATAACACCAAAGCGTTTGCGGTCGCCACGTGTAAAACGTCCCGACAATCCCTCGGCCGGTGTGGCCAAAATACTATAGTTATGCTGATACTGCTCCGAGAAGCCGTTTGCACGGTCGCGCATATATGTTACGATGCGTACACCCAACTCCTGCGCCTCTTCGCTTTCACCATGATGCTTACCGGTAAGAGCAACAAGACACTCGGCAAGACCAATAAAACCAATACCAAGAGTACCCTGATTTATAACCGGAGCTATAGTATCGCCAGGTTTCAACTTATCACAACCGAGCCACAACGATGACATAAGAAGTGGGAACTGTTTTGCAAAAGCGGTCTTCTGGAACTCCATACGCTCATGCAACTGACGAGCTGTAATATCCAAAAGATTATCAAGCTTTGCAAAGAACATAGAGATTCTCTGTTCCTTGTCTGCCACCTCCATACACTCTATGGCAAGACGAACAATATTTATTGTCGAGAACGAAAGATTACCACGACCCACCGAAGTCTTTGGACCAAAGCGGTTTTCATAAACACGTGTACGACAACCCATTGTTGCTACCTCGTGTATATAACGTTTTGGATCATCGGCCTTCCACTCCTCGCTCTGGTTGAATGTAGCATCAAGGTTCAAGAAATTAGGGAAGAAACGACGTGCAGTAACCTTACATGCAAGCTGATAGAGGTCGTAGTTACGGTCGCCTGGCAAATAGCTCACGCCACGTTTCTTTTTCCAGATTTGGATAGGGAATATTGCTGTTTCACCATTACCAACACCACGGTATGTGCTGTTAAGCAACTCACGCATAATACAACGACCCTCGGCCGATGTATCTGTACCATAGTTGATAGAGCTGAACACTACCTGATTTCCACCACGTGAATGGATGGTGTTCATATTATGGATAAACGCCTCCATAGCCTGATGCACACGTGCAACAGTTTTGTTAATGGCATGTTGCATGATACGATCGTCGCCACTAAGGAAATCAAGAGGCTGTGATATATAATCCACAATCTCCTTATTATATAGGTGTGAATAATTAGCGCCTGTCAAATCTTCGATAGCCTTAACCTCTTCGATAAAACTTGTGCGAACATAAGGAGCGAGATAGAAATCAAAGGCAGGAATTGCCTGACCACCATGCATCTCGTTCTGAGCTGTTTCCATTGATATACAAGCAATGATACTTGCGGTCTCGATGCGCTTTGCCGGACGCGATTCACCATGACCAGCATTGAAACCGTTCAACAAGATATTGTCAAGAGGATGCTGACAGCATGTAAGACTCTTTGTTGGATAGTAATCCTTGTCGTGAATATGCAGATAATTGTGACGTACAGCATCTACGACCTCTTCACTTAGAAGGAAGTCGTCAACAAAAGGCTTTGTAGTCTCGCTTGCGAACTTCATCATCATTCCTGCCGGAGTATCGGCGTTCATGTTGGCATTTTCACGAGTTACATCGTTAGACTGAATGTTGATAATCTCTTGGAAGATATCACGAGTCTTTGCCTTACGTGCAATACGGCGTTGATTACGATAAGCAATATACTTCTGCGCAACATCCTTACGGCTACTCTTCATGAGCTCAAGCTCAACCATATCCTGAATAGCCTCTACAGTCATCTGCGCTTCACCTCGGAAAGATATATGGTCGGTTATCTGACGGATAAGCGACATATCCTCACCCTTGTCGGTGTGAAGCATAGCCTTACGAATAGCTGTAATAATTTTTTCTTCATTAAAGCCGACGATGCGTCCGTCGCGCTTAACAACAGTCTGAATCATATATGTTATTGGATTTTTGTTTCAACAAGGAATACTATGCAAAAATATATAAAGTAAAATAAAAAACAATAAGAATAGCCATAAAAGATATCAACAATTTTAAAATCATTTTACCCCTTATAACAAAGACACAAAATGTTAATTTTTAAAAACTTGTTTGGTGAAATATTGCCGTTCTAAAACTTTTTGCTAAATTGCAAGCCCGAGAGAATAAACTACCAATTATTAACCTCAACAACCCTTATTATAATATGATTGTATGGATAGTAATAGGCAGCATTTTGGTTATTGCATTCTGCTATAAAGCAATAATCAAATTACATCGCAGAAAACATTGCGGAAGTCATCACCCAAACATCAACACACGAAAAAAGAGACTCAGATTCGTCAACCGCTTCCGTCATCTCGAAGGAGTAGGAGACTAACATATTAATATATACAAGAAATTATTATGATTAAAAGCAGAATTTGTGAGATTTTAGGAATCAAATATCCAATTTTTCAAGGAGGAATGGCCTGGGTGGCAGATGCAGAACTTGCAGCAGCCGTTTCTAATGCAGGCGGTTTAGGTCTCATTTCGGCAATCAACGCCGGCACAGAGGCCGTAAGAAACGAAATTCGCAAATGCAAGACCTTGACCGACAAACCGTTTGGAGTAAATATAATGCTACAAGCGCCCAATGCAGAAGAGATTGCCAGAATGGTTGTAGAAGAGGGTGTAAAGATTGTAACAACAGGAGCCGGTTCACCCGCCAAATACATGCCACTATGGAAAGAGCATGACATAAAAGTCATACCCGTCATAGCTTCAATTGCACATGCAGTAAAGATGCAGGCCGCAGGCGCAGACGCCATTGTTGCCGAAGGCGCTGAATCGGGCGGCCATGTGGGAGAGCTACACACCATGCCACTCATTCCACAAATTGTTGATTCTGTAACAATCCCGGTTGTTGCCGCAGGAGGCATATGTGACGGCCGAGGAGCCGCAGCTGCATTTATGCTTGGAGCAGAAGCGGTACAGGTAGGAACACGTTTCATTTCGGCTACCGAATGTAATGCTCACGAGAACTACAAGGATAAGCTCATCAAAGCCACCGAAATATCCACCATTGTAACAGGCAAATCCCTTGGACACCCGGTACGCTCACTCAAAACTCCGTTCTCAAGAAATTTTGCAAAAATGGAGACAGACCCCAATGTAACCCCCGAAGAAATTCTTGAATTCGGCGGTGGCGCACTGCGCAAAGCCGTACAGGAAGGCGACCCAAATGGTAGTTACATGGCAGGCGAGTGTGCAGGACTTGTAAAGAGGATAGAACCTGCTGCCGCCATTGTAGAAGACATTATACTTGGAGCCGAAAAGGTCATAAAAGAAGCAATGAACAGGTTATATTAACCGATGAAAACAAGCATATCATAAAAAATCAAATGGAGCAAAACTGCTCCATTTGATTTTTATTTATACAAGCAATCTCGGCCTAACGACAAACAGTCTTATCGAAAAAGCCTATTACTGTTATCGAAATTAACAACAAGTGACGATATTCGCACCATAAAAAAGATTGTAATTTTGCATCGCTTTTTTGCATAATTTAAGAATTATAAATATAAACAGATAAAGAAATGACAAACAATTACAGTTTTAAAAGCATGGTCAAGAAATATGTGAACAGCAGTGCTGTTCTCATAATATGCGCCATACTTGCTCTTATTTTTGCAAACTCACCGCTGAAAGAAGGCTTCTTCAAATTCTGGAACAACGAGGTAAGCCTATCAATAGGCGAATTCAACCTTTTCAGCCATAATGGACACAGCATGACCCTAATACAAGTTATCAACGATTTCCTTATGGCAATATTCTTTTTGTCGGTTGGACTTGAGATAAAAAGAGAAATACTTGTTGGAGAACTATCATCGACAAAAAAGGCTATGCTGCCTATCATTGGCGCTTGCGGTGGTATGCTAATTCCGGTACTTTTCTTTTGGCTCACTTGCCCCAATGACCCCGATATGCTGAGAGGAGTGGCTATACCAATGGCGACAGATATCGCATTCTCACTTGGCGTACTATCAATCTTTGACAAGAGAGTACCAATTGGCTTAAAAATCTTCCTTGCAGCGCTTGCAGTAGCCGACGACCTTGGTGGCATAATAGTCATTGCTCTTTTTTATTCATCAACAATAGACCTTTATTACTTAATGCTTGCAGGCCTATGCGTTGCTGTTCTAATTATTGGAAACAACAGAAAGATAATGTCCAAAAACTTTTACCTTGTAACAGGTATTGTACTTTGGTATTTTATGCTTAACTCAGGCATACATGCAACTATCGCCGGCGTAATTGTAGCATTCTGTGTTCCCGGCTCATTACGCAAGGGGGCTACACGTTACATTCAGCGCATCAAAGAAAACATCAATAGTTTCGACGAGGTCCACGTAGTAGGTAAGCACCACACCGCAATACTCACACACGAGGAGATACACAAACTAAAGAGCATTGAATCTGCAGCCGATAAACTAATCAGCCCACTACAGGAGTTCGAGGACAGTCTTCACAACATTATAGGCTACATCATTATCCCGCTTTTTGCATTCGCCAATGTTGGAATAGACCTTTCTGCAATGAATACAGGAAGCCTTGTTGGCGGAATAGGACTTTCTGTGATCGTTGGCCTTGTTGCCGGAAAGTTCATTGGAGTATTCTCTTTCTCTTGGTTGGCCATTAAATTCGGCATCGTACAACTGCCACAAGGAGCAAATTGGAAATCATTCGCATCGGTGTGCATGCTCTGCGGTATAGGACTTACAGTTTCCATATTTATTGCAGACCTGTCATACGCAGGACTCGGCAGTGGAACGACATTGCTGTCTGAAGCCAAGCTTGGCATACTTTGTGGTTCTATAATATCAGCCGCACTTGGATGTATCCTGCTCAACAAATACTTGCCAAAAAGCCCGAATCAATAACTCACTTCATTTGCCAAGCGCCACAAGCATAGATAGGCCGCACGGGTTATTTCCAGCAGTTTGGAGTAATTTACCTTGTCGGCCGTATCGGATGGACGATGATAATCGGGGTGCCCTTCAGTGTGATACCACACAATGGGTACCCCTTTTCTTGCAAATGGCACATTATCGCTACCATCAAGTAGATTTTTTGAAGCCTTGAAATCAGGTATCAATTCAAGTTTATAGTTCTCCAAATCGGCCTGTAACCATTCACCAAAAGCAGGATTACCGGCAGAATATATATAGCTCAAATTACAACGGTTACCCACCGCCGCACGACCAACCATATCAAAGTTCATATAGGCAGAAATCTCCGATAAAAAGGCTGTTCTTTTAACAAAGAACCTCGAGCCAAGGAAACCTTTTTCCTCACCATCCCAAAAAGCAAAAATTATTGTACGCTCGGGTTGCGTCTTTAACTTTTTTATAGCTTTTGCAAGCTGCATCACAGCCGAAACACCCGACGCGTTATCGTCGGCGCCATTGTAGCACTGGTCACCTACAAGCGTTGTATCAACACCCAAATGGTCGTAATGCGCACCAACCACAACATATCCTTCACCCTTACCGGGAATACAAGCAAGGATATTTTTCATTACACGCTTTTCACAACCTTCAGCAATAAGTTTGTCAAGCGGCATATCGGATTCTGTTATCCAATTGCTCTGATTTCTTACCGACTCAAATTCCTGATAATATCCGGAAGACGACAGAGGTTTGACACCCCATTTCTTCAACTGCGACACGATATATTCAGCTGCCAGTTCGCCACCTCGCAGACCTGCTTCGCGCCCCTCAAAAGAATCATCGGCAAGAGTTGCGACAATATCGCGTGCAACATCTTCACTTATACAGGAATACCCCTTATTTAAACTATTTTGAGCTACAGCCTCACCCGCAACAAACAGCACTAGGCAAACAAACAACGCAAGAATTGAATTGATTCGGATTTTCATAAAATAAATTTTCGACAAAATTAACACATTTTTCGCAGGAAATAACAATCCCGAGTTTTTAAAACAACGAATATCCATTTTAGATAGTTGAAACAACGACATGCCCCACTATAAACAACAAAGCGACAAAGCATTTATAATTAGCAGAATAGGACACAAGATGAGATATAAACAAATTGTTGAAAACTTTATTTCAAATTGTATTCAAAAAATGTGGGGAATTGTGGGGAATTGTGTAATTTTGAAACGATTTATATAAATTAGAGAAAAATCCATGCGTTTCATAGGCAACATAGAGGCTAAAACAGATAATAAAGGCAGAGTTTTTCTGCCGGCCTGTTTCCGTCATACTCTCCAGAATGAGGGTTGCGATAAGGTAATGTTGCGCAAGGATGTATATCAGGACTGCCTTGTCCTGTACCCAATGTCAAATTGGAACGAGCAACTCGATGCCCTTCGTTCGCGCCTTGACAAATGGAACGCAAAGCATCAGATGATTTTCCGACAGTTCGTAGCCGACGTGGAAGAGTTGAGCATAGACACCAATGGCCGCATCCTCTTACCAAAACGATATTTGGCAATGGCCAACATAAAACAGGAGGTTCGTTTCATTGGCATGGACGACACCATTGAGATTTGGGCAAAAGAGAAAGTTGAAAAGCCATTCATGCCAATCGAAGAGTTTGGACGCGAACTGGAGAAGATAATGACAAACGAAAGAAGTACAGGCTATGAACGAGAATAATATATACCATACCCCGGTTCTCCTAAAGGAGAGTGTTGACGGCATGCAGATATCGCAGAATGATATTTGTATAGATGTTACATTTGGTGGTGGAGGACACTCAAGAGAGATTCTCACAAGGCTTGGTTCAAAAGGACATTTGTACAGTTTCGACCAAGACGAGGATGCCGAAAAGAATGCACCTGAAGACAAGCGTTTTACTTTTGTGCGCAGTAACTTCCGTTTCATATACAACTTTATGCATTACCACAATGCGACAGAAGTAGATGCCATTCTTGCCGACTTGGGAGTTTCAGGTCATCACTTTGATGACGAGACACGCGGTTTCTCTTTCCGTTTCGATGCTGCACTCGACATGCGCATGAACAAACGTGGCGGCGAGACAGCTGCCGACCTGCTGAACAACGCAACAGAAGAGGAACTGACACGAATTTTCAAGCTCTATGGCGAACTAAACTGTTCCCGTAAACTTGCGGCAAAGATTGTCAAGGAGAGAAGCGTCAAACCCATACAGCGAGTAAACGAACTTATTGAGATAGCAAAGCCTTTTTGCCCACCACAGCGCGAAAAGAAAGAGATGGCCAAGATATTCCAGGCCCTGCGTATAGAGATTAACCAAGAGGTTGAGACATTAAAAGAAATGCTTGTCAGCGCAAAAGAACTGCTAAAACCTGGCGGTCGCCTGGTGGTTATCACATACCACTCCATCGAAGACCGAATAGTAAAAAACTTTATGAAAAGCGGGAACTTTGACGGAATTCTGGAAAAGGATTTCTTTGGAAGATCCACTTCGCCTTTTGAGATGAAAAAGGTTATTGTTCCTACAGACGAGGAATTGGAAGCAAACCCACGCTCACGAAGCGCAAAACTACGAATTGCCATAAAGATATAAGATGAACGAAAACAAGAACAGAGAAAAAAAGAAAAAGAGTGGAATAATGAACCGCATTATGGGCGGTGATTTTTTCACCAGCAAAATTATCACAGACAATATTTGGCTGATTGCACTGATAGTTTTGTATTCGTTCTTTTATGTAAGCAACCGTTACGAATATGAGCAGGAGCTACTGAAGATTGACCGTCTGACAAAAAGAAGAGACAAGCTTAAGAACAACCTGCTTACATTAAAGAGTGAATTTTCATACAAAAGCCGACAAACCGAAATAGAGAAGTTTCTTAAAGAGAAAAACAGCGATATCAAGGTTGCTACAAAACCATTATATAAAGTAAAAAAAGATAAGTAAAAATGTTCAATTTCCGTGAGAATATAATTTTTCGCTACAACCTGCTAGTGTTGTTTGCATTTACCTTATTTGCCCTTGTAATCATTGGCAATGCAGGTGTCATTATGTTCAAGGAGAGGGACTTTTGGGAAGAAATAAAGAAAAGGAACATCCGTTTCAACGTACCAATAGAGCCTTATCGCGGTAATATTCTCAACGACAATGGCGAACTGATGGTGAGTACGCTTCCTATTTATAGAATACACATCGATTTCAAATATATAAACAAGCACAGCAAAAGAGAACAAAATGAGACAATGCAGAAGAGGGATTCGCTTTGGACTAACCATCTTGACGAATTGTGCATTGGCCTTAACGAGATTTTTCCACAAAAGAGCGTAGAGAGTTTCAAGAAAGACCTTTCATATGGCTATAGGAATAAAAAAAGGTATCACCCTCTATACAATCGCAAGATCTCGTACACCCAATATCTGCGTATTCTTGAGCTACCCATTATGAACAAAGGCCGAAAGTACAGCGGTATAATTGTTGAAGAAGAGATACAACGCAAGAACATCTTCGGCGACATAGGCATGAGTACGTTCGGCATCGTACGTAAGACTACCGACAACAACAAAAAAGAGATTGAAGAGATCAACGGCCTTGAAAAGAAATACGATAAATCGTTGCGTGGCACACCAGGAGTGGGACGCAGGGAAAAGATTGGTGGAAAATTCATTCTCAAAACCGACAAACCTACAGAGAATGGTATGGATATACAGACAACCATAAGTTCGGAGATGCTCGATATTTGTGAAAACGCAGTAAAAAAAGTTCTTGAAAAGCATCATTTGCCTGCAGGTTGGGCCATTTTGATGGAAACAGAAACCGGCGACATAAAATCAATAGTCAACCTAACCAGATTAAGTAACGGACAGTATGCCGAAACAATAGAAAACATACCCAACAATCCAACACCCAATCATGCGCTATGCCGTTTGATGGAACCAGGTTCTATTTTCAAGACAGTGGCACTGACAGCCGCTATCGAAGACGGCAAGCTGACGACAAAGGATTCAGTAATAGCATATAAATCGAAAGTATGCTATTTTGGAAAACAAAAAGTCACCGACGAGATGTACCGCGACAATGGAACAGGTAAATACAGCATGGCAGAAGCCCTAAAATACTCGTCAAACATAAGCATGGTGCAGTACATTAGAAAGGCATACGGAAAAAATCCGAAGGAGTACACCAACACGTTGCTAAGATTCGGATTGACAGAAAACTACAAACTTATTGATAGCGAGACAACACCATACCTCACCCTACCCGACACAAAGAGATGGAACGGATTCAGTTTGAATTCAATGTCCTATGGATACGCGGTAGGTATGACCGGAATAAATATACTTTCATTCTACAACACCATTGCCAACGGTGGAAAGCAGATGCAGCCAAGGCTTGTAAAGGCTATTATAAAAGATGGAGAAATTATTGAAGAATTCCCCACAAAAGTCATAAACAAGCAACTTATATCAAAAGCAACAACCGACACTATTACAAGCCTTTTGATTGAGGTAGTAAACGGCAAAGACGGAACCGGAGCGCGTGCGAAATCAAAGCTGATGACCGTAGCCGGAAAGACAGGAACAGCCAATATTCCTAACTCAAAGACCGGAGCATACGACAACAGCGAGAAGATGATGAGTTTCTGCGGATTCTTTCCAGCAGAAAGCCCTAAATACACCTTGCTTGTACAGATGATGTACGACAAGAAACAAGACACACGTCCCGATTCCCTAAAAATAAAACTTGGTGGCGGCAGCAGTGCGGCCATTGCATTCAAGGAGATTGCAGAGAAGATTATGGCACAACAGAATGCCGTTCCACTTGAAGCCGCATGCGACACAATAAACAACCGTCTGCCGGTAGTAAAGGCTGGCAACATCTTCGAGGCAAGCAAAATACTAAAGGAGCTGGAACACCCCATGTACAAACACTCATGGATAGACGAGAACAGAGAAAACACAGTATGGGGAAATGCAGAACTTGAAAACGACAGCATATACAAGTTCAAAAGCAAAACCTTCAACCCCGAATTTGTTCCGAATGTATGCGGAATGGGAGCAAAGGATGCCGTATATCTTATGCAACAATGCAACCTCGACGTTGAGATAAGCGGTTATGGCACAGTAAAATCACAAAGCATAACTGCAGGCACAAGAATAAAAGGAAAAAGAACCGTAAAACTGACACTCGCGCCATAAATAATATATATAAGGAAGAAATATGAAACTTAGCGAACTATTAAAAAACATACAATACACCCGAGTAATAATGCCAAAAGATGAGGTTGAAGTACTTGGAGTAAATATCGATTCGCGTCTTGTAAAAGATGGTGATATGTTCATTGCCGTAAGAGGTACACAAACCGACGGCCATGCATATATCAACGCCGCCGAGGAGAAAGGTGCTGTTGCCATTGTATGCGAAGAGTTGCCGGAACGACAGAACCCAAACATTGCATACATTAATGTTGCCAATGCACAAAGCATCACGGGCAGATTGGCAACTGCATTCTACGGCGACCCTTCAAGAAAACTGACACTTGTTGGTGTGACGGGCACAAACGGTAAGACAACCATTGCCACATTGCTATATACACTATTTATGGAAATGGGACATAAGTGCGGTCTGTTATCAACTGTATGCAACTACATAAACGGAACAGCCTATCCATCGACACACACGACACCCGATGCCATTTCTCTTAACAAGCTGTTGGCAAAAATGGTGGAAGAAGGATGCGAATATGCATTCATGGAGGTTAGTTCACATGCTCTTGCGCAGGAAAGAGTTGGTGGACTAGAGTTCGCAGGAGCTATTTTCACAAACCTCACACGCGACCACATGGACTTCCACGAGAATATGGATAACTACCTAAAGGCAAAGAAGAGTTTCTTTGACAACCTGCCTCGTAATGCCTTTGCAATCACCAATCTCGACGACAAGAACGGCCCTGTGATGGTGCAGAACTGCCGTGCCGACATAAAATACTATTCGACACGCACCATAAGCGACTATAAAGCACGCTTGCTCGAAACACATCTTGACGGTATGATTCTTGAATTCAACAACCGCGAGTTCAACACCATGCTGACAGGACGTTTCAACATAAGCAACCTGCTTGCAATATTCGGAGCAGCCGTTGAACTTGGCAAGAATGCCGAAGATGTACTATGTGTACTTAGCACATTAAAACCTGTTTCGGGACGTTTCGAGACCATACAGTCACCTAATGGCATAACAGCAATAGTAGATTACGCACACACTCCCGACGCCATAAAGAATGTCCTTGGCACTGTAAAGGATGTATTGCGTGGTAACGGAAACATAATAACAGTTATAGGTGCCGGTGGAAACCGCGACAAGGGTAAACGCCCCATAATGGCAGTCGAAGCTGTCAAAAACAGCAACAAAGTGATACTCACATCGGACAATCCGCGCAACGAGGAGCCTCAGGATATTATTAACGATATGCTGGCAGGACTAAGCGATGAACAAAAGAGAAATGTGTTGTCAATAACAGACCGCAAAGAAGCCATAAGAACAGCATGCGCCTTGGCCAACAAAGGCGATGTTGTAGTAGTTGCAGGTAAGGGACACGAGGACTATCAAGAGATAAAGGGAGTTAAACATCACTTCGACGACAAAGAAGTTATAAGAGAAATATTTAATATCTGAGAATATGCTGCATTATATTTTTGATTGGGTAGTAAAAAGCGACCTTCCGGGAGCAAGACTTCTGACATACGTATCGTTCAGGTCATTGATTGCTGTTGTACTGTCTTTGTTGCTGTCGGCATGGTTAGGTGGTATTCTTATCAAATACTTCAAGAAAAAGCAGATTACAGAGACGCTGCGCGAATTTGACAAGAACAACCTGAAAGCCGGAGTACCGACAATGGGCGGTCTGATTATTATAATAGCCATTCTGATACCATGTCTGCTTATTGGAAAGCTCAATAATGTATATATGCTTCTACTATTGGCAACAACTGTGTGGCTGGGTATTCTTGGATTTGCCGATGACTACATAAAGACTTTCAAGAAGAATAAAGACGGAATACCCGGAAAGGTAAAGATTATAGCACAGGTTGCTCTTGGACTGGCGATAGGCCTTACTCTATATCTGAGCCCACAAGCTGTAATGCGTGAGAATATAACTATAGAGAACTCAAACAACACCGAGGAGGTATTTCACAAGAAGACACCTGAAAAATTGAACAAGACAACTATACCGTTCATAAAGAACCACAATCTCGACTACAGCGAGATAATGTCGTTCTGCGGTAAATACAAAGAAGAAGCCGGTTGGATTCTATTTGTCATTGTTACAATACTTGTTGTTACAGCAGTTTCCAACGGTGCAAACCTTAACGACGGTATGGACGGCATGCTTGCCGGCAATGCCGCCATCATAGGCATTGCCCTTGCCCTGCTGGCCTACGTATCGAGCCACGTAGGATGGGCAGAGTACCTTAACATCATGTTCCTGCCCGGTGCCGAGGAGATTGTTGTCTTTATATTCGCCTTCATTGGTGCACTCATTGGTTTCCTCTGGTACAACGCCTACCCAGCCCAAGTATTCATGGGCGATACCGGCAGTCTTACCATTGGCGGAATAATCGGTGTAACAGCAATACTTATACACAAGGAGATTCTGCTCATACTGCTCTGTGGTGTATTTGTTGCCGAAAATCTGTCGGTAATAATGCAGGTAGCATACTTCAAACAGGGCAAAAAGAAAGGAATAAAACAGAGAATCTTCCGCAGAACACCACTTCACCATCACTACAATGTCGAAGACGAAAAGCTCGACAAAGAGTGTACATACATATTCAAAGGCCCCGAAAGGCCATTGCATGAAGCAAAGATTACTTTACGTTTTTGGATTGTAACGATTATTATGGCTGTTATAACCATCTTGACACTAAAGATAAGATAAATGGAAAAGAAGATTGTAATATTAGGTGCAGGAGAGAGCGGTTGCGGAGCGGCTGTGCTGGCAAAGAAGCTCGGGTTCGAAGTTTTTGTTTCGGACTTTGGTGCTATAGCAGACAACTACAAACGTATGCTTGACGAAAAAGGCATAGCATGGGAAGAGAAGAGACACACCGAGGAAATTATACTTAGTGCAGGCGAGATTATCAAAAGCCCGGGCATACCCAATGAAGCACCAATAATAGTAAAGGCAAAGAATGCCGGAATACCCATCATCTCGGAGATTGAATTTGCAGGGCGATATACTAGAGCCAAAATGATATGCATCACCGGTAGCAACGGCAAGACAACAACCACTTCGTTGATATATCATATCTTCCGTGAAGCAGGACTGAATGTAGGACTTGCAGGAAACATTGGCAACAGTCTTGCCCTGCAGGTGGCTGAGGGAGACAAAGACTATTACATTGTTGAGTTGAGTAGTTTCCAGCTCGACAATATGTACGAGTTCCGCGCAAACGTAGCCGTTCTGATGAACATCACCCCCGACCATCTCGATCGTTATGGATACGATATGCAAAACTATGTTGACGCAAAGTTGCGTATTCTCCAGAACCAGGAAGCGGGAGATGCATTCGTCTATTGGAACGACGACCCCATAATAAAAAAGGAGTTACCTAAATACAAGCATGGCAAACTCTACCCATTTGCAGAATCAAAGCATAAGGATGCTGCCGCATATACCGAGGCCGAAAAACTCATATTTACAGAGCCAACACCATTCAATATGGAACTTGAAGAGTTGTCCTTGACAGGAAAACACAACCTATACAACTCCATGGCTGCAGGTATATCGGCCAACGTTGCCGGAATACGCAAAGAGACCATACGCGAGGCGTTGAGTTCTTTTGCAGGCGTTGAGCACCGACTCGAAAAAGTGGCAAAAGTAAACGGAGTTGAATATATCAATGACTCAAAGGCAACAAACGTTAACAGTTGCTGGTATGCCTTGCAGAGCATGAAAAGCAAGACCATTCTTATACTCGGTGGCAAAGACAAAGGCAACGACTACAACGAGATTACCGACCTTGTAAAAGAGAAATGCAGCGGACTCATATTCCTTGGAGCCGACAATAGCAAATTACACCAATTCTTCGATGGTTTTGGGTTGCCTATAGCCGACACATCCTCTATGCAGGAGTGCGTACAGGCAGCCTATGCAATGGCCAAGAAAGGAGAGACTGTTCTTTTGAGTCCATGCTGCGCAAGTTTCGACCTGTTCAAGAGTTACGAAGACCGTGGCAAACAGTTTAAAGAGTATGTTTGTAAACTATAAATTCAGATGGGAGTAGAACAATTAAAAAAATACCTATTTAAAGGAGATAAGACCATTTGGATTATTTTCTTTATCATCTGCGCAATATCTTGGGTGGAGGTATTCAGTGCAACCAGCAGGCAGATAAACGACGTTAATGGCAACTACCTACAGCCCATCATCAAACATACCATATTCCTTATTGCCGGAATTCTGGTTGTCTTTATCATGCACTACATGAAAGTGGCATGGATAAAAAAGATGACATTCATCATTTATGCATTAGGAGTCATCGGAGTCATCTGGGCACAGTTTGACGAGAGTTCGCATATCAACGGCAGTGCGCGATGGATAAAGATTATGGGTATGACATTCCAACCAATGGAACTTGTCAAGATGGGGCTTGTTATGGTTACGGCGTATATCAGTTCCGAATATCGGGACGAAGATGGTACAAGCCGTGTCGCATTGAAATATATTGCTCTCTTTGGTGCGCTTCCCATAATCCTAATATTAAAAGAGAACCTCTCTACTGCAGCCATCATATTACTCACTCTTTATGGAATGATGTTTGTATGCCGTTACCCCAAAGGGCAGATGCTTAAAATATTAGGCATTGCAATAGCAACGGTAACCCTCGGAGTTACGCTTATTATGTTGGCACCTGAGAAATGGGGCGAAGATAAGGGTTTCAAGCAAAAGGTCATAACCTGGAAACACCGTATTGTCGATTCTGTCAAAAGCGAGCCTGTAACACCCGAAAACTACGTCATAGAGAATGAGCAAAGAACATATGCAAACATAGCCATCGCATCGAGCAACATTCTGGGATGTGGCCCTGGCAACTCAAAGCAACGCGATTTCATACCGCACGCACAATCGGACTTCATCTATGCGATAATCATAGAGGAGCTTGGCTTGGCAGGAGGAATCTTTGTTCTGCTGCTATACATGACATTGTTGTTCCGATGTGGAAAAATCGCGAAGAAATGTGAAGACGCATATCCGGCATACCTTGTTATGGGAGTGGGAATGATCATAACCCTGCAAGCATTGGTGCATATGTATATCTCCGTTGGTGATTTTGTTACAGGACAACCTTTGCCACTGATAAGCCAGGGTGGTACCTCGGTTATAATAAACTGCGTATATATAGGTATGATTCTGAGCATAAGCCGATATGCAAAGAAGGCCAGTGCCAACCCCAAGCAGACTTTTGAAGAGATAGACAACGAAAGCATAATCCCAAACAATTAGTAATATGAAAAAAGAGTATAGAATAATCGTCAGCGGTGGCGGTACAGGCGGACACATCTTCCCTGCCCTATCTATTGCAGATGCCATAAAGAGCAAACATCCCGAAGCGAAGATACTCTTTGTTGGTGCCGACAACAGAATGGAGATGCAACGTGTTCCCGATGCAGGATATGAGATTGTAGGATTACCCATTGCCGGCTTCAACCGTAAAAATCTTCTAAAGAACATAAAAGTTCTTTGGCTCATTCTAAAAAGCCAAAGAATGGCAAAAAGAATAATTAAAAAGTTCGCGCCACACGCAGTGGTAGGCGTTGGTGGATACGCAAGCGGCCCAACACTTAAGATGGCTGCAGGAATGAATATCCCTACACTTATCCAGGAGCAGAATTCATATGCCGGTGTTACCAACAAGATTCTGTCAAAAAGTGCTAGAATGATTTGCGTGGCATATGACGGTATGGAGCGGTTCTTCCCGAAAGAGAAAATAAAGATGACAGGCAACCCGGTACGCAAGAGCCTCATCGAGATGAGAACCAACCGCAGTGAAGCCATAAAGACAATAGGACTCGACGAAAACAAGAAATGCGTGCTCATCGTTGGCGGAAGCCTTGGCGCACGAAGCATAAACGAAGCAGTACTTGCCAACATAGCTACTATAAGAGAAAACAGCAACATACAGTTCATTTGGCAAACAGGAAAGCTCTATTTCGAAGAAATGAAAGAGAGATGCGAAGCCATTGGCAAGCCCGAGAACATTACAATAACCGATTTTGTGTCAAACATGGCAGCGGCATTAGGCGCAGCCGACCTTGTTGTCTCACGTGCCGGAGCAGGTTCCATCTCGGAGTTTGCATTATTGGGCAAAGCCGTGATACTTGTGCCGTCGCCAAATGTCTCGGAAGACCATCAAACAAAAAACGCAATGGCCCTTGTAGAGAAAGAGGCAGCCATACACGTTCCCGACTCAAAAGCAAAAGAGGAACTGATAAAAACAGCAATCGATACAGTGCTTGATGAGAAAAAGATTGCTACTCTTGAAAAAAACGTTGAGAAACTGGGCATGCCAAACGCAGCAGAAATCATAGCCGAGGAGGTTATAAGACTTGCAGATGCATATATCGAAGCAAAACATTAAAAAAAGAGAAAAGAATGAAACTTGAAGATATCAAATCGGTATATTTTCTTGGTGCCGGAGGCATTGGTATGAGCGCGCTTGTACGCTATTTCCTTAGCGAGGGCAAGTTCGTTGCCGGATATGACCGCACACCAAGTGCACTCACCGGCAAGCTCATTGAGGAAGGAGCGCGGTTGCACTTCGACGAGAGTGTAGAACTTATTCCCGACGAGTGTAGCAACCCGGCTGATACATTGGTGATATTCACCCCCGCCATACCAAGCAACCATAAAGAACTGGAATATTTCAAAAGCCGAGGGTTTGACATAAAGAAACGCGCCGAGGTGCTTGGAATAATAACAAAAGGAAAGTCGGGCGTATGCGCAGCCGGAACACACGGAAAGACAACTACATCTACTATGACTGCGCACTTGTTGCATCAGTCACACGTAGATTGCGCGGCATTCCTTGGTGGCATATCCAAGAACTACAAGAGTAATCTCATCTTGAGCAACAAGAGCGATCTGGTTGTTATTGAAGCCGACGAATACGACCGTTCATTCCTGCATCTTGAGCCATATATAGCCACAATAACATCGGCCGACCCCGACCATCTGGATATATACGGTAACAAAGAGAACTACCTTGAAGCATTTGCGCAGTTCACCGAGAGAATAAGAGAGAACGGATACCTTATAATACACGAAGGGCTTGAGGTTGTGCCACGCACAAAGCCAAGTGTAAAGACATATACCTACGGACGCGAAAGCGGTGATTTCCATGCCGAAAATATAAGAATAGGTAACGGACGTATCGTTATTGACTATGTTTCGCCATGGCAGAAGATTGAAGATGTGGAATTGGGAGTACCTGTAAGTATAAACATTGAGAACGGAGTTGCATCTATGGCAATGGCCGAGATATGCGGAGCAACAGCAAGCGAACTAAAGGAGGGAATGGCAAGCTTTGCGGGTGCCGACAGGCGTTTCGATTTTCACATCAAACGCGATGACCTTGTGTTGTTGAGCGACTATGCCCACCACCCCGACGAGGTACGCGCCTGCGCTAAATCGCTAAAGGAACTCTACAAGAACAAGAAAGTAACCGCACTTTTTCAGCCACATTTATATAGTCGTACAGCCGATTTTTACAAAGAGTTTGCACAAAGCCTCTCATTGTTCGACAAGGTAATTCTTGTTGACATATACCCTGCACGCGAAGAGCCTATACCGGGCGTCACAAGCAAACTCATTTACGACTGTCTCGACGAGAATATAGAGAAAGCGATGTGCAGCAGAAAGGATGTACTCGAATGCATAGAAAAAGAGAAAGAGAATATCGAAGTACTTGTTTCCCTTGGAGCAGGAGATATAGAAAACGACATTCCAGAAATGAAAAGAATACTTGAAAACAGATAAATGTTCAAACGAATACTAAAATATTTGCTTGTTGCAATAATTGTATGTTATACATTTTTTGCACTGGTTATAATTCCGTCGAAAGAAAAGAGCGGAATATGCCGTGGCGTGCTTATAAATGTAAACGACAACGACCTGGCAATCATAAGTAGCGACGAAGTGATGGAGATTCTCAAGAAAGAGGAGCTGGACCCTACTGACAAGGAGATCAATAGCTTCAACTGCCATGACATCGAACACTTCATAGACAACATATCGCTGATAGAGAAGAGTCAGGTATATAAAAGTATAAAAGGATACACAATAATAGATATTGACTGCCGCATCCCAATCATAAAAGTCTATGACAAGAACAATAATGTTTACCACATAGACGAGAACGGCAATATTGTACGTGGAATACATAAAGCACTGCATCTTCCCATTGCCAACGGATTCATCGACGACAGCATTGCCACCAATGAGGTTATGGAAATTGCAAAAGCAATAAACGAGGACAAATTCTGGAGTTCACAGATAGAACAGATATATTTCGACAACGACCGTCGCATAACAATGGTTCCGCGCGTAGGTAACCACGTAATAGAATTTGGTGAAGCCGAGAATATAGAAAACAAATTGGACAAGCTCCATACATTCTACCTTAACGGTATGAACACTGTTGGCTGGAACAAATACAGCAAAATAAACATTGAAATTAAAGACAAAGTTATCTGCACACAAAGAAAATAGCATATGATAAGAACCGATTACATAACAGCCATTGAGATAAGTTCATCAAAGATCTCTGGAACCGTAGGTGTAAACACATACGAAGGCATCAAGATTCTGGCAGCTGCAAGCATTCCGGTAGAAGGATTTATTTCGAAAGGTGTTGTACGCAACGTTGACGAAACCAGCAATGCGCTTAACCGCATCATAAACTCACTCGAAGAGAAACTCGACAATGTTGCCATCAAAAGAGCCTATATATCCCTTGCCGGACTCACTATGCAGTCAATAAAATCAAAAGTGGTACGCGAGTTCGACTGTTACACAAAAATAACACAGGATATAATCAACGGGATGGTCGAGGAAAACGACAATTCCTTCAACACCCCACAAGGATACCGACGAGTAGAAGCCATTAGCCAGGAATACAAGCTCGATGGCAAGCCCGACAAGAACCCTGTTGGTGCACCTACACGACACATCGAAGGAAACTATTTGAATATCATCGTTAAAGAGCAGTTCCTTGACCAGCTCAACGACTGCTTCAGACAGGCTGAGATTGATATTGAGGATAGCTTCTGCGCAGCACGTATGGATGCCGACATTATATTGCCGGCCGACGCAAGACGCAATGGTTGCGCCCTTGTAAACATTGGAGCAGACACAACCACCATTGTAATATACAAAAACGATATGATGCGCAAACTTGCTGTTGTACCGTTGGGCAGCAACAATATTACAATGGACCTTTGCTCATTGCAGATTTCAAAGAACGAAGCAGAAGAAATCAAGATAACACATGGTTATAAACCGGCAAACGGTGATATATGCTCTGTTGACAGCGACACTGTAAACAATGTAATAGGTGCAAGAATGAACGAGATTCTTCAAAACGTAAAATACCAGATAGAAGAGTCTAACGAAAATGTAGTACACATAATTTTTACCGGAGGTGGTTCAAAGCTCAAGAACTTTGAGTTGCTGCTGGATGAATATATTCCAAACTACAGATGCAATATTGTTTCAGAACCGAAGTTCAGCCTTATAAGCAGCAACGGCGTGAACCTGAATGGAATTTTCTCGACTGCTCTCTACAGCCTTCTTAAACTAGGAAGCGTAAATTGTTGCGAAGAGCTGAAACCTGCAACATACACTCCACCTGTAGAGCAGAAGCTGGAATTCCTTGAAAACGACGAGCTACAGGAGGAGATAAAAGAAGAGCCACAGAAGCCAAAAGAGGAAAACAAAAAGGAGGAGAGCGCACCAAAGAACACCTCTACCAAGAAACCGTCGAAATGGAGCAAACTTATAGACACTGTAAAAAACACAGTTACCCAAGGAACACTTGATTTTATTGGACAAATCACTGAAGATGACGACGCAGACAACAATAACAAATAAAAATGATACAATAGAGTATGAATATGAATGAACCTATAAAGAAAAGCCTTCCATTTGCCATTCCTACGGACGCACCAAGAATAATAAAAGTAATAGGTGTCGGTGGTGGAGGAAGCAATGCCGTACACAACATGTACCGCAAGGGCATACACAATGTATCATTTGTTGTATGCAACACCGACATACAGGCACTGCAGAATTCACCTATACCCAAGAAGATACAGCTTGGACAAACTATAACAGAGGGACTCGGAGCCGGAAATGACCCCGAGGTGGCACGCTGTGCAGCCGAAGAGAGCCGCGAAGAGATAGCCAACCTCTTTAACGACGGCACAAAGATGGCATTCATCACTGCCGGCATGGGAGGAGGTACAGGAACAGGTGCAGCACCTGTCGTTGCCGAAATAGCAAAGAGCCTTGGTATTCTAACTGTAGGAATTGTAACCATTCCCTTCAAGTTCGAAATGACCGGCAAGATAAAGCAGGCCCTCAAAGGTGTAATAGAGATTTCAAAGCATGTCGATGCATTACTTGTTATCAACAATCAGCGTCTTATCGACATTTATCCAAAGTTGAATGTAACCGAGGGTTTTCGCATTGTTGACGACGTGTTGACAACAGCCACCAAGAGTATTGCCGAAATCATAACAGCTCGTGGCACCATCAACCTCGACTTCCGCGATGTAAGCAAGATTCTTAAAAACGGTGGTGTAGCCATAATGAGCTATGGCATAGAGAAAGGCGAGATGCGTGTTTCACGCGCATTCAAAAGTGCTATGCACTCACCTTTGCTGAACGACAACGACATCTATAAATCGAAAAAAATTCTTTTCAACATATACCATAACCCCAACGACCCGGTCCGCGTTGAGGAGATGGCAGAAGTTGAGACATTCATGGAGCAGTTCAAAGATGAGAACATAGAACTCATATGGGGCTTGAGCCAGGATTTGAACCTTGAAAAGGGAGAAGTCAAGGTAACAGTACTTGCTACCGGCTTCGGAATGAAAGATATACCCGACATGCAACCAATCATCCAAAAGGACGAAGCCCTGGAAAAGGAACTTTCACGTGCCGAACAGGAGAAAAGGCAAAAAGAGGAGCAGAAACTAGAGAACATGCTCGAAGTATTCTATAAACCCGATTTCAAGGTTTACATCTTTAAAGGTGAGGATATGTACAACGAGGAACTTCTTGCCGCACTTGACAACTCTCCTACATACAGCCGCTCCGCACAGGAACTTGAAAGAATTATGGAAATACCGTCAGCCACATCACAGCCCGTCAAGAGCACTGCCATAGAGGAGATAAACACCGCAACACCCGATGAGGAGATACTAAACAACGAAGGCGAAGAATATGTTGAACAGGAAAACAATTCAGAAACAATACAATAATTAATATGGAACTTTTTGACATTATCAGCAACGACATCAAGGATGCGATGAAAGCCAAGGACAAAGTTGCCCTTGATACACTCCGTAATATAAAGAAAGTGCTTCTCGAAGCAAAGACTGCCCCGGGAGCAGGAGATACTGTAAGCGACGACACAGCAATAAAGATTATTCAGAAACTGGTGAAGCAGGGCAAAGAGTCGGCAGAGCTATACAGTAGCCAGAACCGTCCCGAACTTGCACAGGAGGAACTTGCACAGGTTGCAGTGATGGAACGCTACCTTCCCAAGCAGATGAGCGAAGAGGAAGTTACAGCTGTTCTCAAAGAGATCATTGCCCAGACAGGTGCATCAACACCTCAGGATATGGGCAAAGTTATGGGCGTTGCAACAAAACAGCTTGCAGGCAAAGCCGAGGGCAGAGTAATATCTACAATAGTAAAACAACTTCTGCAGAACTAATCGAACAGCTCTTTTAGAATATCCAAAGACTTCAGTTTTGGAAAATCGGGAATATGCAAACGATAATACTCTATCAGAATTGCGAGGTACATGCCTCGCAATTCTCTGTTTAAGGCAAGCGTATGCATAGAGTCGAAACCCGTACACAGCAAAGAGGTAAAGAAAGCGGCATCTTCGGGCACAAGAAAATGAGCGTGCAACGGTTGCTCGCCTGCGACACATCCCTGTAGCAGGTCGATATACCTTCCGGGTGCATAATCATCAACATTTGGATATATTCCTATGTAGCGTAATAGTTGAGACAGGAATACTATATGAAAATCGGCATATCCATTTTCAAGGTTATCAAACAGCATAAACGAACTATCAAGGAATTCATACAATGCCGCATCGCCTTCCTCTTCACGCAGAGAATACGCAAGTACTTCGGCCAGGAAGAGAGCTATCGATGACTTCACTATATTAAAAGGAATAGAGGAATACATTGCATAGGGCTGTACGTCGCTTATGCGCGACAGCTGCCTGCCCCGTCGGCACGAAGCCGTAAACGTAAGCATAGACAACGGTTGGAAAAGAACACTGCGCACCTTGCTTCTCTTGCTTCTCGAAACCGGCGCAAGAAAAGATAGGCGGCCGCACTGACGCGTAAACACATCGACAATCATAAGAGAGTCGTTATACTTCAATGTACGCAGTACAATTCCATCAAATTTCTCTGTCATTTCCGTAAAAAATAGATTTTCTGTTACAAAACTATAAAAAAAAGTCGAAAAAGTTTGCCAGTTTAAAAAAAGGTTGTACCTTTGCATTCGCTTTGAATAACAAAGCTTATCTAAAGCACTCAAAAGGTGCGAAATAAAGGCTGGCCCATTCGTCTATCGGCTAGGACGCAAGATTTTCATTCTTGAAAGAGGGGTTCGATTCCCCTATGGGCTACAAGTAAAACTAAAAAAAATAATTAAAAGAGATGGCAAACCACAAATCATCACTTAAGAGAATAAGACAAACAGAGAAGAGAAATCTTCAGAATCGTTATTTCGGAAAGAACATCCGTTCAGCAGTTCGTGGCCTTCGCGCTATGACAGACAAGAACGAAGCTTTGGCAAAATTCCCCGAAGTTCAGAAGATGCTTGACAGAATGGCTAAGCGTGGTCTTATCCACAAGAATAAGGCAGCTAACCTCAAATCAGGCCTCTGCGCTAATATCGCAAAATTAGCCTAATTTATTGAAACATATATTTACCGAACAAGAGGCTGGAAATTATTCCAGCCTTTTCGTGTTGTCATAAAGACAAAACTTTAAAACACATTAGCATACAACCGTAGCAGATAGCATCATTAATGATGCTATTTTTATTTGTCAAAGTTTGCGAAATAGAGTGTTTTTTGTTAACTTTGTTGAGTTATTAAGGTTATAAAATCAACTATGAGCGAAGAAATTAACAAAAGCACAGCAGCCAGCTATTCAGCCGACAGCATTCAAGTACTCGAAGGCCTGGAAGCTGTACGCAAGCGCCCTGCCATGTATATTGGCGACATCAGCGAGAAGGGACTCCATCACTTGGTTTACGAGGTTGTGGACAACTCTATCGACGAAGCGATGGCGGGCTTCTGTACACACATAAACGTAACCATCAACCCAGGCAACTCAATCACCGTTCAGGATAATGGCCGTGGCATCCCCGTTGATATGCACGAGAAGGAGGGACGCTCCGCACTCGAAGTAGTAATGACAGTGTTGCATGCCGGTGGTAAGTTCAACAAAGATTCATACAAGGTTTCAGGAGGTTTGCATGGTGTAGGTGTATCGTGCGTTAACGCCTTGTCAACCCATATGAAGACCGAAGTTTTCCGCGATGGCAAGCACTACGTACAGAACTACTCTTGCGGTAAACCACTCGAAGCCGTTCACTGCGTTGGAGAGACCAACTTGAGAGGTACAAAACAGACATTCCAGCCCGACGATTCAATCTTTATCGTTTCGGAATACCAATACCAGATTCTCGCAACACGTCTGCGCGAACTTGCATACCTTAACGCAGGTATCACCATCACACTCACCGACGAGCGCGAGGCCGACGAGAACGGAAATTTCAAAAGTGAGACATTCCACTCAACCGAAGGTTTGAGAGAGTTTGTTCGCCACATCGACGCATCACGCACACCACTCATTGGCGATGTGATATACCTCAACACCGAAAAGAACGGCGTACCCATTGAAGCAGCCGTTATATACAATACCGGATACAGCGAGAACGTACACACATACGTTAATAACATCAACACATATGAAGGCGGTACACACCTTGCAGGTTTCCGCCGAGCACTTACCCGTACACTCAAGAAGTATGCCGATGACACCAAGGCTCTCGAGAAGGCAAAGGTTGAAATTTCGGGCGAAGACTTCCGCGAGGGTTTGACAGCCATCGTATCGGTAAAAGTTGCAGAACCACAGTTCGAAGGACAGACAAAGACCAAGCTCGGTAACAGCGAGGTAACAGGAGCCGTAGATCAGGCCGTTGGAGAAGCACTTGCATACTACCTGGAAGAGCACCCCAAAGAGGCAAAGATGATTGTTGACAAGGTTGTTCTTGCCGCTACAGCGCGTATTGCAGCACGCAAGGCACGCGAGAGCGTACAGCGCAAGAGCCCTATGGGCGGTTGCGGTATGCCTGGTAAGCTTGCCGACTGCTCGGACAAGGACCCGGCAAACTGCGAATTGTTCCTCGTCGAGGGAGACTCTGCGGGCGGTTCAGCAAAGCAGGGACGCAAGAACAAGTTCCAGGCTATTTTGCCATTGCGCGGTAAGATCCTTAACGTAGAAAAGGTTATGTGGCACAAGGCATTCGAGAGCGACGAGGTAAACAATATTATACAAGCCATTGGCGTACGCTTTGGACTGGATCCCGAAGACAGCAAGAAAGCCAACATAGAAAAGCTACGCTACCACAAGATCATCATGATGGCCGATGCCGATGTCGACGGTTCACACATTGGAACACTCATCATGACACTCTTCTACCGCTATATGCCCGAGATTATCGAAGGCGGTTACTTGTACAAGGCCATGCCACCACTCTACCTATGCTCAAAGGGCAAGGTTAAGAAATACTGCTACAAAGACGAGGAGAAAGACGAGTTCATCAAAGAATACGCAGGTGGCAACGAGAAAGATGTTAACATACAACGCTACAAGGGTCTTGGAGAGATGAACCCCGAGCAGCTATGGACAACCACCATGAACCCGGAGACACGCACCTTAAAACAGGTAACAATCCGCGATGCACAGGAGGCCGACTACATCTTCTCAATGCTCATGGGCGATGACGTAGGACCACGCAGAGAGTTCATTGAACAGAATGCCACATACGCAAACATCGACGCGTAAGGCAACACCATAACACCAAACACAAAGGGTGGCTCAAAACATTTTGAGCCACCCTTTGTGCAAATATACAAAAAAAATCACGCAAAGAGCGTGCAAACCTCAAGAATGCAGACAACCAAGCGCAAACAAACATTAAAAAACTAGTACAACAACAGGGTTTTTTAACCCTTCTCATCATTGTATTATCACACACACCTAACAACCCTCCCCAATAAAGCAATATATAAAAAAACGTATAATATAATTCTTTTTTTGACAATTTTGAACAAAAACGCTTTGCATCAACAACATAAAAACAAGAAAAGGGAAATTACTCTTTTTGCCACTTTTCGTCATCATTTATATCAAAAAATAGCATTTTCACGCATAAAACGATGAAAATTAATCACTAAAAGCAAAATAATTGCAAAATAATTTTGTTTTCACGTTAAGAGTTTATACCTTTGCGCTCCGTTTTGAAAAAGGATATTTTTTTACTAAAATTTTATAAATAATGAAAGCAAAATTTATTGTAATGTCATTGCTTGCAATCTTCTGCTTAAGCGTTAACGCTCAGACTGTTAACGAGACAGAGGTTGCTGCTCAGAAAGAGGCTGTTAAGGGTGCTCAGAAAGAAGCTGTAAAAGGCGCTAAGAAAGAGGCTGTAAAGGGTGCTCAGAAAGAGGCTGTTAAGGGTGCTCAGAAAGAAGCTGTAAAGGGCGCTAAGAAAGAAGCCGTAAAGGGCGCTAAGAAAGAAGCTGTAAAGGGCGCTAAGAAAGAAGCCGTAAAGGGCGCTAAGAAAGAAGCTGTAAAGGGCGCTAAGAAAGAGGCTGTTAAAGGCGCTAAGAAAGAAGCTGTAAAGGGCGCTAAGAAAGAGGCTGTAAAGGGCGCTAAGAAAGAGGCTGTAAAGGCTGCTACAAAAGAGACCGTAGTATGCAACCAGCACGAGGCTTGCCGCGAGGACAGAGCTGCTGTTAAGGCTTCTGCTTCAAAGAAAGAGTTGAAGAAACTCAAGAAAGCCGCTAAGAAGAACAACAAGAAGTAATTATTACAAATTATTCTTGATAAAAATGCTGAACGCGAAAACGTTCAGCATTTTTTTGTTTTACAAACAGACCTCCATAGAAACATTGCACCCGGCAGAAAAACGTTCAAGGAGACTGTAAAATAAAGAGTGTCAAGTAAAGGTGGTGAAAGTCTTCTTCTACAGATTGACGAAACTTTTTGCATAGCCCCCAACTTTTGCTGGTGAGCCGATTTTTAGAGTAAAATCATCCTACTTTTTGTCCACCCTGCCATATTTTTGAATACGGTAATACAAGTAAAAAAGTGTATTCAAAAAGATTTTTCTGAATACACCTAATTTCTGAATACATAAAATTTATTATAAGTCTTCCAGTGCTTTCTCTTGAACAGACTCTGTATTTATTTTGTCCCAGTAAGATAATCGCACTTGTCCACGCATATAACTATGACCTTTGGTTATATCTAATTCAATAGTACCTTTATCCGTTTCCCAGACTGTGTAATATTTACACCTATCCTGTGCAAGACCCACCATTCTCATTCCATCATCACGCGGTTCATGACCATCAAACCGTTCAACACACTCGCTGTATTTACCATACTTCTTAGTAAGCAACTCTTTTAATGAGGTGTAGTTACCATACAAATTGCTCCAATTGTCGTGAGTGTCAAACAAAACTGATATTCGATTGACTATGTCCATGCTTTCAAGAGTGACAACTCCGATTGTACAATTTCTAAAACCGGCAAAATCCCCTTGTAACAAAGCAACCCCATCTTCATTGCCAAGACATGTAAATCCCGCCTTTTTCATATTAGCGACATAAGTATCGAGAGTTCCATCAATAGGTACGCCCTTAAAAGCCAAATGTTCTTGTGCACGAATTGTTGCAAAAGAAAATACAGCAAATAATAAAACAAGAAGTTTTTTCATGGCAAAAGTGTTAATGTTGTGCAACGTTTATTAAAGATTGCCACAAATCTACTTAATAGTATTGAAACAAGCAAATTTCTGCACCTTAGAAAAGAAGCGCAGAGTCAAAAACGAAGTGCAAACAAAAAAGCCTCTCAGTGTAACTGAAAGGCTTTCTGCGGTGCGTACGGGACTCGAACCCGTGACCCCATGCGTGACAGGCATGTATTCTAACCAACTGAACTAACGCACCAAGATTTCAATGTGTTTTGCTTTGTTCGTGTCTCAAAGCGAGTGCAAAGTTACGCATATTTTCTATATCTGCAAACTTTTCGCCATTTTTTTTACTAAAAATGTAATATTTTTTTGTTTTTGGCGTAAAAAAGGGCTTATTCGGCTATTTTTTGCATCAAAACAACGTTGGAAAAGCCACTCTCGCTACGCAACCAATCTTTAAGAACTGCCACTTCTGCAAAGCTTTGTTTGGCAAACAATTTACGGCTTTCTACATTTTCGGCATCAACATAGGCGTATAGCTGATGAATGTTCAGACGAGCGAACGAGTACTCACACAACAAACGCAAAGCTTCCGATGCCAGGCCCTGCCCTCTATATTTGCCAAGCACGCCTATGCACACCTCCGCACGGCTGTTCAAAGGATCGTATGCAGCCAGGTCAATCATTCCCACAGCCTCGCCATTGAGCAAGGCTATGACAAAACGCGCCTGACGTTCTGCAAACAGGTCCTGCTTGCTCTGTTCGAGATAAGCTCTTAATGTATAACGTGAATATGGCAACAACGTATCGCCTGCACACCACAGTGCGGTATCGTTCTCCATTGCGTACATCAACTCCAGATCCTCCGGCTCGGGCGCACGCAGTGTTATTCTTTCACTCTTGAGCCACATAACTGTTATTACTTAATCCATTCATGTACAAACCTTTCGGTAATGAGCTTCTTGGTCTTTGAAGAGTATGTTCCCAAACGTACCCCTTTCAACGGATGTTGTTGCAGCAGTTTTAATATAGCCTCATAGGAATATGCATTGGTATCATAGACTACGGTGTTGAATTTTGAGACATCTATACCATGAGAAAGATGCCCCATTGACAACGAAGCCTCGTCGCCTTTCACAAAGAGATGCTTTCCTTTTGGGTAGCAACGCGAAAGAATATCGGACATCTCTCCTAGAACATCCTCACTGCCCAAAACAATGCAGTTAAGCTGGGTGCGGCTTAATGTTCTGCTATAGCGGAGCCTGTTTCCTATATATGCCAATAATGCTCTTCCCCAAATAGCCATATATATTGGCAAGCTCACAAGAACAGAATAGTGCGAATAGTGCTTCCTGAAGAAAAGCTGCATCGCCTGATAGAATGTATGTGTATAGCGGTAAGAGCTTTTCTTTGTGCTCTCGCCTTTATAATGCAAAATAGGTGTCGGCAAGAAATAGTTGCGGTAGCCGGCCTTTAATATTCGGTACGAGAGGTCTATATCTTCGCCATACATAAAGAAATCTTCATCGAGCAACCCGGCTTTGTCTAACACTTCGCGACGCAGGAACATATAGGCACCCGAAACAATCTCTATTGGATTGACGCTAAGCTCATCGAGATAGCACATATAGTAACGGCCAAAGAGACGCGATTTTGGGAATAGCGATGTCAAGCCCGACATTTTGCAGAACGCCACAAAGGGGGTAGGTAGTCCACGTCGCGACTCAAGAGCAAATGTTCCGTCGGTGTGTAACATGTAGGCTCCGCATGCACCGGCATCGGGGGTGCTATCCATAAAATCAATGAACGACGAAAAAGTATTTTCCGCAACAATGGTGTCGGGATTTAGTAAAAGAACATACTCTCCTTTGCTTTTCTTTATGGCAAGGTTATTGGCGCGCGCAAAGCCCAAATTCTCATCACTTGCAATGAGAGTGATATCAGGGAAACGTTCTCTTATATACCTCACAGAGCCGTCGGTTGAAGCGTTATCAACAACAATGATTTCATGCTCCACGCCTTGTGCAGCCTGTTCTACAGAGCGAAGGCACTGTTCGAGAAAGTGCTTCACATTGTAGCTTACTATGACAACCGACAACTTCATCCCTCTTATAAATTATTTTCCGTATCGTTCAAATATTGCTCAAGCACATTCTTTGTTGGATAGCTATATATCATAGCACCCAAGCCCAACAGCCCACAGTACAATGCTCCCTCGTAAGCAAGACCATAGTATGCGAATTCATTCAAAACAATAACAACGAACAACAAGAATATACGCTGCAAGCTCTTTTTACAGAACACCACAAGAAAGGCATCTTCCGGCATTCCTTTTGCCTTTACAAGAGCTCTGGTAAATCCTTTAATAGCCAAAGGAATGAGTACTACAGTACACATCACCACCGCTACCTGCGCTACATATATCGATGTTGATGATACTGTTTCAAGCAACACGCCTTTAGCAAGCCATCCGCACTCAAATGCCAACAACACTGCAAGTGCGGCTACCAACGCAGCCACATAATTTATTCTTAATGCCCTTATGATTGAATTCTTTCCCATCTCTTAAATAGTTTTTCCGCTGAACGGTGTGCGGTTGATTATTGAACTTCCCAGCGTAACCTCGTCGGCATATTCAAGCTCATCGCCAACAGATATTCCTCTTGCTATAACGGAAAGTTTCACATCATATTGCGCCAATTTGCGATATATATAAAAATTAGTGGTATCACCCTCCATTGTGGAGCTGAGTGCGAGAATTATCTCTTTTACACCACCCTGGGCCACTCGCGACACAAGAGAGTCTATCTGCAGGTCGCTTGGCGACACTCCATCCATTGGCGATATGACTCCACCAAGCACATGATACACACCACGATACTGCATTGTATTCTCCACCGCCATCACATCTTGAATGTTCTCCACAACGCATATTATGCTATGGTCGCGCATAGGATTTGCGCACACCGGGCAAATGTCGGTATCGGAGATGCTATGACACACACTGCAATACTTTGCTTCACGTTTCAGGGTAATCATTGCCTCGGAAAAAGCTGCCACTTCGGTCTCCTTCTTGCGTAGCAGATGCAACACAAGACGGGTAGCAGTCTTGCGACCTATACCAGGCAGCTTGGTAAATTCCCTTACAGCCTTTTCAAGAAGTGTCGATGGATATTCCTGGTTCATCAATATGCTTTATTTTTCCTTAAAACGAGCGCGAAGATAGTCAAAAACCGCGATAAAAAGGCAAAACTTCAATGAAAGATTGTTATTCTATCACCACATCAACCTCCGCGGGGAATAGACGCTCGGGGTCGAAATATTCGGCACAACTCTCTACCATTGCCTTCAACGTAGGCTTCACAATACCATTGAAAGCCTCCTTGCCGTTTACAATAACCTTTATTGGTTTTGACAGGTCGAAAAGTTCCTCGTTCAAGTAGAACTTAACACTACCTTTTGTGGCAGGAGTATATTTCTTGGTAAAAATCATTGGAATGCCATATATCTGCTCCACTGTTGTATATTCTACGTTATTCACCGACATGATTATAACATTATCAGCAATCTGCACCTCGTAGCATGTACGTTGTTCATCATTCTCGCGTGATGTCTCATTCACCTTGAGGTTATAGAAACCTGTTCGGTGACGGCCATACATATCATAATCTTCCCAATAGAAATAGCTTGGGTGAGGATTACGTTCAAACTGTCTTAGCCATGGAGTTGTGGGAGCATAGTCGATGCCATGTCCCATACCGGGAACAAGTTCTATGAAGAAGTTATAATTATCGGGATGTACTTTACGCAGGCTGTCGATGGTTAGTGCAGCATTGTATGTCATATAGTTACGAGCAAAGCCATAGTCACGTTCACCGGTACGCAACGAGAATGCAATGTTGGCCAGATTTTCCATTGGAGCATTCTTCAAAGGCTCACCGCCAGCCATAGGACCTGCTCCAGCAAGGTAATCGGCATAGAACGAAGCTAAACGCTGACTACCGTAACCACCCTCGGAGATACCAAAGAAATAGACTTTGTTGGCATCGACATTTCCACTCACGAAAGCCAGACGCAACAACTTCTCCCAAGCCCATTGCTTGCTTTGTATAGCCCAACGGTAAAGCTCTCCATAGGCATTAGGTATCTGTGGAACAAAATGCAACGATGGAGAGTCCTCGAACATAGAACACAGTTTATAGCCTGTTTCCCATTCACGCTCCTTATTTCCTGAGCCGTGCATGTAGAGATACAAAGGATAACCCTCGCCCGGCATATCTCCTTTTTTGATGAAATAATAAGGCATAACAGCTTTTGGCTCCAATTCCTCCGGGAGAGTCCAAAAACCTGTGTCACGTGGTTCGGTGGTTGAATATGGAGCAATGAGTTTATCCTCGTCAAAGTTATTCACCGCTTCGCGCCAGCATTCCCACACAGCTTTACGCACAGTTTCAATGTCGGCCAGGCTTATTTTTTCATTACCGCTATACACAACAGAGCCTTTTTGCAGACTGCTGGTAAAATAACTGCTAACCTTTTTTGATTTTTTCTTTGACAAAGTACCTGCCGATGCCGGAGTAAAAACAAGGGCAACTGCAAACAGTGCCATCACCAATGACAAATATAATCTTCTCATTCCTAACTTAATTTTTCTGCGAATTTACGTCACAACGTTCAAAGTGACAATTATATTTTAACTATTTGCATCGTTATTCACTAAAATTTATAAAGAAAGAGGCTTTTTTAACAAAATGTTGCTATTCTATAAATTTCAATTTATACCGAACTTTGCAAAAATTTAAAATAAGATTAATAGATGAAATATATGAACAGAGTGCTTTTTTTGATTATAGCCCTATTGGGAGTAACACCATTCATGCAAATTGGTGCAACGGAAATAAAAGATGGCAACAAGATATCAGGACATATCATTGAATATGGCACAGAAGAAAATATCCCCTTTGCATCGATACTTATTGAGGAGACAGGCGAAGGAACTATGAGTAATGAACAGGGACAGTTTATCTTCAGCAACCTTACACCCGGTACATACACATTGCGTGCATCGGCTATCGGCTATCAGACTGCCACAAAAGAGGTTACAGTAAGCAAAGACTACACAGCAGTGATGCACTTTAAACTTAAACAGGAAAACATAGCCATAGAGGAGGTTGTAGTATCGGCAAGCCGTAACGAGATGAGCCGTTGGGAAGCCCCTGTAGTGGTATCTGTTGCATCAGAGAAACTGTTCGAGACAATCAATGCTCCCGACCTAGCCAAAAGCCTCAACTACGTTACAGGCTTGCGCGTGGAGAACAACTGCCAGAACTGTGGCTTTCCACAGGTGCGTATCAACGGACTCGAAGGCCCTTACTCGCAGATATTGATAAACAGCCGTCCTGTGGTGAGTGCTTTGAGCGGTGTCTATGGCCTTGAGCAGATACCGGTGAATATGATTGAGCGCGTAGAGGTTGTTCGTGGAGGCGGTTCAGCTCTCTTTGGAGCAAACGCCGTTGGCGGAACGGTAAACATTATCACAAAAGACCCTATAGAAAACTCATTTTCCGTTTCTACAAACTTGACCTGCTACGATGCAAAATCGTGGGAACAGAATGTTGGAGCAAACGTATCGCTCGTATCAAAGGACAATTCATACGGCATAGCCGTGTATGAGAACTACCGCAACCGCAACCCTTACGACCACGACGGCGACGGATTCTCAGAGCTTGGCATGATAAACCTAAACACATTCGGTTTGCGTACATACTACCGCCCTACCCACACAAGCCGCATAAGCCTTGAATACCACACGACCAACGAGAACCGTCGTGGCGGTAACAAGTTCGACCTGCAGCCACACGAAAGCGATATAACAGAACAGACAAAGCATATAATAAACAGCGGAGGAATTGCATACGACCTTGGTTGGAACGGCTACACAAATAAGATTTCTGTTTTTGCATCTATACAGCACATCGACCGCAACAGCTATTATGGTGCACAAGGCGACCCCAATGCCTACGGTGTAACCGATGACCTTACCTGGGTAGTGGGTGCTACATATACAGGACAGATGAGAAAATGTCTGTTTTCACCCGCTACATTCACCGGCGGTTTGGAATATCAGGAGAACCGCCTGCACGATATTATGACAGGCTACAATCGCGACATGAAACAGAATGTCAGGATTGCCAGCGCTTTCTTGCAGAACGAGTGGGATATGAGGATTTTCTCTTTACTCATAGGTGCACGCCTCGACAAGCACAACCTTGTAAAGAATCCTATATTCAGCCCACGTGTAAACCTATTGTACAAGCCGAGCAAACAGTTCCAGGCACGCCTCACATACTCAACAGGATTCCGCGCGCCACAGGCTTACGACGAAGATTTGCACGTTACAGCCGTCGGCGGTGAAGGTGTACAGATAAAACTCGCTGATGGCCTGAAAGAGGAGCGCTCCAACAGTTTCAGCGGTTCAGTAGATTGGACAACGAAATTCGGTCACTGGCAGGCAAACGTGCTTCTTGAGGGATTCTACACCGACCTGAAGAACGTGTTTATCCTTGAGGACATAGGTACAAACAGCGAGGGCTTCTCAATCAAGGAACGCCGTAACGGAAAGGGAGCGCGCGTATATGGCGCAAACCTCGACGCGAAGATTGCACACGGCACACTGTTTTCTGCACAGTTGGGATTCACGGCACAACGCAGCCGATACAAACAGGCCGAAGTTTGGACTGTAGTCAACGATGAGCCGCTTACAACCAAGCGTATGATGCGTACACCCGACTACTACGGTTACCTCACATTGACATCATCACCTGTGAAGAGATTGGACCTCTCGCTCTCAGGAACATATACCGGCTCAATGATTGTACCGCACTATGCTGGATATATAGAGAATGACCGTATGGAGACAACGTCACATTTCTTTGACGTCAACTTCAAAGCCGGATATACATTCGTGTTGCACGACCATATAAAACTGCAACTCAATGCCGGAGTACAAAACATTCTGAACAGTTTCCAAAGCGACCTTGACAAAGGTGAGTTCCGCGACTCGGGTTACTTCTACGGCCCTACACAACCAAGAACATATTTTGTAGGAATAAAGATTACACAGTAAAATTTATATAAAAAATAGGCCGCACGCGGTCTATTTTTTATATCTTCGCGCTATCGATAAAAGAAATCAGCAACGTGGTACTGAACTATATTTGGATAGCATTCTTTATTTCAGCATTTGTCATAGCACTTGGCAAGCTGATATTTTTGGGCGATACAACAGTGTTCCCCGAGATAATCAATTCTACCTTTGCACAAGCAAAGACAGCCTTTGAGATATCACTTGGATTGACAGGAGTGCTGTCGTTATGGATGGGTATAATGAAGATTGGCGAAAAGAGCGGGCTCATTGCATCGCTTGCAAAACTGCTGAGCCCCATTCTGTGCAAGATATTCCCCGACGTGCCTAAAGGACACCCTGCAATGGGAACAATGTTTATGAACTTCTCGGCAAATATGCTGGGTATAGACAATGCGGCAACACCAATAGGCCTAAAGGCAATGGAACAACTTCAGGAGCTTAACCCCAAGAAAGATACCGCAAGCAACCCAATGATAATGTTCCTTGTGTTGAACACCTCTGGGCTTACTCTTATACCTGTGTCGGTACTCCTATACCGCGCCGAGATGGGAGCATCCAACCCCACAGATGTATTCATACCCATACTTATAGCAACAACCGTAGCAACACTCGTTGGTCTTTTGGTAACCTCCATTTACCAACGCATAAACCTATTCAGTCCTGCATTGCTGGCCTTTGTGTTGGGTATATGCCTTTTTGTTGCCGGTGGCACATGGGGCATGGCACAACTGTCACAGGTGCAGATAGAGGTTGTTTCGACATCACTTGCCAACATCATTCTATTCTCGGTGATTATTCTGTTCATTGTTGCCGGCATGCGAGCAAAGATAAATGTATATGAGGCATTCATTGAGGGCGCAAAAGAGGGATTCACGACAGCCGTACGCATCATTCCTTATCTTATAGCCATACTTGTTGCCATTGGCGTGTTCCGTGCATCGGGTGGCATGGATGTAATAATGAACGGAATAGCATGGTGCGCCAACGCATGTGGCATAGGCGATGACTTTGTTGGAGCACTGCCAACAGCTATAATGAAACCGCTCAGCGGAAGCGGCGCTCGCGGCATGATGATTGATGCCATGAACACCTATGGCGCCGACTCTTTTGCCGGCAGGCTCGCATGTTTGTTCCAAGGCGCAACAGATACTACATTCTACATACTTGCCGTATATTTCGGCAGTGTGGGAATACGCAAGACACGCCACGCCGTAGGATGCGGACTACTTGCCGACCTTGCAGGAATAATTGCAGCAATAGCTGTAGGATATATTTTCTTTGGATAAAATTTATAATTATGATAAGTTACCAGACCGAGGGCGTAAAGATGCCCGCAATAAAAAAACGCGAGACAACAGCATGGATAAAGGCCGTTGCAGCTACATACGGAAAGAAAGTAGGCGAAATTGCCTATATCTTCTGCGATGACGAGAAAATTCTCGAAGTAAACCGCGAATACTTGCAGCACGACTATTACACCGACATAATAACCTTCGACTATTGCGAGGACGATGTGATAAGTGGCGACCTTTTCATCTCACTCGACACAGTGCGCAGCAACAGCGAACAGGTGGGAGCCACATACGAGCAGGAGCTACACCGCGTAATCATACATGGTATTCTGCACCTATGCGGAATAAATGACAAAGGTGAAGGTGAACGCGAGATTATGGAAGCCTGTGAGAACAAGGCGTTGGCAATGCGAGGATAATTAAAAACTCAAAATTATTTCACCGTAACCTCGGGAATATCGCTCCACTTTGTTGTATAGTGGGGCGATTGTTTTTCACTTGAGCTTTTTATCTTGCCACTACCCTGCACTGCAAGTTTTACAGCCCCCCTGCCAAAAGCCTTATTCACAGCATCGACAACCGATGTCAGTTTATGCTCTCGCTCCACCGATGCAGTATCTTCAAAAAGTGAACGCATTATATTCTGCACCGGCATTATACGCGTAGCTATGACACCGGCCTTTTTATACCCGTAACCTTTGCGGAAGAGTTCTCTCAACGCATCGACCGAACGCGTAACAATGGTGCGTTGGTCGTTGACAGGAGTTTCAAACTGCACAAGTTGGTTTCCATACATCTGCGGTTCATTCTCCTTGAAACGGTTGGTATATGCAAAGACACACAACTCACATGCTGCAGAGTTCTGACTACGCAGCTTTTCGGCAACGGCAGAAGCGAAGTTGGCAATCTGCTCGCACAACTCTGGCAAATCATTAATCTCGGAAGAGAAACTACGCGACACACATATCGACTGCTTTGCCTCGAAACCATCCTCGAACTCAATGCAGGGTTCTCCTTTCAACTCGCGCCATGTACGCACACCTGTAATTCCAAATATATTCTTTACGGCTTGCTCCTGCAACTGCGTAAAATCATATGCACTGTTCACCCCCATAGCCTTGAGCTTGGATGCCGAACGCCTGCCGATACCCCAGACATCCTCAACAGGAAATTTTCTGAGAACTTTTTCAATATCCTGCGGACGGTGCATATAACAACCACCATTCAGCTTTGGATACTGCTTACACAACTTCGACGCTATCTTGGCAAGAGTTTTTGTGGGTGCAATACCCACAGATACCGGGATAGAAACCATTTTCCAACAATGCCGGGATATCTCTTTTGCATATTTGTCATAATCGATGCCTTGCAAACCGCGCAGGTCAAGAAAAGCCTCATCAATGGAATATACCTCTATGGCAGGTGCAAACTCCTCGAGCACCCAGCGCACACGTTGCGACATATCGCCATAGAGAGCCATATTACCCGAGAACACCTCTACGCCGTGTTTCTCGACAAGGCCTTTGATTTTGAAGAAGGGGTCGCCCATCTTTATGCCCAATGCCTTCGCCTCGTTGCTGCGCGCAACGGCACATCCGTCATTGCTCGAAAGTACAATGACAGGCTTGTGCTGCAAGTCGGGGCGGAACACCCTTTCGCAGGAGACAAAGAAGTTATTGCAATCGGCAAGAGCAAACATCGGCTACATCTTTTTGATTATATAGGTGACAACACCCCAAACAAAGAGGTTCCCCCCTTCGTTTACCTCTATGGGAGCCGACGGTGCATCGGAATCACCAACAGACACAAGAAACAATTTTCTATCGCTAATCTCCACGCGTTTCATTGTATATTCACCATCAATGTAACACACCGCTTTACAACCATTGTATGGGTCGATAGCCCTATCTACAATGATTATATCGCCTTGGGAGAGTGATGCACCCGATACAGGCGCACTGTCTACGCGGAAAAAGAAGGTTGAGGCTTTATGCTTTACAAGAATCTTCAAAAGGTCGAGTTTCTCGCGCATATCGGCCGAAGATGACGAGAATCCCACTTTTACATCACCGGGTTGACGGCTGTCGTCAAGACCTCCATTTTCTATGCTATGTGGTACAAACTTATCCATATATGCAAAAATATGAAACTTACTTCAATTTTTCACAGCGAGCACTGTTAAACATTAAAAATATTGCAATATGACAAAAATATAGCCACAACAACGTTCGTCATACCACAAAATAGACCAAGGGATTGATTAATATTTGCTTATTTTTGAATATCGTTGTATCTTCGCGCAGAATTTCAGAACAATACAGAACAGATGATAACAGCCGACCAACTCAAAGACATCAAAGAGCGCACAGCTGCGCTGAAACAGTATCTTGCTATTGACGAGAAAATTATTCAGGTAGAAGAGGAACAACTACGCACACAGGCTCCCGGCTTTTGGGATAACGCCAAGGAAGCCGAGGCGCAGATGAAGAAGGTAAAAGCCCTTCAGGCGTGGATTGACGGTTACAAAGAGGTAAACAACCGCACCGAAGAGACCGAAATGGCTATGGAACTGTTCCGCGAAGAGATGGTTGAGGAACACGAAGTCGATGATGCCTATGCACGCGCACTCACAGCCATAGAGGAGCTTGAGCTCAAGAACATGCTCCGCGGTGAGGCCGATGACATGGACTGTGTGTTGAAGATAAACTCAGGTGCCGGTGGCACCGAGGCGCAGGACTGGGCAAGCATGCTCATGCGTATGTATATGCGTTGGGCCGAGGCAAATAACTACAAGATTGCTGTAGCCAACCTACAAGAGGCCGAGGATGCCGGCATCAAGACTGTTACTCTGGAAATTCAAGGACCATACGCATATGGTTATCTCAAGGGCGAGAATGGCGTACACCGCTTGGTACGCGTAAGTCCATACAATGCACAAGGCAAGCGTATGACATCGTTTACATCGGTATTCGTTACACCACTTGTAGATGATAGTATAGAGGTTGTTATTGAGCCTGCACGTATTTCATGGGATACATTCCGAAGCGGTGGTGCCGGCGGACAGAACGTAAATAAAGTGGAATCGGGTGTACGTTTGCGCTACCAATACAAAGACCCATACACAGGAGCCGAGGAAGAAATCCTTATCGAAAACACCGAAACACGTGACCAGCCAAAGAACAAGGAAAATGCGATGCGTCAGTTGCGCTCTATTCTCTATAACAAGGAGATGCAGCACCGCATGGAAGAGCAGGCAAAGGTTGAGGCCGGAAAGAAGAAAATCGAGTGGGGTTCACAGATTCGCAGTTATGTATTCGACGACCGTCGCGTAAAAGACCACCGAACAAATTTCCAGACATCGGACGTAAACGGTGTAATGGATGGCAAGATAGATGGTTTCATCAAGGCTTACCTTATGGAATTTGCCGATAAGGGAGAGTAATGCCGAACGAGGAACGTTGAACGTTGAACGATTAACGAGAAACGAGAAATAAAATTTGCCGCTAGGCTAAAGGTCAATGCTTATGTCTGTAGAGATTGAACGTAAATTCCTTGTAAACGACGATAGCTACAAGGAGATGGCACACCATAGCGACCGCATTGCTCAAGGGTATATATGCCGACAGGGCGGTAACTCCACCCGCGTGAGAGTGCGTGGCGAAAAGGGATTTCTCACTATCAAAGGCCCGTCACTCGACGGTGACCTGAGCCGTTTCGAATGGGAAAAGGAGATTCCCGTAGGCGAAGCTATGGAGCTTATGAAACTATGCCCCACCCCCACTATCGACAAACGACGTTACCTTGTTGACTTTGGTGGACACACCTTTGAGGTTGATGAGTTCTATGGCGACAACGAAGGGCTTGTTGTTGCCGAGGTGGAACTGAGTAGCATAGATGAAAAGTTCGACAAGCCACCGTTCCTTGGCAAAGAGGTTACAGGCGATGCAAAATATTATAATTCAAGCCTTACACGATATCCATATAAATGCTGGCAAGAGTGATGCCGGCATTTCTTTTTTACTCTGCAATAAACAATATAAAAAATCGTGCGTCGTTAACAGTTGCAGCATAAACAAAAGATTGTCATGTAGCATATTTTTGTAAAAAAACATCTACACATAGAGGTTTAAAACACAATTATTTAAATTATTTATTAATAATTTATGCTTTTATAACAATATTGTTTACTTTTGCAATAAATTGAGGATATGTATAACATCCAAGATTGCACTTCGAAAAAAGAAATAAACATAAAAACATACAATTATGAAAACTTTTAAACATTTGTTTGCAGCGCTTATGTTGCTATGCAGTGTAGTTGTCAATGCGTACAATTTCGAGGTTGATGGTATCTATTACAACATCACCAACAGTACAGACAAAACAGTTTATGTAACTTACAAAGGCAATGATAGTTATTCCGCTGCATATTCAGGTGCTATTGTAATACCGGAAACCGTAACATACGACGGTATTACATACAGCGTGACAGCCATTGGATATAGGGCGCTCGGTAGTTGCTCCGGACTTACAAGCATTACAATACCTAACAGCGTGACAAGCATTGGAAATGAGGCGTTCCGATATTGCGAAGGACTTACAAGCATTACAATTCCTAACAGCGTGACAAGCATTGGAGATGGGGCGTTCTACGCTTGCAATCTCGACTATATATATGTAGAAGGAAATAACCCTGCAACAATAAATTCCAATTCTTTCGATAACATAAGCCGAACAGCTGTTATAGTACCCGATGCAGCTGTAAACAATTACCGCACTGCAGCCGTTTGGGGCGACTTTGCTGCAAGAATTGTAAGCAACGCCAAATGCAATGTAAACATCAATGTTACAGCAAAGGCAAACTCATCGGGTGTGCTTGAAGCTATTGGACTTGATGATGTTATCAATGTCGTTAACCTGACAATTACAGGTAGTATCAACAGTTACGATATTATTCAGTTCCGCGACAAAATGCCAAGCTTGAAAGTGCTTGATATTTCAAAAGCAAAGGTAGAGGCAAGCAACAAGGCTTTCTACGAAAGTAACTGCACAGGGGAGAACGACCTTGGAGACTATGCATTCTATGGCTTGAACTTGGCCGATGTAAAACTACCTAAAGAACTTGTGAGAATAGGAAGTTCTCTTTTTGGAAATTGCTATTCATTGAAGAATATAAATATTCCATCTTCGGTGGCATATATTGGCTATAATGCATTTGCTAATTGTGATGCGCTTAAACAAATTACTTTGCCTAACAAAATTAAATCGCTTCCTGGTAATGGCTGGGATGGAATCTTTTATGATTGCAACAACCTTGAAAGTGTAATATTACCAGATAGTTTGGAAAATATTGGACATAGTTCTTTCTATTGGTGCTCAAAACTCAAAGAAATTAATCTTCCTCCAACTGTTAAAACAATTGGAAGCTATGCCTTCTCTGGTTGTTCTTCGCTTACTGAAATCAAAATACCAAGTTCTGTCGTAAGCATTGGAGACGAAGCGTTCCAGGGCTGTAGCAACCTGCAGAATGTATATACATATATAATTGAGCCAACAAAAATAGGTGAAAACACATTCAGCACATTCCAGACAGCAACACTTCATATTCCGTCGTTCAGTTTCTGGAACTACTATTGGGACGAGGGATGGAAACGCTTCCTCAACCTTGTTGACTTTAACGAACCTTACGAATATTTCTACATAAACAAGGACTATATCCTTAACGATGACACCGGTTACATTGAGGGTGTTGATGGCAATGCACCCGATGCTGACATCAATACCAATGGTGGTTTCATTGTTGAAGGTGAGCAGGGCGACGACGAAGAGCCTAACCAGAACCTTGGCGATGTAAATGTTGACTGCGACGGTAACGGTAACAGTGGTACAATCATTGGTGACAACAACCTGCATATCGATGACTTGCATATAAGAATAAGCGTAAGAGGCGGTCGCTGGTATTTCTTTGCGTTCCCATTCGACATTAAGTTCAAGGATATCAAGATGCAGAATGGAAGTGACTATGTATTCCGTTACTACGATGGCGAAGAGCGAGGCAAGAATGGTAAAGGTGGTTGGAAAGATATCAACGAAAACCATTTGAAGGCTGCACGCGGTTATATTTTCCAATGTTCGGCCAACGATGTTCTTATCCTGTCGATAAAGGATATCAAGTTCAAGAAAGAGGATAAATACAATGAGCTTGTTGCCCACATGAGCGAGAACCTGAAGGATGCAAGCTGGAACTACGTTGGTAACCCATACTTGAGCTACTACGACATTGCCGACATGAACTACTCTGCACCAGTAACAATATGGGATGGCGAGAAGTATGTTGCCATTCGTCCGGGTGATGATGATTATCACTTTGCTCCATACGAGGCTTTCTTTGTACAGAAGCCTGTGGACCAGGATGCTATTGGCTTTGAAGGTGACAAGCAGATGACAAACAACCAGTCGAAAGAGAAGAAGAACCAGCAGAATGCAGCACGCCGCACACGTGGCATAAACAATGAGCGACTGCTTATTAACCTTACCATAAGCGACGGCACAACAACCGACCGCACACGTGTTGTGTTCAACGAACAGCAGTCACTTGCTTACGAAACAGCGTGCGATGCTTCCAAGTTCGAGACAAACGGCATTGTACAGATATACACAATTGACAATGACGGCACACACTATGCCATAAACGAACGCCCGGCCAACAATGGCAGAGTGGTTGTTGGCTACACTGTTCCAACAAGCGGTTTGTTCACAATCGAGGTAGAGCGTATGGATGCACAGGTGGTGCTTGTTGATACAAAGAACGGTATAACACACGACTTAAGCGAGGGCGCCTATACATTCAGCAGCAATGCAGGCACATTCAACGAGCGTTTTGAGATTAAGCTAAAGAACCCTGTTGGTGGCACAACAGCTATTGACAAGGTTGAAGAGAACGGCGAAAACGCAGAAATCGTTTACGACTTGCAGGGCCGCAAGATGGAAAGAGCCGAAAAGGGTATCTACATTGTGAATGGTGAAAAGGTTATCAAATAAACCACACGTGTTGTATGAATAAAATGATAAGAAATATAATGATGGTGTTGCTCCTGCTTGTAGGGAGCACACCGGCATTATATGCACAATATAACCCTACAAACCCACCGGAGCCGGAGGAAAATGTATATTACGAGGTAACAGTTTCCTCAAGCCACGCCAATGCGGCATATATATACGGCTCAGGAAAGTTTACAGCGGGTACACAGATAACAGTACGTTACTCCTTGCGCAACAACTCATATACATTCTCTCATTGGACACTCAACGGAGAATACTATTCCAACAATAGCAGTTTTACATATACTGTCACAGCCGCAGATGTTGAGTTCGTAGCACATTTCAGCTATACCCCCTCATCGCCAATTGAGCCAAGCGTAAAGGATGAGTACCGACTGTTTTTGGAATCGGACAATGATGCGGCATGTTCGTTCAACATCGCAAGTGGCACATTGGTCAGTTTTGACAATTACATAACATTGACAACATATGTGAACCAGGGATATGAATTCCTGGGATGGTACAAGAATGGTGTGTTGATAAGCAGCAGCACCTCATTCAGCTACCTGATGCCAAGCCAGAATGTTACCCTGACAGCAAAATTCAAGTACAACCCGTTCAATCCATCGGAGCCCGAGAGCGACGGCTCACAAGAGAACGTTGAGTCACAGCCGGCAACAGGTGACGTAAACAACGACAATGTTGTGGATATCCTTGACATCGTAGCTGTTGTCAACTACACTCTTGGCGAAGCCGATGAAAACAAATGGAAGTTTGACATAAACCGCGACGGCGTTGTAGATATGCTGGACATTGTAAAAATAGTGAACCTGACATTGGATTTTTGATAAATAGCCGAATATACCCGTTGGTAATAAAATTATTATATGAAAAGAAGAATTTTTAAATCTGTTGTTTTGTTCTTTGTGCTATCGTTTGCTATTTGCGCAAATGCACAGACAAACAACGAGAGAGTATATATACATGACTTAAGTGTTGTTCCTGGCGGAGAGGCACAATGCCTGACCATTGCGCTTGAGAATGGAGCACATAGCGACTACACAGCCTTTCAGTTCGACGTAGAGCTGCCTGCCGGCATGGAGGTAGCATATTACGAAGGTGAAGCCGAAGTATATATCGCAGCAGAGAACCACGTTTATCCAACAAGGCGTAACGACCATGTTGTTGTTTACAAGGTTGTTGACAACAAGATAAAGATAAGATGCTACAGTGCCACAAACAAAGCTTTTGAAAAGACAAGTGGTGCTTTGATTGATATATATGTTGTACCTACAGCATATATTAAGCCAGGCAATGTGGAGATCAAGTTGCATAATGTGCTTTTTGCAAAGAAGGACGAGAGTGCAGGATACAAGGCAGAAACATTAACCTTCAACAATGTGCAGACAAGCGATGAATGTAGCCTTACATTGAACATCTCGTCAACAAATAAGTTCAGTACAACTGTGCTACCATTCGATGTACCTGCAATACCCGACGGCATTGAGGTATATAGTTGCAACAGCGCGAACGGAGAAAACCTTGTACTAAATATGCAGACCAGCATTGCAGCATATACTCCATATATAATATATGCTCCAAATGGCTTTAAAGCAACCTTAAACGGCACTATAGCTACCGATAGATATCAGGAGAATGTTACCGACGGCTACCTGACAGGAACAGTTGTTGCACAGGAGATCGCCGGAGGCAATGGCTATTATGTAATGCAGAACAAGGGCGAAGGTGCAATGTTCTACAAGGTAAACAACACAACATTCTCAATCCCTGCTGGTAAATGCTGGCTTAAAATACCTCAAGAGATGCAAAACTGTGCAATGTTTCGTTTATCAAGAAATACTACAGCTATTGAAGATATCGAAGGCGAGATGAATGAGGAAAAGGTTATTTATGACTTACAGGGCAGAAAAATAAAAGAAATAACATCTACCGGCATATACATTATAGACAACAACAAAACATTTGTTAAGTAATAGTTGTAATAAAATACCTATAATAAATAACGGATACAGCACGCTGTATCCGTTATTTATTATGAGTGTCAAGATACTCGCTGTAACAAGTTTGACAGGAGTCTTATGAAGTATAAAGCCACATCCGTCACCTTTAGCTATATTGCCTTAAAGAGCATTGCTACGAAATGTTTTTTGATAGGGTGACAAGAGGTAAGACAAAAGTATTATATCTGTTTGGTTTTAAATATAACAATTCGCCTTGCTGTTACTATCAGCACCGGGAAGTGGCATTGTTATATTACTCTACAAAGAACTGTAGGATCTATCAAAGACAAAAGCTAACAGAACCGGAATAGTAACATATCTGTACAAAAAAATATCCAACCTTGCTGGCAAGGTTGGATATTTTGTATTATCGATTTATTCGATTACTTAGCTCTGATAACGAGGTAACGTGTTACGCTCCAGAATGTCTGAGGATCAAGAACCTTAAGAACCTGCATGCCTTCAGCATCAGCAACCAACTCGTAAGAACCCTCTGGGTGAGCTGAAAGGATAGTAGCCTTCTTAGCACCTACAGGAATCTCAACAACCTTTCTGATATCGATCTCTGTGAAACCGTCCTTGTTAACATCAGCAGCCTCCATTACATCACCCTTCTTGAAAAGACCGGTGTTTGTAAGAACGTTCTGCTCCTTAAGTGACTTTTTCTTAGCAATTACATACCAAGCTGTGTTCATAGCCTTGTCCTGGTTAGCGATAACCTGCTCGTTAGCAGCATTCTTAGCTGTAAGCGCGTTCTTGTCGTTTGTAAGGTTAGCAACCTCTGTATCCAACTGCTGGATGCGTGCGTTCTTTGCATCGATTTCAGCCTGGAGTGCTGCAATCTGCTCTGTCTTAGCAGCCAACTCAGCCTTCAAGTTCTTGATAGTTCTGCGCAAAGCAGCAGCGTTCTTGTCGCCCTTCTCTGCTCTAGCCTCAAGCTCAGCAATACGCTCGCGGTTCTCTTTCAACTTAGCCTGGATGAAAGCCATATCAGCCTTAACCTGCTCCTTAACATTTGCAGGTGCATTCTCTGTGTTCTGTACGTTTACGCGGTTCTCAGCCTCGTTGATCTGCTGGAAACCCTCCTGAACCTCGTTCAAGATACCCATAACGTTCTCCATCTCAGAGTTAACCTGTGACAACTCTACGTTGAGAGAATCGATGTTTGCCTGAAGTTCCTTCTTTGTAGGACCACAAGAAACTACCAACACTGCAAGACCGCAAACGATCAAAATGTTTTTTACCAAATTTTTCATAGTTTATTATTTTTAAATTAATAATATGTTGTTTTCTCTTTATCTACAATAAATGGCATTACACCTCATAGATTATAGTACAAAATCCGTGCCAAAATTTTATAAATCCATATAAATTATTATAAATCAATAATATAAATTTTTACACATATTTTTACACACTGTGGAAATATGTAGAATTTCCCCAAAAAGTGTGGAAAAATTCCACACTTTTTGGGGAAATTGTGTGTAACGCCTACTTATTCTACACCGTAGAGTTTCAGTTTATTATAGAGCGTCTTACGGTCAATGCCTAGAAGAGCTGCAGCTTTGCTCTTGTTGTTGCCGGTGTGTTTCAAAGCATCAAGAATACGCTTTTTCTCATCATCTTTGTCGTACAATGGTGATAGATTTGTGCTCACCTGCTCGGTACGAGGTAAATCGAGGTCCATAACAGTTATGAAGCTACCTTGCGCAAGAAGAGTTGCACGATTAACGATATTCTTAAGCTGACGCAGATTGCCAGGCCAAGAGTAGTTCTGCAACAGCATTGCAGCTTCTGCATCAAAACCTATTAGTTCCCTGCCCAATTCACGGTTTGCACGGTCGAGGAAGAAATTTGCAAAGAGCATTATATCATCTTTACGCTCCTGCAACGAAGGCATGCGTAGTGTAAACTCATTTATGCGGTGATACAAATCCTCGCGGAATGTGCCGTTCTCTATTGCTTCGAGCAGATTCTCATTCGTTGCACATACCACGCGCACATCAACCTCAATCTCTTTGGTTGCACCCACAGGGCGTATGCGACGCTCTTGCAGAGCACGCAGAAGCTGTACCTGCACATCATAACCAAGATTGCCCACCTCATCGAGAAATAGCGTTCCGCCGTTTGCCTCTACAAAAGCACCGACCTTGTCGTTTATGGCACCGGTAAACGAACCCTTTACATGACCAAAGAATTCCGAAGCAGCCAGCTCCTTGGGTATAGAACCACAGTCTATCGCCACAAAAGGCTTGTCGCTGCGTTTACTCTGCATGTGTATGCGCTTTGCCACATACTCTTTACCGGTACCGCTTGCTCCGTTTATCAACACCGCCATAGGTGTTGGAGCAACAAGAGCCACATAGTTATACATTTGACGGGCAAGTTCACTCTTGCCTTCCATATATTCGTTTTCTGAGGCAGGGATATTGAGTTGCTCTTTTGCTGCAGATGAAGGACGTGACTTTATTGCCTCCTCTATTTTCATAAGTAACTCATCGGGACGAACAGGTTTTGACACATAGTCACAAGCACCATTCTTCATAGCGTTTACAGCACTCTGAATATCGGCATAGCTCGTCATTATAATAATAGGAGTATCGTTGTTATTCTCCTTTCTCCATTCGAGCAACGACGTGCCGTCGCCATCGGGCAAACGCAGGTCGGACAGGATAAGGTCTATCCCGTTTTCCTCAAGCACACTGCGTGCAGTTGAAACTCCACTGCTTGTATAAACCTGAAAACCTTTGCGAGAAAGCCATGTCTTTAGCATTGTTGCAAAAGTGAGGTCGTCTTCTACTATCAATATACTGTTTGCCATATTATTTTGTCAATTCCTTTTCTGCTTCAGTAATTATCTTATCTGTTTCTTCAAGAACTGTTACAATCCTTTCTGATACATCATCAGTAAAGATTGTATCATTACGATGTTTTTCAAACCACTCAAGATGCTCCTTGCCGTTTGTCGCGCCTACCATAACAAAGAGTGGTAACAACTGATGTGTTATATTTGTAATGGTTGGCATATCGCGTTGTGTGAAAGCCTGTTGCAATAATTCACGTTTTTTCTTTGTTTCTACAATGAATGTGTTCATTATCTCGGCCTTGGCTTCGGCATCATCCATTGAGAAAGCCGTAAGCTCAGTAAAATCAATCTTTTCGGCACCTGCATCTGCCACATCAGCAATAACCTGCATCAGTTCCTTTGCAACAAAAGGCTTGTGAAGGCATGTAGCAAAACCATGTTGCGACAGCAAAGCCGAATCCATATCGCTACGTGCCGTCATTGCTATTACAGGAACATTTTGAGCATTTGGCAACTCTTTTATTTTGCTTATTAGGTCGATACCATTCATTGCCGGCATCTGTATGTCGGTTATTATAATGTCGTACCTCTGTTGCTGAAGGTGGATAAATAACTCGTCGGGATGGTTGCATGTGGTCACATCTAACGAAGGATGCTGCAACATTGCCTCCATCATACTCAACTGCAACGGGTCGTCATCAATCAACAACAAACGCACAGCGGGTACATTTATATTGCTGTTGCTATCGTTTGCGCTGTTTAACGACACCTCTGCAGATTCCAGAGGCAGCCTAACTTCAAATGTTGTTCCAACGCCAAGTTCGCTTTTTACATCAATCTCACCACCAAGCAGATGAGTCAACTTATTTGTTATGGCAAGTCCCAAGCCGAATCCCTCTTTGCCTTGAGCGTTATTCAACCTGGTAAATTCCTTGAACACACGGCCCATGTCATCGGGAGCGATGCCACATCCGGTGTCGGCAACAACAATATAGAGGTTCTCATCTTTAAACGTTGCTGTAACTGTAACAGAACCTTCGGTAGTGAACTTAAGGGCATTACCTGTCAAGTTCTCTATTATCTGACGTATGCGCAATGGATCGCCCTTGAATATGTTGTCGAGTTCACTGTCGCAACAACTGTTCAACTTTATTCCTTTACCTGCAGCAACAGGCTGACAACTGTTGATGATTCCATCGAAAAGTTCTTTCACATTGAATGGTACACGCTGACAATCCATCTTGTCGGCATCGAGACGGTGATTATCGAGGAGAGAATTCACCAACTGAAGAAGATGGTTTGCCGAGCCTTGCATATTATGCAGATAGAACTGCTGACGCTCGCCGGTGGTTATGTTGCCAAGCAATTCGGCATATCCAATTATTGAGCCAACCGGAGCCTTGATGTCGTGCGTGATGGTGAGCATCAGTTTCTCTTTGGCTTCCAAAAGTTCTTCGGCACGCTGTTTTGCCTTTTCAAGTTCCATCCTGTAGTGGTTGCTACGCGATATATCACGCCAAATAAAATAGAGAAACAGCGCACCCAGGAATATAGAAATTACAGCAATACAAGATATTATTATATATGCCCTGTTACGCACCTTCTCGCTCTTGTCTATACGCGCCTGTTCCAAAGCTCTTTCTTCGTTCTCTATCTCGTTCAACATCAGACGCACCTCGTCGTTCAACAAAAGACTACTCAGACGCAGACTCTGCATCTGGCTATTCAGTTTGCTTACCTGCATGCGGTGGTTTTCAGAAACCCTGAATTGGATATTCTTCAGATAGTTGGCAATAGTATCGGCTATAGAGTTGGGATTGCGGAATTTTCTGCGGTTGGCAAGAAGAGAATCCTGCAGAGATATAAAATCTTCAATCTCTTTGTTGTATAACTGCTCTACATTGTTTGAGTTTATTATTGTCATCAGACTATGCACATTGCTATCCTTTACTCTCATGAGCATGCAAATAGCATCGAGGCCGTCGTTATTGTCTGCATCGCTGGTAATGCTACGAAGCGAATCGATTGTGCTGTAAACCGAGGACATTACCTTCTTATACTCGTTGTATTCATCGGTTTTTCCAATGGCTATAGTCTGCACTATTATTTCCGCCCTGTTGAGGTTGTTGATAATTTCGTTGGCATAACCGCGACGAAGACTCAACATCTCGTAAACATCACCGGTACCACTCATACTCTTCATACTACGGTATATATAACCCATAGTTGCTATAAGCATGATGGTTAACATTATGTAACCGACGGCAACCTTATATCGTGTAGAGAATTTGGGCATTATAACGGAATAATTTTTACTTGAAGCCAAAGTTACATAAATTTTGATTTAACTGCTATAAAGGTTGAATAAAATGTAGGAACAAGCAAAGATATTGTACCACAGTTTTAAGGGATAGCAACGATATTGCGGATAGGGATTTTCAAATCCCGGCAAAGAGGTATTTCTATTTTTCGCATCAGGAAATGCTGACACTCACAGCCGGCGGATGAGAACATCCTCCGGACTGGGAGTAGCCAAACTTATTGAATGAACAAAGAGTTTGGCTACTTTTTAAACTAAATCTTACTAATAATCCATTTTCCAGAGTTTCCGCCTTCACGAATCAATACGCCTTTTTCTCGTAGCTGGTCTGTTAGCTTTCTAACTTGGCGTTCACTAATTTTTAATCGTCTAGAAAGTTCTGCTCTTGAAATTGAGGGAGTTTCTTTTATTGCCTCCAATAGTTTCTCTTCATCCGTTGGAACGCTTTGGAACGCCTTTGGATCATCATTGGAACGCTTTGGAGCACTTTCTTCGTTATATGATCGCCAAATGACAACTCTAAAATCTTCTTCTTGATAGAATTCCGGTGTCTTCAACCCATATTCACGACATTTGTTTATGATATCTTCTGTTCCTGTACCCACCTTTTCAATATAACCATTCCAATACATAGGATCGGCAAGTAGTGGATTAGCAGGTAAAGATTTATGAGGACCATGCAATTTCTGTACCGTCAATCCATATGGCAATGTGCCAGGATTCCAGACCTCCAATCTGTCACGAAACAACATTACCTGAACGCTAGCATTACTTGTATAATCTCTATGGCATATAGCATTTACGATGGCTTCTTTGACAGCATCAATAGGCAATTCAGGACGTGTCGGTATATCCGCTTTTTCTCCTTCAGCACGTGTTCCAACCCAATTATTGATACGGCTCATTACAAAACTCGTGGCTTGGTCAACAAGTTCAAACACATCTCCTCTGTATATCTGATATGCAGGCATCGGCTTTTCTACAACGTTTCCATAGAACTGCACACATTTAACTTCAGATGTAATGAAAAATTTTTGTGGTTTCTTTCCAAACAGCAAGACCGCCGCATTTGCCAATCTTCCTTTGTCATCTATCAAATCAAGATGTGTAAGCAATGATACTGGCGATGTTTCAACAGGAAGAGGAAAATTACGCTTTGAACGTGCCATATGGATAAAATTCTTCATCTTATCCTCATCCAAATCTTCCAATGTTGCTCCATTGTCATTAGAAGCATCGAATGGTCGCCAACGGATATATTCCTTTTCCTCCAAATAGCGGATCAGCGAAGCATATACAGAAGTTCGCAACCCATCAATATCCACAAAGGTTTTACGTACAATATTTCGTTCGACTTTTCGGATTAAAGCAGTCTCTTTAGGATGTCTTTTCTCCTCTCCAATGCTCTTTATGTATATTAAACGACTTTTATGAAGCTTTGCAGCCAAATCATACTCGCGTTCTGTCGGAGAAACACCCTCCTCATCCTCATATCCATATAGATTACCATATAGTCCTAAATAAATATCGCAAAGTTCCACTTCTTTCAAATAGACGTGGCTTGTCGGATATTCATTAGCCGGTACTTCTTCAAATATAAATGGCTCAAAGAATTTACCCAGCAGAACATCAGTTCGGATATAATGACAAAGCATTGCTCGTTCTTCTGCAAACTCACTCTGTACACTGCTTATAAATATTTTTATGCGTTTCATACAATATTTCGTTTATTTTAAATAATCCTTGTACTCTGCTCTTAATTTCTGACCAATCTCAGCAATTATATATACTTGGTTATCTATGGCGTCGGCCAACATGTGAGATGCTTTTACTCTTTGTTCGTGCAATGCTGCACATAATTGTTCAGCAAATTCAGACGGCTCAACTGTTGCTATCTTGTGCCCTATTTCAGCAACAATAGTAAACAATTTATTTATACAATCCATAGATTCTTTTCCATGATATTTCTTTTCAATATCAGAAAAATCATAGTATAGGTAAATGGAATTCAAACGGTTTTCA
>JAZRGV010000030.1:0-11778 GCA_045644465.1 Bacteroidaceae bacterium
GAGTTCCGTAGCACCCTGCTCGAAACAGATAGGATTGGAGTGGCAAGTTTGTGACGGCCGAGTGATGTTGCAAGGCAACTCACGAGCAAAAGGAATAAACGACTATTTTTGTCTGTGCCAGGCTCTTTGGTACTTTCTGTCACACAGAAAGTACAATAAAGAACGTTTTAATCGCTTTACACTCTGCACTATTATTGTTGAAATTTTATATACATTGTTGTTAAATAACGAGTTAGGTTTTGATATTCGTTTTTTTTTTTTTTACCTTTGTAACCCTTTTAGATATGATGCACTTGTAGTAGGAAATATGAAGCAAAATTCATGTTTCTTACCCATTTCTTTTTATCTGTGTGGGATAATAAACCGAAAAAAATTTTTTAACTATGAAACATATAAGATTTTTTATTTTAACAATCTCTCTGTTTGTTGTTGCTTTAGCAACAGCACAGACACGTGGTGTGGCGAACAATGCAATTCCCGGTGATAACAACTTGCGTTATTATCGTCTTGCTTTGCCTGTTACAATATCGGCTTATCAGCAAGACCTCGGAAGCGATTATAACAATGTCTTGCAATTCTGGCGTGAGTGCGAAGAATATTGCAACAGGATGTTTGTACCTTTGGGTATCTGCTTTGATGTTGTTGAAGATAATCGTTTGGTTATGACACAAAGTAATTCCATTGATGAAAGCATATACAATGCACCCAGCCTTGGTACAGAACTCACAGATGCAGCTATTGGTTCTACATCGTACGATGTTGGTATGTGGGTGCATCATCGTAAAGATGATGAAGAGAACAGTGGATTGACTCAAGCCGGTGGAGTGTATCGCTCTACAAGCAAGAGTAATGGCTATGCAAAGACAGATAAATGGGTTATTGCACATGAACTAGGACATATTTTCGGTGCAGAGCATCATACAGCATGGGGTGAGGGTAGTCTTATGGACAACGAAGGCGAGTTCTTCTCCTTTCCCTCTATAAAATTGATTCGCACCTCTTCTGTAAATAATGGAACAGGAAGTGCGAATAAGAGTACTAATGTAACCAATAGTGCTCCGTTGTTTGACACGTCTGTTATGAAAAATAGCTATAGAATACCACAAGGCGCGTGTATGGCTATTCCTGTATTGGCAAATGATGCCCATGCAGTAACATACTCTGCAATAGGTTGCAACAGTACAAATGTTGAGGATATTAATGGCGATTTTGGAACTGTGCCTCATTTTAAATCCCTTCTTCCTCAGACATCTGATGTGATTGATTATAGACCAAAATACGATGCAAATTATGTTGTGGTAACCGGTACCGATGTACCGTCAATGTCTGCTGGTACGTATGATATTGCTTTCCTTGCTAATGATATGCCGGCTTCTACAAACTATGACTATCTGTCGAGCAACCCGTTCTACAGCAACTACTCTGTGTGGGATGCTACAGTGGAGATTGTTGGCGGAACAGCGTTCAATGCCTCTATTTCACCTGCAAAAAACAGCTATTCTGCAGGGGCGACTGTAACTGTCAATTGGGGTGTTAATTATAACTATTTTGGAACAAGCAATGTACGTATTACAATGTCGGCCGACTATGGCGAGACATTCCCTTATGTGCTTGCAGAGTCTGTTCCTGCAACCGATGGAAGTTGTACTGTAACATTACCGAGTGTCAATGTTGGCAACGTGGATGTCGATTTTGTTACTGCAACACGCTCAATGCGCGGTGGTATAATACGTGTAGAGGAGATTGGTGGCGTTGCATATACGCTTACAACGCTTTCTCCCGAGAATGGTGGTGGCTTCAATGTTACAGGTGGCAGTGATGTGACCGACCCTGTTGTTCCTACAACATATACAGTAAGCGTACAGTCCGACCCTGCAACGTCAGGAAATGCATATGTTAATGGCAGCTCAACAGCTACTGTAGAAGCCGGTTCAACAGTAACGTTGACCGCAACACCATATAGTGGAGATTATAAATTTGATGGATGGTATTTGAATGGCACGTTGGTAAATACAAATTCACCATATAACCCTACAGTCACAAGCAATGTTGCTTATGTTGCCCGTTTCAGTAAAGAGACAGCTGTTGAACCGGAGCCCGATCAACCGGCACAGACAGATGGCTACTATTACGTTATAAATAGAGATGTCAACCGTCACGAGTATCTTTATAACAATGCGTTGCTTGAAGGCAATAATATTGGTTTTACCCTGCAGTCCGCTGCTGCGGTCAGCACGAATAATGGTATTTGGTACATCGATTTCAACGATGATAAAACATTGGGTATAATGAACGGTGACGGTAAACCTGTTGTTGCCGGTGCTAGTTTGGCTGCTTCTATCCTCGGTACATATACAGAACTTACTATTGAAAAAACAACCGAAGTCGATGGCTATACATACTATTCTTTTACAAATGGACTAAACTGTTCAGATAGTGGTCAAGACCATTTCAAGATAGGCGGAGTCAATTATGTTACTACATGGGCAGGACACCCTGACGCAGCAGACAATCAATGGCGTCTTGAACCTATTGATATGCAGGACAAGAGCGTGTACGATGTAGAAATAAACGACTCTAATGTTTATGTGGAATATACCAACGGAACAAATACCGAATATGCATATAATGGCGGTTTCTTTATTACCGACGGTGCAATTGACGAAAGCAAATTAGCAGTTCAAGGTAACGCAAATGCAACAGTAGTTATTGAAGGCAATAAAATTAGAGTTGTAGAAGAACAAGTTCTCCCCACATATACAGTGAATGTCTCAGCCGAGAGTGGTGGAACCGCAACGTCAAGCCTCGCAACCGTGGAGCACGGTAGTGAAGTTACTTTGACAGCAACAGCTCCCGCCGGTTACACATTTGACGGTTGGTACGATTCGGATAATAAATTCGTAAATAATAGCAATCCTTATACATTTGCAGTTACTGGTAATATCAACTATACAGCAAAATTTGTGTCAACACCGGTAGGTAATACATATACAATTACTGTAACGAGCAACGATAAAGGCGGATTAGCATTTATCAACGACAAGGATGTTACAGCAGGAACATATTCCGAAGGAGCAAAAATAAAATTGAGTGCAATAGAAGATGTCGATAACAGCGGCTTCCTTTTTGAAGGCTGGTACAAGGACGGAAATCGTGTCAGCACCAAGAAAAATTACGAAATCGAGGTTAATGATAATGCCGCATACGAAGCACGCTTTGAAAGAGGATGTATAGTGGAAGCATTGGACCGCACACGTATCTGCCAGGTAACCATATCAGATACAAACAATAATTATGGCGCAGGAAGACTTGTTGTGAAAAGCGGTGAAACAGTTACCCTCACAGCCTATATCGATCCTTATTACCAAGGTTATACATTCTCCGGCTGGTGTGATATAAATGGTAACGAGTTGAGTGATAAATTGAACTACGAAATTACTATTACCCAAGATGTCTTATATTTCGCAGTTGCCGAATTGGCACACTATACATTGAGAGTAAGCACTCCCGATACAGACATGGGTAATGTCTATGTAAACTCGATAACGCAAGGTAGCCCCGAGAAGATAGAGGTTGGTTACAACGATGCTTCCGTAGAATTGAGTGCAAATCCCAAAAACGACGACTATGAATTTGTGAATTGGACACTTAATGGCGTAGAAGTTAGTACCGAAGCAATATATAAAGTGCCAGTAATTACCGATATAAACGCGATGATTGATGTTGTGTATGTAGCCCATTTTATGAAAAAACCGGACGTTACATATAGTGTTAGCGCTGTGGCCGATCCATTTACCGCCGGTTTAATTTCTTTCAGCAAAAAAGAGGTGGAACATGGAGGATCAATAACTTTGACAGCTTCTGTAAACGAGGGATATGCCTTTGTGAACTGGACACTTGATGGTGAGGTTGTTGGCAGTGAACTTGAACTTACTGTGAATAATGTGACAAAGGACTTGCGTTATGTCGCTAATTATAGAGTTACTGACCCGCTCGCCGGCCGTAAGTACCGCTTGAAAGAGAAGGTCACCACCAACTATATGAACATTGCCAACACAGATTATAACGATGGTGCAACAAGTGGTGTGACAGTTGTAGAAAAGAACAAAGAGAGTAACACGCAAATATTTTTCTTTGAGAAGAGTGGCGAAGGTTACAAACTGAAAGCTAACAGTGGTAACTACATCAAGTGTTGGAAATGGAATCCCAATGCAAACACTACTATTTCAAACGACGCAACAGTGCTTATATTTGAGAAGACAACAGAAAGCGAAATTGAGTACCTTATCAAGTGGAATAATGCAGATGGTGAAGACTATTTCAAAATTCAAGAAGTCAACAATGCTACATATGTATTTAGTGATGCAGCTGAGAAAGATGCTGCTACTTGGATTCTCGAAGAGGTTGCCGATAAGAGTAAATTACAGGAACTTATCGCTGAGGCAACAGCACTCTTCAACCAAGTTGCTGACGATAAAACAAAAATTAATATCGCAGGCAAGATAATATCCAATGCTCCCCATAATTCAGCAGAAGGAAATACGGGCGAGAACAAAGACGGTGACGGTTATGACGCATTGATAGACACTGACCCCTCAACATATTTCCATTCACGTTGGAGAGGTACTCCTGTCTATGAAGCACACTACTTGCAGATTAATTTGGGCGAGGGTGAATCTTTGAGCAATTTCTGCTTTGAGTATGCTACGCGAAAAGCTGGTAGTGCCGGTAACACTTCTCCGGCTCCTACAGAAATAGAGGTTAGAGTAAGTGCTGACGGTAGTAATTTTGGTAACCCTGTAGCAACATATACATCGGGTACAGGTACAAATTCATTGCCTGAGTATGGCGATTTGGGAAAAACGTGGATGTCCGATGTTATATCATCGCAAAACAATATACGTGCAATCCGTTTGACAGTGACAAACTCAGCAGGTCCTGGTAACAATACTTTTGGGCAGTATAAGTTTTTTGCAATGGGTACGTTGAACCTATATTCTACGCAGCCGTCGTTGAAAGATGAATATAAAGATTATCCGTTGATGACTGAAAATCTATTGTTGGCAGTGGCTGCTGCACTTGGAAATGCCAATGATGTCAACGACAACGATGTTGCGACAACAGAGGAGGTGAATGAAGCTCTAAAAGATCTTCGTGCGCAGAAAGAGGCTCTTGAGAGTGCATTGGTTCCTGCCTCTTTCACATTGTCGCAAGTTACCGCAGGCAACTTGATGGAGAAGACCGAGCCTACCTATATTGCTGTGAAAAACATTTCGGGAACCAATAACCGTTGGTTTGCCGGAACAAGCAATAAAGAGGAGTTCCGTAATTCAAATGTTCTTGTGTGGGAGCCTGTTGTAGAGGGCGAGTCGGGCAGTTACTACATAAGAAACACTTATGGCAAGTACATACAGAATACTACGCCTATATCTTTTGGAACGGTAACAAATGCGGCTGTGTTTACTGCTGTAAATGCAACATCAAGGGGTAACGGTAATGCACATTTCAATGGAGATAGCGGAAATGCGGATACTCATGCGAATATAAATACTGCCAATGACCCTAACCTTGTACGTTTTGTGACCGGTACGCAATGGATAAATGTACAAACTGCAGGAGGAAGTCCTACATATAACAACGGTGAAGGTGGTTACACTGTACATTTTGTATATGAAGCAACAATGGTTAATGAGTTTACCGTAAATGTTACTGATGCACAGTTTGCAACATTCTATGCTCCTGTAAAAGTTGAGTTGCCCGATAATGCCAAAGCGTATATAATAAATAAAATTGAATCGCACGATTGGGTAAGCCTGGCCGAGATCAAGGGTAACGTGTTGCCGGAGAAGACTGCTGTTATATTACATTCGGAAACTCCCGGTGATTGCAAGCTTGCTGTAACTAATGAGACAGCCGATGCAGTAGTGGATGGAAATAAACTTTTGGGAACAGTAAATGATGCCTATATCGTGAAAAATTCCGGAAAGTTGTACTATATCCTTGCAAAGCGCAATGATGCTGTGGGAATGTATGTCCCTGTTCTGGGTGAGAATGTGAATAAATTCAAGAACAGAGCAAACAAAGCTTATCTTGTGCTTGATGAAATAGAGGTACCGCAGATGAGTGCCGGTTTCCGTTTCATCCTCCCCGGCGCAACAGCTGTTGAGGAGGTAACGACTGACAATGCGGCTGTTGAAACAATCTATGACCTTCAGGGACGTAAGCTGACTGAGATTGCATCGCCCGGCATTTATATCATAAACGGCAAAAAGGTGTTTGTAAAATAACTACCTATACCCACAAAAAAAAGAGCAGTTTTGAAAAACTGCTCTTTTTTTTGTGGGTAAAACTTGTTTTTTTAGAGTACTCCGTTTACTACAAGTGCCTTAACAAGTGAGTAGAATTTCTCTACTGTTGGAATCTCTACACGCTCGGTAGGTGAGTGAGGCGACATAAGTGTGGGGCCGAACGATACCATATCCATCTTTGGATAGTTGGTTGATATGATACCGCACTCAAGGCCTGCGTGGATAACGCGTACATCGGGCTGCTTGCCGAACATGTTGTTGTATACCTCTTTGAGCGCAGCAAGCAATGGTGAGTTGATGTTGGGCTGCCAGCCACTGTAACCGCCGCTAAGCTCAACCTTCATGCCTGCCATAGCGAAGCAGCTCGACAACTGAAGAGCAAGGAACTCTTTCATGGTGTCGCAAGAGCTGCGTGCAAGGATGTTTATTTCGGCTTTGCCCTCTTCGATTGTTACTATTGAGAGGTTGCTCGATGTCTCAACGGTGTCGGGGATGGTTGGGATGAAACGTAGCACGCCGTCGTGGCAAGCAAGGATAACATCGACGAGGTTGTCCTGAATCTCCTCGGGAACAACGGTCTCGGGCATCTCGCACTCTGTTACGGTGAGGGTGATACCTTCCTCTATTGTTGCATATTCGCTGTTGTAGAGTGTCTCGTACTTTGATGCAATGCTCTTCAGCTCTTCGACGCCCTCGGCTGGGAGTGTGAGAACTGTCTCGCAGCTTGCGGGGATGGCATTACGCATGTTACCGCCGTTCCAGCTTGCAAGAACAACACCGCACTCGTCCATAGCTTCGCGTATGAAACGTGCCATAAGCTTGTTGGCATTGCCGCGGCCTGCGTTGATCTCGAGGCCTGAGTGGCCACCGCGAAGACCTTTGAGCTGTACCTTAACGGCTACATCTTCTTCGTCGCTTGCCTCTTCCATGAACTCCATTGAAGCCGAGATATCAAGGCCACCTGCGCAACCTATGTAAAGAACGCCCTCTTCTTCTGAGTCGAGGTTAAGCAACAGCTCGCCTTCGAGCTCGCCGCCCTTGAGACCGAACGCACCATACATACCTGTCTCCTCGTCGGCTGTGATAAGTGCCTCGAGTGGACCATGCTGCAGGCTCTCGTCTTCCATAATTGCCATGATTGCTGCAACACCAAGTCCGTTGTCGGCACCAAGTGTTGTGTCATTGGCATACAACCAATCGCCCTTTACAATGGTGGTGATAGGGTCGTTGATGAAGTCGTGCTTGCTGTCGGGGGTCTTCTGTGGCACCATGTCCATGTGTGCCTGAAGAATGATTCCCTTGCGGTTCTCGAGTCCGGGGGTAGCAGGCTTGCGCATGATGATGTTGCCGGCTTCGTCCTGCCATGTCTTTACATTGATGCTCTTGCCGAAGTCGAGCAGGAATTTCTGGATTTTCTCGAGGTGGCCCGATGGGCGGGGCACCTGTGTGAGTGCCTCGAAGTGCTTCCACACTTCGCGTGGCTGTAGGTCTTTGATTGTCATTGCCATAATAATTAGTTTTTATTTAAACGTTTTTTGAATTGTAACATTATAAGTGCATATATGCCAAGTATTGCTACTATAAGTGTCTGGGTGCTGTGTACTATTAACGCAAAAACCGATGCGTCTGTTTCGCTCACTCCGTAAAGTGTCATTATGCTTATCACTGCAAAATGCCAGGGGCCGGCTCCGTTGGGAGTGGGCACAACAACGGCGATGCTGCCTGCAACAAAGAGCAACAAGCCGGCAAGGAACGAGAGACCCTCGGTGAACGAGAAGTAGAAGAAGCATAGGTAGAACTGCATGAAGTAGCAGAACCATATTCCTAATGTCTCTATAATGAACAGCCAGCCGTTCTTCATCTTTGTAAGGGAGAGCAGACCCTCGGAAAAGCGGGTGATGAAGCTGCGTATCTTCTTCCAGAATGCCATCTTGCGCATAAATACGTAGAGCATCACCGCAATGGCTGCTACAGAAAGAATTATCACTATCCAGCTGCCTATGTTGTCGCCGGGAGTTACTATACCTACTTTGTTGATGAACTCCATAAATACCGGCCATTGCAGTGCCACTGCAATGGTTGTCATAAGGGCAACAACCAACGTGTCGATGAGTCGCTCTGTAACAAGTGTTCCCAATGACTGTGCGAATGGTATTCTGTTGTATTGCTCCAAGATGACGCAACGTGACACTTCACCAACGCGGGGAATAACAAGGTTTGCTGCATATGACACGAATATGGAGTTTATACTCACCGATGAATCGGGGTGCAAACCTAACGGCTCGAGTGTCAATTTCCAGCGCAAACCTCGTATCACATGGCTAAGGATGATGAAAATGGTCGTTACAGTGAACCAGAACATATCCATCTCTTTCAATGATACCCAAATCTGGGAAAAATTGAAATCGTCGTATATGATATATAGAATAAATGCTCCCAAGAGCAACGGGAATAGCGTTTTTAGCGTTTTATTTATAATCTTTTTCATAAGTTTGACCGCATTTTAATAGATTTACTTATCTTTGCAACAATTGCAAAAAAAATCTTTGCGGTAGCGCGAAGATAATAATATATTACTGAATAATTGTTATTTTATAAATAATTAATAAAAAAAGCTCACCAATAATAATGAAAACGGTTACTGCAAAAAAGAGATTGGGACAGCATTTTCTTATTGACTTGTCAATAGCCAAGGATATTGCCGACACGGTTGACGTGTGTCCCTCTTTGCCGGTGCTTGAGGTTGGACCGGGTATGGGTGTGCTAACCCGCTTCCTGCTCGAGAAGCAAAGGCCGGTGAAGGTGGTTGAGATTGACGAGGAGTCGGTGAGCTATCTGTGCAAGAATCTTCCGGAACTGAAAGAGGAGAACATTATCCCTGACGATTTCCTGAAGATGCACCTCGACCGTCTGTTCGATGGTGGCGAATTTATGCTTATAGGTAACTATCCATACAACATATCAAGCCAGATATTCTTCAAGATGCTCGACTATAAGGAGTATATCCCTTATTGTAGCGGTATGATACAGAAGGAGGTGGGCGAGCGTCTTGCCGCCGCTCCCGGAAGCAAATCGTATGGCATATTGAGCATATTGATACAGCTGTGGTATGATGTGGAATATCTTTTTACCGTTCACGAGAATGTGTTCTCTCCACCGCCCAAGGTAAAGAGTGCCGTTGTGCTTATGAAACGCAATGAGCGAACGTGCCTTGAATGTAACGAGGAACTGTTCAAGAAAATCGTTAAAGGAACATTCAATCAGCGCCGTAAGAAAATGCGTAACTCAATACAGCAGATTGTTGGAAAAGAGTCGCCGCTATTGAGTGATCCGGTTCTTGACAAACGTCCCGAACAGCTCTCTATAGAAGATTTTATAGAACTGACAAAGAAAGTGGAAAAAGAACTTAAATAAGAAACGGCTTGTATCTTCAATGCTAAATGAAGAACGCAGGCGGTTTCTAAAAAGAGAAAGAAAATGACAAAGGATTTCATCAACTATATAAAGAAACTCATTGAACGGAAGGATTCTGTTCTGTTGCAGGAGAAGATATCGAAACTGCACCCTGCCGACATTGCTGAAATCTGTGAGGAACTTGATATAGAGGAGGCACGTTTCCTTTATCGTCAGCTCGATAATGAGAAGGCTGCCGATGCCCTCATCGAGATGGATGAGGACGAGCGTAATGAGTTGCTCGAGGAACTCCCGTCAGAGGCCATCGCAAAGCGTTTCGTCAACTATATGGATACCGATGATGCCGTCGAGATTATCCGTGACCTTGACGAGGAGAAGCAGGAGGAGATTCTGCTTCACATCAAGGATATTGAGCAGGCCGGCGACATCGTTGACCTTTTGCAATATGACGAGGATACTGCCGGTGGTCTCATGAGTACCGAGATGGTGGTGGTGAACGAGAACTGGAGTATGCCGGAATGCTTGAAAGAGATGCGTCGCCAGGCCGAGGAACTCGATGATATATACTACGTTTATGTGGTTGATGACGATGAACGTCTGTGCGGACTCTTCCCGCTGGCGAAGATGATTACAAGCCCGTCGGTGTCAAAGGTGAAGCATGTGATGAATACCAAGGTGGTGAGCGTTGATGTTGACACTCCTATCGATGAGGTAACACTGCTCATCGAAAAGTATAACCTTGTAGCAATACCTGTCGTTGATAAGATAAATCGTCTGGTGGGACAAATCACTGTCGATGACGTTATGGATGAGGTGCGTGAGCAGACTGAGCACGACCAACAGTTGACTGCCGGTCTTACCCAGGATGTTGAGACAAGCGATAGTGTGTTTGTTCAGACAAAGGCACGTCTGCCTTGGCTCATAATTGGTATGTTGGGAGGTATTGGCTCTTCGTTGCTGCTCAACTGCTTTGAAAATACATTGGGCTCGCACCCCGAAATGGCACTCTTCATTCCGCTTCTTGCCGGTATGGGAGGTAATGTGGGTACGCAGTCGTCGGCTATAGCGGTGCAGGGACTGGCAAACAACTCGTTGAGCTCGCAGCATATATTCAAACATATTCTTAAGGAGATGGTTGTGGCAATAATAAATGCAACAATATTGTCGCTTATGGTATATGTCTATAACTTCTTTGTGTATGGCGCATTGGATATGGTTACGCTTGCTGTGCCGCTGAGTCTTTTCGTCGTGGTGCTTTTTGCATCGAGCTTCGGAACGCTCATCCCAATGGTGCTCGAACGTATGGATATCAACCCGGCGGTGGCGACAGGCCCTTTCATCCAAATTATAAATGACATCAGCGGTATGACGTTCTATATGATTATAGCAATGGCTTTGACGAGGTTGATGTGTTGATTTGTGGAAATAAGAATATAAAAATATTAAAAAAGCGGAAAAAGTGGCTTTATCGCTTGTTTACGTCAAAAATGAGTATTAAGTTTGTGTACGGTTTTGCTGTATCGATTGACTGGGAAACTCATCAATTATTATCGAAAACCGAGTAAGCTTCGAATATTGTCTAATGGCGGGCCACGCCTTCGGGTAGCTGTAGAGCCGGTGGATTACAAAGGACAGGAGCGCTCAAATCTTGTATTCTCGGAGTTTCGTCGTTCTTTTCATACAGCAAAACTTTTTTTATAGCATAGAAGCCGGTTAAGAAGGCTTTTTTATACAATCTCTTAAAACAGAGCGACCCGATTTTACTTTTGGGTCGTTCTGTTTTTGAGAGGTTGCCGAAACTTCGTTTTAATGGTTGTTCTTTTACAGCAGTCTTTATCCTTTACACTATTATTGGTTATTCTGTTTTAAGTCTTTCTGTTCTCTTCTTTTCGTGCCGACGAAAAGAAGCAAAAGGCTCGGCACAGACAAAAATCAGTCAGCTTGCGCTTTGCTCAAGAATTGCTTGTTACGGCAAGCAATATCTTTCGGTCGCACAATCTTTGTCGCTTGAACTTGCCTTTTGTTTTACGGCGCTCCGGAGCTTGTGCGGTGTGGC
>JAZRGV010000031.1:0-27304 GCA_045644465.1 Bacteroidaceae bacterium
ACCAATTTAGACAATAATTTATATTATTTCGGCATACGTACCAAAATACCTAAACTGCTCCCCACACTCATGAAGCTCGCACATAAGAGAGAGGAACTCTTCGCTATATACGGAAGCCTCAATATCGAAATAGAAACGGTATTCAAATTCGCGTTCGGGAATCTGACGGCTCTCGAGCTTAACAAGGTTCACACCGGTTGCATTGAAGCGCGACATGATACGGAAGAGCGTTCCGGGGCGGTTAGGAATATTAATCATAATACTTGTGCGGTCGGCACCAGAATAGATCTTAGGTTCTTTTGCTATACAGATAAAGCGTGTGTAGTTATTGTCGCGGTTCTGAATAGCCGATTTAAGTACCTGAAGCTGATAAAGTTCGGCACAGAGACGCGAAGAGAGCGATGCCTTTGTGGGGTCTCCGCTTTGTGCAACCATGCGCGCTGCCTCAGCTGTATTCTCACACGCGATTACACGCACATTCTTTAATGAAGAGAGAAACTCAGAGCATTGATTTATAGCTTGCTGGTGTGAATATATCTCGCGGATATCCTCGAGTTTTGTTCCGGGAAGCGCAAGAATTGCGTGATCGACTTTTAGACGCACGGAACGTACGATGCTTACATTATATTCCGAAAGCAAATCATAAATGGCATTTACCGAACCTGCAAGAGAGTTTTCTATTGGAAGAACACCGAACTCACATAGTCCGCTATTCACAGCCTTGAACACACCTTCAAAGTTACTCATATACATTATTTCGGGAAGGTCAAAAAGACGTTCCGATGCAAGATGTGCATATGAACCCTCACAACCTGCACAACCCACCGATGCACGCTTGGGGAATGGTTGTGGTGGAACAGATGCTATTCCTTTGAAATAATTGAAGAAATCACTGCCTTCGGAGAGCATGCGTGTCTCGTACGACTCGCTAAGGTCGAAAATTGTACGGTATAAAGTGCGACCGTAGCCCTCGAATTCAGGACCAAGACGCTTTGATACATTCTGCAACACAGTACGTGCACGTGAGGGGTGATAAACCGGCAGATTATTCTCCTTCTTATACTTACCTATACCCGAAACCACCTGCATGCGACGTGCAAAAAGGTCGCACATCTGAGAATCGATCTCATCAATTTCATTACGTAGTTTTTCCAAATCCATAATTATATCTTTTTTATTATTTTATTAAACCTCCAAGCATTGCAAAATCGTCAAAAAATGTAGGATATGACTTTGCAACACATATGCTGTTATCTATAGTTGTTAATCCTTTTGCCACGCACGACATAATTGCTGTCGACATTGCTATACGGTGATCTCCAAAGCTGTTCACGACACCGTTAGCCACAGGCTCGCCACCAAATACAGTAAACGTATCTTCACCCACATGAGATGCGATGCCAAACGATGCAAGCACCTGTCGCATGGCTTCAAGACGGTCGCTCTCCTTAAAGCGCAAGCGTCCTACACCTGTAAAAACCGTTATGCCTTGCGCCACGGCCGCAGCAACGCAGAGGATGGGCAACAAGTCAGGGGTATCGGTACAATCGAGTTCAGCACCAAATAGATGCGACGGCATAGCCACCACTCCATTACTATTGATTTCGATAAAAGCACCCATAGAGCGCAAATGGTCTATTATCTTACTGTCACCTTGAAGAGATGAAATATTCATACCACAAACGGTGAGCGGGTGTTTTCCTGTAACACCTGCCACAATCCAGAATGCGGCAGACGACCAGTCGCCCTCAACGGCAATATCCGACGGCATAGCATAGTGCTGTCCGCCTTTTATTTTAAATCTATTTCCTATTTTTTCTATATCTATTCCGGCTATTCTCAGGGCATCGAGTGTCATTGCCACATACGACGCACTTGTCATCACTCCCGTAACCTCAATTTCGCTATCCTCTTTAGCCAAAGGAAGAGCAAACAGCAAGCCTGTGAGATATTGCGATGAGATGTTACCAGGCAACGTATATTTGCCACCCTGCAATGTTCCATTACATGTTACAGGCAACTCATCGGCAGAGTGTTTCTCAAAAGATATACCATGCTCGGCAAGCACATTGCAAAGGTCGCCCATGGGACGTTGTGGCAATTTCCCTGCACCAACAAAAGTGGCTTCGGCACCGAGCACTGCAGCCACCGACATAAGAAAGCGCAATGTAGAACCACTTTCGCCACAGTTGAGCGTTGCACCTTTGGCAACAGTTACCGGGGTAACAGCAAAAACGCCATTAGAATATGTTATTGAAGCCCCCAACGCATTTAAACAACGCATTGTCGCTATTATATCATCATTCACACTGCTGCATACAATGGTAGAAGGCTCTGTTCCAAGCGCAGCACAGATAAGCAGACGGTGTGCCTGCGATTTTGACGGCGGTGGTGTCACCTTGCCCTGCAATATTCCTGAAACACTCCTTTCCATAGTATCAAGCCATTACCTTTAAAAGCGACTCCTTAAGTTTCTCAAGTTCCAACGCAACAAGAGTGCAGTCGCCCACTGCACGTGGCAAAACAACTGAGATTGTTCCTCCGCGACGTTTTTTGTCGGAAAGTAGCGAATCGAACACCTCGCAAGCGGTATATTCGCACGAGATGTCAAAGCCATACTTCACCAACAACGACGACAACTCGTCTGTGATATTACATATACCCATCAATGCTGCAATACGCGATGCAATGACCATTCCCTTTGCCACAGCCTCACCGTGTGAGACACCGAAGTTGCTCAGTTTTTCTATCGCGTGGCCAAACGTGTGGCCGAAATTTAGCAAACCGCGTATGCCGTTATCAAATTCATCTTGTTGTACCACATCTCGTTTTATCTCCACGCAACGTGCAACCACCTCCTCGCGATTGAATGGCAAAACATGAAGTTTCTCATACAAAGCAGCATCAAGTATCATACCGTACTTTATGACTTCGGCACAACCATCACGGTATATATTGGCTGGCAGAGTATCCATAAGCGAAGTGTCACAACACACAAGCACCGGCTGATAGAAACTGCCGACCAAATTCTTGCCAGCCGGAATGTCTATAGCCGTTTTACCTCCTACCGAACTATCCACTGCTGCAAGCAATGTTGTGGGGACCTGTACATATTTTATTCCGCGCAGATAGAGCGAAGCCGACAAACCACCGAGGTCGCCCACCACTCCACCGCCGAAAGCTATTACAGCGTCGCTGCGTGTAATCTGCTCCTGCGCAAGGAAATTGAGAAAGGCAAGTAGATTTTCGGCACATTTGGAAGCCTCACCTGCCGGTATCACATATTTGCATGCATCATACCCGGCATTTGCAAGATGCTCCATTATGGCATTACCATAGAGAGCATCGACATTGCTGTCGGTAAGTACCGCAACGCGGCATTCACCAAGCAACGGACGAATGAATTCACCGAGTTTGGCAAGTAAGCCTCGCCCGATGTGTATATCGTAACAGCGCGACGCGCTGACATTTATTGTTCTGTATTGCATATTCTTTATTCCGTTTCCTCTTTAGCTATTCGTCCATCGCGTAAAAGCCCTTTCAATGTATCGGCATCATTGGCGACAATAGCATTGCGATATTCACTAAGAGAAGCAATAAGCAAATCGAGCTCCGCAAGCAGATGCTCCTTGTTCTCGAGAAAAAGTTCGGTCCACATTCCCTCATTCAATCGCGATACTCTTGTAAAATCGCGGAAACTGCCGGCGCTATAACCCTTATGCTGTTTTGCCGACGGGCTTTTGATAAATGCATTTGAAACCACATGACACATCTGCGAGGTATAGGCTATCATCTTGTCGTGGAAATCGGCTGTGGTAACAACAAACTTCTTGAAGCCCAATGGCAAAAGCAACTGTTTTACCTGATCGAGCAGAACTATATCATCGTGTACCGGTGGCACAAGGATGAACGATGCTCCATTGAAAAGTGTTGGCTTTGAGTATTTATAACCCGAGAATTGCAAACCCGCCATAGGATGACCACCCACAAAGGTGAAACCATACTCTTTTGCAAAAGCAAAACCTAAAGCACATATCATACCCTTCGTTCCGCAAAAGTCAATAACCATAGCATCGGGAGATATTCTTGCTGCATTGTCTTTAAAATAATTGGCAGATGCCTTTGGCGTAGCTGTCAAAAGCAGAAGATTGCACGCTGCAATATTACCTGTTGAAAGTTCTTCATCAACAACACCTTCCAAACGTGCAAAGCCTGTAACACTCTCATTTATGTCATAGGCATATATGGTATGCCCGGCAGCCTTGAACGCCTTAGCTGCCGAGCCTCCTATAAGTCCTAAACCTACAACACCTATTATCATATTGTTTATATATGCATTATGCTACGTATCTCGCGCACACGCTGTGCCACTTCGTCGAACTGCTCGGGAGTGAGCGACTGAGCGCCATCGCATAATGCGCATGCAGGATTATTATGCACCTCGATGATTAGACCATCGGCTCCCGAAGCACAAGCTGCGCAAGCCATAGGACGCACAAGACGCGACACACCGGTAGCGTGGCTTGGGTCAACAACAACAGGCAGATGGGTAAGCCCATGCAACACAGGTACAGCAGCAAGGTCGAGCACGTTACGTGTGTAGCTGTCATAACTGCGGATACCACGCTCGCAAAGTATAATTTGCTCGTTACCCTCGGACATAATATACTCGGCACTCATAAGAAGTTCCTTCAATGTTGCCGACATACCGCGCTTGAGAAGAATAGGCTTGTTACAACGACCTAGTTCCTTGAGCAGTTCAAAGTTCTGCATATTACGTGCGCCAACCTGTATGATATCTACATCGGCAAACAACTCGAGATGCGATGTAGCCATAATCTCTGTTACTATTGGCAGGCCTGTTGCTTCGCGCGCTTTCATAAGCAACTGCAAGCCCTCGGCACGCAAACCCTGGAAATCATAGGGCGATGTGCGCGGTTTGAATGCACCACCACGCAGAATGTTAGCTCCTGAAGCTTTTACTGCATGAGCTACAGCCAATATCTGCTCCTCGCTCTCAACAGAACAAGGACCGGCCATAATAGCGAAATTCCCACCACCTATTTTCACTTCGTTTTCACCCTTTCCAACGGTGATTACAGTATCTTCGGGATGGAAGCTGCGGCTTGCGCTCTTGAAAGGATCGGTTACGCGTGTTACACGGTCTATGATATCAAGGCCTGCAAGAAGATCGATATCAATTTTTCTTGTATCACCAATAAGACCAATAACGGTCTGCATCTCACCTTCAGAGATATGCACTCTCACACCTTGCGACTCAAGCCAATGAACAAGATTATCTTGTTGGGACTTTGTTACTCCATGTTTTAAAACAGCTATCATAATTTACATATTTTTAAAATTAACAGTCATCTATTTACCATTTTTTCACAAATAGATGACACATTGCTTGTTTTTTACTATTTAATACGCAAAAATAGTAATTTTCTGCAACAATGCTATTTAAAGCAATAAAATATTACAAAACGAAGAAAATTTAACTTAAAACCAAGAAGGTTAGAGAGAGCTAAAAACAAAAAAAGAGGCACTTCCAAATGGAAGCGCCTCAATAACTTTATAGAGGATGTTATTACTTACTTCTTTGAAATAGCTTTCTTAAGCTCCTTTGCGATAGCCTTCTCTGCAGAAGCCTTTGCTGAGTTAAGTTTCTTGAGAGCAGAAGCCTCAGCCTTTGCATTGCCAGCAGCCTTAGCAGCCTTTACAGCATCGTACAATGCCCAAAGATTCTTCTGAGCAACAACCTTCTTCTGAGCAGCAGTGTAAGCCTCAGCTTCAGCCTCTGTTGCAGCCTCAGCCTCTGGAGTTGCATAAGCGTGGTTATAACCCTTTATGTCGTTCCAGTGACCACGTGTAAAGTCGGGGAATGTAACAGCTGCGCAGTTGTTGTCCATTGACAATGTACCAAGCTCTGCCAAACAGCACCATTCAGCCATGTCATATACGTCCATATCGAGTGGCAAACCATTCTGCAAGCAGTAAACAAGACGTGAATCCATAACGAAGTCCATACCACCGTGACCGAGGTCGCGACCCTTCTCTACATACTTCTTAAGAATTGGGTGATAGTACTTTGCCATCATGGCATCTTTCTGCTCGTCGCTCATAAAGCCGTGAGCGTTCAAATTGTCAACCTGAGGAGCACCTGTACCCTTAAGAGCCTCGCCAGAAAGAGCAAGTTTAGGCTCTGGATATTTTGTTGCATAACCCTTAGTACCGGTGAGCTTGAACAAACGGTTATATGGCTGAGGAGTCATTACGTTGTGCTGAATCTCAACAACCTTACCGCGTGCTGTACGCATAAGTGTTGTAGTGTGGTCACCATTACGGAACTCATCACACTCTTTACCTGTCTTCTCCTTAATAAGCTCCTTACCGAAGAAAGGATCTGTATCCATAGCTACCAATGTAGTGAAACGGTCACCACGGTGAATGTTCATACACTGAGCAACGGGGCCAAGGCCGTGAGTTGCGTAAAGGTCGCCACGGTTCTCCTTGTTATATTTCAAACGCCAGTGGAGGTTGTCAACATCATTGTCAGCAGGGTCTTTCCAATATGCATCCCAGAACCACTCAAGGCTGTGGATATATGCACCCTCTGCACGGATAATCTCACCGAACACACCGTCCTGAGCCATTGCAAGTGCGTTCATTTCATAATCGTCATAGCAGCAGTTCTCAAGGATGAAGCAGTGACGACGTGTCTGCTCTGAAAGGTTGATAAGGCTCCAGCACTGCTCGAGGTTCATAGCAGAAGGCACCTCAATAGCAGCATGCTTACCATTCTCCAAAGCACATTTTGCTACAGGATAGTGGTGATTCCAGTCTGCAGCGATGTAAACAAGATCAACATCGTCGCGCTTGCAAATCTCCTCATAACCTTTAGCACCATAGTAGATGTCGGCAGGAATCAATCCTTGCTCGCGCAAGAACTTGTTGCATTCCTCTGCACGCTCATACTCATAATCGCAAAGAGCTACGATTTCAACACCAGGGATACGGCAGAAACGGATTACAGCACCGTCACCACGCATACCAAGACCAACGAAAGCTACGCGAACTGTCTTGATAGGAGCAACAGCAAGGTTAAGAACGTGCTCCTGACCTGCAGGGCGCTCTGGAGTCTCAACAACAATAGTACCCTTGTCCCAATGCCACTTTGTAGATGGTGAAAGCGACTGAGCCTGTGTTGTTGTGCCGGCAAATGCCATCACAGCCAATAAAGCTGCACCAAAAAATTTCTTGAAATTCATAATTACAGTTGTTTAAATAAAAATTATGTGTCTTTCCAATATTTATGTCATAATTTATCGCAAGGCGACTACAAAGAGTCCTGTGCCAATAATTTATTTCGCAAAGATATATAAAAAAATATCAAATCACAAATTCTTAAGGATTGTGTTTTTACGATATAATGCTCTATAAATTATTCAAGTGTAGAAAAATCGATAACGGGCGCCTCAGTTGTATTGCCTGCACGTTCAAAATAAGTACCCGATGTTATATATTTATCAAAGAAACCACCCATATTGAGGAAGAAATTTTCACCTTCTACACCACCGTTATAATCGAGACGCTGCTTGTGATATCCTGTCGCATCGCATGTAAAACGTCCTTTTGTAACAGGCAACCATCTTCCGTCGGCTGTACGTGCCCACTGGTTACCGTAATAAGCCTTTCTGCTGATATAGCCCATAACCGGATTGAAGTTCTCCAAGAAAGAGTGTGCGTTGGTGTACCAAGTAGAGATTTTTGGACGACGCCATGATGCCACAAGTACCCATTTATCTTGATGGTTATCATAGAAATAGGCTGTATATACCGTACAACCATTACCGTCGGGCTTTACTCCCATGAGAAAACGGCAACGTTCACCCGGTTTCCAATCGTAGTGCATATAACTCTGACCTCCGGAACCTTCATTACCAAAATCATTTATCTTTACATTTTCTCCTTTCTTAACAAGTTGTACTCGCAATGAATCGGGGATTTCTGCAGGGTTATCTGTTTCAAACGGGCTCCACACCGAGAAGAGTATCCTGCGAGGATGCGGCGTGTTGTTCTGCATACCAAAGTAACCTTCACCAAAGCCACAAGCCATATAATAGCTGCTGGGGATATCACCATCCTCAGGTACTATAACTTCATTGTAGAACCACTCGATATTCTCCTTTGGAAGTACATAACCCATATGCACAGATGGACCGCGACGGCCAAAATGAGTGCTGAAATCGGGGCCTACATAAACAACGGGATTTACATCACCATCCACAATAACGGCGGCAACGTTACCAAAATCCGCGCCCTTATTTATTTTGACACCGCGAACATCAACCTTTACATATCCTGGAGCTTTTACCTTGAATGTACCAATCTTCACGCGTTGCAAAGTGTCGCTGTCAAGCTTTACTTTCTTCTTTTTTCCCAAGAGAGAGACCTCTATTTTAGAATGTCCTTTTGCCTGAAGAGCAATATTCATCTTACCGCTTTTTTCTGCTCTGAAATAGAAACTTACAACTGTTTCAGTGTCATCCCAGTTGCGTATAGCACAATTACCCTCATCTATAAATACATTTCCTTTAGAAGGAGCTGTTACATATGCGTTTCCCGACAAGGCAACAACACTCTCACTCTGTGCTACCGATGACAATGTCGGAAGCATAGCTACTGCCAACAATAGCTGCAAAAACCTTTTTGTTCTTTTCATCATAAAACCATTAGTTATAATTAAATTATTCTACTTTGCTGTCTCCAACCCATTTGCCGTAATAAATCATATTACCCGACTTTATAAGCATACCATATCCGTTACGATAACCGTCCTTATAACGTCCATACCATATATCGCCATTTGTCCAGCAATACACACCATATCCATGACGACGGCCGTTATAAAACTCTCCATAAAAGACATCACCATTGGAATATGTCTCTTTTTTAAAGGAATAGGGTGATGGTTCACCGTTTTCTTTGGTTGCATAGGGATATGCAAGTTCTGTATCACCATCGGCAGTGTGCAAACGTTTTATGTTTCCCGAATAGAGATCATAAACAACATAATTCTCCTCGCCACCCACTTTAGCAATATCGGCTGAAAGCACAAGACCAAAAATCATTTTGCCTTTTCGATACTGCCCGAACGACTGCGCACCTTTTGCCGATTGATAATACCCCCAACCATAAAGAGACTCATCAATCATTGTACCCAGATAACGTCCCTGGGTATTTGATATAAGCCTCATATCGGCATCATCGATTAAATAGTCGCAGAACACGGCCTGCAACTGATCACACATCTCGTCGTACAACTTCGTTGAAGTCTCTTGTGCAATGGCCACAAAAGGAAACAAAGCTAATATACCAATCAGTAAACGTTTCATTATCTATACAGATTATTCTTGTTTATATACTCTTCTACTGCGGGAGCCACCAACCCCGAAATGTTGCCACCGCTTGCAACAAGCCCACGTATGAGTGTGGAGCTAACATCGTGTAGCTTCGCCGAAAGCCATATCACACCATCGGGAACAGCCGGAACAGCACTATTGTCGCGCGGATATACAATTATCTTATAGCGGGCAAGAAGTTCATCGTGCCTATACCAACGGTCGAATTTTTCCCAATTGTCCGCACCTATCAAAAGGATAAATTCCCTATCGGGATAACTCTCTTCAAGCGCAGACAATGTGTTTATGGTGTAGGACGGACGTGGCAAACCGAATTCAAAATCACAAGCCTTAAAACCTGAATTACCGGCTACTGCCAGCTGCGCCATCTCAAGGCGCACGTTCTCATCGCTTAATTTGCATTGTTCCTTATGTGGATTATGCGGCGATACCACAAACCACACCTCATCTGCCAAACCCGAATTCAAAACTTCTTCTGCAAGCGAGATATGCCCTATATGAACAGGATCAAAGCTACCCCCAAATATAACAGTTCTAATCTTCTCCATTAAGAAACTTCTCAACCACTGCGAGTACATCCTTCTTCGCAGCATCAAGGTCATCGTTTATTATAACCCTGTCGGCAAATTTTGAAAATGTCATTTCATATTCCGCTTTACTCACGCGACGTTCAATCTCTTCGGGCACAGTGTCGCCACGATTGACAAGACGCTCACGCAATACATCTATTGATGGTGCCTGAACAAAGATGAACAAGGCACGCTCTCCATAATATTTCTTCAAATTGCAACCGCCTTTTACATCAACATCAAACAAAATGTTCTGTTGTTCGAGCTGGCGTTCAACCTGCGATTTCAGTGTTCCATAGAAACGGCCGGGATAGACCTCCTCGTACTCAACGAACTCATCTGCCGCAATACGTGCGCGGAACTCATCGGGGGTAAAGAAGAAATAATCGACACCATGCTTCTCGGCTCCACGAGGAGGACGGCTTGTAGCCGATACCGAAAAGCCAAACGAAGAGTTTGTATCCATCAAGAAATGCACCAACGTGGATTTACCCGACCCTGATGGCGCTGAAAAAATAACAACCTTTCCTTTGCTCATAATTATTTACATTACATTCAGAACCTGTTCTTTTATCTGTTCAAGTTCATCCTTCATTTTCACTACAATATTCTGCATTTCGGCATGGTTACTCTTACTGCCAAGAGTATTGATTTCTCGTCCCATTTCCTGAGCTATAAAGCCAAGTTTCTTACCTTGTCCCTGGCCCTCGTTCATCGTTGAGATGAAGTAGTTGAGATGGTTGGTAAGACGCTGTTTCTCCTCGTTTATATCGAGCTTTTCGATATAGAAAATAAGTTCCTGCTCAAAACGGTTCTTGTCATAATCGACACCAACCATCTTTTCAAGCGTATCTTTTATTCTAGCACGAATTTTCTCGACCCTCTCCTTTTCGTATGGTTCAACCGAAGCCAAAAGAGATGTAATGTTCGCTATTTTGTCACAAAATTTTCTTGACAAAGCCTCACCCTCTTGCTTACGGAACGCAAGCAAATCGGCAAGAGCATTATTAGCACATTCCATCACCACCTTCCACTCTTCATCGGTAACCTCATATATCTCTTTGCGGGCAACCACATCGGGCATACGCAAAAGCACTTCAAAAAGATTATCGGGAACAGCCACGCCTGTCTGTTCCGAAGCAGCTTTCATCTGATTAACATAGGCCTGCATCACTGCAACATTTATTGATGGCAGTTCCACCTTCTCGTTCTGCTCTACCCATATTGCCAAATCGACCTTTCCGCGTTCGAGCACATTCGAAACCAATGTACGCACTTCCATTTCGCGACTCTTGTACTGTGGCGCCAGACGGGCAGAAAGATCCATTGCCTTTCCATTTAACGAACGCACCTCGACACAGATTTTCTTATCCTCCCAAGTGGCTACGGACTTGCCATAGCCTGTCATTGAATATATCATCTTCTCTATTCTAACGGTGCGCCAACTGCACACCTCAAATTAAACAAAATACAATTGGATTTTTTAACATCCAATTTTGCAAAAGTAAACATTTATTTGAAAAAGAACGAATATAAGGTACTATTTCGCAAAATAAGTCATAAAACTTATTTAAAAAATATTATTTAATAGCAAATATGATTTTAAATTCATATTTTTGCATATTGAGCCGTTTAAAAAACAAAAAAAATATATCGATAAAACAAAATGACAACAATCATACTACATATCGAAGCATCAACAGAGACCTGTTCGGTTACTTTAAGCCAGGATGGACATGTTTTTTTCGAAAGAGTAAACCACGATGCACGCTCACATGCAAAGGTCTTGGCACCTTTCGTTGAGGAGGCACTGCAAAATGCCGACAACCAAGGTGCGAAAATAAATGCAGTGGCACTGAGCTGTGGACCCGGCTCATACACAAGTTTACGCATAGCCTCATCAACAGCCAAAGGAGTTTGCTACGGACGCAACATTCCGCTTATAGCAATTCCAACGACAGCCATAATGTGCGTGCCCGTATTATTTAGGGATGACATCCCCGATGATGCACTGCTCTGTCCCATGATTGATGCACGACGCACCGAAGTTTATGCAACAGTCTATGACCGCGCGCTGGGTGTAGTAAAAGAGACACATGCCGAAGTGGTTACTGCAGAGAGTTTTAAGGAACTACTCGACAAACAACCGGTTTATTTCTTTGGCAACGGCGCAGAAAAATGCAAGGAGATAATAACACATCCCAATGCACATTTCCTTGACGCACACCGCAACCCAATGGCCAAGAATATGATGCCGCTTGCCGAAAGAGCATGGTTTGACGAAAAATTCGAAGATATCGCATATTTCGAACCATTCTATCTAAAAAACTTTGTTGCCACAAAACCAAAAGATTTGTTGAAAGAATAAAAAGCATATGGCTATGATGGAATATAATACCAACCAAAAGAAATTAGCATTACCCGAATATGGACGCTCCGTACAGAAAATGGTTGACCATGCAATGACTATTGAGGACCGTACTGAACGTCAGAAGTGCGCCAACACAATTGTACGCATTATGAGCAGTATGTTCCCCAACACTCGCAACTTGCCCGATTATGAGCGCAAGCTATGGGACCACCTTGCCATAATGTCGGACTTTATGCTTGATATAGATTATCCGTTTGAAGTTATCAAGAAAGAGGAATTCCACACCCCTCCACAGAGAATACCATACCAGACTGGTGAAATTAAAAACAGGCACTACGGTCGCATCGTCGAGGAGATGATTGCCCATGCCTGTACACTCGAAGAGGGCGAAGAGAAAGAACAACTCATTGAACTTATCGCTGTACAGATGAAGAAGAACTACATCGCTTGGAACAAAGACGGCGTAGAGGATAAGAAAATATTCGATGATCTTCGCATATATACAAAGGGTGCCATTGACATACACGACAAGGAGATAAAACTCAATGCCGGTGGCAACAACCAGCGCAACAACGCAAAACGCAATAACGGCACAAACAACAAAAAAACTTTCAAGAGGAAATATTAACACGACAACATACTATGGCATCATTCATAATAGAAGGCGGACACAGCCTGCATGGCGAGATTACACCTCAAGGAGCAAAGAACGAAGTGTTGCAAGAGATTTGTGCAACATTGCTTACAAGCGAGAAAGTAACAATAGAGAACATCCCCGATATTGCCGACGTCAACAACCTTATCAACCAATTGATAAACATGGGTGTATCGGTAACACGCAATGGTGTGGGATGCTTTACCTTTCAGGCCGACAATATCAACCTCAACTATATCGACAGTGAGGAGTATATAAACGGATGCTCACGTTTGAGAGGTTCGGTAATGTTTATCGGTCCGTTGTTAGGACGCTTCGGAAAAGCAACCATGTCGGAGCCCGGTGGTGACAAAATTGGACGTCGCCGTCTTGACACTCATATCGTAGGAATGCAGAAACTTGGAGCAGAATTCTCTTTCGATATAGAGAAAAGAGTATATCGCATGAACGCAAAGAAGCTCAAAGGATGCGCGATGCTGCTCGACGAAGCTTCGGTGACAGGTACAGCAAACATCATAATGGCCGCTGTTCTTGCCGAAGGAACAACAACCATATACAACGCAGCCTGCGAGCCATATATACAGCAATTGTGCAAGATGCTCAACAAGATGGGTGCAAAGATTTCGGGTATCGCAAGCAACCTTATAACCATTGAAGGAGTAAAAGAGCTTGGCGGATGTACACAGCGTGCCCTACCCGACATGATTGAAGTGGGCAGTTTCATTGGAATGGCCGCTATGACCAAGAGTGAGCTTACAATCAAGAACGTATCGTTCGAAAACCTTGGAATAATACCGGACAGTTTCCGCCGTCTTGGCATCAAATTTGAGCAGAAGGGCGACGATATATACATTCCGGCACAGGAGCATTATGAGATTGATTCATTTATCGATGGTTCCATTATGAACATCAGCGACGCGCCATGGCCCGGATTGACTCCCGACCTTTTGAGTGTGCTGCTTGTCACTGCCATACAGGCAAAAGGTAGCGTACTCATACATCAGAAGATGTTCGAGAGCCGTCTTTTCTTTGTCGATAAGCTAATTGATATGGGTGCACAGATTATACTTTGCGACCCACACCGCGCTGTTGTAATTGGCCACGACCGACAATTCACACTGAAGCCACGTTCTATGAGTTCACCCGATATCAGAGCCGGAATTGCATTGCTCATCGCCGCAATGAGTGCCGATGGCGTGAGCCGCATCGACAACATTGAACAGATTGACCGAGGATACCAAAACCTCGAAGAGAGATTGAACAGCATTGGTGCTAAGATAACACGTTCATAAGAAGATGCTAAGAAAGGAAGATTTTGTTTATTACGGCAAGTTCCTGAAGCCGCACGGCACAAAGGGAGAGATTGGCTTGCAAAGCGACGGTTTTACCCTTGGCGACGATTGCGACTTTGTGGCTTGCGACATCGACGGTATATTGGTTCCATTCTTCTTTGAAACCATACGTTCAAAGAACAACGATACTTCGATTGTAAAGGTGGAACGTATGGAGAGTGCCGAAGACGTGCGTTTCCTTACAAACCGCGACGCATACATCCCCAGACAATGGGTTGAAGAGAGCGAAGAACTCACATGGAGCTACTTCAAAGGGTTCAAAGCAATCGACAGCGAATTGGGAGAGCTTGGCGAGATTATAGATGTGGATGACAACACGATGAACACTCTCTTCGTGATAGAAGGCGAAGATGATGAGATTCTTATTCCTGCGCAAGAGGAGTTCATAGTAAACATCGATCACGAGAATAAAGAGATTATATTTGAACTGCCCGAGGGACTTGTTTCAATGTAAATAAAGCGCGATGAAAATCAAGAAACAACATAAAAGAAGCAAGTTGCTGAATAAATACCGCTTTACAATTCTCAACGAGAACAAGCAGGAGGAGAACGCACACCGTTTTTCCATATCGCCATTGTCGGTATTGATGTCGCTTCTTTTCCTGTTCATACTGGTTGTAGTAGTCCTTTACCTCATAGTCGTATATACCCCGGTTGGTTCTCTTATTCCCGGATATATTAACAAACGCACCAAAGAGGAACTTATAAGCAGCAACATAAGAATAGACTCACTCAGCAATGAAGTGACAAAGCAGGACCGCTACATAGCGAACATAAGAGCCATTATGAACGGCGACATAACACTCGACTCAATAAAGAACTCACCACAACAGATAACCGAAGAGAATTTCTCTATTGAGAGCACAGAACTTGAACGAGAGTTCATGAAAGAGTGGGAAGAACGCGAAAGATACAACCTTACCTCACAAGCAACAAATGTAAACGAAATACAGGCTCTGAACCTTTTTCGCCCGGCACAAGGCGAGATAGTAAGAGTCTTTGACACCAACAATGGACATTATGGAGTGGACATTGCCGAGGTTCCCGGCGAGAGTATCCGCGCAGTACACGACGGTACTGTGGTGATGAGCGACTTCACGGCAAACGACGGATACACCATTGTAATACAGCACCGCGAGAATCTGATTTCGGTGTACCGCAACTGCTATCGCCTGATGAAAGAGATTGGAGACAAGGTTGTAAAAGGAGAAGCAATAGGTACCTTCAGCAACAGAAAAGCCGAAGGAGATAAAAAGAACAAACGCTTTCTGCACATTGAACTATGGCATAGAGGAAAACCTCTTGACCCGAACACATACATAGCATTTTAAAAAAACAGATATGGAAACCGCAAGAAAAAGACAAATTGCGATATTAGGCTCAACAGGCTCAATAGGCACACAGACACTGCAGGTAGTGGAGGAACACCCCGAGTGTTTCGAGGTGTATGCCATAACAGCCAATACAAGAGTAGATGACCTTATTGCACAGGCACGCAAGTTTATGCCCGAAGCAGTGGTCATTGCCGACGAAACAAAATACCAACAATTAAAAGAGTCTTTGGACGACCTTCCAATAAAGGTATATGCCGGATATGAAGCTATATGCCAAATTGTAGAATCGGGGCCAATAGACATTGTTGTTACTGCAATGGTAGGTTTTTCGGGATTGCGCCCCACAATCAATGCCATAAAGGCAGGCAAAGCCATAGCCCTTGCAAACAAAGAGACAATGGTTGTTGCCGGTGAGCTTATCAATGCTTTGGCAATGGAACACAAGACACCAATACTGCCTGTAGATTCGGAACATTCAGCAATATTCCAATGTCTTGCAGGTGAGATGCATAATAAAGTAGAAAAACTTATTCTCACCGCATCGGGAGGGCCATTCCGCACATTCACCAAGGAGCAGCTCGAACATGTTACCAAGGAACAGGCTCTTAAACACCCTAATTGGAGTATGGGAGCAAAAATCACTATCGATTCAGCTTCGATGATGAACAAAGGATTCGAAGTGATGGAAGCCAAATGGCTCTTTGGTGTTGGAGCGAAGGATATTGAAGTTGTTGTGCACCCACAATCGGTAATACACTCAATGGTGCAGTTCGAGGACGGAGCCATCAAGGCACAGCTTGGCACACCCGATATGCGCCTACCCATTATGTATGCCCTGACCTACCCTTCGCGCCTGCCTTCCTCATTCGGACGTTTGGACTGGAGCACCATCAAGGAGTTCACTTTCGAGACACCTAACCTGGAGGTATTTCCAAACCTGCGCCTTGCCTACGAGGCACTCGCCAAAGGAGGCAACATCCCATGCGTGGTTAATGCGGCAAACGAAATATGCGTTGCAGCATTCCTCAACGACCGCGTGAGATTCACCGATATGCCACGCCTGATTGAGAGAGCTATGGATGAAGCAACATATATATTGAAACCCACACTCGACGACTACCTTGAAACAGACAAAGAGATTCGCCGCATGGTAGAAGAGTGGATAAACTAACAATAACAAACATTTTACAATAATAAGATATGGAGATTATTTTGATACGCGCATTGCAGTTGATTATGGCTTTAAGCCTATTGGTGTTGATTCACGAATTTGGACATTTTCTTTTTGCAAGAATTTTCAATGTAAGAGTTGACAAATTCTATCTTTTCTTCGACTGGAAATTCTCTTTGTTCAAATGGAAACCAAAGAACAGCGATACAGAATATGGTATCGGTTGGGTTCCCCTTGGCGGATATTGCAAAATTGCAGGAATGATTGACGAATCAATGGATACCGAGCAGATGAAACAGCCAGCACAACCATGGGAGTACCGTTCAAAGCCGGCATGGCAAAGACTGCTTATCATTGTTGGTGGTGTGATGTTCAACCTTATCCTTGCCATATTCCTTTACGCTATGATACTTTTCTCATGGGGTGAAGATCACACTGAGATGAATATGATGAAGAACGGCCTTGTATTCAATGAAACAGCCAAGGAGATTGGCTTCCGTGATGGAGACATTATCGTAAGCATTGACGGAAAGGGCGGACAAAGACTTTACAACGACAAGGTGCGCAGTGCCAATATCTTCCGCGAGATATGTGATGCACAGGAGATTACCGTAATGCGAAGTGGCAAGGAGATTACCATTACCATGCCCGAAGAGCTTGGGTTGCTGAACATGAACAAGACAGGTTTGTTTATGCACGAAAGAATACTGCCTGTTATTGACAGCGTTGATGTCAAGGGAGCCGGTGCAGCTGCGGGAATAATTCAAGGCGACAGAATTGTTGCTATAGACGGAAATGTCATTGATTCTTGGAGCAACCTGAGAACAACCCTCGCCGACCTAAAAGAAAAAGGAAAACAGAACTTTGACATAGAGGTGTTGCGCGATAGCATAGTTCAACTGCATGTTGCCGTTGACAGCACATTTGTGCTTGGTGTAATACCCGTTATGAACAACTACCCTGTTGTCCACACCGACTATGGATTCTTTGCGTCGTTCCCTGCCGGAATAATGTACGGATTTGATGTGTTGCGTGGCTATGTCAGCGACTTTAAATATGTATTTACATCTGAAGGAGCAAAGTCTGTAGGAATGTTTGCTTCGATAGGTAGTCTTTTCCCATCGACATGGGACTGGCACGAATTCTGGCTGATGACAGCATTCCTCTCAATAATACTCGCATTTATGAACATATTGCCAATACCAGCTCTCGACGGAGGCCATGCTCTTTTCCTGCTTGTAGAGATGATTACCGGCAAGCAACCAAGTGAGAAATTCCTTGAACGAGCACAGATGATAGGAATGCTCATTATATTAGGACTGTTTATACTTGCAACCTACAACGACCTGATGAAATTTGTATTCTAAAATGCTAAAGAAAGTATTATATATCACATTGGCTATATGCTTGTCGGCCTGCTGTTCAAAACAGAAGACAAGCATAAATGTAACAGCCAACACCATTGCTGATGCTCCCCAAAACGTAATTGCAAACGCAAACAGTTTTTGGGGCAATACCTTTAACACCCTTTGTAATACAAGTAAGAAAGAGAACGTTTGCCTGTCGCCATTGAGTGCGCAATATGCTTTAGCTATGGTTGCGAATGGTGCAGAAGGCGAAACCAAAAAAGAGCTATACAAGGCTCTTGATTCAGCCAGCAATGTAAATGCCTTCTATAAGGAGTTGTTGAGAGACCTCAACACAAATAAAGAATGGCAACATTGCGAAGTGAACATCGCCAATTCAATATGGATAAACAATAAGTTGAGCGTAAAGGAGCCTTTTATAACCGAAAACAAAGAAAATTACGAGGCAACTATCGAGTCGGTTGCATTTAACGACAACACTCTTGAACGCATAAACGAATGGTGCAGCAAGATGACCAAAGGCAAAATACCTACCATATTGGATGACATCAAACCTAATGACAGGATGTACCTCATAAACGCTCTTTACTTCAATGCCATTTGGAACAAGAAGTTCAACAAAGAGAATACAAAAAAAGAGAAATTCACCACCGAAAATGGAGAGGTTGTAGAAGTGGATATGATGAGGCAACGCGAAAACTCACTATATTACAACAACGAGGATTTCGAGATGACAATCAAGGGATATTACGACGGCAAGTACAGTATGCTGCTGGCGCTCCCCAAGAATGGTGTTAGATGCAGCGAGATAGCACAAATAATGATGAACGACCTCGACAATTACCTTTTGAAGATGAACAGATGTGACGTCGATTTATCCATGCCCAGATTCACAGTCGAATTCGGCTCGTCATTAAAGAAGGTTCTTGAACAACAAGGCATAATAAGAGCTTTTGGTCAAAGGGCTCAATTTGAGGGTATATCAGACGAACCGTTACGCATAAGCGATATAATGCAGAAGACATACGTAAAAGTTGACGAGGATGGTACTGAGGCCGCTGCAGTAACAGCTGTGAGAGTTGGCGCAATGTCTATGAGGCCACAGAATATAATACCAATGAAACTTGACCGTCCTTTCGTTTTCGCGATAATAAGAAACGACGGAAATGAAGTGTTGTTTGTAGGCAAAGTAGGTAACCCTATAGAGAAATAAAAAAACAAAACGATATGAAACGCTTTTTTGGAACACTATTGTTGTTGCTCATTGTAGCGACAGGCTTCAGCAAAAGCCCCAAGTATATATTCTACTTCATTGGTGACGGAATGGGCCCATCGCACGTACGCGGAACAGAGCTCTTTTTCAGCGAGTTGTTTGGGCAGGAGTTAAGATTACCATTCACTACATTTCCTTATACAGCCTTCGTCACCACCCATTCGGCAAGCAACGGCGTTACCGACTCTGCCGCTTCGGGCACAGCATTGGCAACAGGCTCAAAGGCAAACAACGGTTACATTGGCGTTGATGCAAACGGCGAGGATGTATATAGTGTTGCACACAAGGCAAAGGAGAGAGGTCTCGCGGTGGGAATAGCAACAACAGTTCCCATAAACCACGCGACACCGGCAGCCTTCTATGCCCATAACAAGAGCCGCAACAACTATAACGAAATAGCACAATGGATGCTCACAGCCGACTACGATTTCTATGCAGGAGGTGATGTAAAATGTAGCAAAGAACAACGCAATACTCTATACGGCAAAGCAAAAGAACAGGGCTATACCATTGCACGCGGATATAGCGACTACAAGGCAAAAGCCGATGAAGCCAAGAAGATGATGCTGTACCAGAAGAACGTATCAGAGGAGTTGCCATACGCCATAGACAATGAATATAATAATGTTGACTTGAACTTGTACAATATAACACGCGCCGGAATTGAATTCCTTTACAACAAGAACAAGGATGGTTTCTTCTTTATGGTGGAGGGTGGCAAGATTGACTATGCATCGCACAGTGATGATGCTGCTACAGCTTTCTATGAAGTTTTCGGGTTCAGTTCAGCCATCGAAACTGCATTGGAGTTCTACAACCAACACAAGGACGAAACACTTATTATAGTAACTGCCGACCACGAGACAGGAGGCCTTGTATTGGGTTACAACGGTAACTACGCACTGTACTTCAAGGAGCTTACAAAACAGAAGGTCAGTGTAAACAAAGTCCAGGCGATGCTGAATGCACTTGGCACTACAACATGGGGCAAGGTTAATGAAGTTGTAAAAGAGAACAGCGGTGTATCTATTCGCGGCAACCATAACGAGAACGATAGTGTTGAGATGACATCGGACATTGCCGGCAGAATTGCTGCAGAGGCTATATATGACATTGACCGCAAGGCTGCCATTTCATGGGCAAGCGGCAACCACTCGGGTACATACGTACCACTGTATGCCATAGGATGCGGTGCCGAAGAATTCCACGGAGTGATGGACAATACCGACATTCCAAAGACCATTGAAAAGGTTGCACAACTCAACAAGGAAAAGAGAAAAAGAAAGAGATAACCTATTGGCAGGTTACAAAAAATGATTAACCATAAAATTGAGTGATATGGCAAAGAAAGGCGGAAAAGGGAAAGGACGCATAAACAAGAACATGCTTGTTGATATGCTTGTAGGGTTGTTCAACCGCAGCGAAGGCAAGACGTTCAGCCCCAAGGAGATATTCAAGGAGTTGAACCTTACATCCACTTCGGCACGAACACTATGTGTACACATTCTTGATGATATGGTTTTTGACGGATATATCATGGAACCTGAATTCCGCCGATATGTCCTTGCCAACAACATCTCTATGCTGTATGGACGATTCTCTCGCAACAGAGACGGTTATAACGAATTCTACCCAGAGGATGGCAGCGAGCCCGTACTCATCAGTGAACGTAATTCGGCACATGCCTTGACCGACGACATGGTACGCGTTGCACTCTTTGCACGTCGCAGAGGACGAGGCCGCGAAGGCGAGGTGGTGGAGATTGTAAAACGCAAGCACGATACCTTTGTTGGAGAGTTACACGTAGAAAGACATTACGCCTTTCTTATAACAGAAAATCGTGTAATGCCTAATGACATATTCATCCCAAAGGATATGTTGAAGGGTGGCAAGAACGGCGACAAGGCCGTTGTTAAAATGCTTGAGTGGCCAATGGAAAGCAAGAACCCCGTTGGAAAAGTTATCGATATCCTTGGCAAATGCGGTGATAACGATACCGAGATGAATGCCATACTTGCAGAATATGGCCTGCCATACGTATATCCGGCAGCGGTTGAAGAGGCTGCAAACAAGCTGAGCAACAATATCACCGCCGAGGAGATAGCCAAACGCGCCGACTTCCGCAATGTAACAACCTTCACCATTGACCCTATAGATGCAAAAGACTTTGACGACGCTCTCTCTATTCGCCCTGCAGGCGAGGGATTATGGGAGATTGGCGTGCACATTGCCGACGTTTCATACTATGTCACTGAGGGAGGCATCATAGACAAAGAGGCATTTAAGCGAGCCACATCAATATACCTTGTTGACCGCACTATCCCAATGTTACCCGAGCACCTCTGTAATTTCCTGTGCTCACTACGCCCCAACGAGGAGAAACTGACTTACTCGGTGATATTTACCATGAACGAAAAGGCCGAAGTAAAGAAATTCGAGATAACACGCGCAGTGATAAAGAGCGACCGACGTTTCAGCTACGAAGAGGTACAGGATATAATAGAAAAAGGCGAAGGTGAATATTACGAAGAGATATCTACACTTAACAGACTTGCACAGAAGATGCGCGAGAAACGCTTCACTGCCGGAGCCATAGATTTTCAACAGGCACAAGTACATTTCCGACTCGACGAGGATGGCAAGCCACTGTCGGTATATTTCAGCGAGAGCAACGAATCGCACCAGCTTATAGAAGAGTTCATGTTGCTTGCCAACCGCACTGTAGCCGAAAAAATTGGCAAGAAAACAGCAAACAGCACACCAAAGACATTCGTATATCGCATACACGACGAACCAAACCCCGAGAAACTGACTATGCTGGCGAAGTTCGTTACCAAACTAGGATATAAGATGCGTAGCGGCTCGGGGCGCACCACATCGGCCAATGCACTCAACAGTTTGTTGAAAGATGTGCACGGAAGCAAAGAACAGAACGTGATAGAACAGATATCGTTGCGCACAATGCAAAAGGCACGTTACTCTACCGGTAACATAGGACACTACGGGCTTGCATTCCGCTACTACACACACTTTACATCGCCCATACGTCGTTATCCCGACCTGCTTGTACACCGCCTGCTCGACCGCTATCTTACCCTTGGAGCGCGCTCGGTGAGCCAACCCAAATATGAGGATTTGTGCGAACACTGTTCGGCACAAGAGCAGGTTGCCGCAAATGCAGAACGCGCAAGCATCAAGTACAAACAGGTGGAGTTTATGAGTGAACATATCGGCGAAGAGTACGATGCTGTTATCAGCGGAGTTACCGAATGGGGTATGTATGCCGAGATTAACGATAACAAGTGCGAAGGAATGATTCCTATGCGCACCCTGCAAGACGACTATTACGAGTTTGACGATGCCAACTACTGCATCATAGGCCGCCGTCACCACCGTAAGTTCACCATTGGCGACCCGGTGAGAATACGCATCGTACGCGCCAATCTCGACCGCAAACTGCTCGACTTTGAGATGGTAGAAGAGTAATATTTCGCTTTTTAGTCATTCTCAACACAGAATTCATGAAACTACTTATAATAGAAGACGACAACTCCTTGCGCGAAATAATGCAACGTGCACTAACCGCAGAGGGATATATTGTAGAAACAGCCTCAACATTCTTTGAAGCCGAAGATAAGATTGCGGGCTACGAATACGACTGCATCATGCTCGATATAATGCTGCCCGACGGTAACGGACTGAAGCTGTTGCAACAGATAAAATCGCTTGGCAAGAACGACCGAGTGATAATAATCTCTGCACGCGACTCACTCGACGACAAGATAGAGGGACTTGAGCTTGGAGCCGACGACTACCTGCCCAAGCCATTCTACATGGCAGAACTTTCGGCACGCATAAAGAGCGTGATGCGACGTGGAGCAACCGCAGTGAGCAGCACGATGAACACAGGCAACATACAGCTCGACCTGAACAGCCGACGCGTTACAATAGCCGGCAAAGATATACCGTTGCTGAAAAAAGAGTTTGACATATTGCTCTACTTTATGCAACGCCCCGGGCACATCATAGACAAAACCGTTCTCGCCGAGGGAGTATGGGGCGACCATATTGATATGGCCGATAACTTTCAATTCGTATATGCACAGATAAAGAACCTGAGAAAAAAACTCACCGAAGCCGGTGCCGACAATAACATCAAGGCTGTGTATGGCTTTGGATATAAATTTTGTGAAGCTGCAGAATGAAACTTATAACACGCATAACACTACGACTTGCCATAGTGCTGTTACCCATTATGATTATATGGGGAACAATTTTCTATTTCTCTATGGTTACCGAGATTAACGATGAGGCAGATGACACCCTTGAGGAGTATGCCGAGATGCTTGTAAGACGCACTCTTGCAGGCAAGGAGTTACCCATGCCGGGCAACGGCAGCAACAACACATACTCAATAGAGCCATTGCCGGGCGATGCCCACTATGAGACGACATTCACTTTCAAGAACCGCCGTATATATATCCACGAAGAGAGAGAGACCGAGCCTGCACGTGAACTGACAATGATATTCTTTGATAAGGAGAACAATGCATACAGGCTTGTGGTGTCAACCCCCACATTCGAACGCGAAGACCTGTTACAGAAAATTTTCATATACATAGTAGTGCTTTATGTGCTGTTGATGCTCACAATACTTACAGTCACAGCATTGGTATTCCACTACAGCATGAAACCATTGTATGCACTATTGCGTTGGCTCGACCACTACCACCCCGGCAAAGGAACAGAGAACTTGCCCATATCACATGCAACAATAGAATTCAAGAAACTCACCGAAGCAGCACGCCACACTATAGAACGCGCAGAGAACTATATGGAAAGACAGAAGCAGTTCATAGGCAATGCCTCACATGAACTGCAGACACCGCTTGCCATATTAGGCACACGAATAGAGTGGATGATTGACAACACACAGCTCACCGAAGAGCAGTTCGCCGAGCTGTCGAAGATGCGCCAATCGCTGCACAGGATGAACCGCCTTAACCGCACATTGCTGTTGTTGTCGAAGATTGAAAACAACCAATTCCCCGAAAGAGCAGACATTGACTTGGTAGAGATTATAAACAACGAGATTGGAATATACAGCGAGATTTATGGCGACAGCATAAAGTGCAGAACAGAACTGCCGGAACACTTTGTTGTAAACATGAATGAGTCGCTTGCGACTACCATGATAACAAACCTTATTAAAAATGCATTCCTTCACACAAGCGAAGATAGCGCTGTTGATATAAGCATAAAGAACAGAGTGCTTGCAATTGCCAACAACGGCAGTGAACCGCTTGACAGTTCACGCCTGTTCGACCGCTTTTACACAAGTGGCAAGAAAGGCTCTACAGGCCTTGGACTTACGCTTGTAAAATCCATTGCCGACAGTTATAATTTCAAGATTGAATACTTATTCAAAGAAGGCAAGCATTGCTTTAAAGTGATGTTTTAGTTTAGAGTGTAGAAGTAGGGTTAGCCAGCCCTAACACTACCGATTCCAAATAATAGCTATACCCAAGCGACGTATGAAGGTACAGCACTGTTCCCAACATACGCCACTGAATTTATACAATTCTACTCTATAGGAATCTGAATAATAGACAACCATTGCTCTGGGTCTTCTTGATTCCATACTCCGTCAATGTAGGAAGTGGGCAGGGTGAACATATCGGTTCTCCTGCTGTGCACAAAAAAAAGGAGTTCCTTTTGGAACTCCTTTGAGGTACCTGGCGGATTCGAACCGCCGTACATGGTTTTGCAGACCACTGACTAAGCCACTCATCCAAGGTACCGGTTGGCAAGGCTTAACCTTTAGCGACGACAAAGGTAAGACTTTTTTTGTGAAGAACAAACAAAGAATGCCATTTTTTGCTTTTATCTGTCATTTTTAAGCAATTATTATGCAATTTCAACCAAAAATAGACATTATTGTTCTATCTTCGTGAAGAAAAATATGAAATACAAGGTTGAAAAATTCATCGAAAAGCACCAACTGCTGGAAAAGAAGACTCCGGTGCTTGTAGCCTTGAGTGGCGGAGCCGACTCCGTTGCCCTACTCCTTGTATTATATAATCTTGGATACAGATGCGAGGCTATACATTGCAATTTTCACTTGCGTGGAGAAGAGAGCAACCACGACGAAGAGTTCACAACTGCATTATGCAAAAAAATAGGCATAGCCCTGCACATTGTTCATTTCGACACTGCAGAATATGCCAAGTCGCATGGTATCTCCATTGAAATGGCTGCACGCGAACTGCGCTACGATGCCTTCGAGAAACAACGCAAGCAGAGCAATGCACAAGCAATTGCCGTAGCACATCACCGTGATGACAGCGCAGAGACACTGCTGCTGAACCTTGTTCGCGGCACAGGCATCAAAGGCTTGCGAGGCATACAACCCAAGAACGGTTATATTATACGCCCGTTGCTATGCGTGGGGCGCGAGGATATTATCGAATACCTTAAATGGCGAGGCGAAGAGTTTGTCACCGACAGCACCAACCTCACAAGCGACTACACACGCAACAAGATAAGGCTCGAAGTCATCCCAAAACTTGCCGAGATAAACCCTTCAATAAAAGAGAGCCTTGCCCAAACAGCACAGCGCATAAGCGAAGCAGAACTTATTTACCGCCATGCTATTGAAGAGGCTGTAAAACGGGTAAAAAAGGAGAACACCATTGACATTGAATTGTTAAGGAGAGAGGTAGCACCAACAACGTTGTTACACGAGATGCTGTCGCCGTTAGGCTTCAACAGCGCACAGGTGGAGGATATCTACAACTCCATAGAAAGCGAAGGCTCAAGACAATTCACAACCACAGAATGGTGCATCACAAAAGATCGCAACAGGTTTATCATAACCCCAAAAGAGGAGTTTGAGCAAGCAGACACTACACTACCCAACGAAGGCTCTGTTAAAACACCGCAAGGTGCTATTACAGTAACACAAGCTGAATTCAATGGCAACATTCCCAAGCAGCGCAATATTGCATGCCTCGACGTTGAAAAGTTGCATTTGCCGCTTACCTTAAGAAAAGTACATAATGGTGACCGCTTTGCACCGTTCGGCATGCGCGGAACAAAGCTTGTGAGCGACTACCTCACCGACCGCAAGAAAAGCCTCATTGAGAAACAGGCACAGCTTGTTGTAACCGATGCCAATGGAGAAATTGTATGGTTGGTTGATGAACGCCCGTCGGCACGTTGTTGCATTAGCGAAAGTACAAAGAGAGTGCTTATCCTTGAATGGAGGAAATGACAAGTAAAGTTCAATAATATCAAAGTCCTGTTGATGCCAACAGGACTTTGATATTTATATGCCATACCTATTATACAAAACAGGAAACGGTATCATTAATCTTTGTTATAAAACAACAATGTTTAGCAAAACCCTGTATCTCTTAAAAAAAGAGGCTCAAATCCGACTAAAAAAATAATAAAAACGAGACTACTATGAAACACCTAAAACACTTACTCACAGTGTTTCTACTTCTTCTTGTCTTTAAAGCTCAAGCATATGAGCACAAAACATTAGTAGTAGAAATGCGCGATGGCAGCACTGCAAGTTTTCTATTGGCAGACAAGCCTAAAATCACCTTTGCAAGCGAACTTATCAAAATCACATCGGAACTGTATTCTATGGAATTTGTTCGCTCAGACGTGAAGAAATATCATTTCGCAGAAAAAGAAGTTTCAACTGCAATAACAGAAACACTTGCAGAATCAAAAGCCACTCTTGAGGACAATATGCTTATCGTTACTGGGATTGACGA
>JAZRGV010000032.1:0-11768 GCA_045644465.1 Bacteroidaceae bacterium
CCTTGAAGCTTCTATCGAACTTTTGGATTTAGTCAAGAGTATCACTAGAATGGACAAGGAAAGTTTTATTGGTGCATTTAACGAATGGTACGAGAAATACAAGGATGTACTGAACGAACGTGTCAACGACAAGAGGATAAAGCGATACACACCGCCTTATATGCGTCCAAAACTACGCAGCGCCTATCTTAGCCTTAGGCGCAACATGCCGCTACTGTGGACATTTTATGACCATCCAGAAACGGGGCTACCGAACACGAATAATGCTATTGAAGGGCTATTTTCTGATATAAAAAGTAAACTGAGGGTACATAGAGGTATAAGCAAAGACAATAGGAAGAAACTGCTGGATGAATATATTATGAGACATTATTAGACGCGAATTTCCTCAGCAGGGCGCGCTCTGCTGAGGAAATCATCCTACTTTTTGTCCACTAAGAGTTTTTTCAACTCTAATTATCCTACTTTTTGTCCAGGTAACCGACTTTAAAGGAAAAAATTGATATACATCTAATAAAAAAATCAGCTTTAAAGAGCTGATTTTTTTATTAGATTATTTCTTCTTTAGACGTTCGAGATAGAAAACAGTCTCTTTATCCGACAAAGCCTCATCAAAAAGAGTCTTCGCATTGGCTATAGCCTCAACAACTTCCTTGAACTCTTCATCTGTGGCAGCAAGAGTCTTCATCTGCAAAAGGCTAAACTCCTCTTCTGCGTCAATCTCATACAATTCCTTGCTCAAATCATATGCAATCATCTCGAGCGACTCCGAGGATGATGCTTTCCTAACTTTCTTTGTCGCACGCTTATATGCATCGATACGCTCGTCCGAGACTCCGCATGAAAAAAGCAACGGCAACAAAGCAAACAATATAATCTTTTTCATTTTCTTACATGGCTGTTAAATGCACTCCGCAAAAATATATTTTTTTTTACAAAAAGGGAAGCTTACCGATTATTTTTGTCGTTTGGCAGCTTTTTAATAACTTCGCATAATCATGAGCAATTTTGTAGATGTTATATTACCATTGCCCCTGCCCGGAACGTTTACATACAGCATTCCTAAGGAGTTGAAAGGAAAGGTATTTCCCGGATGCAGAGTAATTGTACCTTTTGGCAAAAAGGTTACATACACAGCTTTGGTTGCAGAGTTGCACAACAACATAAACAGTGATTACGAGATACGCCCCATAAAAGAGATTCTCGACGAGACACCCATCGTTCTTGACGAACAGATAAAATTATGGGAATGGATATCCAAATACTATATGTGCTCCCTTGGAGATATTTATAAAGCCGCGATACCGCAAGGACTAAAAGGAGAGTTCAAACCACGCACAGAGCAACGTGTGCGCCTGACGGCAAAATGTCGCGACGAAAAGGGAATAAACCTCATTCTTCAATCACTCTCACGCGCACCACGACAGAAACGCCTACTTGCTACATACCTGCAGGTAACAACACCTTTTAGTGACACTCCAAGAGAGATATCCAAGCATAAACTTATAGAGGAGGCACAGGTTTCGGCAAACATATACAAGGAACTACAGGATAAAGGGATATTCGAGAGTTACGAGGTGGAGATTGGTCGATTGGCACGTCAGGCAGACAACATTGTTCCGCAGAACACCCTGAACGATGCACAGAAAAAAGCTTTTGAAGAGATTAAGGAGAGTTTCAAACAGAAGAATGTAACACTGCTGCATGGTGTTACATCTGCCGGCAAGACCGAGATATACATTCACCTGATAACAGAAGCGTTGGAACGCGGCGAACAGGTTCTTTTCATGCTGCCTGAGATTGCGCTTACGAAACAGATTACAGAGAGGTTACGCCGTGTCTTTGGCAACAAGATTGGCGTTTATCATTCCAAGTTTTCCGATGCCGAAAGAGTTGAGATTTGGAAAAAGCAGTTGAGCGACGAACCATACGACATAATACTAGGAGTACGTTCATCACTTTTCCTACCATTCAAAAAGCTAGGCCTTGTAGTCGTTGACGAAGAGCATGAGAACAGCTACAAGCAACAGGACCCGGCACCGCGCTACAATGCCCGTAACTCAGCAATAGTTCTATCATCGCTATTCGGAGCAAAGACATTGCTTGGAACGGCAACACCATCTATTGACAGCTACTACAATGCCACAACAGGCAAATATGCACTTGTGAGCCTAACGACAAGACATCGCGAAGTTAAGCTACCACACATCGAGGTTATTGACATGGCCGAGTACAGCCGAAAGAAAATGACAGTAGGCACATTCTCCGACCCATTGATTGAGGCTATGAGCAACGCACTAAAGGAGAAAAAGCAGATTATACTTTTTCAGAACAGGCGCGGATATTCCCCACAAGTGGAATGCAAGAACTGCGGATGGGTGCCACGATGCAAGCACTGCGATGTGAGCCTTACACTGCACAAGAACAGCAACAAGCTTGTGTGCCACTATTGTGGCTACACCACCCCTGCACCTGTTTATTGCCCAAACTGCGAAGAGAGGAAATTCACCACTCTTGGATATGGAACAGAAAAGATTGAGGATGACTTGCAAAATCTCTTCCCCGAAGCACGTATAGAGCGTATGGACCTTGACACCACACGTACACGCACAGCATACGAAAAGATAATTGAGGATTTCCAGCAGGGAAAGACCGATATTCTTATTGGCACACAGATGGTCTCTAAAGGACTTGATTTTGACAATGTGGCCGTAGTTGGTATAATAAATGCCGATACACTACTCAATTATCCCGACTTTAGAGCTACCGAACGTGCCTTTCAGCTTATGGCCCAGGTAGCGGGACGTGCAGGAAGAAAAAACGGTCAGGGAACAGTTTATCTACAGACAAAGATGAGCGATGCGGCAGTTATTCCACAAATTGTAAAAAACGACTACGAAGCATTCTATAACCAGCAGTTGAGCGAACGCATGCTGTTTCATTATCCGCCTTTTTATCGGCTTGTTTACATCTATATGAAACATCGTGACGTGCATGTACTCGAGGAGTTTTCAAACATAATAGCAGGGAAGATGCGCGAGATTTTCGACAACCGCATTTTAGGCCCCGACCTGCCACCCGTTGCAAGAATAAAACAACTCTATATACGAAAGATTGTATTGAAGGTTGAAAACGGATTGTCGCAATACAAGATAAACGAAGTGTTGCAAAATATTCAACAAGTATATTGCCAGATGCCACGCTACAAGGCTGTTTCAATGTATTATGACATCGACCCGCTGTAAACCGGATTGATATAATAAATCTTAACATAACCCCATTTTATTGGGTAATATTTTGTTCTGTCCTATATATTAGGTATTTTTGCACGATTTTGGAAATTTTGAACATTTTCCAAAAACTGTTTGAGCAAATAAAATTACTCGATATAATGAAACAATTCAAAATTCTAAACAACACACTCGGTTGGGTAACATTCCTCATTGCAGCAGTTACATACTGCATGACTGTTGAACCAACTGCAAGTTTCTGGGATTGCCCGGAGTTTATCTTGTCTGGGAACAAATTGGAGGTAGGCCACCCACCCGGTGCACCATTCTTTATGCTTACAGCGAACTTCTTCTCAATGTTCGCCAGCCCCGACAAAGTAGCCTTGATGGTGAACATTATGTCGGCAATACTCAGCGCTTTGGGCATCTTGTTCCTCTTCTGGAGTATCACACACCTTGCCCGCAAGCTAATTGTGGGACAAAGCGAGAGTATGACAAAAGCCCAGATGATAACAATCCTTGCATCGGGAGTCGTTGGTGCATTGGCTTATACATGGAGCGACACATATTGGTTCAGCGCTGTTGAAGGTGAGGTTTATGGTTATTCATCACTGTTCACAGCCGTTGTATTCTGGCTCATTCTCAAATGGGAAGAGAGTGCCAACGCTCCGCACAGCGATCGCTGGCTGGTGCTTATTGCATATCTTGTTGGACTATCTATCGGTGTCCACTTGCTTAACCTGCTCTGTATTCCTGCAATCGTTCTTGTAGTCTATTACAAGAAGTTCCCACATGCAAGTTTCAAAGGTTCGTTATTGGCGTTGATTGTATCGGCTGTAATTGTAGCGATTGTTCTTTACGGAATTGTTCCCGGAGTTGTAAAGGTTGGAGGATGGTTTGAGCTGTTGTTTGTCAACGTTCTTGGATTACCTTTCAACACTGGATTGATTATATATATCATACTGCTTGCATGCACACTGATATATGGTGTATATCTGACAGAAAAAGGCAAGAGCCAAAAGAGTATTGCCTTTGTATTTACCTTGTCGGTAGCATTGCTTGGTATTCCGTTCTACGGACATAACGTAACAGCAAGCATCGTTCTTGGCATCATTGTGCTTGCAGCCATTTATTTTGTATGCATATACAGCAAGAACGTAACAAGCACAATAAACAAAGGTATTGTTACAACAGGCAAGAAGTTTGTAATAAGCCTTAGAACATTCAACACAGCATTCCTGTGCTTGTTGCTCATTATGGTTGGTTACTCTTCGTATGCCCTTATTGTGGTACGTTCATCGGCAAACACACCAATGGACCAGAACTCACCCGAAGATATCTTCACCTTGGGAACATATCTTAACCGCGAACAGTACGGAACACGTCCTTTGTTCTATGGCCAGGCATTCAGCTCGGAGATAAAGATTGACAAGGCCAAGAAAAGATACAGTTTCAACGAAACAAGCCCTATCTATTCACGCGTTGAGAAAAAGGATGCCGGCGAACCGGACAGATATGAGATTATAGGCTACAACAAGGAGTACAACTATGTACAGAACATGTTCTTCCCACGTATGTACAGCAGCGACCATGCACAGCAATACGAGCAATGGATAGGCAAGCCTATAACAAATATTGTACGTGCCGAGAATGCCGCATATACAGGTACACCATACATAAAAATGCCTACACAGTGGGATAATATCAGGTTCTTCATCAATTACCAGGTTAACTTTATGTACTGGAGATATTTCTTGTGGAATTTTGTGGGCCGCCAGAACGATATCCAAAGCAATGGAGAGGCAGAACACGGAAACTGGATAACAGGCATACCGTTCATAGACAATGCGCTTATTGGCAACAGCAATGAAATGCCTGAGCAACTAAAGGAAAACAAAGGCCGCAATGTATTCTTCGCATTGCCTCTCATACTTGGTATCCTGGGTATAATGTGGCAATGGCAACGTGGCAAAGAGGGCAAGCAACAGCTATGGGTAGTATTTATGCTCTTCTTTATGACAGGACTTGCCATTGTGTTGTACCTGAACCAGACACCGGCACAGCCACGCGAACGCGACTACGCATATGCAGGTTCATTCTACGCTTTTGCAATATGGATTGGCTTGGGCGTTGCCGGCATTGTTGATATTATACAGAAATATACAAAGAAAGAGAGCGTGCTTGTAAACAGCATTGTAGCTGTTGCATGCCTTCTTGTACCAATACAGATGGTTTCGCAGACATGGGACGACCACGACCGTAGCGGAAGATATGCTTGCCGCGACTTTGGACAGAACTATCTGAACACACTGCCCGATGACGGTTGCCCAATCATCTTCACCTGCGGTGACAATGACACATTCCCCCTATGGTATAATCAGGAGGTTGAAGAGGAACGCACCGATGCACGTGTTTGTAATCTCTCGTACCTGCAGACCGACTGGTACATCGACCAGATGCGTCGCCCGGCATACGACTCACCAAGCCTGCCAATAACAATGAAACGTATTGACTATGCAGGCAATGCAAACGGTAGCATTGAGATTTTGAACAGCCGTGCAACAGAACTTGCAAACAGATTCTTTGAAGAGAACCCCGACAAGGCAAAAGTGTTCGGCAAGAATCCTTTTGAAATGAACAACATCAGCAAATATTGGATATATGAGGCTGATGCAAAACAAAAATCGGAAGGACGTATTGTTGTTGAAGAACTTTTCAAATTCATTAAGAACGAACTTGAGAAAGAGGGAAGAGCCATTGAAGAGAGAGGTAATAACGAGTATAGCAAGTTGTTACGCAGCAAAGCACAATATCTTGCAATGGTTTCTGCAAGCGAATACGAGCAGGCACTGGCACAGGCGCAAGGATATGCCGAGCATGGAGCAATGCTTGCAGACTACGCACGCAGCATAGGTAAAAAGGCAATCCCCGGCATACTATATATTCCTATTGATTCCAGTGCTGTAAAACGCTCAGGAATGATGATTCCTAAAGAGTATGAAAACAATATGCCCGAATATATGAAGATAGACATAAGCAACAAAGACGTGCTTTTCCGCTATGAGTTCATAATATTCGACATGCTTGCAAATGCCAACTGGGAACGTCCTATATATATGTCTATGACTGTTGGCGAGAGCAACTACCCTGCCGTATTGCAGAACTTCTTCATACACGAAGGACTTGCCTACCGCATATCTCCATTCAACTGGAAAGAGTTGGGTTATTACACCAACGAAAGTGGCCACCCTGTTGACATAGAGCATTTCTACAACAACATAATGAACCGCTACAAATGGGGCGAGGTTAAGAACAACAAGGATTATTATGCCGACGAGACAATAAGACGCATGATATACACCCATCGCAACCTCATTTCAATGTTGGCACAGACAATGTTCAAGGAGCATCAGCCAAACGAAAAGATACTCAACATCCTCGATAAATGGTACGAAGAGTTCCCACACGAGATTGTTCCTTATGATGCAATACGCGACAACAGCATAAGCATTGCCGCTGCATATAAGATTATCCACGACAGGACAAACGACAAGGATAAAGCAGCAGAGTTGCAGGAAAAATACATTAAGATAGCATCGGCAGCATTGCACGAGCAGTTAGAGTATCTTGACTGGTACAACGGCCTTAGAGCAAACCTAAGGAACGAAATGCTCATCTACACACGTCTCAATATAATTACACAGGCCATAAATATCCTTGGCAACGAAGGTGCTGAAGAAATCCCTGTAAACAAGATTGCCAACATACTTGCCAAGAACATTGAGGCCGAATGTAATTCCATTCTGAACGACAAGAAAAACAGTATAAGCAAGTCATCTATTGACCGCAAACTGCAATTGTTGGATTACATATATGAAGTTTTGGGCAATGTCGCGAACATCCCATCACTCGACAAGAAGGTTGCATCCACTCTTAAGCATATATGCAACAACGAGAACAGGCGATTGAAGAAATACAATGTCAACAGATTGCAGGAGAGCGATGTCGAAGATATCCTTTCATCGTTGCAGATAATAGCTTCGTCGTGCAAGATGGCAGAAAACCTCAACACCGTTGATGAGTCCACTATGAAGGATATGCAGAATATCTACGAAATAAATGTTGAGAAGTACGGACCATACGTATTGAATTATTGAAAATATGTTCATTGAGCAGGTACCACAAATAATACGCAACCTATACCCCAAGGCTATGTGGCGTATGAACCCCGAAGAAAAGGCGGTTTATCTCACCTTTGACGACGGCCCCATACCCGACATAACCCCATGGGTTGTTGACCTGCTGGATAAATACAACATTAAAGCTACATTCTTTATGGTAGGCGACAATGTGCGCAAACACAATAAAGAATATCAGTACGTGGTGAATAACGGCCACAAGGTTGGCAACCACACTTTCAACCACCTGAAAGGTATTTTTACAGACACTGAAAGGTATATTGAAAATGTAGAAAAGGCCGACAAGCTCATTCACAGTAACCTGTTCCGTCCGCCACATGGATTATTGAACCATAAACTGTACAACAGGCTTGGTAAACACTATAGACTTGTGATGTGGGACCTTGTAACACGCGATTACAGTTACAAGATGACCGGCGATGATGTTCTCGACAATATAAAGAGATATACCCGTAATGGCTCTATAATTACTTTTCACGACTCATTACGCGCAGAGAAGAACCTTAAGTATGCCTTGCCACGCGCAATAGAGTGGTTGTTGGAACAGGGATACATTTTCAAGACTTTTGAGTAATGGACAAGGCAGAACTTACACTATATATAAAATCCGAGGCAGAACGTCTCGGATTTGACATTTGTGGAATAGCAAAGGCCGAAGCTGTACCCAATGATGTTGTAGGTGCATACAATAATTGGATTACACATGAACAGCATGGCACGATGTATTATCTTCAGCGCAACTGCGATAAACGTTTCAACCCCACCCTACTTGTAGATGGATGCAAAAGTATTGTAGTTGTAGTCTTAAACTACTACCCATCAAACCCTGTTGATGGTATAGCATCATACGCCATAGGCAAAGACTATCATAAAATAGTTAAAGACAAACTACACACATTACTAAACAACATTAATACCGTTCACCCCGTAAAAGGACGTGCTTTTTGCGATTCAGCCCCGGTTCTCGAACGTTATTGGGCTGTAAAGGCAGGCATAGGATGGATTGGCAACAACCGACAGCTTGTAATTCCGCACAAAGGCTCATACTTTTTCCTTGGCGAATTGCTGATTGATACAGAATTGGAATACGACACACCTTTTATGGCAAACCATTGTGGCAAATGCAGAAAATGTATCGAAAACTGCCCAACGGGTGCACTATCCAATGATGGCTTCGATGCCCGCAAGTGTCTATCGTATCTCACTATAGAATACAGAGGAGAACTACCCGAAGATATAGGTAAAAAGATGGGAAACAACTTTTACGGTTGCGATTGTTGCCTGAAAGCATGCCCACATAACCGATTCTCCACACCCAACAACACACCGGAGTTCAAACCAAGTGACGAACTACAGAAAATGAACATTAACAAATGGCAAAAACTCACCATAGAACAATACAACACCTTGTTTGAAGAGAGCGCTGTGGAACGTTGCGGATACGAACAGTTGATGAGAAATATATCGGCGATAAAAAAGGATGTTTAGTGATTTTTTTTCACATAAATAACATATTTATTTTACTTTTTTGTACTTTTACACGATGTTAGTGTGAACGACAGAACTCTTAAATAGCAAAAGAGATGGTCAAAAGATTCGATTTTCTGATAATTGGTTCCGGAATTGCCGGAATGAGTTATGCACTGAAAGTTGCTGACAAAGGCAAGGTTGCCCTTATATGCAAGACTACGTTGGAAGATGCAAACACATACTTTGCACAAGGCGGTGTAGCATCGGTAACAAATATGCAGGTCGATAACTTTGAGAAACACATTGAGGATACCATGATTGCCGGCGACTGGATAAGCGACCGCAAGGCTGTTGAGAAAGTGGTCCTTGAAGCACCGTCACAAATACAGGCACTCATAGATTGGGGAGTTGAGTTCGACCGTAACGAGAATGGCGAGTTCGATCTGCACCGCGAAGGTGGACACTCCGAGTTCCGCATCCTGCACCACGCCGACAACACCGGTGCCGAGATACAGGAGTCACTCATAAGAGCTGTCCGCAAGCATCCGAACATCACAATATTCGACAATCATTTTGCCATAGAGATACTAACCCAACACCATTTGGGCATTGAAGTAACAAGGCAAACCCCCGACATAGAGTGTTACGGAGCATACGTTCTTGATATTTCCACAAACGAGGTACACACATTCCTGAGCAAGGTAACATTAATGGCAACCGGTGGTTGCGGTGCTGTTTACAAAACCACCACAAACCCACTTGTAGCAACAGGCGACGGCATAGCAATGGTTTACCGTGCCAAAGGAACTGTAAAAGATATGGAGTTTGTACAGTTCCACCCTACAGCACTATATAATCCGGGCGACCGCCCATCGTTCCTCATTACCGAGGCTATGCGTGGATACGGTGGCATTCTGCGCACCAAGGACGGCAAAGAATTCATGCACAAATATGACTCTCGCCTGTCGCTTGCGCCACGTGATATTGTAGCACGCGCCATCGACAACGAGATGAAGCTGCGCGGTGACGAACATGTATATCTTGACGTTACACACAAGGACCCCGAAGAGACCAAACGTCACTTTCCCAACATTTACGAAAAGTGTCTCTCGTTGGGCATTGATATAACAAAGGATTATATCCCCGTTGCTCCGGCTGCACACTATCTGTGCGGTGGCATAAAGGTTGACCTCAATGCAGCATCGAGCATACACAGGCTATATGCTGTTGGAGAGTGTTCATGCACAGGACTACACGGCGGTAACCGCCTTGCCAGCAACTCTTTGATTGAGGCCGTTGTATATGCCGATGCAGCAGCAAAGCATTCGCTCGAACATTTCAAGAGCTACACCTTCAACGAGAATATCCCCGAGTGGAACGACGAAGGAACAAAGATGAACGAAGAGATGGTGCTCATCTCACAGGATGCAAAAGAGGTACAACAGATTATGAGTACATACGTTGGTATTGTTCGTAGCGACCTACGATTGAAACGTGCATGGAACCGTCTTGACCTGCTTTACGAGGAGACCGAGGAACTGTTCAAACAGAGCGTAGTAAGTCGCGAACTTTGCGAATTACGTAATGTTATAAACGTAGGTTACCTTATTATGCGCCAGGCTATGGAACGCAAGGAGAGCCGTGGATTGCACTATAACATAGACCATCCAAAAGCATAAAAAACAAAACAAATTATATGACAAATAGAAAAAGGCTGTCGCGGTTGCGACAGCCTTTTTCTATTTATAAAAGCTTTATCAATCCTTCAACTTAGCTTTGATGAACTCGCGGTTCAAACGAGCGATATTGCTGATTGATACGCACTTTGGACACTCAGCCTCGCAAGCGCGGGTGTTGGTACAGTTACCGAAACCAAGTTCGTCCATCTTGGCAACCATTGCCTTAACACGTTTCTTTGCCTCAACCTTGCCTTGTGGCAACAATGCGAACTGGCTAACCTTTGCCGATACGAACAACATTGCTGAGCCGTTCTTACAAGCTGCAACACAAGCACCACAACCGATACATGCAGCAGCATCCATAGCCTCTTCAGCAACATCCTTACCGATAGGAATTGCATTGGCGTCAGGCATACCGCCGGTGTTGATTGATACATAACCGCCGGCCTGCTGAATCTTGTCGAAGGCTGTACGATCGACCATAAGGTCGCGCATTACAGGGAAGCCGGCTGAACGCCAGGGCTCTACTGTGATTGTATCACCATCCTTGAAACGGCGCATGTACAACTGGCAAGTTGTAGCACCTGTTGCAGGACCGTGAGGGGGACCGTTCACGTAAAGTGAAGACATACCGCAGATACCCTCGCGGCAGTCGTGGTCGAACACAACCGGATCTTTATTCTCGTTTACCAACTGCTCGTTAAGAATATCAAGCATCTCGAGGAAAGAGGTATCGCCCGGAATATCCTTCATCTGATAGGTCTCGAAAGCACCTTTGGCCTTAGGACCTCTCTGACGCCATACCTTCAATGTAAAACTTATATTTTTGTCCATTGCTTACAAAATTAGGAATGATTAGTTTTTGTAGTTACGCTGCTGTACCTTGATGTACTGATAGTTGAGGTCCTCCTTGATGAGTTCCGGCTCCTGACCCTGTCCGGTATATTTCCAGCAAGCCACGTATGAGAAGTTCTCACCGTCGCGCTTAGCCTCACTCTCTTCGGTCTGGTGCTCCTCGCGGAAGTGACCACCGCAAGACTCCTCACGGTTGAGAGCGTCGTATGCCATCAAGCGGCCGATTTCAATGAAGTCGAGCAAGCGGAGTGCCTTCTCGAGCTCAATGTTGAGAGTATCTGCCTCACCCGGGATGCGGAGCTCGCTCCAGAAGAGTTTCTCAACGCGGTCAATCT
>JAZRGV010000033.1:0-6593 GCA_045644465.1 Bacteroidaceae bacterium
AAGCAGGAACTGAAGAAATATATCCATTATTACAACAATGAGAGAATAAAACTGAGACTAAAAGGAAAGAGTCCGGTGCAATACCGAACTCTTTACCAATAATACTTTTATTAATCCGTCCAACTTTTTGGGGGCAGATCATTTTCACACGCTTCTTCTTTATCCACATTCGTCCTTGACTGTCACGTTCCAAATGTTCCGCCTTTAAGGTTTTGACATCAATATAGGACAACCCTGTATAGCAAGCGAACAGGAACATATCCCGCGTGCGTTCAAGTCGTGGTAGTGGCGAATTGAAATTAATAATTTTGCGTAATTCTTCCTCGGTCAAAAAATCGGGCGAGGTTGTCTGTCGTTCCAGTTTGAATGTGGCAAAAGGATTAAATGCCATCTTGTTATTAGCTACAGCACGATTGATAACCTTCTTCAATAATGCAAGGATTTTTACAGCTCCATTATGAGACAACTTATGCACTTTCAATAACCATATGCGAAACTCTTCAATAAAGTCACGATTTAATTCACGCAAGAAGAAATCTTTACGATTATAGTATTGGTGTATAAATTTCTCCAACAGGTCTAATCCTTGCTTTGAATTTGCGTATGTTCCTTTTGACACACCTATACCAATTTGTTGATATTGCAGTTCGTTGTGCTTTTTGAAAATACCTAAGATTGTTTCCTCTTTCACAAGTTCAACCTTATTCATCAAAGAATCGCGCAGCAACGTAGCAGTGACAGCAAAGCCGTGTTTGACAAGTTTTAGTTCTTCCTCATAAATACGCACACGCATATTCTTTAAAAATTCATTCAAAACAACAGCTTCGGGACCTACCCCACGCACACACTGTTTATCCTTGTTCCACGACTCTATTGCCACCACTTTACCGGTAGAAAATACAACGCGCTCATCACCCAAAGAAACGCAAACCTCAATAGGTGCTTTACCCGCTTTATTGATTTTACTTGCTCTCACCGTAAAGGACAGATTATAACTACTTTTATTTATCATACAAAATTTGTTCGACGTCTTGGTGACAGATGTAATTTTTCCAAGACTTCAATTAACCAACTTAAAGAGCATAATCAACTTATTTTCAAACAATTAAATCAATAAAGAAAAATTGGACGGTTTCTTAAATTAAATGACCGACACAATGGGCCGTATGCACTCAGACGCTCAGTTCGCAGGTTCTTCTTCAGTTCCCGCACACGTTGAGATGATGGGCTTCCTCGGTATCGGTAACAACCCAATGGTTGGTGCTACTGTTGCTATCGCAGTGGATATCGCAGGTGCATTGAGCAAGTAATATGCAAGCGAGTGAGTGAAAATTTATTTTCACACGCAACGAGCGAAGCTATTACTCGCCAAGGCGTAGCCGAAGGCAGTGTAATTAGTTAAAGCTCAATAGATTTACGGAGAGCCGTTCAAATGAACGGCTCTCTTTTTTATTGCCATCAAATGTCATCCTGAGCGCATGTGAATGTTGCGATTGAGCGAGTGAAATAAAACTTGTTTTAATTTCACAATGAGCATTAGCAACATCGCCGAAGGCATTGGATCTCTTATAGCTCGTTTAAGAAACTTCGGAACTCAATAAGGCAATTTGCATACATAAGGACTCCGAAAGCCACAGTTTGGCTTATATTGACCTTTACAAAGTGTTTCGTGCGACCAAATAGCGACCACTTTTCGGGTGGTCGTGAATCCGGTTATTTAATTACATTCTACAGTGTCTAATATTTTTCTTATTTTACCTATTAATGATTGGGCGGAGTTGGACTGCGTTTTGTGTATTTCTGCGAAAACCAATTTTTGAAATATTTTACTTTTTGACAATGTTTGCCCAACGCTCCATTTTTACTCATTTTCTTGTTCATTCAGAAAAGTTTCAGTAACTTTGCTTATGTTAAGCAAAACATTTTGACTGTATTATGAGGACTCTTTACACTCTATTGGTTGCTGTTGTGGCTATGGTGTGTGCAGGATGTGAAGTTGATGACGAAGCATTAACAAATCACAAAACATATACTCTTTATGAGGAGCCAGCAGCCATTGCGACATCAAATGACGTGGATGTTGTTGTTGACGAGAATCTGCCTTATAACCAAGTATATGCCCTGACAAATGCTAATAATTTCAATAAGTTGAGTGTTGAGGTTATTAACGGCACACTACATATTGGCGTATCAAGCTCTTTATTTGGTTCTAAGCGTTGTTTAGTCTATGTGCCATCGCTTGCATACAAAAGTGTTGCTACAGAAGGCGGAAGTGATTTTTCGTGGAATAGTTGCAATAGCGATAGTCTCTCTGTTATGACATCGGGAGGCTCAGACTGCCAGATTAAGGGCGTTACGAAGCAACTCCGCATAGATGCTTCTGGCGGCTCGGATATTGAGTGTGGTTGGTTGGATGCCGAGGATGTCGCTATCCACGCATCTGGAGGCTGCGATATTAGCGTGTCTGCCAGCAAGACAATATCCCTCACAGCCTCTGGAGGCTCGGATATTCATATCAAAGGCAATCCCCAAATCGTACATTGGGATGTGTCGGGCGGCTCGGATGTAGAGTTTAATTAGGTTATACATTTAAGTTATATGGCCCTTGGTATAATGGTTTGTTATATACATATCAGCGTGAGGCTTCTGCGTTGCTCGTTCTACATTGATAGGCAATGCGAAGGCCTCGAAAAGCGGGACGGGTAACAGGTACAGGTTCTCACGCTTTTGCTTCTTATACGATGAATATTATGAAAAACAAAAAAAATGTATTGTGGGCTTTGTTGCTCATGTTTTTGATGCCCTCAGTGCTTGGGGCACAGGTTGCCGCTTTTGAGGAGTGGGCGAAAAACCCCTCGGGTGAGTTGATAGAACAAAAATTTGCAGTAGCGGCGTTGGACAAAGTTGCGTGTGAGCGTGCTGCAGAAATCGTCGATTCTTTATGGATGAAAGAAACTGCTAAACGTCTCTACAGGACATGGGGAAACATGACTATTTCTCACGATTCCATAAAACTCTCTTGCGCTGTACGTACTTTTGGCATGATGCCCAAGGATGGTCGCAGCCTCTATATCTCTATGCATGGTGGCGGAAACTGTCCCAAAGAGGTCAATGACGAACAGTGGGTTAATCAGATATATCTCTATGAGCCTATAGAGGGTGTTTACATTGCACCGCGTGCGCCATGGAACACATCCGACTTGTGGCATCGCAAAGGACTTGACGAGTTGCTTGAGGATTTGATTGCTGCTTGCGTAGTATATGAGGGTGTAAACCCCAATAAGGTATATCTTATGGGTTATTCAGCCGGTGGTGATGGCGTATGGCGTCTTGCACCGCGTATGGCCGACAAGTGGGCTGCTGCATCAATGATGGCAGGACATCCCGGTGAGGCTTCGCAGGTGAACCTTATAAACCTCCCATATATGATATGGATGGGTGAGCACGATCACTATTACGACCGTAATATCCTTGCAAAGGAGAAGGCTGTTGTAATGGACTCTTTGAGCAATGCAAACCCCGGAAAATATATTCATCAGTCTAATATCGTACCTGACAAGGGACACTGGATGGACAGGGTAGATACTCTTGCACTTGAGTGGATGTCGCAGTATCGCCGTAATCCTTACCCCAAAAAGGTCGTTTGGCGCCAGGAGGTTGTATTGCGTGATAATTTCTACTGGCTTGAAGCTCCTGCCGATGAACTTGCTCATGGTAAATGTGTTGTTGCAAGCATCGACGGAAATACCATAAACATCGAGAAGTGCGACTATTCAAAACTGACCATATATATCAATGACAGAATGCTCGACCTTGACAAAAAAGTTAAAGTTGTTTACAATGGTAAGAAACTCTTTAACAAAAAGGTTAAGCGAACCATTGCTACGTTGCATAAGTCACTCGCAAAGCGCAATGACCGCAGTTACGCATTCCCGGCGATGATAGAGGTGGAAGTCAAATAAATGACAATTACCTTTTAATGGTTAGCTTAGATGTTTAGACAACAAATTGTTGGATAAAATTCTTCACAAACCGGAAAAAGAACTTCTTTGAATTTTCGACTGGAAAATACTTTATAGAGAGTTGTTCGAAGATGAAGAGGCTGACTAAAACAGCTCTTTTTATACAACCTCTCAACAAAAGAACGACCCAAAAGTAAAAATTGGGTCGTTCTTTTCAAATAATTACAGTATTCTCATAAGGTTCTCAAAAGCATTGAGGTTACGTGAGTCACCTTCTCATCAGAGCGCGAGGGTGTATTGTCAACCCCGGTTGTTACAGATGAGAAATCGTCGTTGCCGATTTGAAATCCACGCTCTCAACAGTAGGGTTTATATACTTCTGTTCCATAATCATTTTCTACTTGATAAACACTTTCTTACCATTTATAATATACAATCCCTTCTCTGGCGCTGCTACGGAACGCCCCTTCAAATCATAAATCATTTCCGAATTCAGATTTTCTGCATCTGAAATATTATCAATGCTTGTTGTAACATCACCGGTTTCCTTGCCTATTATACGCATTCTAATATTCCGCGCTGCCGGCATATTGCCGTCACGACTCTCTATGCTCAAGTAGAAACGGAAAGCACCGAGTGAAGCATCATCGGCAACAGGTTGCCATATACCGTTGTTTAGGGCATAACATCCCGTGAGTGCTGAAGTTGCAATCGTGCTGTATGTAGAGGTGAAGATATATCTCTCGTGTACCGATGAGCAGTCGATGCTATTCTCCTCTGTTGCATAGAGTGTGGCATCGGTCACAGTAATACTCTTCTCTCCGGCCACCTTCGCACGGATAAGGTATGGATAGTTAGCTTCGAGCACACCGTCCGTAACCATGAAGGCCTCTACAACAGTCTCGTCTGCGACACCGTTATTATCGTGGTCATACTGACGTATGTCGTTAAGGTCGGCCACCTCAAATTCTTCGAGGAACTCCTCGGTAACAGGTATTTTGAAAGGCACATATAAAGCCTGCCATTCGGTATTGTTGAATGTACGCTTATATGTAATCTCATCAAAATCTTCATTTACAGCATTTGAATACTCAGCAAAGTTATCCAACAGAATACGAGAATCGTTTGAGGTGATGTTGAAGAATTCACTCCATCCCTCTGCTACTACATAGAGATCCAGTTTGTCGGCTGGTACATATACAGGAGTTCGCTTGTCCACATCGGCAAATACATCGGCGTTGCATACGGGTGGGAGCTGTGCATACAATGTAATGGAAAGCAGGTTTTCAAAACTGCTGAAGGCCTCGTCGGCTATACCTGTTACACCCTCTTCGATGATGAGTTCTTTCACTTGTTCTCTACAAGTACTCCAAGGAGCAGAGGTGATATCGCCCTCGCCCATAATGATAAGTTTGCCATCGGGCCACAGCTCGCAAGTGAGAGCATCGCCACACTTAGCCGTACCTACGATATAATCAAAATTCTTCCATTCTTCAGCAGAATGATAGTTTGAAGTTGCATTAATTGGCACATACAAAGTCTTTTCTTGTCCCATACCATCGAAAAGATTGCCACTGCATACCGGAGGTTGAGTTCCCTTGCATATAACAGTTGTAATGTTTGGAGAAAATGCGAATGCCATATCTTCAATTGTTGTAAGACTTACGGGAAGGACAATCTCTTTCAAGCTATAGAGATGATTAAAAGTAAAGTGTCTAATTTCTGTTATTCCTTCGCCTATGACAATGCTGGTGAATTCGCTGCCATAAAACAAATCATACGTATCAAGAGGCAAGGAGTTGAGATATAGTTCACCGGTGCATCCGTAGAATACGTCCCAGCCAAACATTCTCACTCCCGCAGGGATAATCGTTGTTGTCACCTTGTTGCACTCCCTGAATGCACCATTACAAATAGATGTCACACCCTCCTTGATAGTAATCTCTTTGATATACTCCTTATATTCACTCCAAGGTGCATCGATCATCTCGCCTGCACCCTCAATGACAAGTTTACCATTATCGGTCAGTTTCCAGGTAACGTTGTCGCCACATATACCAGAGGCAATGAGTATTGGCTGGATATTTGCAAATTGGCTCCATCCGTTGGCAGCCTTATATGTCTCGACAGATGCTGTCGGCACATATACAGGAATATTGTTGTTCACGCCTGCGAAAGCACTATTTCCAAGCGAAGGGGGTGTCGCAGCCTTACATGTGATAGAAGCTAGGTTATTACATCCCTTTAAAGCCCAAGGACCTATCTCGGTCAGGCCAGAGGGAAAAGTAATGGAAGAAAGTTGAGGACAAAACTCAAAAGTATCGCTTCCAATTATCGTTACACCCTCGGGTACAGTGATAGATTTCAAGGCATCACAATAGAGGAATACACCTGTTCCCAGTTGGGTCAAACCTGCTGGAAGAGTAATTTCTTCCAATATACGACACTCTCTGAATGCATCACCGCCTATGTTTGTTACACTCTCTGATATAGAAACATCGGTAAGGGCAGAACATTGAGCAAAAGCCCAACTTCCAATGCTCGTAACACCGTCTTTTATATCCACGCTCTTTATTGAGCCACTATAACTGTTCCAAGGTGCTGCGGGATTGTTGGAATAATTGTACATTT
>JAZRGV010000034.1:0-25363 GCA_045644465.1 Bacteroidaceae bacterium
GAGTTCCGTAGCACCCTGCTCGAAACAGATAGGATTGGAGTGGCAAGTTTGTGACGGCCGAGTGATGTTGCAAGGCAACTCACGAGCAAAAGGAATAAACGACTATTTTTGTCTGTGCCAGGCTCTTTGGTACTTTCTGTCGACACAGAAAGTACAATAAAGAACGACTTGATGTGAAATACAAATCCAAAGTGTAAAGGATAAGAACTGCGGTAAAACACAAATGCAGACACACCGGTCAGCCCTACGGTTGTAGCCAAAACTTCGTTTTTATCGTTGTTCGTATTTCGCAAAGCGACTGAGAGAGGACTATAATGATGTAATTACGGTGTTTTTTTATCAAGAAAAGAATTATTATAAGCAAGTAAAAACATTATTAATTACAAAACGACAGGCTGCAAGCAAATGTGCTTGCAGCCTGTCGTTTACTCTATTATTTATTATTTCATTTTCTCCTCAATAAGTTTCTTCATTGCCTCGCCACGAAGATTACGTTGAACAATAACACCGTCGGGGCCAAAAAGAATAATCTGCGGAATACCTCTTATACCATACAATGCTGTTGCGTCGTCTTTATTATCGCGTGGTACATAAATCTGAGGATAGTTGATACCCTCGGCAGTGAGAGCAACCTTGAACTTGTCCTCTTCGTCCCAGACGTTTGCTCCAAGAACAGTAAATTTCTCGCCACCGTACTTGTTCTGCAACTCTATGAGGTTAGGAATCTCTGCCTTGCAAGGTCCGCACCACGATGCCCAGAAATCAACAAGTACATATTTTCCTTTACCAACATAGTCGGAAAGCTTTGCAGGAGCACCGTCAACAGTGAAGCAAGTAAAATCAATAAACATCTTACCGGGCTGTGTAGCCTCGGCCTTAAGAAGGTTATTGCGTACCATCATAACAGCAGGGTTCTTACTTGCATACTTAACCTTGCCAATCATGGTATCAAGAGCACCAAGAGAGGGATAAAACTCCTCGGCAACAGTACCAAGAATATATGCTCCGAACATATTATCCTTGTTGTCTTCTATCGTCTTACGATAGATATCATATACAGCTTCGATATCGGCATTTACCGCAGCCTGGATATCATTTGGTGCCATACCCTGCTGCTGCAACTGCTGTATCTTTGCATTAACGGCATTACCGGCAGTCATCACAGCCTCGTTAAGCGCAATGCGCTTATCGTTAAGGCCACCATTATCGGTTACCGACACAGGATTTTTTGTAAAATCAACAGCAATGTTTGCACCGGGAAAAGCTATTACATCGGCCATAATACGACGGTTACCGGGTATCATAACTCTACCCAGAGCCTGGTCGTTTATATCACGCTTAAACTCGAATGCACCGTCAGCAACCACTACAGAGTCAACCACTACAGCTTGTTCTGTGAGGCAAATCTGCTTACCGTTATACTTGGAATCTATTTTTCCGGTAATAGTGTAGCTCTGTGCAGTAGCAGTCAATGCAAAAACCGACAAAGCCAAAATTGATAGGAATCTCATAATTTTATTCTGTTTTAATATTAACAATCGTTATCTGAACATCGCGAAGATAATACAATTTGTGTAATAACCACCTTAATTCACATTATTTAAATGTTTCTCCACGGTGGCAACAAGTTCCTCGCCAAGCATTCCGCGTGCAAGGATTGTTCCGTCGGGGGCAAACAATATAGTATGCGGTATTGTCTCGACATTATAAAGCCTTACGGCATTATCCTTATTGTCCTTAGGCACAAATATCTGTGGATAATCTATACCGAGATTGGCAACAGTCTCCTTGAATCTCTCTTCGACATCGTTGATGTTTATTCCTACAACCATAAACTTTTCGCTAAGATATTTTTTGTTTATTGCTATCAAATTGGGCATTTCCTCTTTGCATGGCCCACACCATGATGCCCAGAAATCAACGAGTACATATTTTCCTTTACCAACATAGTCGGAAAGTTTCAACTCGGAACCACCGGCGGCATAAGCGCTGAAGTCGATAAACATTTTGCCGGGCTGCGTAACCTCGCGATGATAAAGGCTGCTACCCAAGTCAACCAAAGGACCCAGATCAGCTGCGTATTTCATTGTTGCAATTACGGAATCGAGTTCGCTGTATGTAGTGTATAAATCGCGCGCTACAATTGCAAGGAAATATGCTCCGAACATATTAGCCTTATTCTCATTAATGGTTTTACGGTACAGATTATCAAGAGCATCTATTTCGGGTTGCAGCAGGGAGTCAATCTTCTCTTGTGGCACACCCGCTTTCTGCAGTTCTCTTGCCTTTTCAGCAATAGCAATATTCACACTCTTTGCATAGGCATTCAAAGCAGCATACTGCTGGTTATAACCGCCATTGTCGGCTACTATTGCAGGACGTACGGTGAGATCGACCTGCGCCTTTGTTCCTTTTTCAACAATGACTGTTGCTCTTATTCCTTTTATGCGGTTAACAATGACATCATAAACAACAGGTGCATCCAAGTTGCCTTCGAACATAAAAGAACCATCTGCAACAACACAAGAATCGACACACTCCTCGGTGTTCTTGTCTATAAGATAAACACTTTTACCATTATAATCATCACTTACGGTACACGAAATAACATAGTCCAACGGTTGCTCCTCGGGGTAGTACAACGCTGCAAGAATAACAGCCACCGACGAAATCAAAAGAAATAATGACACCTTTTTCATAGTCCATAGTTTATTTACAGTGGCAAAAGTAGTGCTAATAGCTTTAAAATGCAATTTTGCAGCAAAATAAAGAGCAAGATTTGGTAAAACAAGAAAATTAGAGTATCTTTGTCCCCGCTTTCGGCGTAATCGCTGTCAAGGAAGAGTAACTTGATATGTTGCGTTTGAATGATTAAACAATTTAACAAATCAAAAAATGGATTTAATTAAAATTGCTAAAGAAGCATTTGCTACTGACGTAAAACGTGAAATGGAGTTTCACCCAGGTGATACAATCACAGTAGCTTATAAAATCATCGAGGGAACAAAAGAGCGTATTCAGATGTATCGTGGTGTTGTTATCCGTATCAGCGGTCACGGTAACGAGAAGCGTTTCACAGTACGTAAGATGTCTGGTACTGTAGGCGTTGAGCGTATCTTCCCATTGAACTCACCAGCTATCGACAGCATCACTGTTAACAAGCGTGGTCGTGTTCGTCGTGCTAAACTTTACTACTTGCGTGCTCTTACAGGTAAGAAAGCTCGTATTAAAGAGATTAAAGCGTAAGCATACCAACGAAGGTTTTAAAATAAAGGATGTAACCCACGTGGGTTGCATCCTTTATTTTTTGTGTATATCGTTAACAACAAAGAGGTTGCTAAAAGGCTATTTTGTGGTTACACTCGCCTTCAAAAAGAGAACGACCCAATTTTTACTTTTGGGCCGTTCTCTCATCATATATTTACAGTATTTTACTTGTCGCTTTCTATAAGTTGCAAGAGTTTTTCTATCGCTTCCTCCTCGGGGATATTCTTCTCCACACACTCCTTCTTGCGATAGAGCGATACCTTGCCACGCGCAGCACCTACATAGCCATAGTCGGCATCGGCCATCTCGCCCGGTCCGTTAACGATACAACCCATAACGCCAATCTTCAAGCCCTTAAGGTGCGCAGTAGCAGCCTTTATGCGTGCGAGTGTACCCTGAAGGTCATACATTGTGCGTCCGCAACCGGGGCAAGCAATATATTCGGTTTTGCTTATACGGGCGCGTGTAGCCTGCAATATACCGAATGCAATAGAATTTATCTCGGTGGCACCACCTACGCTATTCTCGAGCCACAGGCCATTGACAAGACCATCGATGAGCAACACGCCCAAATCGGCTGCCGCCTTCAAACGCAACGTATCGACAGAAGCCTCGTTATATACACGATGCACAATAACTGGGGCTGTAACGCCATTGCGAACAAGAGTATGCACAAGTGCTCTTAGCTCTCCCACAGGGTTGGCGTGCTGCGACGAAGCAACAAGCACAATATCTTTCAAAGCCTTTATCTTAGCTATATTCTCGACTGTGAGGTTATCAAGAGCTATTGACACAAATGCCCCATTGGTTGCATTATCAATTTGTTGCAACTCAATGTCCGAAGCAATAAAATCGGGGCATACATCCTTGTCGTCGGTTGCTTCACCTATAACCACAGGCACATTCTCGCCACCAACAATACCCACAGTTGCTGTTGCACGACGAACAGGCTCCTCATAATTAAATCCTTCATAAGGCTGTGCATCGATAGCGGCATGCCCCGCGCGTATAGTAATATAATCAACAAGTTCCTTTGCCACAGGTATCTCGTTTTCGGGTGCTTCGGCAAGCGACACACGCAAGGTATCGCCAATGCCATCGGCAAGCAAAGCACCTATACCTACAGCACTCTTTATACGACCATCCTCGGCATCACCAGCCTCGGTAACACCAAGGTGCAAAGGATAAGCGATGCCCTCTTCGGCCATCACACGAACAAGACGACGCACCGTTGTTACCATCATTGATGTGTTGCTGGTCTTTATTGACACAACCACATCCTTGAAGTTCTCATCGCGACATATGCGAAGAAACTCCATACACGACTCAACAACACCCGATGGTGTATCGCCGTAACGGCTCATAATGCGGTCGCTCAAAGAGCCATGGTTAACGCCCACACGCACAGCCTTTCCTTCGGCCTTGCACAGGTTAAGGAACGCCACAAAACGCTCGCGAAGGCGTTTCAGTTCATCGGCATATTCAGCATCGGTGTAGTCGATATGCTTGAATGTTCGTGCCGTATCAACATAGTTACCAGGGTTGACACGCACCTTATCGGCATATTTTGTTGCAGTGTCGGCAACAGAAGCATTGAAATGTACGTCGGCAACAAGAGGCACTTGATAGCCACGTGCAACAAGCTGCTGCTTGATGTTACCAAGATTAACAGCCTCGCGGTTACCCTGTGTTGTAAGACGCACAAGCTCACCACCCTTGTCAACAATACGCATCACCTGCTCTACACTGCCTTCGGTATCCATCGTGCCGGTATTGGTCATCGACTGCACCTTTATGGAGTGTCCGTTGCCGATCTTCACACCACCGACGTTTACCTCAACAGTAGCGCGGCGAGCGTAATTGAAAAGATTGATATCAGTTTGTCTTGTACTCATATTTCAACTCCTTCAAATCCTCGTTGGCTTTCTCTATTTTCTTTTTGAGATTCTCCTTATATTCAGCCAAACGTGCAGCAAGAGCCTCATCGGCAAGTGAAAGCATCTCAACAGCCAATATTGCAGCGTTCAAAGAAGCATTCACTCCAACTGTGGCAACAGGAATACCCGGAGGCATCTGAACTATTGCAAGCAGAGCATCCATGCCGTCGAGTGTGCTGTTGATGGGAACACCTATAACAGGCAATGTTGTACTTGCTGCAATAACACCCGGCAAATGAGCTGCCATACCTGCTGCTGCGATAATTATCTTAACTCCGCGCTCCTTTGCACCTTTTGAGAAAGCCTCGACAGCCTCGGGGGTACGGTGAGCCGAAAGGGCGTTAACCTCGAAAGGCACCTGCATCTCATTAAGAAAATCTGTTGCTTTCTTCATTACGGGAAGATCTGATGTGCTTCCCATGATAACACTTACTATTGCTTTCATATATTCAGTTTAATATTTTATACAATATAACTACTCTGCCCTTGGACAGCACTCGATATTACTTTTTGCTCTTATGGCCTCTCCTTTATGACACCCTTGCGGTAGGCATACAGCAAACGCTCAAGGTCGGCAATCTTTATCATAATGCCACGGCCTATATCGGTATCGCGCACCTTCTCGCGCTCGCCAACCATCTCAACGATATTTATTGTACCGTCGATATCGGTACCATTGAGTATAGCCTCTTCGGTAGATGTAAACGGCGTGAGCTGCACAAGTTCAAAGCCTCGGCTGTGATAGACAAGTGTATAACCGGCAATACCTGTGCGGTTATGGTAAATCTTTGAGAAACCGCCATCGATAACCATCAAACGGCCATCGGCCTTTATTGGTGTCTCGCCCTTGCCCACACGCACCGGAACGTGACCATTAATAATGTGACGGTGATTACCTTTTACGCCGAATTCGTCCAAAATTTTGTCGCACACTTCGGGATTATCACGCAAAATATAATACCATCCTTTAGGCTCTTTTTGCACCTCTTTGTCATCGAGAAGATAACGTTCGAATGTAGCCATTCGCGCTTTGCCGAAGAGTGGCGATTCAGGCCCGCACCACAAATACCAGAAGAAGTCGGCATATTTGTTGCGTACCTCAACATCTACGTCGTTGTCGAAAGCGGTACGCGCCATACGTTCAACCTTTTTCAGCAACTCCTTACCTTTGACAGGAACACCGTCAAAAACAACTTCGCGCATTGAGCCGTCCTCGTTGATGGGGATAGCAGCGTGGAACATCAGGTTCGAGTTGTATATCACATACATACCACCACGCATCAACAAGCAGTTGACATGAGCCTGCAAACGCTCGCTACGCACAAACGAATGACGCAATCGCTCCATAACATCCTGCTCTTCGGGGGTAAGAGCGTAAGGATTGGCCGGGTCGAGTGTGGGCCACAGCTTATCCTTCATCTCGTACTCCTTACCATCGATAACAATGACACCCTTCTCCTTGTTTATGCCCTCCATAAGGCAACGGTCCATCATGTTCCATTCGGGGTGCTGCATAGCAATCTGCCCCGAAAGTTTGAATTCGATTACCGAAATGGCCTTATGCATCTGCGCAATAAGACGTACATCCTTTTCGGTAAAATTGGTACGCTCCTCATCTACGCGAGGCTGATATATCTCGCAAGGATCGTCGGAGTACTGCTCCATCGCAAATGTAGCAAGAGGAACCATGTTTATGGCATATCCATCCTCAAGGGTTCTCATATTCGCATCGCGCAACGACAAACGCAGCACACTTGCAATACAGCATGTGTTACCTGCAGCAGCACCCATCCAAAGCACGTCGTGGTTACCCCAAGTGATATCAAGATGATGATACTCGCAAAGAGCGTCCATAATGTGGTGTGCTCCGGGACCACGGTCGAAGATATCGCCAAGTATATGCAGGCGATCGATAATAAGACGTTGTATAAGATAGCAGAGTGCCGTAATGAAGTGGTCGGCACGTTTTGTTCCTAAGATTGTTTCTATAATGACATTGAAGTAGGCCTGACGGTTTTCAAAATCGTTAGCCTCGTGCATAAGCTCCTCGATGATATAGGCATACTCCTCGGGTAAGTTCTTACGCACCTTTGAACGTGTATATTTCGACGACACGTTACGACACACCACAATGAGACGGTTCAACGAGGTTTTATAGAACTCATCGAGAACAACACCCGACTGACGCACCAACTTCAATTTCTCCTCGGGGTAGTATATGAGTGTACAAAGGTCTTTCTTCTCCTCTTCGCTTATGGTATCGCCAAAGAGGTCATTAACCTTGCGCTTGATATTACCCGAAGCATTACGCAAGATGTGCTGGAAAGCCTCGTGCTCGCCATGTATATCTGCCAGGAAATGCTCTGTCGGTTTTGGCAAATGAAGAATTGCCTCGAGGTTGATGATTTCCGTTGACACACTTGACACTGTTGGAAAATCACGTGCAAGCAGGCGCAAATATCTCAGGTCTTCCTTGACCTCCTCAATAGTTACATTTGATTTTGACATAACTCTTTTATTTATACCGGTAACATCGTTTTGGAACACAATATACCTTTTAAGGTATTATCGCAAATTTAAAGTTATTTTCTTAAACGAACAAAGATTACAGACCATTTAAAACAGCTTTTCATAATTTCCTTAACCTCGCAACCGGAATATGCAGTTGCTCGCGATATTTCGCAACGGTGCGACGTGCCACGTTGTACCCGCGTTCGGCAAGTTTCTCCTGCAACACCTGGTCGGTCAAAGGCGAGGTTTTATCTTCACTGTCAACAAGTTCCTTTATGACAGCAAACAATTCATACACAGACTGTTCAGTACCATCGTCTTTAACAACACCATCGCTGAAGAAATATTTCAGTGAAGAGACATTCCAAGGAGTCTGCACATACTTGCTGTTGCTGACACGCGATATTGTAGAAATATCGTAACCTGTCATCTTAGCTATATCTTCGAGAATCATTGGCTTAAGATAAGCCTCATCTCCACCGTTGACAAAGAATGCCTTTTGCTTTGCCACTATTGCACGCATGGTGGCAAGCATGGTGTTCTCGCGCTGTTGCACTGCACTTATAAAGCCCTTTGCCGCATCAATTTTCTGTTTCAGGAACATTGCTGCAGCCTTCTGCTCCTGGTTTCCACCGGCAAGCTGTTCATCGAGCATCTGCACATACTCTTCGCACACCCTCAGTTCAGGCACATGTACATTGTTCAACGACACATATACATTATCGTCAACCACATCAAGCACAAAGTCGGGAATTATCTGCTGACGGCTGAAACCAACATTCTCACTCAACGACGCGCCAGGGCGTGGGTTAAGACGCACAATATCGGCAATAGCAGCACGGCAAGCCTCTTTATCTACACCAAGTTTGTCGGCAAGCTGTTCCCAACGCTTTGCCGCAAAATCATCATAGAAATCCTGCACAATGCGTTTCTGCAATGAAACATCCTTGTTATCCTCTACGCGCTCAAGCTGCAAGATCAAACACTCCTGAAGGTTGCGGGCTGCGATGCCTGCAGGTTCAAAACCCTGAATACGTTCAAGAATATCGAGTATCTGCTCCTTATCGGTCATCACATTGCCATAGATGAGCAGTTCGTCTTCTATCTCTGAAATATCTTTACGCAAAAAGCCGTCCTCGTCGAGCGAGCCAATGATGTATTCGCCCACACTCTTCTCCTCCGGGGTAAGCTGAAGCTCGCCAAGCTGTTCAAGCAGGGTATCGCCAAATGAGACAGAGTCGCCCACTGCATAATCGGCATTGCGACTATAGCCGGCAAAGATAGGTATCTCACCATTTCCGCTGTAATCGTCGTCGCCATCGTTTGCAATGTCCGACATTGCGTCAGCCGACGCACTATCCTCATGCGACACATCTTCGTTCTCCACAACCTCGAGAGCAGGATTATCCATAACCTCACTACGCACCCTGTCCTCTATCTCCATCGTTGTGAGCTCGAGGAGCTGAACAGTGAGCAGCTGCTGTGGCGACAGCGTCTGCGTCAAGGTCTGTTCGTGTTTCTGCGTTTGCGTAAAGGTGTTTCCTGCCATGTGATATAATCAATATTTAAAACTGCTTCCGCCAAGGAATTCACGTACCACCGATGTTGGAGGCAGTTCATTGTCCTGCAAAGGTACTACATATTCCAATAAACGCAAAAGTCTTCTTGCCTCGGAATACTCTTTTATATTCTGTGGCACGGCACGCAATATAGGCTCGGCGTGAGTCTTCAACACCGCAAGTTCATAGAAAAGAGATGAGTTGAACATGACATCGGCATTTTCCTGATAAGGAAATATCCACTCCTCTTCGCCTTCTCGCACACTGGGCCAACGCTGTATTGTCTCAACTGCCGAATAGCCACGGTACTTCGCATCGCGCAGCATACGGCGTAACAGTCGGTTGTCGGACGTTGATATGTAGTTATGATAATCGAGTTTTATTGATGTCAATGCCGATACATACACACGGAATTTCTCGCTATCGGGCACCTGTGAGGTTAGCAACGGGTTGAGTGCATGAGTACCCTCGATAACCAACACCATCTGCGGAGTGAGTTTGAGTTTATTTCCTCGGTATTCGCGCTCGCCTGTTACGAAATTATAGTATGGCAAATCCACCTCTTCGCCGGCAAGTATTCTTGTCAGAGATTCATTGAAATAGGGCAAATCAATGGAATACAACGACTCGAAATCATAATCACCATCGGGCTTGCGCGGTGTGTGCGTGCGGTTCACAAAATAGTCGTCGAGCGAGATAGCATAGGGACGCAGGCCACAAGCAAGCAACTGCACGCTCAGGCGTTTGCTGAATGTTGTTTTTCCCGATGATGAAGGACCGGCGATGAGCACCACCCTTGCACCGCGCGCCTGTATTTCATCGGCAATCTTCGACAAGCGACGTTCTTGAAGCACCTCGGACACATTGACCAGATCAACGCCATAGCCCGAACGCACTCCCATATTGAACTCTCCTATTGTTTCAACACCCATGTGCTGATGCCATGCCAGACGCTCCTCAAAGAGGTCCTGCAACTTATCCTGTGGCACTTTGTCCTCGAGTTCGCACGGACGCTCCTTGTTGGGGACACGCAGCAACACGCCATCGGCAAATTTCTCAATCTCAAAAAGATTGATATATCCGGTACTTGGAACAAGTCCATTATAATAGCTGTCGATGTAACCGTCCAGTTCATAATAGCTTGTATATAGATGGTCATAGGTCTTGAGCAGTTTAACCTTATCCATACGCCCCACCTTGCTGAACAGTTCGATAGCCTCGGAGGTGTGGCACTCCACACGCTTAAACGGGATATCACTCTTTATAATGAGGTGCATTTTATCGCGCACCATAGCCACCTGTTCCTCGCTTATGGGTTTATCCATTCGGCAGTAATATCCTTTTGATATAGCATTCTCGAAACGCACGATCTCGCCGGGGAACACTTCGTTCATTGCCTTCATAAAGATAAAAGTCAATGAGCGCACATACATACGCATACCATCGTCGGTGGTGATATCGATAAACTCGACATCCTTATGACGGAACAGTCGCAATGCAAGGCTTTGGGTTTGATTGTTTACCCTGGCAGCGATGGGCCCATATGGCATCTCTATTCCAAGACCATTATAAATCTCCAACAAAGAAGAACCTATTGGAAAGTCCTTTGTGACGCCATTGTTCAAGCAATAAATGTGTATCATAACGCTATAATTTTATAAAAACACAAACGGAACAGATTCCTATGCGAAGATAAAAACAAATTACAGCAAATCAACAATTTTTACGTTTTTTAAATTAATTCATCCAAACATACTTGATAATAGCACTACATTGTATTACATTTGTAGCAAATGTACCGCTTATGGAGAAGATGGCACAATACATAAAAAGCATTGAGATTGATTCCTTGTGGAGTAACCGCAAGCATATCTATTGGGAGTTACGCCCCGACGTGAACATTTTAAGTGGCAGCAACGGTGTGGGAAAAAGTACCATTATAAACCGTTCGGCACGCCACCTTAAGGTTATACATAAAGGGCTTATCACTACAAACCCCGAAGACGGAGTGCATGTAAAGTTCTACCCCGAAGATGCCACCGGCATACATTTCGACGTGATAAGCAGCATAGACCGCCCAATACTGAACAGCGAGATGCTCGATAAGATTCCCGGCGCAGACATACGCACCGAGCTCGACTGGCAATTGTATAACCTCCAGCGTCGCTATCTCAACTATCAGGTTAACATTGGTAACCGCATCATATCACTGCTCACCTCGGGCAACCCCGATGACCAGCGTCTTGCCACAGAACTGACAAAGCCCAAAACAGAGTTCCAGAACCTTGTTGACGAGTTGTTTGCACCAACAGCAAAGACTATTGCACGCGACAGCAACGAGATATTCTTCAACCAATACGGCGAAACAATTTCTCCATATATGCTCTCTTCGGGCGAGAAACAGATGCTTGTAATATTACTCACCGCACTTGTTCAGGAGAACCGTCCGGGAGTGTTGCTAATGGACGAACCCGAAATATCGCTACACATAGAATGGCAACAACGTCTCATAAGCCTCGTGCGTACACTCAACCCAAACACACAGATAATATTGTGTACCCACTCACCGGCAATAGTAATGGATGGGTGGATGGATGCTGTAACAGAAATTGAGGATATAACAAAATAAAAAGAGGAATACGACTACCGTATCCACCCCAAAGCAACATATTTGCGTAAACCACGTAAAAGCAGACCAACAAACAGGCCTAAAAAACAGGGGAAAATAAAACCGAGATATGAAAAGGCTCACGGAATATCTCAATTCAAGTTTTATAGAGGCGGCAAATTCACTACGTCCCAAGAGAGCCGCGCAACGCATCATAGCATATGTAGAAAGCTATGATGACATATCATTTTGGCGTTCGGTGTTCAACGAGTACGAAAGCGACAAAATACATTTCGAGATAATGCTACCGGCACGCACCAAGCTTACAAAAGGAAAGAAACAAGCAATGATGAATATGTTGGGGAAGGCATACGGTCGCAATATGATTGCGTGCGTTGACAGCGACTATGACTATCTGCTGCAAGGTGCTACAAGCACATCGCGACAGATGCTCGAGAACAACTATATTCTGCACACATACGCCTACTCCATAGAAAACTTTCGTTGCTATGCCGACAGCTTGAAACAGGTGTGCGTGCTATGTACACAGAACGATATGAACGTCATTGATTTCAAAGAGTTCTTCAAACTATATTCGCGTATATGCTACCCTTTGTTTGTATGGAACATTCTGCTATACCGCAAACACGACACCAGAACAATGAGCATGCTCAAGTTCTGTGAGATAGTAAGGCTTACATCGTTCACAGTGAGCAACCCTGTATACTCCTTGCAGCAACTCAGTAGCCGCGTAAACCACAATATTCAACTTTTGGAAAAACAATTCCCCGAGATGACCGAGGAGTGTGAAAAGCTAAAACAGGAGTTGAAGCAGCTTGGCGTACTCCCCGACGAGACATATTTCTATATACAGGGACATCACATTATGAATGGTGTTGTATTGCGTATTTTACAACCTGTGTGCCGGCACCTGCGCGGCAAACGCGAAGAGGAGATTGAACGCTATGCATACCACCGACAACAGTATAACAACGAACTTGCATCGTACCGCCACAGCCAGTGCGATGTAGCAATGATGCTGAGCAAGAACACCGACTACAAAAATGCGACGCCATACCTTAGATTAAAGGAGGATATTGAGAAGTTATTGAAAACAATAAAATAAATGAGATGAAGGCAACTTCATCTCATTTATTCTGATATAAAAACTAATTATTTACATACAGGGCGAACCGGGCGGCCGTTACAACGGTCACCTGCATTATTGTTTGCTGATGGATAACCACTATAAAAATATAAGACTAAAGCATGACGGTCTATTTCACCACGCAAGTTGCATGACCAATAACTTCCTTCTCGACCTTCCATATAAGACCCTTCATCGCTACGATAACCAGCAGCAGGAAGGAATATGCTATTATCGTTGACACGGCTCTTCACGATATAGCCATAAACATCGTTCAGGGTAGTCCACTCCCAATCACAGTTTTCAACAAGTTCTGCCTGTTCTTCATGGGTTGGCATACGCCAGTCACCACCCCATATTACGTGAGCTGCGTCATCTTCAGCCTCAAGAACATCCCTTCCGTCAGGAGTTCCATAACTACTACTCAGGCAGTATTTAAACATTGAACTTGGAGTATCTCCGCTATATTTATAATTCTCCCAGTCATAGATTGCTTTTTCCTCGCTCTCGCCCCAAGCGAAATAACTGCCATATTCTTCGGGTACTGTTGCACCAATATTACAAGAAGCCCATTTCAAGCCACTTGGCAAGCCAAGATCAACAGCCACGTAAGGAGATGGTGCAGGAGGATTATAGTTGTCTTCGTTTTCGTTTGAACAAGAAACAAGAAACAAAGAAAGAGTCATTACAAACCCGAAAGAAAACAGAAAGACTTTTCTCATAAGACTATAAGTTTTAAACGTTGTTTTTTGCATCCTTTTTAAAAAGGCAATCATTTTTGTAAATGTATGCAAAAACAGTTCACGCAAGAAGAATTATCTGTGAAAAAAAATCTACATAGCATGTATCTTAATTGTATTTTGCTATTTCTCAATCAATTAAGACTAATATTAAAAAGCTACCCGAACTTATCTCTTCTTCCAGAAGACAGGTGTCAGCAACAAAAGAACAGCGAAGAATTCAAGACGGCCAACAAGCATTTGGAAGGCACTGAACCATTTAACAACGCAGGGAAGTGTTGCAAAAGAGTCCATCGGGCCATAGTGACCGAGTGCTGGTCCCACATTACCAACAGAAGCAACAGAAAGGCCGAATGAGTCAAGAAAATCAAGCCCGAAACACATATTGACAACAAGGCCGACTATCAACATAAATATATATATGACAGTATAGGCAAGTATCGCCGATTGCACCGACGTGGGGACTACCTTACCTGCCATACGCACAGGAATAACGGCATTGGGGTGTACAATACGCTTGAACTCGTTAATCATAACCTTGAATAGGATTGATATGCGCACGCATTTCATTGCTCCTGATGTAGAACCCGAGCACGCGCCAAAAAACATAAGAGAACATAGCAAGAGCCATAGAATTGGCAACCACGTTACGTAGTTGGCCGTAGCAAAACCTGTAGTTGTCTGCACCGAAACAACCTGGAACAACGCAGTACGGAACGACAATTCAACATCGGATGTTGTTGTAAAATACAATCCTATTGTTAAAGCCAAGGTGAATACTGCCACAATGATTGTATATGTCTTTACCTCGGTATCGCGCAACAACTCCTTGAAGCGGAACTTGAAGATAAACAGATAGAGCAACGACATATTTATACCACTAAGGAACATGAACAACGTGGTAACATATTCTATCTGTGGAGAGTTAAAAGCGGCAATACTGGCTTGTTTTGTAGAGAAACCACCGGTTGCTATCGTTGACATGGCATGACAAACTGAATCGAACCATCCCATACCTGCAAAATGATACGAAACCGACGCAACGATTGTAAGCCCCACATATATTGTGAGAATCCATCGGGCAGTAACAGCTATTCGTGGGTGTAGTTTGGCGCGCATGGGGCCGACAGACTCTGCAGCAAAAAGATGTATATCGCTCAAACCGAATATAGGGAATATGGCAACAGTAAAGAAGATAATACCCAAGCCACCAACCCAATGTGTCATCATGCGCCAAAAGAGAAGTGACTTTGGCAAGGCTTCTATATCCTGCAATATTGTAGCACCCGTTGTTGAGAAACCCGACATTGTTTCGTAGAACGCATCGGTAAAATTGGATATATATCCTGTGAGCATATATGGCAACGAACCGAACAACGAGAATATTATCCAGCAGAGCGTTACCACAATGTATCCGTCCTTGCGCGATATGTTACGCTCGGTGCCGTTACAAAGATATGTAAACAACGAGCCCACGCCCACCATAGAAGCAATGGATATGATTAACGGACGCATCACCGGCTCATCATAATACAAAGCCACCGGCACACAACCAAGCAAGAATATTGCTTCGACATAAAGCAACAGACCTACAATGCGGAATATAATTTTAGGATGAAACATCACTTAAAGAATTTTTCCAGTTTCTTAAGCACGTGCTCACGACAGAAGACAATGACATGGTCGCCGGCCTGTATCATTGTGTTACCTGTCACATGCATACCATCACCGTTACGTATAAGGCCACCAATGTTTGCTCCATCGGGCAAGCCAAGACTCTTAACCGGTCTCTTGGTTATATATGAACCCTCGCGCACAGGGAACTCCGCCACTACAGCCTGTATAAATGTAAGACATTTGACACTCAACACATCGGTATTCAACAACATCTGGAAAATTGTACTTGCAGCAATCTTCTTTTTGTTTATTACAGAACCAATATCCATACTTTCGGCCATAGAGATATAGTCGATGTTCTCAATTTCCGAGATGGTACGGAACACTCCGCCACGCTTGGCCGCCATACAGGCAAGAATATTTGTTTCGGAGCTGTCACCAAGAGCAATAAATGCATCGGTACGGTCTATACCCTCGCTACGCAATAGTTCGGGGTCGCGAGCATCGCCATTGATAACCATTACTCTGTCATCGACAAGTTCAAGAAGTTTATGACAGCGGTTAAGGTCGCTCTCGATAATCTTAACATTTATATTATCGGGAATGAGATTTGCTGTGCGAACAGCTATGCGGCTACCACCCATTATGATAAGGCTGTTTACCTCTGTAAATTCCTCTTTTCCACAGATAGTACGCATATACTGTATGTGGTCGCTTGTTGTCATAAAACAGACAAGATCGTTCACCATTATGACATCGTTACCACGCGGAATAATAGTCTCGTCGCCACGCTGTATGGCTACGACATGGTAAGGTATATCATCTTGAAAATCCTTTAGAGGGATATCTTTTATTGATGCGTTATCCCTTATCTTTACACCTATCATCACCAATGCACCGTCACCAAATTCAAGCATCTGACGCATCCAGCTGTATTTGATGTTTGTTGCAATCTCTTCGGCTGCAAGCTGCTCAGGATAGATAAGTGTATCTACACCCAACGATTCGAAATAAGCCTTATGTTTGGGTTGCAAATACTCATAATTATCGATACGGGCAATAGTCTTCTTTGCGCCAAGATAGTGCGCAAGAATACATGCCGCAATGTTACGGCTTTCATCGGGAGTAACAGCAACAAAAAGTTCTGCATTGTCAACACCCGCCGACTTTAGTGCCGAAATCTTTGTCGGGTCGCCTACAATAGCCTGCAGGTCGAACAAAGACTCCATTTTTCCCAGTTTCTCCTCGCTCTCGTCGAGCAGAACCACATTCTCATTCTCAACAGAAAGCATCTTGGCCAAGTGCGTTCCTACAGCACCTGCACCGGCGATAACAATTCTCATAAATTTTTGAAATTTAGGATAGCATTCAAGACGCTATCTTTATCCATACCGCATACGCGATATAACTCTTCGGGTGTTCCATGCTCAACAAACTTGTCGGGAATACCCATTACCTTTATTGTTGGATTGTAACCTTTTTCCGACATATACTCAACGACAGCACTTCCCAAGCCACCTGTAACGCAACCATCTTCCAATGTTACAATATACCTGAATTTCTCACCAACCTGGCGCAAAATATCAGTGTCGATGGGTTTAAGGAAACGCATATCGTAATGAGCAACACTCACGCCTTGCTTTTCAGCCTCATCGATGACACTCTCCATAACCTTACCAAGAGGACCCAATGTAAGGAATGCCACATCGCTTCCCTCGCGCATGAGACGTCCCTTGCCAACCTCGACAGTTTCGAGCGGACAACGCCAATCGGCAAGTGAGCCTTTTCCACGCGGATAGCGTATCACAAAAGCTCCCATATCGGGTTGAACAGCAGTAAACATAAGCCTGCGTAACTCGCATTCATCGTATGGCGAAGAGATAGTAAGGTTAGGTATAGGACGTAAATATGCAAGGTCAAATGCTCCATGATGTGTAGGGCCATCCTCACCTACGATACCGGCTCTGTCGAGACACAGTACAAAGTTTAGGCGTTGTAATGCCACATCGTGTATGAGATTGTCGTAACCGCGCTGCATAAACGAAGAGTAGATATTACAGAATGGTATTGAGCCACCTTTTGCCAAACCTGCAGAGAATGTAACGGCATGACCTTCGGCGATGCCTACATCAAAGAAACGTTCGGGCAGTTCGCTCATAAGTTTGTTCATTGAACATCCCGTTGGCATTGCAGGGGTAATTCCAATAATTCGTTCATCGGCCTTTGCCAACTCAACAAGAGTTTCACCAAAAACATCCTGAAAACGTGGTGTTCCGCCTTCTGCAACAATACGTTCACCGGTTTCTATATCAAATATACCGGGCTGATGCCAAACTGTGGCATTCTTTTCGGCCGGTTCCCAACCCTTTCCTTTTGTTGTATGTATATGCAACATACGGGGGCCAGTCATATCCTTTATACTGCGCAACATACGAACCAACTCATGCACATCGTGCCCATTAATAGGACCAAAATAACGTGCACTCATACCTTCGAATATATTCTGTTGACGGAAAAGCATTGCCTTAAGACCATTATTGAAGCGTATAAGAGCATTGGCACGCTGTTCGTTAAGAATACCCACTTTACGCAGCCCCTTTGCTATAGCATAACGTATCTTGTTGTATATTTTTGATGAGTGCATTGAAATGAGCAACTGGCTCATACCACCCACACTCTTGTCGATTGACATATTATTGTCGTTAAGAATAACAAGCAGGTTGTTGGGAGTGTTCGACAGGTTATTCAAGCCCTCGTAGGCCAAGCCGCCACTCATAGAGCCATCGCCTATTATAGCTACCACATGCTCATCGCGACCTTGCAACTTTGCCGATACCGACAAGCCTAACGCGGCCGAGATTGAAGTTGAAGCATGGCCTGCCACAAACGAATCATATTCGCTCTCATCGGGCGATGGGAAAGGCTTTATGCCTCCAAACTTTCGGTTGGTGTGAAAACGATCTCTACGACCGGTAAGAATCTTATGGCCATAGGCCTGATGACCTACATCCCAAACGAGTTTGTCATCGGGTGTTGAGAATACATAATGCAAAGCGACTGTCAATTCCACCGAGCCAAGGCTTGAAGCGAAGTGTCCCGGGTTGTTAGCCAATGAATCTATTATAAACTCCCTAAGCTCACTACACACCTGTGGCAAATCTGTTTCAGGCAATTGTCTGAGGTCTGCAGGTGAATTAATTTTACTGAGCAAAGGATATTTTGTCATATCTTCCATTTAAAGAATGCTTTTTACACATACACACTTGCGGTTTATCGCAATCGCAAATATAATATTTTTTGTATGAATTAGCCACAAACAAGCATATTCTGTACAAATTCTACGCAAATATACTATATTTCTTAATGAAGTTAACTATTTTTGTAATTGTAATTACGAAAATTGAGTGCTCTTCACAACAATGACACGCTTCAGAACTGCAATAGAACTACCCATAAGTAAATATAAACTAAGCCACAAGAGTAACTTGTTGCTTGCCGGGTCGTGCTTTGCAAGCAACATTGGTACAAGACTTGCCGAAAATAAGTTCAATATTAGCATAAACCCTTTCGGAGTATTATACAACCCGTTATCAATAGCCACAATGCTGACACGCGTTATTAATGAAACACTGTTCGATGCACAATCGCCCGAACTGTTTGAACATAACGGCAAATGGCACAGCATACTGCACCATGGCGATTTCTCAAGAAACAGTAAAGAGGAGCTTCTGAATGTAATAAACAAAAGCATCGAGGATAACCACAAAAGGGCAAAAGAATGTGATACTGTTATAATAACATTCGGAACGGCATATGCATATACACGCAACAACGACAACATTGTTGTGGGCAACTGCCACAAATTGCCGGCAAACACGTTCACACGTCGCCTGCTCGGCATCGAAGAGATAGTCAACACCACATCAATGGTAATAGAACAGTTCAAGGAGATAAACCCCAATATAAGATTTATTTTTACAGTAAGCCCCATACGCCACCTTCGCGACGGAGCACACGGCAATCAGAAGAGCAAGGCAACATTGTTGCTTGCTATAGACAGAATAAATTCACTGTATCCCGACAACACAACATATTTCCCGGCATACGAGATTGTTCTCGACGAACTGCGCGACTACCGTTTTTATGCCGATGATATGGTGCACCCGTCACCTGTAGCCATAGAATACATATGGGAATGTTTTGGCAACTGCTATTTCAACGAAGATACAAAAAAGCTCAACGAAGAGATTGAAACAGTGGCACGCGCCATTGCGCATCGCCCCTTTGATGCCTCTTCCGATGGTTACAAGAGATTTATATGTAACTTATTGAAAAAAATAGAGGGATTTGAAGAAAAATATTCGTACCTTAACTTCGACAATGAGAAAACGCAATGCAATACACTATTGAACAAATAAAAGATATACTGAAGGCCAAAGGAGTGATTGCCACACCCGGAAGCAAGGTTGCACGCCTGCTCACCGACAGCCGTTCACTCAGTTTCCCCGAAGAGACCATTTTCTTTGCCATAAAGACAAAACATGGCGATGGTCACAACTATATCAAGGAACTCTATAACAGAGGTGTCAAAAATTTCATTGTCAACAGCATTGCAGGTTTCGAAGAACTTGAACATGCCAATTTGATAATTGTAAATGACAGCATGAAAGCACTGCAGATGCTTGCTACCCACCATCGTTCAAAGTTCGAAATACCCATCATAGGCATCACCGGCAGCGACGGCAAGACCATCGTAAAAGAGTGGCTGTACCAACTCACCGCCGGCAACTATAATGTTACACGCTCGCCACGAAGCTACAACTCGCAGATAGGCGTTCCCCTCTCGATATGGAAGCTGAACAGCGAAAGTACTCTTGGCATTTTTGAAGCTGGCATTTCGCGTGTGCAGGAGATGGAGAACCTGCAGCATATAATAAAACCAACCATCGGTATTGTAACCAATATAAGCAGCGCACACCAGGAAAACTTCAGCACCATGCAGGAAAAATGTATGGAAAAACTGTCATTGTTCCGCAAATGCGATATTGTAATATACAACGCCGATGACGAACTGTTAGCAAGCTGCGTAACACGTTCACACTTGCCGTCGCGCGAAATAGCTTGGTCGCGCAAAGACCCGGAACGTCCATTGTTTATCAAATCGATAGAAAAAGACGACACTGGTACAACCATAAGATACAATTACCTGACAATAGAGAGTAGTTACCGTATTCCATTCCTTGATGATGCTTCGGTTGACGACTCTATAAGCTGCCTTGCTGCAGCTCTGTACCTTATGATACCGACCAACGTGATTGCCGAGCGTATGGCACAGCTGGAACCTGTAGCAATGCGCCTTGAGGTTAAAGAAGGAAAGCGCGGCTGTTTAATCATAAACGACAGTTACAACTCAGACACAGCATCGCTCGACATAGCACTTGACTTTATGGAGCGCAGAAGCAGCACACTTCCTCACCTGAAACGAACACTTATACTTGCCGACATAAAACAGACCGGTGAGAGCGCACAGTCGCTATACCGCATAGTACTGCAATATCTTGAGGAGAGGAAAATAGAGAAGTTCATAGGTATTGGAAAGGATATAAACTCACAGGCATCAAAGTTCAAGAAATCAGAGATAGAGTGCTATTTCTTCAACACCACCGAGGAGTTGTTATCATCAAACATACTGCGTGAAATGCACAATGAGTGCATCCTTATAAAAGGTTCACGCTCCTTCCATTTCGAAGATGTATCGGAGTCACTTGAAAAGAAAGTACACCAAACCATCCTCGAAGTTAACCTTAGCGCACTGCGCGACAATCTAAACCGCTACCGCAACAATCTGAGCCAGGATACAAAAACCGTATGTATGGTTAAGGCCGGAGCATACGGAGCCGGTGCTCTTGAAGTGGGACGCACTCTGCAAGAGTGCAATGTCGATTACCTTGCAGTAGCCGTAGCAGATGAGGGTGCCGAGCTACGCAGAGAAGGCATAACCACAGGTATCATCGTAATGAACCCAGAACCAAGTTCTTACAGCACACTATTCGACAACAAGCTCGAACCCGAAGTTTATAGTTTTGGTATGCTCAAATCGCTTATACATGCAGCATGCCACGAGGGCATAACCGACTATCCTATACACATAAAGATTGACACAGGAATGCACCGCCTTGGCTTCTTACCAGAGGAGGTTCCACAACTCATTGACACACTGAAACGTCAAAGTGCATTGACACCACGCTCGGTATTCTCGCATCTCGCAGGAAGTGACAGCCCCGCCTTTGACGAATTTACCAGGACACAAATGAAACGGTTTGAAACAGCAGCCGAAATGTTACAAGGTGCTTTTACGCAGAAGATTCTGCGACACATATGCAACAGCGCAGGAGCAGAACGTTTCACTGACGCACAATACGACATGGTTCGCTTAGGAATAGGACTTTACGGAATATCACCCATGGGCAAAGACAACACTTTGCGCCCCATATCTACGTTAAAAACCATAATTCTGCAGATACACGATATTCCTGCAAGCGAAACTGTTGGTTACAGCCGCAAAGGGACATTGACACGCGCCTCACGCATTGCCGCATTACCTATAGGATATGCCGATGGCTTGAACCGTAAACTTGGCAATGGCAAGGGCTATTGCATTATAAACGGTAAGAAAGCACCATATATAGGCAATATATGCATGGATGTATGCATGGTTGACGTTACCGACATCGACTGCAACGAAGGGGATATTGTGGAGATATTCGGAGCCAACCTGCCTGTAAATACAATTGCAGATTGGCTCGAAACAATTCCATACGAAGTGCTTACATCCGTATCAAACAGAATAAAGCGCGTATATTATAGCGACTGAAATTAAAGCAGGTTCATTATAAAGATATAGAATATCAACAACGGGGTTATATACTTAAGCATAAACATCAACACCTTTGACACATGTTTGTTCAAAGTATTACCGTTTGTAAGTTCATTCTGCATAAAACCTTTCTCAAGGAACCACGAAACAAGAATACATGTAAACATCGCCCCCAACGGCATCATCACATTGGCTGTAAGTTTATCGAACACATCAAGATAATCCACTCCGAAAAGCTTGCTGAACGTGAGCGCACTCAAAGCGACAGATAATCCCATTGTTGTTATCGCTGCAGCACGCCTTGAAAGTTTGAACTCCTCGGCAAAATATGCAGTAAGCACCTCGTTGAACGAAATTGTAGATGTTAGCGAAGCCAGCATCACAAGAATAAAAAATATTGTTGACCACAATGATGCTAACGGCATTCCATTGAATATTTCGGGCAAGGTAACAAACACAAGCGAGGGGCCTTCAGAAGGCTCTATTCCGGCACTGAACACAGCCGGGAATATCACCAGTCCGGCAAGAACGGAAACAAGCAATGTCAAGAACGACACGTTGAGCGAAGTGGCAACAAGGTTATTGTTCTTCTTGAAATATGAAGCATATGTTACCATACAGCCCATTCCCACCGAGAGAGAGAAGAACGCCTGGCCAATAGCCATCATAATTGTCTTTGGTTTAAACGCCTCGGCAAAGTCACACGATAGGAAGAAACGATAACCTTCGGCCGCTCCGGGCATAAAAGCCACACGCACAGCCATCACTATAAGGATAATAAAAAGCATTGGCATCATTATTTTCGAAGCCTTTTCGATACCCTTTTCCACACCACGCGACACAATGATATATGTCATTAATATGAATATTATACCATATATAAGCGGACGCCACGAGGCTTGAAACTCCTTGAACTGTTCGGTAAAAGGCAAGGCAGAACTATAGAGCTCACCCGTAGCCGAATTGACAAGATATTCCAATGACCAGCCTGCGATAAGATAGTAATATCCCGAAATAAAAAGAGCACAAAGCACACCGCAATATCCCAACCAGCTCCAACGCTTTGAGATGGCGCGAAAAGCGCCAACGGCATTCTTTCGTGTCTTTCGTCCTATCGCAAACTCAGCAAGCATTGCCGGAATGCCTACTACAAGCACACTCAACAGAAAGACAAGAAGAAATGCAGCACCGCCATGCTCACCGGCAATATAAGGGAAACGCCATATTGCACCAAGACCTATCGCACTGCCAGCTGCAACCAATATTACACTCAGTTTACCACCAAAGGATTCTCTTTTATTTTCGCTCATATATTTTCAGTAATAGAAATTGAGTCGCGAAAATAGTAAAAAAAAATGGAACGGAAAGCATAAAAAGGCCAACCGTTCCATTTTTAACAATATTTCTTTTTTACACAACAAGTTACACTAAATGTGCGATATGCTGTTCGCGGTCACCGCTGAGCAAGTCGATAAGAGGAATCTCAATCATTGTATAGCAGCCTGGTTGCTGACGCATTGTTGCACGCGCGCAGCACACAAGAACCTGAGCTGTAAGAGCAGGGTTATTGATTCTCATATTGAACTCGAACAACTGATTCTGTGTTGTTCCTGACACACCTTTACGTGTGAGGTTTACACCATGTCCCATATCAAGAAGGTCATCGACACAAGGCACCTTTATGACATGAGTCTCATCGTTCACAAAATATGGATCGGCCTTTATTGCTGCCGAAACCTGATTGAAATCGTAGCCCTCCTCGAGTTCGATATACACCATGCGACGATGTATTCCCGTACCCACAGGAATTGTCATTGACAGGGCAGCCTTGACACCATCGACCGCCTTAACGGCAACGGTATGTCCCATACTCATTCCCGGACCGAAGTTGGTATATGTAATACCCTTTGGAGCAATAGCCTCGAGCAATGTACGTACAACAGAGTCGCTTCCCGGGTCCCAGCCTGCAGAGATGATGGAAACAGCATTGCCCGCCTCGGCACTCTCGCTCAAAGAACGGCGCAAATCAAGGATTTTAGAGTGGATATCAAAGCTATCCACAGTATTTATGCCAAGAGCAAGAATATCCTTTGCATATTTTTCCACGCTACGTGTGGGAGTCGCAAGGATAGCAACATCCACATCACCCAACTCGCGGATATCCTTTACTACATTGTAGCCCTCGAGTTCCTGCGGAAGGTTTTCCGCACCCGCACGACGAACAACACCTGCAACCTCAAAGTCAGGCGCAGCATTCAACGCCTGAAGTGTATATTTTCCTATATTGCCATAACCGACGATGGCAGCTCTTATTTTTCTCATATTAATATCTTTTATTTTATAATGCGAAGATATATATTTTCTCAGATTATATATTGAATAGAGCTGTTTTTTTATTTTTTTTAGGAATAAAAATTATTTTACGAGAACCTTTTTACCATTTACAATATATATACCGCTTTCGGTAATTTCGTTAATTCTACGGCCTTGCAAATCGTAAATCTCAGTTTCCCCCTCTCCGTTTTCCGTTTTCACCTCGGTAACACCTGTTGTATTCTCTTCACCACGGACTGTGATACCGATGCTACGGATGCTGATGCTGTTCATGGCAGGGCCATTTACCGGTGTTCCTGAGCGTGGTATGATGGTGAGGTATGCGCGGAAGGGGTCAAGGCCTTCGGTTCGCCACCAGCCACCTTCGGTAGATATTGCATAGTGAGTGCCATACATCTCCGCAAAGTCTACTTGCCTCATTCGTTCGTATATGCCTCTAAGTTCAAATATTGATCTTATCGATTGACAGGAAACAGTTCTTCCTACTGTAGATTCCACTAACGCATTCTCGATTACCAGGTTCATATCCATTGCTTCAGTATTCTTTGCACGGATGAAGTAAGGGTAATTCGCCTTCAGTGTACCGTTCTTTATCTTGATGATTTCCATCTCCATCTGATCGATGCTGCCGTCGTCGTCGGCGTCATAGGTATGCATATTGTTCATGTAGGCCACCTCATAGTCCTCCAGCAGCTCATCGGTCACCTCTATTTCAAATGGTACATACAGCGAGTTCCATTCGGTGTTGGGCAGTTCGCGGTAGTAG
>JAZRGV010000035.1:0-4081 GCA_045644465.1 Bacteroidaceae bacterium
TCTCGGCAACACCGTCAACATTCCTCATTGACACAGACGGCAATGTCGATAATAAGCATTACACAATTTTCGACCTGGAAAAGAGGATAGAGGAACTTTTGAAATAAAGCAATAAACAACATAAACTGAATATGAAGAAATTTATATCAACCATCATTATTGCATTTGCCACTCTGTGTGGTTTTGCGCAAGTTAGCATAAGTAATAATAAGAAGCTCCATTGCCACATTGAGGGCGAGGTAAAGGAGAGTTCTTTCACTCGAATATTGCTCATTATTGGTGATGGTGACCCAAGGGTAGTGCCCGTAGATACCATCTGGGTAAAGGATGGGCGTTTCTCTCACGACCTTTATATCGACGAACCTGAATTCTATCAGTTGTTTGCCTGCGAGGATTACAACAATGGTTGTTGGATGCCGCTGGATTTCTTTGCCGAGGAGGGAGATGTTTATGCTACATTCTACGGTTATGCAATGGACGACGCTCCGCGTCCTACACTGCATTCGGAGACACCACTCAACAAAGAGTTGCTTGCCTATAAGAAAAGTATAGAAGAGATATTCTACATTCCAATGAGGCAAGAAGAGGAGGCTTTAGAGAAGGCTGGCAAGCTTTTGACTGCCGAAGGGGCAGCCCTCAAGAAACTATATGATGAATGCGAAGACCGCGATTCACTTAGGACTCTCAGCGAGAGGATTGAACTGTTGGATAGGGAAAATCGCCTTTATGCACCGGAGTACAAGGCATTTATGGCGAAAGGAGAAGAGTTAAGGAAAGAAATGTATGCATACGAACTTGATTATATTACAAACAACTCCGGCATGGTAGGGCTCTATCTGCTCAATCAGGCAAGACATAAATTTTACAACAAGGATAATGCGACTAAACAACCATACGTGGATTTATTCAAGAACATATATGATACAAAGTACCCTACAAACAACATGGCAATAAACATGCGCAATTGGGTGTCGTCGATGGATGTGCGTGTGGGTTCACGAATAATTGACTTTACTCTTCCCGACCTAAGTGGTGCAGCACACACGCTCTCGAAAGAGATTGAAGGCAAGATTGCCATCGTTGACTTCTGGGCATCGTGGTGCGGACCTTGCAGACGTTCGTCAATGAGTTTCATTCCTTTATACAACAAGTACAAGGATAAGGGATTCACTGTGGTTGGAGTTGCAAACGAAATGGAGAGTGAAGATATGAGGCTTGCAGTGGAAAAGGACGGTTACCCGTGGCTGAACCTGCTCTCACTGCGTGGCGTGGGTAACATTTGGGAACGGTACGGTATCAGAGGTGCCGGAGAGGTGTTCCTTATTGACAGAGACGGAACCATTCTCGCCATAGGCATTACCGCAGAGGAAATTGAAAGGATATTAAAGGAGAAATTGTGAATAGCAACTCTAAAATAACATACTTGAAATTTTTATTTATATCATCTATCGGCTAAATTTGTGTTGGGAAGAAAACAAACCTTCTTGCCAATCGTTTGTATAGTACTTAGTGTTATATAGTAAAAGCTGACAGTTATGAATATATCAGAGATTAAAGGTAGAGAAATCCTGGACTCACGTGGAAATCCCACAATAGAGGCTGAAGTTATATTGGAAAATGGTGTGATGGGGCGTGCTTCTGTTCCATCGGGAGCATCTACCGGTGAAAATGAGGCTTTGGAATTGCGTGATGAAGATGAACATCGCTATAATGGCAAGGGGGTATCAAAAGCTGTGGCAAATATCAACGAACGAATAGCCCCTGTATTGCGCGGATGTAATGTGTATGACCAACGAGGCTTGGACCGAATGATGCTTGAACTTGATGGTACACCCACAAAATGCAATCTTGGAGCCAATGCCATATTGGGAGTGTCATTGGCTATTGCACGAGCTGCGGCAAAGGCGTGCGGTATGCCTCTGTATCGATATATCGGTGGTGTCAATGCTCACGTGTTGCCTGTTCCCATGATGAACCTGCTCAATGGAGGACGTCACTCTGATGCTCCTATTGCATTTCAGGAGTTTATGATACGTCCGATAGGTGCGGGCAGCATACGTCAGGCTGTGCAGATGGGTGCAGAAGTCTTCTCTGCTCTGAAGAGCGTGCTGAAGAAAAGCGGTTATGGCACAGGAGTTGGCGATGAGGGCGGTTTTGCTCCGGCACTCAATGGCACAGAGGAGGCTTTGGATATATTGGTTCAGGCGATTAAGGCTGCCGGATATACCCCGGGAACAGATATTACATTGGCCCTTGATTGTGCGGCATCCGAATACCATCGCGACGGAGTGTATGACTATACGCTTTTTGAGGGTCCCAACGGGAAAAAGCTTACATCCCGCGAGCAGGTCGATTATTTGGAACGTCTCATCGAAAAATATCCAATCGACTCAATTGAAGATGGCATGGGTGAGAATGATTGGGAGGGTTGGAGTATGCTCACCGAGCGCATCGGCAGCCGTTGCCAGCTTGTGGGTGATGACCTTTTTGTAACCAATGTCAAATACCTTGGCAAAGGTATTGAACTGAATTGCGCCAATAGCGTGCTGGTAAAGGTTAACCAGATAGGAACACTTACCGAAACTCTCGATACAATAGAAATGGCACGTCGTAATGGCTATACAATCATAATAAGCCACCGTTCCGGTGAAACTGAAGATACAACAATTGCTGATATTGCCGTGGCTGTAAATGCCGGACAGATAAAGACCGGTTCAATGAGCCGCAGCGACCGCACTGCCAAGTATAATCAACTGATACGCATAGAAGAGGAATTGAGAGGTACAGCTCAATATGGAGTGTAGTAATAGAAATATTGTATTATTGATGGATTGCTAATACAATGCTGATAAATTAAAAACTTGCTATTTAATGGTTCTATTATACAGCTAAAGCGGTGAGTTCGCCAGAACTCACCGCTTTAGCTGTATAATTCAGGATTTACTTAATCAGTACTTTATTGCCGTTTACAATGTATATTCCTTTGGATGGAACTTCCACTTTACGACCCTGCAGGTCGTAAATAGTTTCCACATTGTCTTTCTCACATTGTACATCTTCAATGCCTGTCTCTACCAGTACATTTGATTTTTCGAATGTCCAGACGCTGCCGCCCCATGTATATGGCTTGGTAAGTATATAACCCCATGATGATGGGTTGGTGTACCATGCAGAATCACCGTTTCCGCTGACAATGGCTATACCTTCATTGCCTGTGTCGCTTTTGGTCTCTTTGAGTGTCCATGCATAGTCTCTGCCCACATATACAGTCTGGTCATTGGCATTGCTGTTGATATATGCACACATGCCGTTTGCCTTGTTGTAGATATATATTGTACCGTCAATGTTCTTTACAAAGCTCCACAAGTAGTTGTCGCCAGTGCCTTTTGCCTTTGGCTCAACCTGATTGTTGCTTGTGTTCAAGGCTGCATATTTGTCGGTGAAGTATCCGTTGCGGATGTAGTAATATACTGTTGTGTCGAGTGCGTCTGCCAATGATGTGCGTGGCATCATCTGGAACTGATTGTAGAGTGCTACGTATGCATTGTACTGCTGTTCGGTAACTGCGCCTGCTGCAACGGCATCACTTGCCGGTGTAATTACATTGTTCTGCAAGTAATCAAGTGCCTCTTGTGTTGCTTCACCCATCTTGCCAGGATTTGCCTTGATGATGATTAGTTCGCACTTCTTTACAAGTCCTTCGAGCTGCGCGGTAAAGTCTGTTACCTCAACAATTCTCCATGTTCCGTTGTAGCAGAGTGCTGCATTGTCTTTTGCATATACATCTCCTGTGATCTGTGCGCTCAAACGTTTTACGCTACCGGTCTCTGTAGCACTATAACCGTCTATTGCCGAGATTGTTACAACACCGGGGATATATGTGAAGTCACCGGTAGCAACGGTTGCCTTGTCTATTCTAACTGGTGTACCTGCCTCTTCCAATGTTACAGGCTGGTTGTATGCAGCCATCTTGATTGCCTTGCCGTTGTAGAGGTTCTTCATAACGTAACCGCCATCGGTTGCAACAAACTGCCATAGCTCCTCAGGCTCGGTCTGTGGAGTGTAGTGGAAACGTACACCG
>JAZRGV010000036.1:0-8790 GCA_045644465.1 Bacteroidaceae bacterium
TCGCTTGAATGTGAGTGGTGGTTTTCCTTTGCATGCTCAGGGTAACGGAAGTAAACTTGTGGGCTATCCCGGTGACCTTGGCTCTGCTTCGGCTTGGTGCATCGAGGAAGTTGAAGTTGCCTCGGCAGTGCATTATCCATATACTTTGAGTCAAGTAGGTTATGGAACTCTTATGCTTGGCTTCGATACACAAGTTCCTGACGGTGTAACAGCCTATAGGGCCGAGAGCGTAAATGGTACAAGCATTGAGATGATTGATCTTGGCAAGACTATCCCTGCGAATACAGCGGTTATCCTAAAGAGAAACAGCGAGGAGGCAAAGGCTCTTGACCTTGATTTTGCATACAACTCAACCCAAGATGCAGTGCTCAATGGTGAAAATATGCTTGCCGGAACATTGTACAAGCGTGTTGTTTCGTGTGAAGGTAAAAGAGCATATGTGATGCAGGTTAAGAATGAAGAAGTGAAGATGTATTGGGCTTATGCGAATTTCTATGCCGATGGAAAAAAGGATACTACTGATAATGGCAAGAATGACAAAGGTGGTCATATCATGAACTCAGCCAACAGAGCATATCTTCTTGTTCCACAGGTGCAGGCACAGCAAACGGTGTTTAATCTGCGCTTCGGCTTTGGTCCGGCAACGGAACTCAATGAGGTTGAGGCACAGGATGCCGAGAACGATGTTATCTATGACTTGCAAGGTCGCAAGTTGAATGGTATTACAATGCCGGGATTCTATATCGTGAATGGTAAAAAGGTGTTTGTAAAATAACTCCCTGCCAAAAAATACATATTCCACAGACAGTAATTTGAATCTTATTACAATGTTGGGGATGTGCCGGTAAGGCGTATCCCCAACATTGTATATATGCAGTTGCTCTTAGGTTGTTAATATATGGTAACAAAGCTTTTTTAGTACACTTTTTTAGTAAAAAAAACATTAAATAGCATTTAAGACTTTTTCATATTGATGGAATTCGTGGTTTGTATATTCACTTTTTGTGGTTCCACTTTATTAAATATATATAAATTGTATATATAAGTGAAAAATTATTAACTTTACGCGCTTGATATTGAGAAAAAATAAAACTAAATAATTATGAAAAAATTATCTACAACTTTGTTCTTGGCAGTGCTTTTGTTGCTTGGTGCAGCAAATGCAATGGCAGAGAAAACGTTCACGGTAATTCCATCGCAAGGAAGTTATAACAGGGACAACTGGAGTTCAAAATGGGAATATGGTGGAACGGAAACCCCAAAAGCTGTAATCAGTGTTTCTAATAACGTTAACAATATGAATTCCAATGCGACGGCTGACAGTTTTCAGTTTTATGTGGGGCAAGCATCACCTTCTACTTGGAATTTCTCAGTTATAGGTTATGTTATTGAATCTTATAGTTTTGACTTCGTGTCGGTGGACAATAATAGTATTACTATTACTGCGGGCAACAAAACTATGACCTCTTCTTCATCGTCACAGAATTGGAGTGTGGAAGATGTAAACGCTCAGACCGCATCTTTCCAATTGTCAGGAGGGAACAATGGTATTATCGTTTCCAATCTCAAATTTAATGTGCGTAAGATTGAGTTGCAAGAGGGAAATGTCTATCGTTTTGTCAATAGGAATACCAATCGTGCGTTGAATGCCTGTGGTGAAAACCTTGTAAATGCTGCAACAGAATCTGCTGCGAGCTTGCAACAGCAGTGGTATGTAACCAAAGATGGCGACTACTATGTGTTGCGTAATCTTTATTATGCAAAGTATTTGAAAGGTGCTAAGGTAAATAAAGAGGCTTGGTCTCTGACCGATGACTATTCGGATGAGGCAAACAACTTCACCTTTGTGGCATCGGATACACACTATACAACGTTGGAAACAAAAGGTTGGACCTCTTACGGCTATATGCACGATGATGCAAACGGTTATAATGGCGGTACTCGTGTGTCAAGTTGGGATAACGGGGATGATACAAAGAGTTCTCATTGGATTGTCTATGAGGTAGAGTACACGGAGGAAGAACTTCAGGCAATACTCGACGAGCATCCTACTGCTGCTGAGGCTGTGGAAAAAGTGTCTGAAAATTTCCTTTCACTCTTTAGTGAGGCTGCATGCTACACTCCAAAATATGCTTCACTTGCAGCTGCGCAGGCAACGGTTGCTTATAAAGCATTGACAACTGAATTGAAGCAGCTTGTTGATAAAATTTATGACAAAACCTATGGTGGAGGTTGGGCCGAGGATAATGCCGATAATACAAAAGACGGTTGGGAAAGCATTTACGCCAAGAAGTTCCGTGTGCAGATGTACGAGCCTTATAGCTTTGCAGGCGATATCACATCGTGGCTTGGTATAAATTCCCATGCCAACAACGATAACCCCACCGGTATATATATGCCGGCTGCCGGTACTCTTTATGTGATGGTTGAGGGTGAAATCGAAGAAGGTGCAACATTGAGTATTGTCGATGGATACACAAGCCGTAGAATATTTGGAAATACTACAGAGAGTGCCGTTGCGTTGCAACGAGGATTAAATGTAATAAATTATACCGGTAGTACCGGAATGCTTTATATCTGCTATAACGTCGATACATACAACTCTAATGGGGTAGATGATGCGACGAGATTCCCTCACAAATTGTCCGATTACGCTCCATTGAAGATTCACATCGAGGGTGGTGCTATAAATGGTTTCTACAATGCCTGTGGTGACTTCCGCGCAACAACGGATGCTGACAATCTTTGGAAAACAATAAGCGGTGCAAGCGTTGATGCCGATGCCGATTGGGAATATATGGAGACACGTGCCAACTTGAGCGTTTTGCCAATTCTTGGACATCGTCAAATACTGCTTTTCCAGTTGAATGATACAGAAGATGCCGATAATAACATGTGCAAGGGTATGAAGAGCTTGCTTCCTGAGAGTGTTTCTGTACCTGAAAATCCATATAACCGCACCAAAAACTGGGCCGATTACGGTATGGGTTGCGACCCCTCAACAGGTAAAATCAATATTCTGTTAGAGGCATGGGATAGGGTAATGTACACCCAGCTTGCAACAATGGGTCTTGTCAGCAAAGACGATATGGCAAGGATGAACGACTTCTATCCACGCTGGAATGCTGATGGAACTGTTAAAGCCGAGATATATGACTATTCAGGAGCTTCGAGCATTGATGGAAAGACTCTTGAACAGTTCTGCGGTGTTGATTATAGCGAAGTTTTCAACCATCACGGTGTTGCGCTTGGTACAACAAGTGGTTATATGTATGGTGGTGGCGACCACTGTGGTTATAACATCAATACATTTGGTGGTGTTGTCGAGTCGTTTGCTTCAAATGCCGGCTCAACATGGGGACCCGGTCACGAGATTGGTCACCAACATCAGAACTTGCTCACTTTGAACGGACTTACCGAGGTTACAAACAACCTATTTGCAAATATCGCTTTGTGGTACAAAGGTATGTCTACATCGCGCTATAATGGCAGCGAAGGCTCTTTGGAACAGGTACTGAATGCGTTCAATACCAATGGCAGCGATACCTATACCAACAACATCTGGGCGCTTACACACATGTACTACCGCCTGTGGCTCTACTACCACCTGGCCGGTAACAACACACAGTTCTATCCCCGTCTTTTCGAACTTCTGCGTCATAATCCTATGGCTGGTGGTTATAATGTGTCCGGTGATACTTCAACACTGCATTTCTACAAACTTGCTTGCCAGGCTGCAGGTGAAGACTTGACCGAGTTCTTCCGTGTACATGGCTACTTCTCGGTAATGGAAGACCGCTTTGTAGGTGACTATAGCAACTCTATCTACAATGTATCACAGGATATGATAGATGAAGCTATTGCTGAGGTTAAGGAGATGAACTATCCCGAGAACCTATCGATAATATTCATTAATGATGACGATGAAACAGCCAACTACCTGCAGCACGACGGACAGACAACACGTGAGATATATGGCGAGACAAAACCCAACTCCGATTTTGGTTCTGTTTCCGATTTTATAGCCGGTAATGTAACAGCGACATCATGCACAGCAACTCTTAATAGTGACGGAACAATAACTATGAGTGGTGGCGATGCGGGTGTTGGTTTCCTTATTGTCAACGAGAAGGGCGAAGTTATTTCGTTTAGCAACAAATCTACATTTACACTCGGTGACGAGGCAATGGAGGCAATTGTTTCTGGTAATGCAATAATCAAAACCGTTGATTCTGAAAGTAATGTGGTTGAAGCCGAGGTCAATATCCTTGCTTTGCAGAAGGGCGCTCTTGCAGCAATTATTGCAGATGCACAATCTGTTATTGATAAGATTGATGACACATACACCAAAATAGGTTATTTTAGACCTACAGCTGTTGCCGACCTTGAAAATGCTCTTGACTACGCCAAGGAGGTATATGCAGGTTCATCGGGCTATGAGGCTGCTTATGACTTGCTCTATGCAGAATACACAAAGGTGAGGGAAAACAAGGATGCAAAGATACCTTTCAATCCATCACTTACCTATATTATAACAAACAAGGCCTACTCAAGCGAAACAATGTGGGTGAATAGTTCCGGTGTTGTGCGCTCCGAGGGTAGTGTTGACAAGACAAGCGACGATGCAAGATGGAAGTTCGTAGAGACATCTACGGCCGGTGTCTATAATATCCGTACTTTGAGCAATAAATATATCCCGGCAGTGTGGCAGTCAGCTTCAATGAACGCAACATCCGATAAGGCCGACGATAATGCACTTTATACATTGGAGGAGGTTGAAGATGGAGTGTGGGCTATAAAACTTTCGCCGGCTGCAGATTGGAGAAATTTGCACTCCTCTTGGAATAATGTGGTTGGTTGGAACACAGGTGCCGATGCTTCTCGTTGGTATCTAACAGCCGTTGCTGCCGACCCTGTGATTGCCGAGCTTACCAATCTCGAGGTGTATATAAACAAAACAGAACAGCTTCTTGATGAGGTACTTGGCGCTGTGACATATACCAAAGGCACACCGCTTTCATTGCAGACTGACAAGTCTGGCAATGCATACTATCTTTGGTCAAATGCTCCCGAGGATTCAGAAGGTTCAATCAACTATCTGGTCGATGGAATAACCGGTAATAAGAATAACTATTTCCACACCGAGTGGAGCAGTGAGCCTGCATCGGGTTCTCACTATCTGGCAGTAGATTTGGGTAATAATACCCTCTCAAGTTTTACATTCAGTCACACGACACGTACGGATGCCGGTGACGATTTTCCAAAGAGCGTAGATGTCTATGGTAGCGACGGCAATGTTACCTACAAATATATCGGTTCGGCATCGAGAATGCCACAAAGTGCCGGTACAGCTTGGGAGTTCGATGGTGTGATGCTTTCGTCGTTTAGATATCTGCGTTTCAATTATCACGCGAATCGTGGTTATTGGCATATGGCAGAGTTTGATATTATCCCTGTCACCGGTTTTACAGCAGCGGTTAACGATACATATAGCAGCACTATTAGTGTTGATGATGTTACAACTGCAATGAATGCATTGTTTGACGCAAAGAGAACAGCAAACGGTATCTCGCCAACAACCGATGATGTCAATGCTAAGTTGCAGGCATTGCAAAATGCTTATAATACTTTGTATGAAAAATATGAGGACACAATTGAAGCCCGCAAAACTACGCTTGCTACTTTGGTTGCTCAAACAGAAATACTTATAAGTCAAGTGGGAGAGGTGGAGCTTGCGAAAGAAACTCCTGTAACACTCACAACAGACAATCTTTATTGTAATGCTCCATATACAGCATCAAATAACACCGATTATAGTGCTGCGTATGTTGATAAATTGACCGACAGAAGCAAAACATCTTATCTACACACCGATTATAGCAACAATGCAGTAGCTACACCTCACTACTTGCGCGTTGATTTTGGTAATGGCTCAACCGTTACAAAATTCAAGTTCAACTACAGTACACGCGACAACGGTAACAACTGCCCTACAACAATTGTTGTAGAGGGTTGCGATGATGCTGATGGTGAATATTCAACAATAACTACGCTCACAACTGCAGATGGCTTGCCTAACCCCAGTGAGAATACAAATGGTGGTGTTGCTGAAGACTTTGAATCGTCTGTAATAACCATGAGCAAGGCCTATCGTTATGTTCGTTTCAAGGTTACAGGTGTTGAGGGTGGTGGAGCAACTTTCTTCGTTTTGTCTGAATTTGGCTTGACTACAATAGAAGATAATATTACCGTGAACGCTGCTTATAAGAACAGTGTTACCAACGATTTGTTGCTCACTACATTGCTTGTTACAAATTCGTCAAGCTCTATGAGTACTAACGAGCTTGTTACAAGTGTACCTTTGCTCGATGCTCAGATTGCCGACCAAACAGCCAAGAAACTTATTCTTGAAGAGGCAATGGCGTCTCAATCGGCGGTGGATAAAACAGCGCTGCAGTCACTCTATGACGATGCCTTGGCTTTGTATGAAGATATGTCCGAAGATGGAAAGGTTGCCGCTTATTATGCGCAGTCGGCGTTGACTAATGAAATGCTCGCGAGTGCAAAATCGGCTATTGATGTAGCAAAGGACAAACTCGATAACTCAACGAATCAGGATGAAGTTGATGCTGCAAAAGACGCTTTGCAGGCGCAGTATGATGCTCTGTTGGCTGTGAAGAATACAGATGTAGCCGATCGCACCGCTCTCTCAACACTCATTGGTAACATGCAGTCGTTGCTTAGTGTGGTTGTTGATAAGACAACTGCAAAAACAGCTATCGCATTGCAGGTTACAGATAGTAACGATGATTTTTATCTTTGGTCCAATGCAACAGCTTGGGATTGTAATGGTATAGGTGCATTGATTGATAAGAATGATGACGGCACTGCAAATACAGGAACATTCTTTGGAACAACTTGGGATAGCGGTACTGCTGTAAACAGTTATGATCATTATATAGAAATTGACCTTGGTACAAACATTGCACTCAGTGAATTGTCGTTCGATTATACAACACGAAACAGTACCCATGCAAACCAGCGTCCTACTTCAATAAAGGTTCTTGGCAGTAACGACAAGGAAGGCGAGTATGCTGAAATTACAACCCTAAGCGAGGGTATGCCTGTCGGTCAAAACCAAAAGTGGGAGATGACTTCTACTGTTGCATTGGACAATTATTACCGTTACATACGCTTTGCGCCGGCTACAGAAGTGGGATACTTCAATATGTCCGATTTTAACCTCTATGCACACAGTGCTGTGTCGCTTAACGATTATTATTTGCCGTCGGAATTTCCAGCTGATGCACTGTTTGCAATGACTAATACATTGCAGAATGCTATTGCCGTAGCTGATGGCTATGTGACATCAGACGATTACAATACTACTCTCTCTGCTTTGCAAGCACAGTATGATGCGCTGTTGGCTATGAAGGATGCAGATGTGTCTGACAGAACAGAACTTGATAACCTTGTTACGGTTACCGAGACATTGCTTAATGAGGTGTCGTCGGGCGTATCTGCTAAAGAAACGATTGTTCCTTTGCAGTGTACTGATGCAAATGCACCTTATTATATCTATTGTAATGCTCCGGGTGCAACAAATAACTATCCTGGTGATAACTTGGGTGTTGCTGCATTGCTCGATGTTGATGATAAAGGTGAGCCTGTTACTGCTACATTCCTGCACTCTTCGTATGTTGCAGGTAGCCACGATGACAATCTCGATCACTATCTGCGCGTGGATATGGGTGAAAGCAATCTGCTTTCGTTCAAGTTCCGTTATATTCCACGTATCGGCAATAATGGCAATGCTCCATCGGTGATGCTCATAGAGGGAAGTAACGACTGTGTGAATTTTGAGGAGATTGCAACACTCACTGATATGACTCCAACATACCAGTCGCAAGAGATAACCAATGGTAAAGCCTACCGTTATATCCGCTTTATGGTTAAGGAAACGCATAATCACAGCAAGTTTGATAACCATGAGTTCTTTGCAATGAGTTATTTCGAAATGACTGCATGCAAAACTGTTTCTGTAGAAGATGGATATGGAGTCAACCTGACCCCGAGTCTTGTTATGGCTGCCCATGTTGCAAAGGAACAGGCGGTATCGGCGCATGGATATTACATAAGCGAGGATGTTTATAATACTATGCTTGGCGAACTGCAAGATGCATACGATGCTCTTAACCTTGCTAAACAATTGAAGAATGTTCCTGTTGTTATAACAACCGATGTGAATAATCCGGTTCTTTATAAGATTAAGATTAACCGCAGTGCTACTACTGTTCTTGAATATGATGGTGCAACAGTTGATGCAACAAAACAGGTTGCTGTTGTTGCAAATGGCGAGACCAGGTATCAGGCTTGGTACTTTATGCAGGGAACAGATGCTGATAGCAATGATGATATTCTTATCCTGCCTTACTGGAACGAGGGTGCGGCAAATACCACATTAAGACTTGGTGCCGCTTCAACAAGCAATGACAAGGCTGCAGTTTGGGCCGTAGAAAGTGGTGATGCAAACAAGACCAAACAGAATTGGTACATAACCTTTGATGCCGGAAATACCGCCGAGGGCTGGTGGAATATACGTCCCGAGGGTAAGGATAACTATTTCAGCAACAACGGTGGTGTCGGTAACAAGATGGGCTTCTGGAATAGTTCAAGCGATGATGGTTCCGAGTTCCAGTTTGTTCTTGACGAAACAGATTATTCTATACCTAATTCTTATTATGAACTCAAGCGTTTGCAACAAGAGTGTGGCGGTGAAAAGTCTTGGGG
>JAZRGV010000037.1:0-25030 GCA_045644465.1 Bacteroidaceae bacterium
CTGCAGTAGATTTTAACTTTGCATATTTCTTTAACACTCTTATTTCATCTTCAGAATTAGGCAGAAGAAGATCGTATACTTTATAAGCGGACAACAACCGAATATGTATCATCGCTAAAAAATCACGTATATATTCCTTAACGATTGCCAAACTTAATCGACCTTCATTTTTTTGAAGAACTTTAGTATATGTAAGTGATCTCCAAAACACGGTAGAGCACACTAATTTCGCCTTAAGCTTAGGTAATTTTGATATGAATTTTGAAGGTATTGGCGGTATAGAATGTACAATATCATGATCTTTGAAAACTTCACTCCAATACCCAACTTTATCATTCTTATAATCATAAATAACACCGCTATTTTGATCTAAATAGAATCGAGATGCATCCTCTCCAAGGCGCCTCAACGCCTCTGCTGTTTTCTCAGCCTGAACACAATCTCCTGTAACATTCCCGAATCTGCTATGCAAAGATAAAATAGCTATTTTCATACGGCCTCTTTAAATAAATTAATTCGCCAATGTTTTAACGATTCTCTCTACCGCTTTACCATCACCATACGGATTAACCGCGGTAGCCATCTTAGAATATTCATTCGGGTCTGAAAGCAGTTTACTCGCTTCGCGATAAATATCCTCTACCTCCGTTCCAATAAGCTTAACAGTTCCCGCATCTACAGCTTCAGGACGCTCCGTCGTATCTCGCATAACCAAAACGGGCTTTCCGAGCGAAGGCGCTTCTTCCTGTACTCCACCCGAATCTGTAAGAATAAGATAAGCATTATTCATAAGCCACACAAACGGCAAATACGACTGAGGCTCAATAAGCTTAACATTATTTAAATTATTCCCGAGAATACGATTGACCGGCTCACGTACATTCGGGTTAAGATGCACAGGATAAACAAAATCAACATCCGGATAATCAATCGCTAAGCGTTTAATCGCCGAACAGATATTTTCGAATCCGCCGCCGAAATTCTCTCTTCTATGGCCTGTTATCAATACCATACGACGATTAGGATCCAACTCCAACCCTTCAATCTTAGGAGGATTTAACTGAACCTTCTCACGCGCAATCATCAGCGCATCAATTACCGTATTTCCCGTAACATACAAATCCTTCTCGGCGATGCCCTCTTTAACGAGATTATTCTTGTTATTCTCTGTCGGGCAAAAATGCCATTTAGCTAAGCGCGTCGTTAAAACACGATTCGCTTCTTCAGGCCACGGGCTTTCTATATTCCAAGTGCGAAGCCCCGCTTCAACATGAGCGACCGGAATATGATGATAAAACGCTGCGAGAGCGCCTGCGAGAACTGTGGTAGTATCCCCCTGGACCATAACAATATCGGGCTTCTCCTGAGCGAGATATTCATCAATCGCCGCGATAGCCCGACTCGTAAGCCCACCCAGCGTCTGATTAGGCTGCATAAGCGCAAGATCTTTATCCGGCACAACTCCGAATACATCAAGAACCTGCTGAAGCATTTCACGATGCTGCCCAGTTACGCAAACCTTACAATCAAATGCAGGATTATCCTTCAACGCTAAAACAACAGGGCAAAGTTTAATTGCCTCTGGGCGAGTGCCGAAAATCACTACTATTTTCTTCATACAAACACTATCTTCCTCTTAAAATTGCAAATTTAATAACATTTTTTCAATCTTCGTTTCTTTTATTTTTATTCTTTCCTATAAACTACAAATACTCTACATACTAAATCATTTTGATAAAAGCATAGTAATCCTCTCTGCTGTCTTATCGTAAAATGAATCAAGGATTCTATCCAACTTCTTGTTCACTGGAAACAGTAAATACAACAATATACGCCTTATAATATCAACGAACAATGAAAGAACAAATGCCGCAATCGCCGCAATAAAACATGCCAAATACCAATTTACACCATTGGCGATTAATGGATCTCTAACTGCATTTAATAATCCATAAACTTTACTATCCATACCTGGCAAAAACAACATTGCATTTAATATATAAATACCGAACATGGAAGGAGAAATTAAAAGTACTAGTTTCCCCATTACCCCCTTCAGTTTTATTCGATAAAACAAATAAAACAAAATTGCAACGAATACAAAAGCAACCGGGCACAAATAAGGTTCACATTTTTGCCCTAATAAAATATAAACAACTAATATTATAAACAATCCTAATATCAAATTTCGAATCGAGGCTTTTTTTTCTACCTCGTATAATCGTAAAAGTCTAGCAGCTATATATATTCCAACCATCGTAAGGAAACTCGACCCTGTCATACCTGTAGGATGAGGAATTATCATGGATAAACTTGAAAAACACGACGCCCACCCCCATATAAAAACCACAAATATAATGGGCAACGCATCATGAACCACCTCTTTATTATCACGTTTAAGTGATTTATTTAGCAGTCCTGAAATAGCCATTAATATTACATAAGCATGAAGAAACCAAAAACGCCATGTAGCCCCCCACGCATCAAGAACAGCTTTAATATAACCGTCTTTAAAATTCCAACCAATTATCGGCGCAAGACAACAATACATCACACAAAGAGAATATAAACGAACAACCTTTGAGAATTTAAAACTGATCCCAAAATGTCCAGACATGAATATAAAACCAACCACACTAGCACAAAGTATTGCAGTAAAAGCATCTGATCGTCCATACTGACCTTGCCTGCAAGCATGAATCATACAAACACCAAACATCATGATTATGCGAAATAATTCAATTCCTGTATGATGCTCGTTTTTCATGACATCCCTCTCTGTTCATTAAATATTCTCAAACAAGACACTTTTCCCTGTTAAAATGCATCAATGAAGTGAATCGGTCAAAAACTCTTTCGCCAATTCTCTTAATTCATCTAAGCGAGAATCTACTTCTTCCCAATTGATTGGCTTATCAACGTGCGAGGATATCTTTTCTATCTCATCTGAATAAACAGCGCGGTCTTCTAAACCGATACTTTTAAGAAGCGAAAGTGCGCGCTCGTTCATCCCAGACATCTTACCCCTTATCAATACCGATACGAACGGCTTATGAAAGAGAATCGAAAATACCGTACCGTGGAATGAATTAGTAAATACGAATTCCGATGACGCGATCGCTTCTAACCATTCGGGAACTTTAATCTTAGCCTTAACCCCTAAAACGCGGCAAAGTAAGCTCAATAACCCAGGCGCATACTTTCTATCAGTATCGACATTCGAGATATTGAGCTTATCTTTAACAACGCCCAAAGCCGTTTGCATTTCGCTTACGTTCGACCATTCATCAAGAATGTAATTAAATACATACGGCTTATTAACCTTATCGCGGCGAATCCCGCTCTTCGCGATTATCTCATTATAAAACGCCGCGTTCTGCAATAGCGTAGGATCGAGTAGGCACTTCGCGTCAGTTCGCCCCGAAAGCGTTTCAACGAGCTTAACGCCGCTTTCTTCGCGGACACTAATCGCCTTAAACTTTTTAAGCATTCGCGACGCTTCCGTCGCGTTTTGATCTTCGCGCCATTCTTTAGTGCCGAAGCTCGCAGCATAAGAAACTCGCTGTTTACCCTCCGCGGCGAAATCGAGCATAACGAGCGGAAGCGACGCGCCTGAGCACCAAAGTGGATTCCACATCTGATCGCTACCGACGATAAACGCGTCACAATCAGTCGTAGCGAGCTTAACTTCTTCTATCGTCTCACAATACTTAGTCTGAGGATAACTCGCGGCAAAATCGGTAATCGAGTGGCAGGCATAGTTCTTAAGCTTAGCCTTTAGCCCCTTCAGGTTTCGAGACACCAACGTGCGCCAGACAGGGAGCCTTTTAGGAGAGCAAAATTTATATCTGATAAAAACGACTTCATGCCCCATCCGCTCAAGAACATTCATAAGCGAATACGCCTGAAGCATAGCGCCATAATTAGCTACACGATAAAATGTTACAATACCGATTTTCATTTACCTATAATCCTCTTACAAATTCGCTTAATCTTAGACGCCGCTCTTCGCCATAATGGGCGCTTTAATAACTGAACGACTAACTTATCGAAATCACGCTTAGGCAATAACTCAAAAAAGCGTTGGCGTTTATTATGCGGCGGCGAAGAACGTAAAATCGCGGGATTAATCCGCACTGCGTCATCATAATCAGACGGTACTACTGTAAGCGCCGCGTTAATGTCGCTCCAATACTTTTCGCCCTTATCAGTATTAACCAATATTAACGAAGTACCCTTATCATCATCCATCTGAGGGAACTTCTCGTGAACGCGCCAATAATCGGCGATCGTCAAATCAGCCCCGCTGCGCAATTCGCGGCACTTGCAAGCGTGGCAAGAGGGACGGTTATAAAGCTCAGAGAGAAAGCCGCGCAAGAATGTATCTTCGGTCAAATCTTTTAGATACTCATTGTCATTCGCGAAGCGTAATGATAATGAGTATCTCTTCCAGCCGCAATTCTTGCGCCTGAAAGAGATTCTCATTATATCCCTAAACCCGCCCGCCCTATCAGTATAATCGGTAGCGAGGCGTTTCTCAAGAAATTTACGCCAGGCTAAAGGCGAAGGCGCCGCGTGACAGATAACATCAACTAAAAGAAGATTATCGTATTCTTTACCGAGAAAGAGCTTAAGACCTGATACTTGGCAAGGAGTTCCGCTAAAGAGGACCTTACGATTTTTAGTAAGCTCGTCTCTTACGCGCTTAAATGTCTCGCCCATATCCGATTGGACATACTTTGAGCCGCGTAAATCTTCAAGCTCTTCTTCATTCTCCGCAGATTTATGAATGATACGCCAATCGTTATGATCGAAGCCCGCCCCAAAAACGATACCGCCCTCAGCAATTACGGCACGAGCTAAAAGCGAAAACACCCCGCCGGATGATGAGCGCATACGAAGTTCGTCATCGTTGGCTTTCGCGGCAAAAATGGCGAGCGGCTTACGCGGCGCTGGGCGTACCAATACAGGGCAAGCCTTAGCACAAAGGCCGCAATTAACGCACTTAGCCGAATCAATTTGGGGATGTGCAAATCCTTCAGCGTCTGGCACCATCGAAATAGCTCCCTTCGCACACGCGGCATAACACGCCGAGCAGCCTGTACAATCGTTATTTTGCGCAAGTTCTATCATAATTTTCGACGTCTTATTTTATTCAATACAAATTGGCGCTCGCTTCCATCAAGCAAAACGAACCACGATAATGGCAAAAGAATTAATTCGCAAAGTAGCGTCGTTAATAAAACGCGGCAAAGCCCAGTAGCCATAAAAAGACGAGTTAAATATCCGACAAAGCCCGTTAGAATAATCGTTATCATAACTGGAGCTAAAAGCCTAAAAAGCCAATGCCGAGCGCTCATGCCGACTAAGCGCCGCGCGAACCAAACGCGCCCCCATGCGCAGAGAGTCGTACCTGTTAAAATCGCCCAACCTATCGACGATACACCCCAATCAAATTTAACGAAGACCCACGCTATCGGGAGAGTTAAAATTAACGCAGTACCGAGAAACGCCTGATACACGGCGATTTTACCTTTAGCAGCTACCGCGAGCATGTGACCGGAGGAACTTTTATCGATTATCGCCGCGACGAGAATACTCCAACAAAGTTCCTTAGTATATGGCGGCGGATTTTTAAGCCAGAGCTTTAGGACTGTATCGAGCTCGAGGGCGAGCGGAAGAATGAAAATAAGACCGAGCAACATACCGAACTTGCAGGTGCGAAACGCGAGCGAGCGCATCTTATCGTATTCGCCGGCGCCGCAAGCTGTGGTAATCGCCGGCGTAAACGCGCCCTGGAGCGCCCCGGCCAAGGTCTGGGTCTGGGCCGATACTTGGTTAGCGATCGACATCGACGCGTTAATTGATGGGCCGAAATACTTATTGATCAGAATCTGAATTCCTTGACCGCGGGCAATCGCGCCCAAGCCACCGAACGCCTGCCAAAAGGCGAAAGACGAGAGTTGTTTTGTGCGCGACATACTCCAAGCGTACTCCATCTTGAAGCGACATTCGGGGAATACCTTTAGCGCCCTAAGGCAGATTATGACTTGGGGAAGGCACGCGACAACGCACATCCAAAGAGCATACTTAGCGAGCCAATCGCCGGGGTGAGTTACCATAAAGTAGACGAAGCCGACGTTCGCCGTTGTTTGGAAGAAACTGTAAATTGTCAGCTCCGCGATATACTGCTTAGCTGTGTACATGGCGTTGAACGGCACGTTTATCATGCCGATAAAACACGAAATGCACACAAAACGAAAGACCCATACTGAGGCGCCTAAGCGCTCGGGCGGAATCGTCAGCCAATTCTCTACCGCATAAATCCCTAGTGGATAACCGACGACTATCAACACACACGGAACGATCGTATGGAGCATAACGGCGGTACTGAACCATTTACGGCATTCCTCAAGCCCGGCGTCCTTATCGCCATCCGCCGCGCTCTTCGCCGCCTGACCAACAGAAAACGCGTAAAATCGGCTCGTCGCAACACTAAGAAGCATGTTGAAAAAGCCGATAAAAACCGTAAGCCCCCCAACCAGCCCATACAGCCCAAAATCCACCTGCCCCAGCGCCTCCAACACCCACCGCGCCGTAAACAGCCCACACACCAGCGCATACAAGCTCCGCCCGTATGTCGCTATGATGTTGAGAAATATTCGCCGATTAGGAGTCATAGGGTGAAAAGTGGGTGAGTTGGGAGTGGGTGGATGAGGGAGTTATGAGATAGTTTCGGGTTGCTAGTTTCGGGTTTCGGGTTCAAAGTTAGTCGAAGTTCAAAGTCGAAGTAGAACGGTGAAAGTTAAGATTTGCGGAAGAACGTCTTTGCCACTTTATTTTTTATTCTCATTTTTACGTTGATCACAAGGCGCATTAATGATATCATCCCAACGTATAAAACCCTTATGACGAACAGCGCCTAATAAAGTCCCAGCAAAAACTTGATATTTTATTCCATGCTTAACACATACGCGATCAAATTCAGCAAGCAAATCCAATTCTACAGCCCATATCTTTTTTAATTTTTCAGAAACCTCATACCCGCATCGTATTTCTTTATTTAAGAAATTTTCAAGCAACGCAAGTTTTATAGGCAAATTCATAGTAATTCCTAATAGACAGTCTATAACACACGCTAAATTAAAGAAATAATCTCTTTTATTGGCATACAAAATTCTGCACTTGCCTCTTGAGCGCGTTCACACGAAAGAATACGCTCAGCACAGGCCTTCATAGCGGGATACGCAGACCTAAGCAACTGATTTGCATAGATAACTACATTTACACCTATCTTTGAGAGTTCTTCTTCTGTTACTTGCGCGTAAGTCGAAGGAACAACAACGATTGGCTTATCTGCGGACACCTCTGCACGAAAACGATTTACAAACGAAATGATTTCATCTGGCGTTTTAGCCTTCGAATGAATCATTATTCCATCAGCCCCAGCCTCTACATAAGCGCGGCAACGAGTAATAGCATCATCTTCCCCCGCACCGGCAATAAGAGATTCACAACGTGCAATAATCATAAAATCATCTGTTATCTGCGCCTGCTTACCGACCTTGATTTTATGGCACTGATCTTCAATTGGAGCCTGCTTTTGAACATTACCTGTTTCGAAAAGAGAATTCTGCTTTAGGCCGACCTTATCTTCAATAATAACTGCCGAAACGCCAAGCCTTTCGAGCGAGCGAACAAGAAACACAAAGTGCTCCGGCAATCCTCCAGAATCGCCGTCATAAATAATCGGCTTTGTAGTAATCTCCAAAATATCATTCACTGTTCTTAAACGCGAAGTGATATCTACACATTCATTATCCGGTTTCCCTTTAAGAGTAGAATCCGTAAGTGACGAGAGCCACATTGCGTCGAACTCATGCTTAACATTATTCTTGACGACCGATGTATTCTCAACAATGAGCCCCGCTAAACCACTATGAGCTTCCATAACCCTCACAAGAGGTTTAGCATTAAGCAACCGATGTAGTCTACGACGACGAATATCAGGCGTAGTACCGACTTCGCGAATGGCTTTATTTAATTGTGTAGAAGAGATACCCTCTGTATATTCAGGCTCAACGAGTTCTCCTCCCCATGTCGCAAGTGTATCTATTACACGCTGACGAGTCTTAGCCTGCACTCCTTCGCGCCAATCAGTACCATGAACTACATAGTCAGGCTTCAGCTTAAGAAGGTTTGGAATATAATCGAGCTGTTCTTGAGGGATTACCTCTGTTACGCCCTTTAGCGCTCTAACTACTGCTGCGCGTTGTTCATAATCCATATAAGGTAAGCGCTTATAACTCGCAATTGCCGCATCAGTAAGTACACCAACAGTAACATCGCCAAGTTTTGCGGCTTCCTTAATAATATTTAAGTGTCCGGGATGAATAATATCCGCAGACATCGCTACATATACTCGCTTAGGCATAAAAAGACTCCTTCTTAACTTCAACTGGATTATTACCAAGACGTTTTAAATTAACATTATTAAAAAGTTCATCAATCATAACATCCCACGCGACACCCTTTTCTTCTGCAAGCTCGCGAAGTGTTTTTAATTCAGGCACAACCTTTATAAACTCTGAATGATTATTGTTACGACAGATATACTCGAAAACCATGTAAACCGCGTGTCCATGCGAAATGCCGTAATGAGAAGTGAGATAATACGAAAATGCATGCGCGGCAGTTGTGCGAGAGATATCAATCGCCCTTCCTGCCCAATAACTCGCTTCAGACCAATTATCAGACTTCATCAACTCTAGCGCTCGGTTCGCATATTCTTTCGACTCTTCCGTCGCACCTTTCGCCCATAAAGATTCAACAGCCTGAGAATATGCATCAAAATTTGTTGATGCTTTTTGATATATTGGAAGAGTTTCAGTAAATTCAGAAACTATCGCAACATCAGACGGTCGTATCGCCTCAAAATCAATAGAATACTTAACCTCGCCATCATAACATACTGCAAACCTCGTCGCCTCAGCGCCAGTTCCGGCAGTCGTCGGCAAGGCTAAGCACGGCAAAAGCTGTTCTGGAACACTCTTTTGAATCAACAGTTCCTGCACTTGCAATTTAGAAATAATAGCAAGGTTCAAGAGCTTCGCGGTATCAATTACCGACCCGCCTCCAATTGCTACAAAACCATCTATCGGCTCAATAATTTTATTAAGCAACGCCTGAACTGCTCCGACTTTAGGGTTTGCATCAGACACAACAAGCCGAGTTATTTTCAAATCTTGAGGATAAGCTCGCAAGGTCTCGGCAACAAAATCCTCTGCTCCGCAATGTTTATAAGACGCAGCACCCGTCACAAGGCAAATGTGAGCCTTGCCGACAAAAAACTCAGTCAAAGCCTTTGCCGCGCTCATTCTCCCGATTGTCAAAGTTTGTTCCATAAAAAATCCCGAACCATTAAACGCCAAGCGTCTTCATATAGAGCGCTTTATTTACTTGGGGCGATTCCTTCGGACGTCCAAGATCCTTCCGCGCGCCTTTAGCGACCTTAAAAAGGATAAATTTTGGTTTCTTCAAAGATTCATCGATAGAATTCGGTTTATGCTGATTACTCTGTTCTTCCATCGTTAGAATCCATTTCATTCCGGCGAAAACTTCTTCAACACCTATTCCATCTGAATTAATATATTGATCTTGTGGAGATTGAAGTATATTATAACCAAATTCTTCAGCAATTTTTTCAAAATCAATTTCGCCTGCAATAGTCGGCTGTCCGCCAACAGAATCGTGGGCAGCATTATTGAAAACTATATGCGTAAGATTATCACATCCAGAGCGACCGACAATTGCCATATTACCCATCTGCATTATACTCGCACCATCACCGTCAAGACAATAAACTTTTCTATTCGGCTGCGCCGTTGCAATGCCCATTGCGATCATCGAGGCATGTCCCATCGACCCAACTGTCAAGAAATCGCGCGAGTGATCTTGACCAAGGCGTTCGCACGTCTCATAAACCTCACGTGAAATCATTCCTGTCGTAGAAACAACTACCGCATCTTGAGGCAAAGCTTTAAGCACTCCTTCAATAGCCTGTTCTCGCGACAATTTAGCGATATCAGGCTTTTTGTTTTGTAACTTGTATTCTTCAAAAAGTCCCTTACGAACAATTAAAGCTACTGGACGCAATTCAGAATTTGCCCTATCAATCATCTTCCGCGTTAAATCTAATGCTGCAAATTCATCATCGGGAAGAATCTCTGTTGGAATACCTAATGTCTCAAAAAGTGAAATCGTAACTTTACCCTGCTTGACGTGCTGAGGCTCATCTTTTACACCAGGCTCCCCACGCCACCCAACGAGAATCACCATTGGTATAGAATAAACATCTGGATCTGCGAGTGACGCAAGAGGATTTACCGCGTTGCCTTGTCCAGAATTTTGCATATAAACGAGCGCCGGCTTACCTGTTGCAAGATAATGACCAGCAGCTAATCCTACAGCTCCACCCTCATTCGCTGCTATTACATGACTCCCATCAAAATTATCTGTAACATACGCACAGAAGCTTTTTAACAATGAATCAGGAACACCAGTAAAGAAGCTAACGCCCCTCTTCTGCAAAACTTTAACAAATTTTTCAACGTTTATCATATTTTTATACTCTTATTCTTTTCGACAGTCGGCACCCAACCTAAATTAAAACGATCTGGGAAGCCACCCTTTTTCATTACGTTTCGGAGGTGTAACACCCCGTTCTTTTAAATGTGCCAACAATCTTTCCTCATGATGTGGATTCCAACCATCCCAATTCCCGTCATAACATACATCACAACAAAACAACTCGTATCCGCTTATCTTTCTTAACGGATACACTCCAGCACCTTGATAATGTATCGCTCCACATATATCACATTTGATTTCATACGGAATAATTCCTTGTGAAGCTATAAACCTCTTTTCCTCATCAGCATCTCTAAAACCGTGGCTCATAAAACTCCCCCTCTTTTGTTACTTCGTTAACTCTCCCTCTACTCCGCCTTACGATACGCTCCGCTCCCATGGGGTATGTAACCAAATACCTCATCACAAACTTTTGAATTCTATTATCACATCTCTTTAACACAGCATTATTATATCATTTTATGTAACTTTTGTGCCAAAAATAGAATCATCACCCTCTTACCCCGCTACCGAATTTCTACCATAAATTAACTTGTAATCATGCCTATATTGCACCCCGAAAACCGTGTTTCCCTGTTCAATTCGCCCATACTCATTGCGCCATCGTTCACAATTTATGAAGTAAAAAAAAACTTAACTGAACGCATCAAAACTTGACTGCAATTCATTAAATGTTTTGTCGGTTTCGTCAATTGTGTGACGACTTTCCCCGCTCGCAATTTCTCCGCATAACAGACCGACTCTTAACATCTCGTAAAACCGTCTCTTGATCATCATAAAAACTCTTGCCACTACAATAGCCCTATCCCCTAGATTTCTTACTAGTGACTTATACAGCTCAATATGCAATGCCAATGTCTCTGATTTACAAAACTTTGATAATTCGCGCATAAAGAGCAATTCCAAGGAAAATCGCCGTGCCGAAGGCATTATCGCATTAACCTCACGAGCAAATGCATCGTGTTTGCTTTGCGCCAATGCCATCAACTCTATTTCCTCATGTCTATATGAATGAGCTTCATCATCTTCGCGCCAAGTGTTTAGATATCCAGAGTCTTTAATGGCTGCAGCAATCGCTTCATCCGCGTTTGGATATTTAATTGCAAATAATATCGCATCGGTAATGCTCTTGATTTCTATGCCATCCTTTGCGGCAATTGCTCTTGCAACATGTAGCCATGCAAAGGTATGTCGCTGATCTTCGATGACAAAATCTCTTGAGTTTATTACTTCCAAATCCTCTCTGCTTGCTAATCGGGCGATATCTGGAACCCGATTTAGAGCCTCACTTCTAAGAAAATCTCCTGGTGCACAATAGTCTACATTTGAAACCAACTGTATGCCAGCAATCAAATATGATTGCGCCACTAACCGCGAACAGAATTGCTGTTGCGTTAATGAACACACTTTCGTTTTATGCAATATGACCGTTGTAATAGCCTCGGAGGTTGAATATAACGTTCCCACTTGCGACCTCGCATAATTCGCTATCTTGCATTTAGCTTCTTCTGTTAAATGCACATGCCTAAGTACGCACAAATCATCCGGAGCGGACACGTAAAGCCTTTGTGGATTAAACGAAAACACGCCTGGCTTCTGTGCATGCACTATGGTTTGCCCCAAATATAGCATGGCATGCGAATATTCCCCTTGGGAGCCAGTTCTTATGATTTTACTAGTTACTACATCAGAAATCTTTTCAATTCCGAACCCGAACGTATGTCGTGATAGCACAATATCCCCAGGAATGAGATTTTCCCACTTGAGAACATAACCGCCTATTTCTTTAGCATTCTTGCCACTCGTTTGCATCTTTAAAAGTCACAAAGGGACTGCTCTTGTGTATATATGTTTTACTGTATATGTCCGCCTCATATTCATCATCAGCGGCACTTCCGCCTCGAACCATCCTCATTCAAAGACCAATAATGCAACCATTATCATTCCGCCAGCCACAAAACAGCCTAGTTATGAGTGCATACACACTCTGCCCGTATGTCGCGATGATGTTGAGGAAAATTCGACGGTTAGGAGTCATGGATTAGTGGTTAGGAATTAGGAGTTAGGGGTTAGTTGGTTTCGGGTTGCGGGTTAGTCGAAGTTCAAAGTCGAAGTCGAACAGAGGTGGTTAAGAGTTAGTTTAGAACTTAACGTTCAGCGTTTAGCAACTCATCATAATCAACATAATCATACTGATACTTCACAGAACTAAAACTTGCAATTCTACATTGAATATGACTCAACTTTTCATTCTTTTTAATCTCGCCAACTATCTTATCGGTTTTTTCTCTTATAGTCAAAGGTCCAAAATCAATATATTTTACAAAGGATGTATCAAAACAAATAAAGTCCATTCCATTCTCATAGATTAACGATGAAGCTCCATTTCTAGCCAACAAGCGTACCTCATGCTCATAAGACCAACCAAGTCCTTTTGTGAAAACGCTCTCCTCAAAAAAAGGTGTCATAACCTTCAGATCCATCCAACTATTAAAAAGAGAAATATTCAATATCGGACGCAATTCCGTATACCGCACTTTACGAATGGCGTATGTATCATTTCTCTCACCAGGTATATCAAGTAAAACTCTTACTCCCGCACCCTTATCTCCATAGTGCCCCCAAAGCAGTAAATCCGAATTGCTATCTACAACTGTCGCATCAGAAAAACACAAAATCTTTTGTCGTGCTTCAGGTATTTTTCGCTCCATCAAGACCGAATTCAGGTACTTTGCGGTACAATTTTGAGCTTCCTGCAATGCGACATCTAATTGTAACTTTTTTCGCCCAAGCCCATCTACTGGAGGAGCTTCTTTGTAATGTTTTATAATTTGCTTACGAAACTCACGTTGAACTTTGGATTTTAGCTGTCCAACACAGACACAACGCATTTCATACGCGTCATTTAAATCTTGAATCCTAGACAACTTGAATCGTCCAGTCATCGCCGACTGAACTCCATATTTTAAATCCATATATCGCCAAACCAACATAATTCAAACTCTTAACATAAAAGCGACCTAAAAACCTTGCAAAATCAGCCAATGTTTAATGCCAATTTTTTAAGATACCCATCTGTCATACCTGACACAAAGTCAATCACCGCATGAAGCCACCAATCAAAACCATTATCCCTATTATGATCATAATATTCCTCACCCCACGCCAAACGGACTAGCTCTTTAGGCATAGAATTTAAATCCTTAAAACAAGGCACCTGTCGTCTTTCATTCGCATACATTGCCTTTAATAAAACCCAATAACTATTCAAGACCTTTGGAAGTTGATGATATCCTCCTATTTCATGCAAAACTTTATGGCGCTCGGTAAATAGTGCATTATATCTTTTATCCAATTCATTCAGCATTTTACCAACCCCAGTACGTTTAGAAAGACAAGACTTCAAATCAGTATTTTTAAATTCGCCATTCATTATCTTTTCATAGTTTTTAGTAAATGCCGACGAAAACTCCCCTATTAACGTTCCAATTAATTTACCGCGAATCCACTGAATATCTTTTTTTTCATTCTCAGCCTTCTCTTGGTCTTCCTTCTTTAACCCTCCAATCATAATTTTTCGCACAACATTTTCAGATAAAATTCCAGACACAATAGCATCTTCAAAATCTAAAATTCTATAACAAATATCATCGGCAGCCTCTGACAAATACGATAATGGATGTCGCAAATATCGCCCCTCTTTTACCAACCCTAATTCATGCCATATCAATTTAAACGCTTCTTCATCTACCATGAATACATCAAATTTCCTTTTCTCTTTTGCCTCCTTTGATGTCCACGGATATTTAACCACGGCACCTAAACTAGCACATGTAAAATGATAATAAGAATTTGGTCTAGGATCGTGCCTAGATAACAAATGGAACCCCTGGGCATTACCATCAAATATTTCTATATCATACCAGCTTTTTTCATTCGGCATAATCCTATTGTCCAGACATTCTGCCCATGATTGTATGGCGGCCTCACCTGCATGGCCATAAGGAGGATTGCCAATATCATGGGCAATTCCTGCAGCCTTCGTGGCCCACACAAAAGACTCTTTATCTTTTCCAGTTACATCCTTATTTTCCAAAAGAAACTGAAATACTTTTTTTGCAAGGGAATGACAAACGGCAGCCACTTCTATTGAATGTGTCAATCTGTTGTGAATAAAATCAATTTCTGCAAATGGCTGAACTTGAGTTTTCCCTGCCATCCTCCTAAACCCAGGGGAAAATAAGATACGATCATAATCACGCTCAAACGGTGAACGATCCCCTTTTGTCCTTTCGTCCAATGCAATCTGCAATCGCAACTGCCTATCATTGGACATGTACAATCGTTTATTAGAGAGCAATTTCCGCCAGTTGTTATAATACTTACCTTTAGTCATTCTATTTCCCATTCTTGTTTTTCACCTCTCATAACAAAAAACAAACGCTCCGCACTCATAGGGTATACAACAGAATATCTCATTACTGTTTTTTGTTCAATTTCCTACACAATAAATTTACTTTATAGTATACCCTTTTTCTTCACACACGGATTCTCTTATACGACACAACATTTACGACTATGTCCACAACTTGCCACATCAACACTTCAATACTTTAAGCATTTCCTGCATATATTGGCTCATACTTATGTTGATATTGCATTTCATCAAGGATTACCCGATTTACCTTTACATGTGAATAATTTAACTTAATAAAACTTAGCAATTTATTTTCATCTTCCTTATCAACTCCAGGACCCAAATCAATACTCTTTAGCAATAAAGGATGAAATTTCCAAAATGACATTTCTTTATTATTAACAAACTTCACAACAGCCCTTGTCCGGTCAACCATCAAACGCCATTCAGATTCATAACTCCATTCAAGGCTTTTAGTAATTAAAGCCTTTCGGAAGAAATATATATAAACTGGATCGTTTTCCAAAGTGGTCATTTGTGACAAATCTAGCGTAGGGCGCTTATCGCTATATCTAATAGGCTCTAGAATGTAAGGCGTCGTCAATAATTTAAAATCTATCTCATTATGTATATCATACAACAAACTAAAACCAAAACGGACACCCTTCCACTGATTAGCATAATGCGACCACATCAAAGCATCTGCATTCCTGCCTTCAGGCTTCGAGAAGCATATTATCTTTATTTCCTGAGCCATTTGTCTCGAATGAACACTTTGACGAACAATTTCTGTTGCCGAATCCACTGCGTCTTTGGGGATTATCAATGCTTTTTTGAGCCGATTCAAATATCCCTCTCTATCAACCAGTCCATTTTCATTTTTACTATTAGCTATTATTTGAATAATAGCATCTCGGTTCAATTCATTAATGCAAGCACCTCTCCCATCAAAAATATCATTAAACTCATTAACGTCTGCTAATTTTAATTCCGCATTTTGCAATGACTCCATCCAATGACTGCCCATATATCGATAGCACTCAATATTGCTACCCTCTCTGGGATCAACAGGAACCATATCCTTAAACTGTTGCACCATTAAAACACCTTATTTTTAAAACTTCCAGATTCTCATTTTACGAACTTTAGATAAAGCTCAAAATCATTCCGCAACTGCCAATATAAAATCCGCCATTACATGCGAAGAGTTTACAAACAATCGAGCGTGATGACTTTTTATCTTTAATCTTCGGCTACCAAGACCATGTGCATCACTTTGAGCATTTCTCATCTCACTTATTGACTGTAATATTTTCTCCAATCCCGACAACAGGCCATTCACTCTTTTATCATACTCATTATTTTGACGTAACCCATATACAGATTTAACTTCATTATACAAACTAAATATATCCAAATTCTTTGATTTGGACACCCCTTTTTTCTCTAACACAAAACAAAAGACTTCTTCCAACAACGTTCTAGCATTAGTCAATGCGCTATCATATTCACCCTCAGATATGTGACGATTTGCTCCTTCAACAGTTTTGCGAATATATTCCGAATGAATTCTTGCCAAATTGGGCATTTGAAAATCCCCTAGTCCACTCGCCCTATATTTATTTAATATATCTTTCAGTGAAAGAATCTTAAGTGCACGTTCTGTTTTATCTAAAACTTCTTGTGCATACCGAATCTCAAAATATGCTATAAGATCTGCATACAACTTTAATACCTTATACGGATCTCCTTCCTGAGTAAATTTTGCAAGCGACTTAGCCTTTGATAAACGGTATTGAGACTTAACAGCAACATTCACACTATCAATAGTGAATGGATCAAACGAATCATCCGTAAAATCTAAAACATAGCCACCTTCGTTAAAAGCATCAGCCAGAAGCTTTTGGTCAACTACATCTATTTCAATCGATTCCATTGTTGTTGTGCATTAACTCCAATTAAATTCAAAATTCTCTCCGCACCTATGAGCCTCTGTGTTAACCTACCCTTTCTCTGCCTCTCTGCGTCTCTGCTACTCTGCGTTAAAACCCCAACCTGCCAACTAGAAACAAAAACTCACCGCTGTTCGACTTCGACTCTCAACTTCGACTAGAACTTCCGTAGTGAATGACCCATGCGCAATTTCCTTCATCTTGGCTTCAGGCATACGACACCTCCACTTTTTTGATTGGACTAAGAAACGCCGGCACATCCATCAATAAATTCTCGAGAATCGGCACAAGATCGATATATTCCTCTTCTTCCTTGCCGTTGTAGTTCGCAATCACTTCCAGGTAACCATTGTCCCACTTCAAGACCTTCTCATACCTCAAGAGCCGCGGCGAAGTCATAAAACGAATCACATTATCGCCATAAGAAAACGACGTATAATTTCCTTTACTCGACAATATCGCCGTTCCCTCTTCAGCAACACACTCCGCCCCTATGGGGTATGTAGCCGAATATCCCATTACAAACTTTTGATTTCTATTATCACATCTCTTTAACACAACATTATTATACCATTTCCATTCTCTAACTCCAACTCACAACGCGAACTATCTAACCGATCCCGTTAATCCTGTCAAAACCTCTCACCTAACAATCTCCGATTCCATTCTCGAACGCCAACTCCAAACTCGAACTATTCCAAATCTTTCCGTGTATTCAGTGTATTCCGTGGTTCCATTACTAACAACTATTTCCTGCCCCTAAACACCAGCCTCAACCGGTTTTGTAGATGTAACGGTTCCATCCGGCAGCTGCCATACAAGCTTTCCGTTCAGCACATAAACATTCGGTATGCCCAAACGCCGGTTCTCCTCCTGCGCCATATGGACAGCCTTCGAAACAATCTGAAAAAGCTTTGCACCCATTTCACTCATAAATATCCTCCTTGAATTTCTCAAACAGAGGTTCTTGAAACACTACTTTAGATTTTCCGTAATAACATTCTGCAACAACCGCAGGATTATCCCCACCGTTGTAGCACAACATCCAATAGTCGGCTTCGCTTGAATATTTGGCGAAGAAATTGCGCTTGCTGCGGTAATACCGGCGGCGAACGTCTTCAGGCGGCACGAAGTGTCCACCTTTTCTGACGCGCCCTTCTATTCGCTCGATGCACGCTTCTGGCGAATCGACGAACGTGTAGCAAATCAAAATCTCATAGCCGGATTCCCGCGCACGCTTTATGACCGACAAATATCCAAGCCCTGACAATGTACTTTCTATCGCAAAGGAGTTTCCTCGATTCAAAAGCGCATCGATTCGCTTCAACGTTTCTTTGCCTGCCTGAATCTGTGCGGCAACGGGATTTTCCGGATTAAACTCCCTGGCGATATCGTCGGGATTGATATACACTATCCCCTCTGCCGGCAACAGCACCTTGGAGATTGTGCTTTTCCCACTTCCGTTGGCCCCTGCCAAAATATAAAGCTTCGGCTTCATGGTCTCTGACTACAACTCCAACTCACAACTCCAACTAAAAACGACAACGCTCCGCGCCCGTGGGGTATGCAGCCGAATATCCCATTTGTGAATTTTCTTGGGTTTTCTCTCTCATAAAACACCTGATATTATACCATTTCCACGCCCTAAACACACTCCTGCCAACTCCGCCTAACATTTTATACCCTGCTCAACTTGCCTAGGCGTGCTCTTCTTTCCTGAGAGATGCGCTCTCCTCGACCAAAAGGTGCGCGACTTTCTTCCTATAGCTCGTTAGATCACACTCCACAACCGCCTTGCGCAAATACCCAACCCATCTGAATTATAACTTCTTCGAAAAGCTTTACATTATTAAACTAGCAATGCGAATTCAACTGGTAGGAAAACGCATAATAATCCTTCTCGTCATCCGTGCGATCAAATACATGCTCTATGATACTTAACGGAATCATAAATGAAATAGCAACTTGCTTATCGCATGAGCTAACTTGCCCATACCTTCTTTTTACAGCCGTAATCTGTTTGTCACGAAAATCCCATGACAACAAAACCTCTACCGCATGGTAAAAACAAGCAGTTTCAGAAGACAGTTCTTTTGAATCCTCCACTATTACCTTGCGCCATCCCATGGCCTTTTTAAGCATTTTTTCGGCGACACCGACTTTTTGCACTTGCTGGGTATATATATGCATCAACTCCTTACAAATTGAAAACCGCGCACCGCACCTTGTCTTGGAAACGCAAATGATTTTGTAATAAGACATTCCCTTTTCTGGCGTATGTTTTTCAACATAAGAAATAGCCTCTGCATCCCCCATTTCTTTTTCATACACTTGGGCTAAAGAAGGATTCTCTGCGAAAATAAGGTTTTCTATAAAAATCGGAGTTGCTATTTTATCTCTAACAATCTGCAAAACCGACACATCCATCCCACCGAAAACGGACGCAGCCGAAATCTGACAATCACCAATCTTACGAGGAAACTTCCACCCATCAACAATTCCATGACGCGTAAAAAGCTTACTTCTCTCTATATACGGACGCGCTTTCAAAAGCGTGCGCGAACTCCTCACTACATCCAAAATATTCATTAAAAATTAATTCAAGAAATTAAAGAGAATTGGATGATGTCGCTTTGAGAAAACTTTTCGCCCTAAGCTCTTCAACCATACAAAATGCTCGAGCCATACCTTGATAGTCCTCGGCTGCTTTTTTATTTTCGGGAAGGATACAAAAATTAATCCCGACAAGACCTTTCTTCTTCTTCTCGGCAATAATTTTATCCATCTTTGAGAGATAGTCAATCTTAATGTTTTCTTTCATATGTATCCTTTTCTATCTTTTGTCTACAAAGATAAAACAAAGTTACATGTATTTTAGCATAATAGCCGCTGACATTTCAACTACAACTTTGCACATACTGGAAGCTTACGTCGCTGTTTTCGGTGCCACTTCCACCCTCTTCCTGTGGCCTCAGAGCCGGGAAGAAGTCCATCTTCAGGGCGTTCGCCAGCTTCGCCGCCGTCCGGAACGAGAAGTTCACATCCTCATGCAGCACCTTCGTGATGTACGGTCTCGACACCTTCATCCGCCGCGCCAGCTCCGTCTGCGAAGCCCCCGGCTCCTTCATCCGCAGCAAAATCTGCCGCAAAAACGCAGACCCTATTTTATCCAGAGAGTTCATTAATTTCGAGTTTCGGGGTGAGTTTTTTAGCCGTGTAGAGGTGGAGATGGGGAGAAATTTGGAACAACTGTTCGTGTCTCAAAGCGGTGCGATTTGCTGAACATCTTCCACCAACTTTTCAATACCACCTTTCTCCATCTCTACTCTTCTTCCACTTCTACACGGCTTAAAATGAAACGCTCCGCGCGCGTGGGGTATGCAGCCGAATATCCCATCTTGGCGTTTTTCTGCCCTAACAAGAGCCGTTTTTCACTCATATTTATAGGCTTCATATTTTGAACCCACAAGCATATGTCAAAACCAAACGTCAAGGAGTTAAAGAGGGGCAGCATCACCTATACTCTTCAGCCAATTCACCAGCCTAAGCGGAAGTTCTGCTACGGCAAGGAAATAGCCGCGCTGTGTTTTAATACGGTCGCGCACTGATTCATCGATGATTTCACCTTCCCGATAGATACGGTTCTCGATCGGATCCAATGCGGTCTCTTCATTATGAATCTTCTTGAGTGCCGAAAAATCGTAGGAGCCCAACATTTCTGGAAGCGAAGATTTGAACTTCAAACCGCATTGGATCGCGTTGCGCTTCATCCAATCAAGCGTCACATCGGAAAGTTCACATTCATCTTCCGGATATCCGCCACCAACATCTTTGTGCACACCGGAAAACCATCGCTGAGAGATCCCCTCTCCAGGCTGATACTGCATCGCCCCGAAAAGCTTGCGCTTCTCATCAGTTGCTAACGCATGAAATATATTCTTTACATTTGCGGCACGTAGCCCATCATGATAACCCTTGTAAATATCGTTCGGCGAAGTCACCGCATCCCACAAACCAAGCATTTTAATACCTGGAGATGGAGTCGTGCCACCCTTTTTCAACTCTATCATCGCCTTTGCATCCTTGTCGGCGTAAGCATCGGCTATCAAAAGCGCGTCTGCAAACTTACGGGGGATGCCCACCTCGGAAAGCAGCCAACTCATAGTATGCGCAAGGTATCCACCCCTGCTGAATCCGAAAAGATAGATTTTTACATCTTCGTTCGCCGGGGCATTCAGAATCTTTTTCGCCAGCCAGCGGTATCCAAGACCGAGCGGACGCTTGAAATCGGCGGCAAACAAGCCCGAAAGCAACTCATCTCCGACTACCGTTCCAATTCCCTCGATATACGTTGCCTGAGTATCCGAATCATCGGAACAATCGATATCCTGCTTCAGCTTCCACACGTTCGTACGCGTCGACGCCTCGTTCCAGGTACCATCAAAGCATACAACGAGTTTCATTCTTTCGCCTCAAGCCACACGGTGTACTCAAGCGGCATTACAATCCCAAACGAACCATATGCGGCTAAAACCTCCCACCAAGTCCGGGAGACAATCAATCGCTGAATAGCCCGTTCGTCGACTTTGCCAGCATTGTCTTGAAGGCGCCGATCCAGCATATACTGTGCGTTCTTACCCCAATCGAAACCATACGCACTGCCGACATCGCAAAAGCGCATCTTCGAATTCTCATCACAATCCGCAGCACTGGACAATTCGAGCTGCACACATCCGGTAAACAATGACGCAACCGCTCCAACAACCACAACGAGAAGTTTTCTGATACGCTCCGCGCGCATGTGGTATGCAGCCGAATAACCCACTAACAGATTATTTTGAATATTCTCTCTCATAACGCTTACATTATATCATTTTTTCTCTGTTACTTTAAGAGATTTCGACCTCCGCCAGATGAAAGAACTCGCATCTGATGAATGGCTATTTCATTTAATCGTTTAAGCCGCTCTGACTGAGGAACCCCATCTTGAATCATAAGTAAAACTCGGTAATCCTGCTTGCGCTTTAAAGTGGTCAAATTCGACCACTTTAAAATTTGGATTATGCAACTGCTCCCATGTCCCTAAAAATTCCAATGTATAGCGCGCTCGCAGCCAGTTTTTAATAACATCCGCAGCTCTAACGTCATCCCCTCGCCCACCAGCCATATCCGTAAGACATATATAATCTTCCTCTCCAACTCTCAAGACCCGAACAGTAGTTCCTTTAATATTCAACTCTTTCGCATTCTTCATTTAAAATCCTCCAATTCTACTATCCATTATCTGTTAAACCCGCGAAATACGAAACCCTTCTCATATTTTGACACAAATATCTGTTGGTAATATATTGCGCGTTCCCCTGAAAGAGGAATAGTACCCGGGGTTGAAAGACTGCCGCGTATTGGAGTATGATACGGAACAGCAGGTGGCTGGTAACCACTTGCTGTACGCATGGGAGACGCTCGTTAGGGTCATGAGCTAGGCCGGTCACACGGCTCACGCTCGAGGGTCTGTTTGAGCGCCGGCGGAAACCACCTGCTTGAGGCGAAAGACCTCGGATACTTGAATGCAACCTTGCAGCCCGCCTACTCCGATACGCGACAGCACCCATAAGGTAGCACAATGAGCGCAAAAAGACAACTGCGGCGCCGCAGCACCGAAGACGAACCCCGGTTCGTGATCGGCATGGACGCCCACTCGAAGAAGCTGGCCATCTCCATCTGGGACTGGTCGGACCGGTTCAATCCCTGCCTCCACCGGGAGATCAAGTGCATGGACATTGAAGCCATGGTCGCAACGTACGAGCGGCACGTCGACCTCGACTCGATCACCATCATCGAGGCCTCGACCAACTCGGCGAACCTCAGGCGGATGCTCAACGAAGCCGGATACCGTGCGGAGGTAGTCCGGTCCGACACCATCGCGAACAAGGAGCGCAAGCGCAGGATCTGCGACATCGTGGATGCCGAGAACTTGGCGCTCGCCTACATCAAGGGCGACATTGACGAATTCGTCTGGACGCCGTCCGACAGGTACACGGAATACCGCGACATCATGTTCGCCTACCGCGACACGTCGAAGGAGGTGACGCGGATCTCGAACCGCATCTGGAGCGTCTGCAGCCGCAAGGGCTACAAGCTTCCGATCAGGGGCGGGAAGGCCAAGACCGCCACACTCCGGGCGACAATCGCCGAGACCGGAATCGGAGGCTTCGCGAAAGAGCAACTCGAGACGCTGCTGGAAGACTACGACCGTCTGTTTGCGCGCAAAGAGGCGCTCTCGAAGAGGATCGCCGAGATCGTCCTCACCAATCCGAGGATGCTGAAGTTGATGCAGCTCCAAGGCGTCAACTACAAGGGCGCATTCGCGCTGGAGGCCGCCGTCGAGGATCCACACAGATTCTCCAAGGCCTCGAAGCTCGCGGCCTACGGGGGCTTCTCTCCGATTGTCGATTCCAGCGGAAACGAGGAGGAGAATGCGAAGAGACGCGGCGGACTTCACAAACCGCTTGACGGAGAGGGAAGGCAGGATGTGAAGTTCTTCTTCACCGAAGCCGGCCAGTCGGTCCTCACCTCGTGCGCGAACTCGAAGCTCGGCAAATGGGGATGGGCGATGGTCAACCGGGGCAAGCCCCGCAACAAGGTTGCCTGCGCAATCGGCAGAAAGCTCATCACCTACGGATGGCACATCCTCCGCGGAGATCCTACACCGAACCGAGATAGTGAGGCGTTCTTCAAACGGAAGATGCGAGGCTTCCACCAAGCGATCGGAGCTAAGCGTATGCATGAGCTTGGCTTTGGAACTCGAGATCAATTTGCGCAAGCCCAGGCCAAATTGATTTACGGCAACCTGCCAATGCCTACTGTAAACAGTGTGGAAATCGTTGATTGCTAAAAGCGGCGCGCGCACTATTCGCTCATATCTTTGCACGCGCCAAAAATCATAACAATACTGGGGCGTAGCCCCAGCCCCCATCAGGGGAGCTCGCTCCCCTGAACCCCAAACGCGCGGCCGAATACGTCCGCGCTATCCGCGTTTATGCTCTACGAACGCTTCAGAAAAAGATTTTTCACATTTCCCCCTTGACGCAATACATACTTGACGCAATACATACTTGACGCAATACATACTTGACCCTGTTGGCTCCCGGGGACAAGTCCCTCGGATTCTAATGACTGACTATTGTTTGTCAAGATAGGGGAAGTATGAAAATACAAATTCTGTTATTTTTAATAATATCGATTATGATGATGGGGTGCATTCCTAATTCTGAATGCTTGCTTTTCAATATTGACGAGAATGCGGCAATGTCAATTATAAAAGCTGCTCCATCTATTAATCCCCAAGGACGGAAAAAAATTGATGAGGTAAAATTATCGCCAGCAGAAGTATCAAAATTATTAAGGAGTCTGAATGATATTAAAGAAAGAAGGGTGGCTTTTGTTAGTTGTAATTATTATTTAAATTTTGGAAGCGGACGAACAATAGGGATTATAATAAATACGAAAAATAAGTGTGTAGAAGCCTTTGATATGGGACGTAATATGAATTCTATAGAAGTTCATTCACGGTCAATCCGTCCAATACGGGTGATAAAGGGAATTGAGCAAGGGAAGGAACTGTATAATTTGATTATGAAAAAATTTCAAAACGAAGTTTCGGAATAAACGTTTATCTTACGCAAGAAGGGAAAAAGATAATGACACGTATTTTCCACGCCATTTTGATGACCTTATTATTAGGATGTCAATCGCTTGAACATCCTAAAATCACAAAGGTAGATTTGGAGAAATCAGAATTTATTGTTCTTGATGTAAATTATTCTGAACAGATTATTAAATGGAATAATTTTTCGACCGAGGAGCAATCAATCATTTTAGAATGGGTTAAATATCCCACTGATAGACTTAAGATTTCTATAAATACATACGCACCAAATATTATCATTAAAGGGGAAAAGTATAATGTAAATTTTACAGGAGATTTGGTTGTGTATAATTACAAAGTGAA
>JAZRGV010000038.1:0-37889 GCA_045644465.1 Bacteroidaceae bacterium
TGGTGCATATGATTTGTTTGTAGAGTGTCAGGATTATTTCGAAAGCGTAGTATATGATGTTGAGAAAGTAGAGCGCGTTGCCACTGCTTCAGATAATGTGTATTGTGCAATAGTGGTAGCACGTTTTTCTTGTGACAGCTATGAAGAAAAGGAGTGGTCGTTTAAGAGGTATGTATATGTGGTTGATGAAAACGGCGAATTGCGTATATCAGATTTCAAGACTCCCGGAGAAAAAAGCGATTATGAAATTATGAGGAAAGTTTTGTCCGTTTTGTAATGTCTTTTGATTCCGACTTGGTTTTATATATAGTCTTGCATAAAACAAAAAAATCTCGCAATTGCGAGATTTTTTTGTGATTCCGAAGCGATTCGAACGCTTGACCCACGCCTTAGAAGGGCGTTGCTCTATCCAGCTGAGCTACGGAACCAACCTTGTGTGAAACGATTTCTCATTTCCGAGTGCAAAGATAGTGCGTTTATTTGGTTACGCCAAGAATTTTTTGCTCTTTTTTTACAAAAGTGCTTTTTGTATATGTTTTAAGAGCGTTTTAACTCGTCGATAACCTTTAGCAGATATTGTCCGTATTGGTTTTTTATCATTGGCTGTGCCAATGCACGCATCTTCTCTTCTGTAATCCATCCTTTTCGATATGCTATTCCTTCGAGACATGCAATCTTTAGGCCTTGACGTTTTTCAATGACTTCGACAAAAATTGATGCTTCGGCAAGCGAATCGTGTGTACCGGTGTCGAGCCATGCAAATCCTCTCTTGAGGGTTTGTACCTTTAGTTGTTTGTCATCAAGAAATTGTTGGTTTACAGTGGTTATCTCAAGTTCGCCACGTGCTGATGGCTTGATGTTTTTGGCTATCTCAACAACCTTGTTGGGGTAGAAATAGAGGCCTACGACCGCGTAGTTCGATTTTGGATTTTCGGGCTTTTCTTCTATTGACAAGCAGTTGCCTTCTTTATCAAATTCGGCAACGCCATAACGTTCGGGGTCGTCAACCCAATATCCGAATACTGTTGCTTTATCTTCTTTTTCTGCAGCCTGTACTGCCTCGCGGAGCATTGCTGAGAAGCCGTTGCCGTAGAAGATGTTGTCGCCAAGTACAAGACAAGCTGAATCGTTGCCAATAAACTTTTCTCCAATGATGAATGCTTGTGCAAGGCCGTCGGGTGATGGTTGCTCGGCATATTCAAATCGCACTCCGTAGTCGCTGCCGTCGCCAAGAAGTCTCTTGAAACCGGGGAGGTCCTGCGGTGTAGATATTATAAGTATTTCTCTAATTCCGGCAAGCATCAATACAGATATAGGGTAGTATATCATTGGCTTGTCGTAAATGGGTAACATCTGTTTGCTCACTCCTTTTGTGATGGGGTAGAGACGTGTTCCTGACCCACCTGCTAAAACGATTCCTTTCATATATTAATTGTTTTGTACTGTTATTTACGTCTTATTCTTATCTGGATAGCCTTGTCTATGGGTTTATCGTTGATGATTACAAGGTAACCGCCACCGCCGGCACCGGTGATTTTGTAACCTTTCACCAAATCCTTGTATTCATTGATAGCCTTTTGTACGTGGTCTGATATCATGTTTGGGAACATTGCAACTTGTGCATGGAACGATTCGGTTGTGGCTTTTCCCCATGCATCAATATTTTTGTTTAACAGTGCCAGCCAGCAGTCGTCTGCTGCTTTAGCAAGGCGTTTTGCTCCTTCTGCATCAATGTGTGTGTCGGCAAGTACGTCATATCTGTTGTCTCGAGGTGCCAATGGTACAAGCCATAGATTTTTCTCAATAAAATCGAGTACATCGCTGTCTTTAATACTTTCAATGTTTGTTGGCCAATAATTGTTGTCGTAGTTAAGTTTGTTCAAGCATGGCATTACAATGCCTATGGCATCCTGTGAGCCGCTTATGTATGGGCTTCCGGGAGGATTTTCGTAACGGAATACCATTTTTGCGAGTGTCTCGCGGTCGCCTTCAGGAATGTCTATATGCCACATTTCAATGGCGGCCTTGCGCGATGATGTGCTCATTCCACTACGGTTGTTGAAGTCGTAATCAGGTTCAATGCTTATTGTAAGTACTGCGCCAGGGTGATATTTGCTTACGTATGGCTGGTCGAGCCATCCACCGGCAAGGTCTATGCGGTATGGTATCTTGCACTCTTGGCGCAATGCGGTTGTTGAGCGTGTGGGTAATCCGGCTTCGGGTATGCGTTTACTGACAACAAGCTCAATGCCGTTCTCTTCGCAAAATCTTTTTTTGCCAGGAGTGTATCCGTCGCTGTTTACAAAGAAAATATCCGGTTTAAGCGCTTTTACGTCCTCTGCGAAGTCTAGCATTCCGCTACCACTGTTGATGAATGCATCTTTAACATAGCGTATGGCTTTTACCATGTAAAGACGTTCTTGCTCGGTATTTATTGTCTTGCGGTCTTTAAGATCCTGTATTGTTGCATCAGAACCAATACCTACATAAAGGTCTCCGTAAGTAGATGCTTCCTTGAAAAATGCTACATGTCCGGAGTGGAGCATATCGTAGCAACCTGATACAAATACTTTTTTGTTCATTTCTGTATGTTTGTCTATTATTATTGTATAGGTTAACGAAACAAATAATAACGTTATTCACAAAGATATATTAAAAAAATGTTTTTGCAATCTTTTATGCTTTTTATTCTTGTTTTTTTTCTTGTGTATGTGTTACTTATGCTCTTGATTTGGACTGTTTTGCAATGAAAAATGATTTTTTTTTAGATTTTTTGCAAAAAAAACATCATTTATGCCTTGATATTGTGATTTTTATTATCTTTGTGCATCATTAACCTTAATAACGAAAATATTATGAAAGAACTTATCGCAAACATTCAGGAAATTTATGCTGCATTTGCAGCTGACGCAGCAGCTCAGGCTGAGAAGGGTAACAAAGCTGCAGGTACACGTGCACGTAAAGCATCTTTGGAGCTCGAGAAGGCAATGAAGGCTTTCCGTAAGGCTTCTCTTGAGGCTGCTAAGAACTAATTTCCTGTTTTTAGTTTAAGCATTTAGAATAAAAGTCACTTTGGTGGCTTTTATTTTTTTTTATATATGTATGACTTTTATTATAGTATTTATTTTATAATAAGGAAAAATTGTGCTATTTTTACAAAGTTTTATGCTTGTGCGTGAGTATGTGCGTATAGGGATGTTGTAAAATAGCTTTTAATGATGATGTGGAATACAACGATGTGCGGTTTGCTCATCCTGTAAGCATAGCTGTTGCTAAAAAGATAACCAATAACTAATTTTAATATAAATTCTATGAAAAAAAGATTCGTTTCAGCAGTGGTGATGACATTTATGATGTCATTGACTTGCTTTGGACAAAACCTTAAAGGCTTTGCTTACGGGGATGTAGAAGCACCTCGTGGTTATAGCTATGAAAAGGGGCAAGAGGCCGGTTTGGTAGAGTGGGAGTCTCCCGAAGAGCTCTCGTTGAACAAAGAGCAACCAAAGGCTTGGTTCTTCAACTTCAAGAGCGAAGAGAATGCACGTAAGGTGCTTCCTGAAAACAGTGAATACTATTTGTCTCTTGATGGTACATGGGATTTCAATTGGGTTGCCAATCCTTGGGAGCGTCCTGCCGACTTCTTTAAAACCGATTTCGATGCTTCGGCATGGGATAAGGTTGAAGTTCCTATGAACTGGAATGTCTATGGCTTGCAGCCTGATGGCTCTCAGAAGTACGGTACTCCAATTTATGTTAACCAGCCTGTAATTTTCAAGCATCAGGTTGTTGTTGGCGACTGGAAGGGTGGTGTAATGCGCGAGCCTGCTGCTCACCACACTACATATAAGTTCCGAAACGAAGTAGGTTCATATCGTCGTACATTTAATGTTCCGGCCGATTGGAAAGGACGTGAGATTTATCTTAATTTTGATGGAGTTGATTCATTCTTCTATCTATGGGTAAATGGCAAGTATGTCGGTTTTTCAAAGAACTCTCGCAATCTCGCATCTTTTAATATTACAAAGTATCTTGTTGAAGGCGAGAATCTTATTGCTGTTGAGGTTTATCGTAACAGCGATGCTTCATTTCTTGAGGCACAGGATATGTTCCGCTTGCCGGGTATCTTCCGTACTGTTTCATTGACATCAAGAAACCCTGTAGAATTGCGTGATATCCGTGTACGCACAGACTTGGATGCACAGTATGTAGATGCTGTTGCAAACATTGAAGTTGATGTGCGCAACCTTACAAAGAAAGCTGCAAAGAACTATAAGGTTAAGGTTCAGCTTTACAAAAATGAACTTTACAGCGACGACAACGAATTTGTTGATGGAGCTGTTGCTATAAATGGTGTAGCACAGATTGCCAAGGGTGAAACAACAACAGTGAATATTCCTCTTGCAGTTGCTAATCCTGCAAAGTGGAGTGCCGAGGAGCCTAACCGTTATACACTTGTTGTTAGCTTGCTCGATAAGAAAGGTCGTACTGTAGAAATGGCTTCTACATATATGGGATTCCGCGAGGTTGAAATACGTGAAACAAAGTCCGAGGAGGATGAATTCGGATTGGCAGGCCGTTATTATTATTTGAATGGTAAACCTATCAAGATGAAAGGTGTAAACCGTCACGAGAGCAGTCTTGAGCATGGACATGCCGTTACACGCGAGCAGATGGAAAAAGAGGTTATGCTGATGTTGCAGGGTAACATCAATCATGTGCGTAACGCTCACTATCCCGATGCACCATATTGGTACTATCTCTGTGATAAATACGGTATATATCTTGAGGATGAGGCAAATATAGAGAGTCATGAGTATTATTATGGCGATGCTTCTCTTTCTCATGTCAAGGAGTTCCAAAATGCGCATGTCGCACGCGTAATGGAGATGGCACATGCTACAATAAATAGTCCGTCTGTTTGTATATGGTCACTTGGTAATGAGGCTGGTCCTGGTAATAACTTTGTAGAGGCATATAAAGAGTTGCACGCATTCGATCCTTCACGTCCGGTTCAGTACGAGCGTAACAACAATATTGTCGATATGGGTTCTAACCAGTATCCTTCAATAGGTTGGACACGTGAGGCTGTAAAGGGTAAGATGGGTATTGTATATCCTTTCCATATTTCTGAGTATGCTCACTCTATGGGTAATGCTGCTGGTAACCTTGTCGACTATTGGGAGGCTATCGAAAGTACAAACTTCTTCATCGGTGGTGCTATATGGGATTGGACCGACCAGGCTTTTTGGAATGTAGATCCAAAGACCGGTGATAAGTATATGGGTTATGGTGGTGACTTCGGCGACCGTCCGAATGACCATACATTCTGTATGAACGGTGTGATGTTCCCCGACCACTCACCAAAACCACAATATTTCGAGGTAAAGAAGGTTTACCAGAATGCCGGAATCAAGATGCTCGAGAATGGTGAGATTCAGATATTCAACAAACGTTACTTCAACTCATTGTGCGACCTTGATGTTAAGGTTTCTCTTTGGGAAGATGGTAAACAAATCGATTCATACTATATGCCTGGCATGCATATCGCACCACGTGAGGCTAAGAGCTTCAAGTTGCGTTTCGATGCATCTAAATTCAAGGCCGATAAAGAGTATTTTGTAAAAGTTCAGCTCTTGCTTAAGAAAGATATGCCTTGGGCAAAGAAAGGCTATGCTCAGATGGAGGAGCAGTTGAAGATTCAGGATGCTGTTAAAGCTGCTTTATTGGTCGATGTAGCAAAGAACACTCAAAAAGTTGTCGTTAAAGAAAATAAGGCCGATGCGACAACAGAAATCACAGGAAATGGATTTACTATATCATTCAACAACAAGACCGGTGTTCTTGACAATGTTGTTTATGGTAATACTACAGTATTTGAAAAGGGTAGCTCTATGACTTTGAGCGCGTTCCGTGCTCCTGTTGATAATGATATCTGGGCTTGGAACCGTTGGTTTGCTTTGGGACTTTACGATTTGAAAGATGAAGTTCTTTCATTTGTGTCTAAGAAAAACAATGACGGAACTGTTGTTTTGCAGTACATTGTTCGTACTCAGGCTAAACACCCTGGTCGTCGCATCAAGAACGAGGATAACAGCTTTACTGTTCAAAATGACAAACGCGAGTTCGGTGAAAACGAGTTCCATTTTGTCTCTAACAGAATATGGACTATCTATCCCGATGGTTCTGTTGAATTGAATAGTTCTGTAACAGGTAGTGATGCTAACACATTGCTTGCACGTATCGGTTATATGTTGCAGTTGCCTACTGATTTGAAAAACTATACATACTATGGACGTGGTCCTTGGAACAACTATAACGACCGTTGTACAGGTGCCTTTATACAGCAGTATTCAAGCACAGTTGCCGACCAGTTCGTTCACTTCCCAAAACCACAGGATATGGCTAACCGTGAAGAGGTACGTTGGGCTGCTCTCACAAACGATGCCGGTAATGGTGTTATCTTTGTGAATACTTGCGGTCTTTCTACATCGGCACTTCCATGGACCGACGTAGAGTTGACCGAGGCTGCTCACCCATATCAGTTGCCGGCTTCTTCTGGTACATGGTTGCATCTCGACAGCAAAGTCAATGGTCTTGGCGGTAACAGTTGCGGACAGGGTGGTCCACTTGACCACGACCTTGTTAGAGCCGGTGAAAATAGCGTTGGTTTCATCATGCGTCCTGTAAAGGCCGGTGACAACTATACAGTTCTGGCAAATGTAGCATCTTCAGGAATTCTTCCTGTAGTTATCAAGCGCGATATTCGTGGTATAGTAACAATGAACTGTGAAAAGGAGAATGCAGAGATTTATTATAGAATAGGTAAGAATGGCAAGAAATTGCGCTATACCGAGCCTATAAACATGAGCAAGGGTGGTGACATCACTGTTTGGGAAAAGGCAACTCCTGCATTGGCCGCTACATATAGCTATGAAGCAGTTACTTCAATTCCTATCACTGTTGCTTTCTGTTCTAGCCGTGAGCCTGGTAACGAGGCCGAAAAGATGCTCGATGGCGACCCAAGCACAATTTGGCACACAATGTATTCGGTGACAGTTGCTATCTATCCTCACTGGATTGATTTTGATGCCAACGAAGAGGTGGTTATCAAGGGCTTCAAGTATATGCCTCGCCAGGATGGCGGTAATAATGGTAATATCAAGGGATATAAGTTGCAGGTTAGCGCCGATGGTAAGAACTGGAGCGAGCCTGTTGCTGAAGGCAACTTCCCATATAGTTCTGACAAACAGACAGTGATATTCAAGAAACCTGTCAAGGCACGTTATGTGCGCTTTACAGCCTTGAGTTCACACAATGGTCAGGATTTTGCATCAGGTGCTGAGTTTGAACTTATAAAGGAATAATATCAATGTTCCACAGTGTCGTATCCAGCACTGTGGAACATTTTAACGGATATAAATGTTATGGAAGTTATTAAAACAGAAATAGAAGGCGTTGTTATCATAGAGCCACGTATTTTTAAAGACGACAGAGGCTATTTTTATGAGTCGTTTTCGCAACGTGAGTTTGAAGAGAAAGTATGCCGCACCACATTTGTTCAGGACAATCAGTCAAAGTCTTCATATGGTGTTGTTCGTGGTCTGCATTTTCAAAAGCCTCCCTATTCGCAAAGTAAATTGGTACGTTGCATAAAAGGTGCAGTACTAGACGTCGCTGTGGATATCCGCAAGGGTTCACCTACCTTTGGCAAATATGTGGCTGTAGAACTTACCGAGGATAATCATCGCCAGTTCTTTGTCCCACGTGGCTTTGCTCATGGCTTTGCCGTGTTGAGCGATGAGGCGGTTTTCCAATACAAGTGCGATAATTACTATAATAAGGAGAGCGAGGGTTCTGTTGCATGGAACGACCCAGAGCTTGCAATCGATTGGAGAATTCCTGTAGAGAAGGTGTTGCTTTCCGAGAAAGACAAGCTAAGCAAGAATATTTCTGATGCAGATTACCTGTTTGATTACAACGAAAAAATGTATTGATTATGAATATACTTGTAACAGGAGCTAAAGGCCAGTTGGGTTGCGAGATGCAACGTTTGGGCGCTGTATCTCCCAATAATTATATTTTTACAGATGTTGCAGAGTTAGATATCACCGATGCCAATGCGGTAATGAATGCAGTCAAGGTGGCCTCAATTGATGCTATTGTCAACTGCGCAGCTTATACCAATGTCGATAAGGCCGAAAGTGACGAAGCAACTGCAGAGTTAATAAATGCAACAGCTGTAGGTAACCTTGCACGCGCAATGAAGGAAGTTGGTGGTACGTTGTTTCATGTATCAACCGATTATGTGTTCGGTTGTGACGGTAACACTCCGCGTACCGAAGATATGCCTCTGAACCCGTTGGGAGTATATGGCCGCACCAAACTGCATGGTGAACAAGCTATTCTTGAAAGTGGTTGTAAAGCACTTATTTTCCGTACAGCTTGGTTGTATAGCGAATTTGGCAACAATTTTCTCAAGACAATGATGCGTTTGACATCAGAAAAGGAACAACTCAATGTCGTTTTTGACCAGGTTGGTACACCTACCTACGCTGGCGACCTTGCTTTGGCTATATTTTCAATAATAGAGGCGGGTGTATATAGTGGAAATGAAGGAATATATCATTTCTCAAATGAGGGTGTATGTTCGTGGTATGATTTTGCCGTTGAGATTGCCGCTGCATCAGGTAATACATCGTGTCGCATAAACCCATGCCACAGCAGCGAGTTCCCATCGCCTGTAACACGTCCGCCATACTCTGTGCTCGACAAGACAAAGATTAAGAATACATTCGATATTGATATTCCACATTGGAGAGAATCAATGGAGTATTGTATAAAGAGAATTAAAGCAAACAAATAATATAATAAGGATATGAAACGTAGTATAATTGTTACCGGCGGTGCCGGTTTTATAGGTTCGCACGTTGTACGTCTATTTGTCAACAAATACCCCGATTACCATATAATTAATGTCGATAAACTTACTTATGCCGGTAATTTGGCCAATTTGAAAGACATTGAGGACAAACCTAACTACACATTCTTCAAGGCAGACATTTGCGATTTTGATGCAATGTATAATCTTATGGTTGAGCATAAGGTTGATGGTATCATCCACCTTGCAGCCGAAAGCCACGTTGACCGTTCCATTAAAGATCCATTTACTTTTGCACGTACAAATGTGATGGGAACATTGTCACTTTTACAGGCAGCAAAGCTCTATTGGGAATCGTTACCCGAGAAATACGAAGGCAAACGTTTCTATCACATCTCAACCGACGAGGTGTATGGTGCGTTGGAACTAAGCCATCCCGAGGGTATAGAGCCTCCTTTCACAACAACAGCTTCATCGGGTGAGCATCATTTGGCTTATGGCGAGGATTTTTTCTACGAGACAACCAAGTACAACCCTCATAGCCCATATTCGGCATCAAAGGCTAGTAGCGACCACTTTGTACGTGCATTCCACGATACATACGGCATGCCTACAATAGTAACCAACTGTTCAAATAACTATGGTCCTTACCAGTTCCCAGAGAAACTTATTCCTCTGTTCATAAACAATATTCGCCATCGCAAGCCATTGCCGGTATATGGTAAAGGTGAGAACGTACGCGACTGGTTGTATGTTGTCGATCATGCACGTGCTATTGATGTTATATTCCATAATGGAAAGATTGCCGATACATACAATATCGGTGGATTCAACGAATGGAAGAATATTGATATCATTAAAGTGATAATAAAGACCGTTGACCGTATGCTTGGTAACCCAGAGGGTGCATCGCTCGACCTCATCACTTATGTTACAGACCGTGCAGGTCATGATTTGCGCTATGCTATCGACTCAACCAAGTTGCAGCGCGAGCTCGGATGGGAACCAAGCTTGCAGTTCGAAGAGGGTATAGAAAAAACTGTGCAGTGGTATCTCGATAACCAACCTTGGATGGATAACATAACAAGTGGCGAGTACGAGAAATACTATGATGAGATGTATAAAGGACGTTGATTCCTTTACAGACATATACAAGCAAGAGGGCTTCCAATTTGGAAGCCCTCTTGCTTGTATATGTCTCTGATTTTTAGAACAACCTTATTGAATAACCCACTCTTGCATATATCGTTTTGTTTGCCGAGCGTCCAAAGTCGTCGGTTTTTGAGTTACCGAAAATATCGGCCAGCGCGTAGTAGTAACGTCCTTCAATAAAAAAGTTACCAGCCTTTGTTTTCCATTCCACTCCCAAACCACCGGCTATACCATAGTCAAAATTGTTTTCAATTTTTTTGCCGTATATAGGTCTTAGGCTGGTGGGGCGATTCTCTATGCCCCAATCTCCAATGTAATACTCCTTGTCGTTAAGGTAAAAGCCAAACTGAGGGCCAAGATTTAGGAAAAATTGCAAGCCTCGTTCTTCTTTTCCCCATGACAGATGCGCGAAGAGTGGTATCTCAACATAGTTCATCACTCTGCGGTAGCTATTGTCTGTGCCATTATCGAAATCCTCTTCCCAACCACGCTGTGCAAAGTTAACTTCTATCTGTGTAGCACAAATCATGCTGAAGTATTTTTCGCTTGTGTAGCGCAGGTTCAATCCGCCACCCCAACCATTGAGGAACTTTTGTCGTATTGATGGCTGGAATTCCATACTGTTGATATGCATTCCACCTGCTACGCCAACCTCAAATCTGCTTCGTGGTTCTTCAACCTGTGCTTTTGCGCATGTCAGCGATAACAGAATTAATATTATCGATGCAATTTTCTTCATTCCTCGAAGTCAATCTTTTCAATCCTATAGTCAGGAGTATAGTGTATAAAATTGATTTTTTTGTTTATCATCGCACCGTTCTTTAACCTTTCAAAAAAGAAACCGGTCTGTATGGGTGTATATTTTAGCTCGTTGATCTTTTCGGAGAGTTCTTCACCGTATATGCTTGTAGCAAGCAGGAAGAAGTATCCGGTGTCATATCCCAACATTCCATATCTTGGGTAAATGTTCTGTATGCTGCAGTTATAGCGTTTGATATACTCTTCCTGGAACTGTGTTATTTCGGGGATAGAATAGTGACTATAGAATGTTGCATAGAAGAATGTCTCAACCTCGTACATCTGTTCGCGTGTGTCCTTTGCATATATCTGCCACTCAGGATATCCGAATAGTTTGTAGTCGGGAATGTTGAGTGAGTCTATCATGTCGGCCTGTTGCAGTGTAGGCAACAGAGTGTTTAGTGTAGCAGCCGATGATGATGTAGGTATTATAATGTTTTCCTTGTCTTCGCGCAAGAATTCCTTCAGTGTGATGAGTGTTGTCTCGGGGGTAGTCAAATTGTAGAGTGGAATTGTTCTGTTGGGTACAGAATTTATGTCAAGCTCGTTTGTAAGCTTGGTGATGAACTCCTTCTTGTTGCTCTTCTCTTCCTCATTTTCAACAAAAATCACATTGGCGTTGGGGAACGATTTCATAAAGTGTTTTTTTACCTCAGGGATAAGGTAGGACTGCAGAATATTTACACAATATACCATGGGGTTGCGGTATATCTCGTTCTCCTTGTTTGTGAACGGTATCACCAACGGAATATTTTTTTCATATGCGAATTTTGCCAACTCCTTGTTGTGCTTGGGGTACATCGCACCAATGATAAGCTCCATATTGTCGAGGGCACCGCTCGAAAGCAACTCGTTCAAACTGTTCTCCTGTGGCCCCGAGTCGTACGTGTTTATCTCGAAAGAGTATCCTACCTCTTTTAGTTTTTCAACAGCCATAAGGAATCCCTGATAGTATTCAATCATACGTCCTTGTTCGCTTGGAGCATAGCTGTCGAGCAAGAATGGCAACACAATGGCTACTTTTAATATTCCATCGTTATAATCTTTTTTTGTTGGTATAGATGTAATGGTTGTGCTGTATATCTCTTTGTTTTCCTCTTTAACAACCTTGTCAGCATCCTGTTTGCTCTTTGCAGGTATGGTGATAATCATCTTCTTTTTCAAACCGTTCTTCTTCAGCTCGGGGTTTGCCGCAATAATGTCGGCTGTCTCAACACCGTGCGCTTTGGCAATGCTGTATATGGTTTCGCCTTTCTTTACTTTGTACTTTATGCTGCCATCCTCAACTTCAAGTTTTTCCTCTTCAATAACAGGTTTCTCCACTTCTTTGATTACAGCGGTTCTTGGTATGCAAATAGTTTCTCCAACTCGGAAGTTTGATGTTGATAGTCCGGGGTTTGCATCGCATATCTCTTGTGTGGTTATGCCATAGAGCTTACTCAATCTGTACAAAGTCTCTCCGCTCTGTATGGTGTGCTGCAATGAGCCGTCGTTGTTCTTTTTTACAACAACTTTTTTCTCGTTATCGTTTGAGTTGTTTGGAATTCTCAACTGCTGTCCTACAGAAAGCGTTATCGCGCTCTCCGGGTTCATCTTTACTATATCCTCAACCGTTGTATCATAAAGTTTGGATATAGAGTAGAGTGTCTGCCCCTTGCTTACAGTATGAGTGATGACATTGTTCTCCTGTGCATTGATATTCAAGGATACAAATAGTATAATCAGTAGTGAAAATATCTGTTTTAGATGTGCCATGTTGCGATTTTCTTCTTTATTATTCCTATTATCTTGCGAAGATACAATTTTTATGCCGAATATTGAAAGTCCCGATGCGAAAAGTTGGTCCATATATTCGTCGATTATTACAAATGTCGTTAAAACCGATGAAATATCATATCTATTTATTATTTTTGTATGAGAAATATATTTAAAAATCGAAACAGAATTCATATGAGAAGATATATATTGTCGTTTTTGTTCTTAGTAGCCGCATTAACGCTCTCGGCACAGACAATAGCTCCTGTACCCACAGCGTACGTTACTGATGCAAAAGGCGAAGAGACAGAACTTGCTACCGGTGACGATTTCTCTGGAGAGGCTCCTGTTACAGTAAAACTTTCGGCCAATGCCGATGAAGCTGAAGGCTTTTCACTTGTTGTAGTATGGACATTCACACGCGAGGGCGAGCTGGAACCATATCTCACACGTTATGATGCCGATGTGGAAATTGCTATAGAGCGTAGCGGAACAACAATAATACAACCAAAGATAACATATACCTCAACTGCCAACAGCGAAATTTTTTGGGAATATGGTGCCGAAGTCTATGAGCCGTTCAGCATCATACTTGCCGAGTCATCGCTCGATGTTCCCAATGCTTTTTCTCCTAATGGAGATGGTATAAATGACTATTTTAATGTTTATAATGCCAAGTCGTTGGTGTCGTTCAACGCAGCGATATTCAACCGTTGGGGGCAAAAACTCTATTCATGGGGGTTGGACCAACTTGGTTGTGATGATTGCGGTTGGGACGGAACATATAACGGCAAGCCTGTAAAGGCAGGCGTATATTTCGTTGTGGTAAAGGCGAAGGGTGCCGATGGCATAGAATATGAATTCCGCAAAGCAGTGAATCTTTTGCGCGGATATAACGAGGATCCAAGTAATTAATTTGTTGAGACGTGGATGTAGAAAAAGGAAAAATAGAGGTATATGGCGCTCGTGTGCATAACCTCAAGAATGTAGATGTGGAGATTCCGCACGATTCGTTGACGGTGATAACCGGTCTCAGTGGCAGTGGTAAGTCGTCATTGGCTTTCGATACAATTTTTGCGGAGGGGCAGCGACGTTATCTCGAAACATTCTCAACCTATGCGCGTAACTTTTTGGGTGGCATGGAACGTCCCGATGTCGATAAGATAACAGGCCTAAGTCCTGTCATATCCATTGAGCAGAAGACCACAAACAAGAATCCGCGTTCAACTGTTGGTACAACTACCGAGATTTATGACTATCTGCGTCTGCTCTTTTCACGAGCAGCTGATGCTTACTCCTATCTGTCAGGAGAGCGAATGGTGAAATATACCGAAGAGAAGATATTGCAGTTGTTGCTCGACGAATATGACGGCAAGCGCATATACATGCTTGCACCTCTTGTGAAAGGCCGTAAAGGACACTACAAAGAACTCTTCGAGCAGATGATGCGCAAAGGGTATCTCAATGTGCGTATCGACGGTGAGATGTGTGAGATGGCATCTGGTATGATGCTTGAACGATACAAGATACACGACATTGAGGTTGTTGTTGACAAACTTGTTGTCGATGCCAAGGATACACAACGTCTCAAACAGAGCCTTGCCACCACAATGGCCCAAGGTCATGGACTCGTGATGATAATGGAGATGCCGTCTGGCAACATACGTTACTATAGTAAGCATCTTATGTGTCCGGTAACAGGCTTATCCTACAAAGAACCCGATCCTCATAACTTCTCATTCAATTCACCACAAGGATTCTGTCCCAAATGTAAAGGTTTGGGAGTGGTTAGTTGTGTCGATGTGGATAAGGTTGTTCCCGACCGTACATTGTCGGTGTATGATGGTGCATTGGTACCGCTTGGGAAATATCGTCGTTCATCAATATTCCAGCAGATAGAGGCTGTTCTTCAACGTTACGATGCCGACCTAAAGACACCTGTTGAGGAGCTTCCCGAAGAGGCGATCGACGAGATTCTTTACGGCTCTCCCGTACCATTAAAGTTGAATAGTTCTTCCGAGATGTTCTACGATAGCATTTCCACCTACGATGGTCTTGTAAAATATATACAGTTACAAAAAGATACCGGCGTCTCGGCCAAGGAATTGCGTTGGGCCGAACAGTTCTCGGCTATGCAGACATGCCCGGAATGTGGAGGCGCACGTCTTAACAAAGAGGCATTGCACTATCGTTTGAATGGAAAGAATATTCACGAACTGGCATCGATGGATCTCTCGCAGTTGCAAGAGTGGCTCACTGCGCTTGATGAGCATCTGACCGACAAACAACGTTCTATAGCAGTTGAGATTGTAAAAGAAATTCAGTCTCGTATTGGATTCCTACTTGATGTAGGACTTGGTTATCTCTCGCTTAACCGTGCATCAGCATCATTGTCGGGTGGTGAAGGGCAACGAATACGCCTTGCCACTCAGGTTGGCTCACAATTAGTAAACGTCTTTTATATTCTTGACGAGCCTAGTATTGGTCTTCATCCTCGCGATAACGATAGGCTTATAAACTCACTCAAGTCGTTGCGCGACCTTGGCAACACAGTTATTGTTGTGGAGCATGATCGCGATATTATGCTTGCTGCCGACCATGTCATCGACCTTGGTCCAAAGGCTGGACGTAAAGGCGGTGAGATTGTCTTTTCGGGTACACCGCAACAGATGTTACAAGGGAATACCATGACGGCGCGTTACCTCAACGGAGAAGAGAGAATAGAGGTTCCTGCCGAGCGTCGCCCGGGTAACGGTAAGTCAATAAAGATATTCGGAGCAAAAGGAAATAACCTAAAGAATGTCGATGTGGAGTTTCCGCTTGGAAAACTTATATGTGTTACAGGAGTGTCAGGTGGTGGTAAGTCATCACTTATAAATAATACTCTGCAACCTATTCTTGCCAAACATTTCTATCATGCTTTGCGTGAGCCGCTGCCTTACGACAGCATAGAGGGTATAGAAAATATCGACAAGATTGTCGATGTAGATCAGTCGCCTTTAGGCCGCACTCCACGTTCCAATCCTGCAACCTACACAGGTGTCTTTTCCGACATCCGTAATCTCTTTGTTGATTTGCCCGAGGCTAAGATAAGAGGTTACAAGCCCGGACGTTTCTCATTTAACGTAACAGGTGGACGATGCGAAGAGTGTGCTGGAAGTGGATACAAGACGCTAGAGATGAATTTCTTGCCCGATGTGATGGTGCCATGCGAAGTTTGTCATGGCAAACGATACAATCGCGAAACATTGGAGGTACGTTATAAAGGAAAGTCTATAGCCGATGTACTCGATATGACAATCAATATGGCTGTCGAATTCTTTGAAAATGTACCGGTGATATTGAACAAGATAAAGGTGTTGCAGGAGGTGGGTCTTGGATATATAAAACTGGGGCAACCATCGACAACCCTTTCCGGTGGTGAGAGCCAGCGAGTAAAACTTGCGACAGAACTTGCCAAACGCGATACTGGCAAGACTCTTTATCTTCTCGACGAGCCTACCACAGGCCTTCACTTCGAGGATATACGTGTACTGATGAATGTGATAAACCGTCTTGTCGATAAAGGCAACACCGTTGTAATAATTGAGCACAACCTCGATGTTATAAAGATGGCCGATTACATAATTGACATGGGCCCTGAAGGTGGTCGTGACGGCGGTGTGGTTATGGCAACCGGCACCCCCGAGGAGATTGTTGCCAAAGGAGTAGGGCACACAGCTCCCTATTTGGCAAAGGAACTTGGAATGTGAAAATAAATATTAATATAACAAAAAAGACAGCCAAAGCTGTCTTTTTTGTTATATGGGAAATGCTTCTCCTTTCTCAAGTACCTCAACTGCTTTGAGCACTGTTGGGTCGTCTTGATTTATATATTTCACATGTTCAAGCATACCTTGCATCTGATATATTATATGCGAGTATAGCGAACGTGTCAACACTTCCTTTGATTTTGCTATGAGGTTGTTGCGTCGCTTTAGTCCTTTCTTTGTCGCATACTCCACAAAGTTGTCAAGCAGAGGTTGTGTATTCAGGTAGCTTACCATATCCTCGAATGTCTTGTATTGTGACAGTATGGGGCGGTTTCTGTCGCTGTACTGCAAGGCAAAGCGCGATATCAGTCCGCGTGTAAATGCCTCTTGTGAGTATGATGTGTGGTCGGTTGTGTCGCTCGATACAAATATGTCGGGCATTATGCCTCCTCCGCCATATACAGTTCTTCCTTTTCGTGTCTTGTATATCAGTGTCTCATCCTGATGTATGCTGTCCTGCGAAAAGAACTCACCTCGGTTATATCTCTCCACCAGGTCCATCTCGTACTTGCCTTTCTCGCCTTTGGTGTAAGGTTTCTGTATGCATCGGCCCGATGGGGTGTGGTAACGTGCAATGGTGAGGCGCATCATTGAACCATCGTTTAGCTCAAATGGTTGCTGTACAAGTCCTTTACCAAATGTGCGTCGGCCAATAATTGTTCCGCGGTCATTATCTTGTATTGTTCCTGCAATGATTTCGCTGGCCGATGCTGATGTCTCGTCAACAAGTATTACAAGCGGAGTGCCTTGGAACATTCCGAACCCATTAGCTTTCTCTATCATTTTCTCGCAATGTTCTCCTTCGGTATATACGATAGTCTCACCACGTGCAAGGAACTGGTTTGCCATATCAACGGCAACACCCATATATCCACCTCCGTTTCCTCTAAGGTCAATTATTATACCCTGTGCATTGTTTTTTACGAAGTAGGCGAGTGCCTGTATGAACTCTGCGAAGGTGTTCTCGGCAAAACGTTCAATCTGCACATATCCCCATTTGTCGTTTATGATATATATAGCTTCGATGCTTTCAATAGGTATATCGTCACGACGTATGTTGAAATCGAGCAGTTCTTTTTCACCATATCGCTCAATGGCCACCTTTACAAAACTTCCTTTCGGGCCTTTCAGCTTTTTCAATGCAGTTTCGTTTGTACATATCTCCTTGCCTACGAATAGTGTGTCGTTGACCTTTATTATCCTATCACCGGCAAGCAGTCCAGCTTTCTCTGATGGCCCTCCACGTATAATGTCGCTAATGTGTATGGTGTCTTCCTGAATGGTGAAACGTATGCCTATTCCGCTAAAACTGCTTTGTAGGTCCGAGTTTGTCTCTTCGACATCCTTTTGGGGAATATATACGCTGTGAGGGTCAAGTTCTGATATTATTTTAGGCAGACACTTCTCAATGATAGAGTCAATGTCGGTGCTATCGACATAGTTCGTATGTATGATATCTATAACATCGCTCAACTTGTTGTCGGCAGCATTTATTACTATGGTGTTGTTGTTGCTCGTAATTTGCATGCCTAAAAAGAAACCTCCGAGCAGGCATATTACCACAATAACTCCTGTATATCCTTTCATTATATATAAATTGTTATTTATCCTTTAGATAAAGAACCTCTACACCGGCTCTTTTCAGCAGGTCTATTCCATCCATTATATGATATTCCTCGCCATATACCACTCGTACTATTCCGGCCTGTATTATCAGTTTCGCACATTCTATGCATGGCGATGTGGTAACATAAAGTGTTGCGCCGTTGCTATTGTTATTGGAGCGTGCTATCTTGGTGATGGCGTTTGCCTCGGCATGTAATACGTAGGGTTTTGTAAAACCCTCGTCGTTTTCGCAAATGTTCTCAAAGCCTGCCGGTGTGCCGTTGTAGCCATCTGAGATTATCATCTTGTCCTTAACGATGAGTGCGCCAACCTTGCGGCGTACGCAGTATGAATTTTCAGCCCATATTGTGGCCATGCGCATATAGCGCTTGTCGAGTTCCAGTTGTTTATCTCTGTTTTCCATAATATCCTTTAATTGTAGAACTGCATATATAATTTATTGTCTTCTGTTCTTATCTGCAACCAGTTTGTGTCGCCCTCATAGCTTTCGGCCTTTTTGAAAATGTCGAACATCTTTGTGGCAATATCATCGCGCCACAACTCGCCACTTTTCTCAAGGTTACGGCAATAGAATGTATGGCTTCCTCCGCCATCGGCAAACCAAACGCCTTTTATTGTAGCTCCGTTGGGAGTTGTTACAATGAATTTGTCGTTTCTAAATTCAATGCTGTATAATTTTCCTTTATTGTCGTATCTTGTGTTTCCGCTCTGTACGTATGTGAGATACCAGGTACGTTCGCGGAATATGGCATTTATGTCATCGTTTTTTTCGCACGATACCATAACTGCCATCATTGCCGACAAAAATAAAGCTTTCATTGCTTTTTTAAAGTTGTTTTTCATAATATTATTCAACCTTTTTTATAAGTGTGGGCAAATAGTTTTTATCCCGTCACGCTCAAGTAACGGCTCTACTTGCGGTTTGTGTCCTCTAAATCTAAGGTACAATGTCATGGGGTGTTCGCTGTCGCCTTTTGAGAGTATGTTCTCGCGGAACGATTGTGCTATCTTCATATTCAACACACCGTTTTTCTTGAACATATCAAAAGCATCAGCATCAAGCATCTCGGCCCATTTGTAACTATAGTATCCGGCTGCATAACCTCCCGACATAATGTGCCCGAAGTGTGGTGTTATGCCTGTTGCTTTTTCCGGTGTCATCACACGCAGGGCTGCTGTGACGGAGTGTTCATATTCAAGCACATCACCGTCGAACGGCTCCTGTATATTATGCCAAGCCTGATCAATGAGTCCAAGTCCCACCTGTCTTATACATTGGTATCCGGCTTTGAATGTACGCATCTCCTTTATCTTTTCCAGCATCTCTTGCGGCATGTTCTCGCCTGTCTTGTGGTGGAATGCAAAGTGCTTCAGCAACTCCTCTTCCGATGCAAAGTTCTCCATTATCTGCGATGGCATCTCAACAAAATCCCATAGCACATTAGGGCTGCATTGACTTGGGTATGTAACGTCCGACAATATGCCATGTAAACAGTGACCGAATTCGTGCATCAACGTGTTAACCTCGTCAAAGTTAAGCAAAGTAGGCTTTCCCGGCAAGGGTTTTCGGTAATTTGTTGACAGAGTGACGTGTGGACGGTGGTCTGTACCATCAGCATCTTTGTATTGTGGCTTTATCGAGTCCATCCATGCTCCCGCATGTTTTCCTTTGCGTGCAAAGAAATCGCAATATAGCAGTGCAAGGAACTTGCCGTCGTAGTCATAAACCTCCCACACCTTTACGTCGGGGTTGAATAGTGGTATCTCGTGGTTTTGTGTGAACGTGATACCATAGAGACGTGTAGCAAGATAGAACATTCCGAATATGGTCTGGTTAAGCTCAAAGTATGGGCGCACCATTTCGTCGTTCAATGCATATCTCTTCTCTTTAAGCTTCTCACTATAGAAAGCAAAATCCCATGGCTTGAATTCAAAATCATCTCCTTCACACTCCTGTGCCAGTTCCTTTATCTCCTGCATCTCTTTCTTTGCTACAGGAAGGTACGACCATGTAAGCTTACCTAACATAGAAAATACAGCATCGGTGTTCTGCGCCATACGTTCAGCAAGAACATAATCGCTATATGTGTTATATCCCAAAAGACGTGCCAGGCGCAGACGTGTGTTTACCGTCTCTTTTACAATCTCTCTGTTGTCATAATCGTTACCTTTTGAGCAAGTGGTGCTGTAGGCCATATACATTTGGCGACGTAGTTCTCGATTACGGCAGAATGTTATGAATGGTATGTAGCTGGGGCGGTGCAATGTGAAAAGCCATCCCTCCTTGCCGTTCTCTTTGGCATTGTTTGCAGCTGCTTCCTTAACATCCTCGGGTAATCCTTCGGTGTCGGCCTCGTTGGTGACGTGCAGCGTGAACGCATCGGTGTCCTTGATGTTGTTCTCCTGGAATTTTATCGAAAGAACCGACAGACGTTCTGTCAGCTTTCGGTATTCGTTACGGCACTCTCCTGCAAGGTTTGCTCCATTACGTATGAACGAGGTGTATGTTTGTTCGAGCAGGCGCTTTTGTGCTATGTCCAGCGTTGATGTGTCGCTGTTATACACCTCTTTAATGCGTGTAAACAATTGTGAGTTCAGCGAAACATCGTTGTGATGTGACGTACACAACAGTTCCATCTCTTCCTCAACGGCAAGAATATCATCGTTGCTACATGCGTTAGCAACAGCATTGAATGCACCTATAATTTCACCTAACAAAAGCCCTGCGCGGTCAAGCGCAACGATTGTATTATCGAAGGTTGCAGGTTCATTGTTGCTACATATGGCATCAATGGTCTCTTTCTCCATTCTTATAGCTTCTTTCACCGCAGGGATATAATCTTCGAGTGTTATGCGGTCATAGGGTATGGCATTAAATGGAGTGCCATACGACGTAAGAAACGGGTTTGATATATTGTTTTTATTCATCTTATTCCTATTGTTTTTATATTTCTCTCAAAGTTAATGCAATGTATCGTTTTTTACTACTTTAAATTTAACAAAAAAACTTAACAGGCACGATAAAATGCATCATAACAACATATATGTCGCACTTTTTGTTGTTGTCGTCATTGTTTTCGTACTCTTTTGACAAATATATTCTTTGTTTTAATGGCAGTGACAAATGTCATATAAACCGCAGCTGCATTTGCTTCCAATCATGTCGCGTAGCGTGTCACGGTATAGTATCCACAATCCACGTCTTAATGCAACTTTTTCCTCATCGTTTGCTGGGACAGGGTAGTTGGTGTGTGGCTTGTTATCCGGCACATCATTTTTGTTTTCTCCCAATGTTATAATGTAGGAGAAATGGTTGTCGAGAATGTTCATATTGCTACTGTCCCTTACAAGGATATGCATTCCCTTGCCATACTCTTCAAGTGTCTCTTTAATCCACATACCGGTGGCTGTATCATTGGTGTATATGAGCAGTTTCATATAGTTCTTCTTTTAAAAGAAAACAAATTCAATAGTAAAAGGTAATTCTGTTATATAATACAAAAGCTCCCTTGTATATGAACAGGGAGCTTTTCTGAATTGGATGTCTGTTTTTAGAGTGTATAAGTTCCTTCTACAAGGTTACCCATAGCCCATACAGCGCGTATGTTCAAATCGTCGTCAAGAATCATGATGTCGGCATCCTTATCTTTCTGCAAAGATCCCTTACGGTCATATACATTCATAATCTTTGCCGGTGTCTCTGAAGCCATGCGTACAGCATCGTCCAATGGAATCTCAGCTTTCTGTACCAATGTACGGATAAGGCGGTCCATTGTAGCGATAGATCCGGCAAGGGCAGTGCGGTCGGCAAGTTTACATACACCATCCTCGATGATTACTCGTGGATCGAATGCTGTTGTGCTGTCGCTTGCAGCACAAGCAAGAGCATCGGTAATTACGCATGCACGCTCAACACCTTTAATGCGATGTACAAGACGCAGAATTGTAGCAGGAACGTGTATTCCGTCGGCAACAACCTCAACAGTCATATCATCGTGCAAGTATATACTTTCTACTGTGCCCTCATATTTATATTCGCGACGTTTGTGGAAACCAGGCATTGCATTGTAGAAGTGTGTAGCGTGTGTATAACCATTCTTACGTGCAGCGTGAATATCGTCAAACTCGGCCTGTGTATGTGCTACTGAAGCAAGGATACCCTTTGAAGTGATATATTTACCGAACTGCATTGCACCGGGTAATTCAGGAGCAGCATCCCAACGCTTGATACAGTTCCACTTCTCAACGAGAGGAATATATTCGTTAGGGTCGGGGTTCTTGATGTTTTCGGGCAGCTGGCCACCGGCCATAGCCATATTCAAATAGTGTCCTTCGAGGTGAAGACCAAGTACTGGACTGTTAGGTTCAGCCATAAGCTTTGTACATGTCTCGGCAGCAGCCTCAATCATTGGCACAGTTGATGATGAAAGAGTAGGGAATATACTTGTTGTACCATGTTTCATGTGGGCTTTGATTGCTCCGCGGAAAGCCTCTTCGGTACCTTCCATAAAGTCGCATCCGCCACCACCGTGAATGTGTATCTCCACGCCACCTGGTACAACGTACATACCTTTTGCGTCAACTACTTCTGCACCAATTACTGCAAGGTCACAGTTTGTTACTTCAAGAATCTTGTTATCTCTCATGATAACCGATCCGTCCTTTAGCCAACCCTGAGGTGTCAGGATTTTGGCATTGATAATTTGCTTAAGCATGATGTTTGCGGTTAATTATATGTGTTCGTTAATTTTTCTTTTTCTATTGCATTCTGCAATCTTTTACAAAATTATTGAAATAATTATTTCTGTAAAGTATTTTTTGCAGTTTTTTTAAGTACAGATTAAAATATTTTGGAATTTTTATCCGAGTCGCACACACTATGCCGAACAGCATTTTTTAAGAATTATATTTATTAGAACAGATGTTGAGTACTCAGTCTTTATAACTTTTCCATTTTTCTCTCAGTCATAGCTGTAATATAAACCAAAGGAAGTAGATGCAAAACATCTACTTCCTTTGGTTATAGTATTTTATTTACTGCTTTTGAAGTATGAACCCAGTGAAAGAATCCATGCTACAACAATGCTCACTATCATACCTGTAGCTCCAAAGAGTAGGAAATTCGCATTACTGTATTCGCTCATACAGAATACAACAATCTCGCCTGCTACAAAGCCTGCAAGTGCAGCATATCCTTTGACGCGTTTCATGAAAACGGCAATGAAGAACAATCCGCCTAAACCGCTTGTGAGCAATCCTAAAGCCTCATTAAAGAAGTCTAGGAACGACTGTATGTTCCATGTCGCCATAAATAGGGCAAGTAACAGTCCAACCATGCCGCTTACCATCGATGCCCAACGGGCTACAACTACAAGCTGCGAATCTGTTGTGGATGTACGGAAACGCTTCCAGAAATCTATTGAGAATGCTGTTGCCACGCTGTTGATATTGCTCGAGATAGTACTCATTGTTGCTGCAAAGATAGCGGCAATAAGTGCACCGGCTACGCCAGCAGGCATCTGGCTCATCATAAAGAATGGGAATATAGCATCCGATTGTCCCATTGTTATGTCTAGATCTGCAGGGTGAGTTTTGTAGAATGTGTAAAGGCCTGTTCCAATCATATAGAAGGCTACTGAAACAAACACACTCATCAAACCATTGACCAAAATACCACGTCCGGCCGACTTCGCATCAGGGGTGGTGAGGTAGCGTTGAATAACTGTTTGGTCCGATGTGTATGATATAAGGTTGTTTGCAAGGCCTCCAAGAATGATAACCCACCATGTGGCTTGTGACCATGAGTTGCTCCAATCGAACAGTCTCAGTTTGTCGTTGTCCAAGGCAATCTCTATGCATCCGCTTATTCCACCCTCGGTGCCCGCAGCAAGGTATATAACAGCAAAGATTGCTCCAAAGACAAGTATCAGTCCTTGTACAACGTCGCCCCATATAACCGCCTCTACGCCACCCATAGTGCAATATACGATGGTAACCAAGCCCATTAGTACGATGCATAGGTATATGTCTATTCCTGTTACGGCTGTTAATGCCAATGATGGCAGATACAGCACTATAGCCATACGCACAATCATGAAAATACAGAAAAGTGTAGAAGCCAGCATGCGGGTGAACAAGTTGAAACGCTGTTCCAGTATCTCATAGGCACTTGTAACGTTGAGCTTGCGGAAATATGGCAGATAATACTTTATTACAGGGAAACTGACGAGTAGTATCATCCATAGCATAGGGTAGTATGTCCAGTCGGTAGTGTAGGACTTTGCCGGGATAGTCATATATGTTATGGCCGATAGCATAGTGGCATATATGCTTATACCAGCTGCCCACCAAGGGATGCGTCCGCCACCTTTGAAGAAGTCGTCGGCGCCATTCTCCTTACGCATAAAATATATTCCCATACCTAACATTCCCAAAAGGTAGAGTGCAAGAACTGTCCAGTTGAGCCAACCGAAACTCTTTTCGTTGCTCACCTCTATATGTGTTACATCGGCACTGCGCACTCCCGGCATCAGCTCGCCACCGCTGTAGCTCCAGCCTTTACCTCCTACATTAGGGGTTAGACAGGCTCCTGCACGTGCCAGCAAACTGTCTCCGGGTAATGTGCCCCATGAGTTGGTTATGGTATGATATGTAAGCACGTCTTTACGGAAATTATACCATTCGGGTGCGTGACGAAGGTACATACTGTCTTGTTGCCCGGTGATAGCACTTAGGAATATGTCGTGGTCAACACCTCCAAAGAATAGTATGTGGCTGTAACCCATAGGGGTGCATGTGGCACCTACTACTGCCTGTAACTTTTGCTCACGTTTGTCATCAACGACGTTCTCTATCCATGCCATCGCAGGTGCTGTGCGTTTCCAATGTGTTGGTGCAACGTTGCCTCTCTTTAGTTCTGCAATAGATATATATACGCCATCGGTATGTACTGCCGCTTCCATCTGTTTTGTCTTGGGCTGGTATCCGCCAAAGACAAATAGGGCATAGCCGGATGCAGTGTTTTGTACGGTTACGCAAGGCTGCAAACGACATTCGTCGGGAATGGTAGCTACTGTGTTCCATACTTTCTCATCGCTTGGGAATGGCAGGGCGTACACATCTTTGTTGGGCACGCCATTTGTCTCTCCTCCTGCAACCCAAACCATACCATCGTAGTATGTAGCTGCAAAGTTATCCAATGCTTTGGGCAAAGATTGTATGGGAGTGGATGTTCCATCGATGGCGTTGATGAATAAACATTCGCTAAGCGAAGATGTTGAATCCATACCTCCCAGATATAGAGCACCTCCGGGCACTTGTACGCTGGCTCCGTATGCACGTGGGTAATAGACTTTCTGTCCGCCATCTGCGCAAGGAACATCGGGGAAGTTGCATCCTCCATATGTTGTCAGTTTGCCATTTATCCAACCTGCATAATGGCCTGAAACGGCTTTGTCCATTGGTGTGGCAGGCGATACATGAATTCTGTTCTGTGCTATGCCAAACGCAGAACAGAACATTAGTAATAGAAAGATATATTTTTTCATAAATATCTTATTTTGTCAATTCATTGCAAAGGTCGTACGACTTTATCATCATACGTGGAATGTGGAACGGACCTTTGAATATATTGCCTTTTGCAGGCTGTGCAACGGTACCGTCTCGATGCAGATAACCATACCACTCTCCGCATTCTGTGTCAGGGAAATGGGCATATGTCCATTCGCTTATCTGTTTGTGCCATATGAGATACTTGTCGTCACCTGTTGCCTCGTAAGCATAGAGTGTGGCAATGATAGCCTCGGTCTGTGGCCACCAGAACTTCATATCCTGTGAATAATCCTGTGGAGGAAGGTTCTTGCAATCGCGGAAATTGATGATACCGCCATGTTGCTTGTCCCAGCCCCATTCCCACGACCAATCGAGGATTTGCAGGGCTTGTTGTGTCAGTTCCTTATCCCAACCGCGATATTTAGCCTCTTCGAGCAGGAACCATGCAGTTTCAATGCAGTGACCAGGATTTATCAGGCGGCCGTTGATGGTATCGATAAATTCACCGTTAGGACCAACTGTCTCGAGTAAGGCGTTGAACTCGGGCTTCATGAAGTCTTTTAGCGATGCTATCGACTCGTTTATCTGTTGGTCAAGTACGGGGTCGCTTATGACGTTGCGTATGCGTGATGCTGTGTTTATGAGTATCATCACCAAAGAGTGTCCTTTGGCCTGCAACGATGGTAGATATTTAGGCTCCATATAACCGGGAGTGGCAACGAATTTGCGTATGTCCTTGAATAGGTTAAGAGCCTTTTCGGCATAACTCATATCACCCGAAGCCTTGGCATATTCAGCCATGGCAATGGCTGCAAAGCTCTCCGAAAAGACATAACGGCGTTTGCGTAGTGGAGTACCATCGGCCATAACCTCGAAATACATTCTGCCGTCGGTGTCAAAACAGTGTGCCTCAATGAAGTCAATAGTGCTTTTTGCAGCGGCTAACCATTCGGGATTCTTCTCTATAGTATTATATGCAAAACTGCATACAAAGGCAAAACGTCCCTGAAACCAAACTGATTTGGTGCTGTCAATGAGTGAACCGTCACGGTTTACGCATGTATATACACCGCCATTCACTCTGTCCAGTCCGTTCTTTAGCCAGAAAGGCATTATATCATTAACAAGGTCATTGCGATATTTTTGTGACCACTCTTTCAAATATTCATTCCAATTCATAGTGATGTCGTTAATATAAGGGTAGGAGAGCCTGCCCTTGTGATTGTGATTTTAGAATTTATTGCAACGCTCAAAGAAGTTTATTGCCTCGAGCTCCTTGCGCATGGCTGCTTCTTCCTCATCGGTCATATTCTGGAATGGAGTGCGGTTTTTGCCCAGGTCAAGGCCAATAAGTTTCATGATGCGCTTGCCACCGACGATGTTGCCGCGATAGTGGCAAATGACATTTATAACCTCCTGCGAGAAGTTCTGAAGTTCGCGTGCCTTCTCAAGGTCGCCAGCGTTCCATGCATCGATGATACCTGCAAGGTTACATCCGTTATAGTTTGTTGTTCCGCCTATACCGCCTTGTGCGCCACCCATGGCAAGACATGGAAGAATAGTTTCGTCCTGTCCGTGTAACATGTCGAACTTACCATTCTTGTAAAGACGGCATTGGTTATATTCGTACAAACTTTCGAATGTATATTTGATACCGGCAAAGTTAGGAATTCTGCCATCTACAGCCTCAAGGAATTTAACCATAGGCAAGAATGCACCATTGAATGCTGGGATATGGTAGAAGTAGAATGGAAGTTCCGGAGCAGCCGATGCTATCTCCTCGCAATACTTTACAAGTTCTTCAACACGTCCAATTTTGGGGAATGGAGGAGCCATTGCGCCTATACCGAATACACCCATCTTCTGAGCATGCTCGGCCATTCTGCGACTCGACTTTACACAAGTGCTACCCACATGCACAATGATTTTAAATCCTTCGGGAGCTGCTGCAACCCAAGCCTCGGTGAGCTTGATGCGCTCCTCTTCGGTGAGCATATATCCTTCGCCCGATGAGCCGTTGATGAATACACCTTTCATTCCATTCTTTGCCAACATCTGCGCGTATGCAGGAATAGGCTCATAGTTAACTTCGCCGTTCTCGTAAAAAGGAGTAAACGGAGCATCAATCAAACCAATGATTTTTTCCATAGCTTTTATTTTAAATTATGATTTGTTTTCCAAAATTCTCTTTTTAAAACATCCAACAAAGCAAATGAAAAATATTCAAATGTGCAAATAAACGCTTATCTAAATACCAATAATGTGTAATCATATATTTTATATATATTAATAACTTAAGAATATTAGCGAAACACCGAAAAAATAAGACAGAAATGTATATATTTGCAGAATATTTCACAAAACAGCTTGCAAACAAATAGATATATGCGTGTAAAGATAAAAAATATATTCACCGCTATTGCTCTTATGCTATGCGTTTTCGCTACAGCACAGGAGAGTAAAGTCGGTGAATATCTTTATATTTACCGCAATGGAAAAAGTACTCGTCAGATACTCCTATCCAAAATCGATAGTCTGGTTTTCGTGGATACTACACCCGAATATGAGGCCATAGACCTTGGCTTGCCCAGCGGTGTCAAGTGGGCAAGTTTCAATGTCGGCGCTATAAAGCCCGAAGGATATGGAGGTTATTATGCATGGGGTGAAACGGAAGAAAAAGATAATTATAGCTGGAACAACTATAAATGGTGTGCTGGTAGCAAGAATACAATAACCAAGTATTGTACCGACAGCTATTATGGTGCGGTAGATGGTGATGTAGCTCTTGATCCCGAAGATGATGTCGCTCATATTAAATGGGGTGGCGACTGGCGTATGCCTACAGCAGAGGAGATGCAGGAACTTTTAAGATACTGTACTTGGACGTGGGTTACTGTAAATGAAGTCGGTGGTTATATGGTTACAGGTAGCAATGGTAACAGCATATTCTTACCTGCTGCAGGTTTCCGAAACGGAACAGAACTGTATAGCTGCGGGAATTATGGATACTATTGGGGTGGCACACTCAATACATACGAAAGCAACTGCGCAAATCTTTGCTATTTCTTCAACGGATATATGGGCTGGAACAATGGCGACCGATATTGCGGTCAGACCGTTCGTCCTGTGAATCCTAAAACAAAGGTGTGTAAACTTACTGTTACAAGCAATGGTAACGGATATGCATCAATCAAGAACAAGGCCGATACTTGTGCAACCGTTGTCAATGGCACAGAAGTAACGGTAATGGCTAAGGCCGACAAGAGTTATGAGTTTGCAGGGTGGTTTGTTGCCGACAGTATGAATGCCATAAGTACAGAACCTGTATATACATTTGCCATAAGCAAGAATATAGAATTGGTGGCAAAGTTCAAAACTCCTTTTGATGCCAACGGCTACGATTATGTCGATTTGGGATTGCCAAGTGGTTTGAAATGGGCTACTTGCAATGTAGGGGCAGCAAAGCCCGAGGATTTTGGAGGTTACTATGCTTGGGGTGAAACGGAGGAAAAGAATGTTTATAATTGGGAGTCATATGCATTGTGTGGCGGGAGTGAAAATACAATAACAAAGTATTGTGCCGATAGCTATTATGGCACCATTGACGAAAAGAGTATTCTTGACTATGCCGACGATGTAGCTCGTTTGCAATGGGGTGGCAGTTGGCGTATGCCAACATCCGAAGAGATGCTGGAGCTGTCGAACAAGTGTGTTTGGGAGTGGACAACGCTGAATGACGTGAATGGTTACAAGATAACCGGTCCGAACGGAAACTGTATCTTTATGCCTGCTGCAGGTTGCCGTTATGCGGCCAAGGTTGATGCTGTGGGTAAGTACGGCTTCTATTTGTCGGCTTCGCTATATTCAAATAACGCAAACTACAGTTCTTTGCTCTATTTCAGTCGCTTCAGCTACGACTGCTATAACAACTACCGTTATTACGGACATACGGTACGCCCGGTGTCCGATTAAATACTTTTCTATAGATTATTCTGTGGCGACTCTTTTTCATAAGGATTCGCCACCGTTTTGTTTTTTTGTTGCAACATTTTGATTTTCGCCATTGTTTTGAAATAAGATTAATTCAAGAAATCTTATGGAGAATAAAGGTTTTGCAAATAGTAATAAGGCTTTTATGCACGACAATGACAGACGTGTATATAAGAAAGGTATTTATACCGGAAAAGGAGTTATAACCATAGTGGCATTATTGGGAATATGGTCGGTTTCGGCACTTACTTCGTTGCCGGGATTGGCTGTGTCGCCCATTTCGGAAAAGTTACTTACAGTTTTTCCGTCAGCAACAAACCTTGAGATTCAGATGCTTACCACATTACCTTCGCTTTTGATAATACCATTTATTCTGTTTGCCGGCTTTATCAGTGAACGTGTGGGGGATATTAAACTTCTGTATATAGGCCTGTGGTTATATCTTATAAGCGGTGCTTTGTATTTCTTCTGCACATCAATGACACAACTAATTATTGTAAGTGCATTGTTAGGTGTGGGTGCAGGAATAATTATTCCACTATCAACTTCGCTTGTCTCAAAATTCTTCTCGGGAGATCAACGGACAAAACAATATGGCTATGTGTCGGCTTTAACTAATATCACTCTGGTGGTAGCTACAGCTGTAACAGGTTATCTTGCCGACATACAGTGGCGTTTGCCGTTTGTGGTATATCTGTTGCCACTGGTTTCTATAATGCTTGTTCCTGCAATCAGGGAAAGCGAGAAAAGTATCTCAATCAAAAAAGAGAGCGTTGCTGTTAACGCTGTGGCAGGAGAAGTGAATTATGGTGTTCTTGTAAAATATATGCTTTATTATCTGCTTATAACATACCTTGTTATGGTGGTCAGTATAGATATGCCGTTCTTGTTGGGTAAATATGGATATGACAGCGGTGTGTCGGGAATGGTTACTTCTGTATTTTTTATTGCAATGATGCTTCCCGGACTATTTATCAATCGTATTATTGCTGTACTGCGTGGAAGCATCCTTCTTGTTTCCTTGTTGTTGATTGCGCTTGGCCTTGTCGATGTGTTTTTCAATAGTTCGTTGCTCTTTATAATATTGGGCTGTGTAGCTACAGGTTTTGGATATGGTATAGCACAGCCATATATATACGATGTTACGGCTTCGCTTGCACCACCGCAGAAATCGACCTATGCGTTAGCTTTGCTTATGACAATGAACTATGTAGCGATACTGATATCTCCATTCCTGGTCGATTGGATGCAGGAACTTCTGGGATTAAAAGGAGAACGTTACCCTTTTGTTTTGAATGCAGTTGTCGGTGGTATAGCGTTACTGTTCCTGCTTGTGCGACGTGTGTGGGTGAAACGTAATTGAATTCGGGAATGAACAATAAGGTCAAAGGTTCTGCCGCGTTATTTGTGGCAAGAGTATTCAGTGGCTTGAATGTGAATGCCATGGGCTATCTGCTTCCGGTGTGGATCGCTCCTTTAGGGTGTGTGACGGTACGTCTTGTCTTTGGTGCTGTTGTGTTTTGGATTGTGTCGATATTCTCAAAGCCGGAGACTATATCGCGAATTGATAAAATAAAACTAATGGCATTGGGAGCATTCGGCATATTTGGATATATGTCGCTGTATGCTTTGAGCATCAGTTACACGACTCCTGTGAAATTTGCTATTTTCAATGCTATGCAGCCGCTATGGGTTATAGTTGTTGGCGCTCTGTTGTATAACAAGAGTATAGAAGGACGTAAACTGACTGGACTTGCTGTAGGGTTTGCCGGTGCGTTGCTATGTATTCTCTCCGGTCCTCTTTCGGGTAAAGCTTCTGATACTCATGTGGGAAATTTGCTTGCTGTGCTTTCGTCGGTTATCTATTCTGTTTATTTGGTGTTGTCGTCGAAGTTTGTCGCTCGCATAGCAAGTGTAACAATTCTTAAATATACCTTTACGGCTGCAGCAGTGGTGGCTCTTGTTGTGTCGTTGTTCGTGGGCTTTGATGCTCCTGTTTTCGATGATGAAATACATTACACCCCATTGCTTGTCCTTTTGTTTGTATTGCTGTTCCCGACTGTAGTTACATATTTTCTGATACCTATAGGAATGAAATATCTGGATAGTGCTGTAGTTGCCCTTTATGGTTATGTTACATTGATTGTTGCAACATCTGTTTCGTTTCTTCTGGGGTTGGACAAGTTCGACCCTATAATATTACTCTCGCTATTGCTTATAGTAATAAGTATCTATTGGGTGGGTGGAACCGATAAAAAGAGTAGTAAGGATTTGTAAGTAAATACATGGGTTTTGCGTGCTTTTTTGGATTTATATGCCGTAAGTTCGTAAAAAATAACTACTTTTGTAAATTACTTATAAAAGATTGAAAATCTATTCTGTTTCTATGAAAAAGATATTCTCATTAATAGTGTTGCTTGTGTTGGTTATTTCTGTTTTTGCAGTACCTGCCAACCGCAGGCCTTTTGTAGTAAAACAATCGGATGGCACAATGCTCACCATTGTTATGCAGGGTGATGAAGCATTGCATTTTTATACCACCCTTGATGGAAAATATATAGTAAAGACGGAGGAGGGTGATTATTGTTATGCAACATTACAGGAGGGTAATTTTGTATCTACCGGTGTGCTCGCCCACAATGTGAACGAACGTGGTGCTGAGGAGAGTGAGCTTTTGGCAACTATAGACTATGAGGCTTTGAATAGTGCTGTGTCTGAAACACATATGGCAAAAGCAGCTAAATATAGGGCTGCGGTTGCTACAAGAAGTACAATGTTGTCAAGAGCTGTTACCAAGGGAGAAGTATATGTCCCTGTTTTGCTTGTGGAGTATAAAGATGTGAAATTCTCTTTTAAGAAAGAGGATTTGGAAAAATTGCTTAATGAGCCTAACTATAAATATAGTTTTCCTATTGCTGAAGTTGAAACCTATGGTAGCGCACGCGATTATTTCATAGCGCAGTCGGGCGGTTTGTTTACTCCTAAATTTGTTGTAACAGATATTATTACTTTGCCTGAGAATATGTCATATTATGGTGCAAACAATACATCAGGAAGTGACAAGAATCCACAGGCAATGATTCGTCATGGCATTGAACTTGCCGATAAAGATATTGATTTCTCGCAGTTCGATAACGACAAAGACGGCAATGTCGAATTCCTATATTGCATATATGCCGGATATTCCGAGGCAAATGGTGCTTCTGCCAATGCAATATGGCCACATCAGTGGTCACTGACATCAAATGGTAGCAAGAAACTTGTTGATGGTGTGTATTGTAATTATTATGCTTGTAGCTCTGAACTTAATATGACCGAAGCGTATGAGAAGGAATATGGTAAATGGCTTGATGGTATAGGTTCTATATGCCACGAGTTTTCTCATTGTCTTGGTCTTCACGATGTGTATGACGTTTCGTACTCATCGGACAATTGGGGTATGGATGAATGGGATGTTATGGCCTATGGAAATTACAATACTTCACAAGGCTATATTCCTGTAGGATATAATTCATATCAGAAAGAGTTGTGTGGATGGAAAGAGTTAGAGGTGCTCACTGAAAATGGTGTATATTCAATGACACCACAGAGTCAGGGAGGTGTTGGTTATAAAATAATTAATGATGCCAACCCTAATGAATATTTCGTTCTTGAAAATCGCAAACGAGAGGGGTGGGATCAATCGCTTCCTTCTGATGGTATGATGATAATACATGTCGATTATAAAAAGAGTGCTTGGGATGACAATAAAATCAATACAACTTCAGGACATCCGCGATTCCAGATTGTGCCGGCTGATAATGAATTGATATTCTATTCTTCAAACAATAAGCAAAAATTTTATGATAGTCTTGCCGGTGACCTTTGGCCTGGAAAGAACAATAATAATGAGTTTTCCAATACATCATTGCCTGCAGCAAAGGTTTTTACCGGAGGCTTTTTGAATAAACCTGTAACAAATATAAAGTACGAGAATTATATTGCATCGTTCAACTTTGTTTGTGGCGAGATAGAAGCACCGGAGGCAATGCCGGCAACTGATGTTACAGAGAATTCGTTTGTAGCAAACTGGAGTGCGGTGGAGTATGCTTCGGAGTATCTTGTGGAATTGTATAAACTTGTTAATGTCGATGGCAAAGCTGGTGATGTAGAGGTTGTTGTTGAGGAGGATTTCTTGAACTGCAACAAGGCTGCAACAGCTATACAAGACAATATGGATACATATATGTCGGTTAAGGGATGGAGTGGCAGTAATATATATAGCGAGACCGGTATGTTGTGCATAGGCTCGCTGAATAATGCCGGAAATCTTACTACACCATTGTTTGATGCCGAGGGTAATGTTACTATAACATTAAAGGTTGCCAAATATAATTCCAACGCAAGTGATATAAAACTATTTATTGATATTCTTGATGCTGCGGGAAAAGTGGTGGCAACAGATGTTGTTTCTGCGGTGGGAATTGTTGAATTCAAAGCCTCCGTTGATGATAAATTCAGTGTGCGTTTTTCAACCGATGCCGGAAATGATAACAAACGTGTGTTGCTCGATGATATTTCGGTAACAGTGGAGTTGCCATATACCAAGGTCTTTGTTGAAAATTATAAGACATCCCAAAGCAGTTATATGTTTGAAGATATGGAGCAGGGTGCATACGCATATAGAGTAAAGGCACTTAGCGGAACATCAGAATCGGCCTTTTCTGAGTTTGTAAAGGTTGCTTTGAGTGCAACAACCGTGGTTGAGACTCCTATGCTTGACGATTATGTAGTGATTTATGCAATTTCCGGTGTGAAAGTTTATGAAGGCAAGATGAGTGATTTGCACAATATGTCGTCCGGTATATATATAATAAAGAGCAGTGCCGGAGCGAAGAAAATTAAAATTGAATAAACTGTTGAAAGAATACAAAAAAAGATGTAATTTCGCGGATTGAAATTGGCAAAAAAATAAATATCATATATGAACATATCTTATAATTGGCTGAAAGAGTATGTCAAATTTGACATGACACCCGAAGAGGTTTCAGCCGCATTGACTTCGATTGGTCTTGAAACAGATGGTGTTGAAGAGGTGCAGACCATCAAAGGTGGCCTTGAAGGCCTGGTTATCGGTGAAGTGTTGACATGTGTCGATCATCCCGACAGTGACCACTTGCATATAACAACAGTTAATCTTGGCAATGGCGAGCCTGTGCAGATTGTTTGTGGTGCGCCTAACGTAGCTGCAGGTCAAAAGGTTGTTGTTGCAACTATTGGAACAAAGTTATATAGTGGTGACGAATGTTTTACTATTAAGAAAGGTAAGATACGTGGCGCTGAATCATATGGTATGATTTGTGCCGAGGATGAGATTGGCGTTGGAAATAGCCACGACGGCATTATTGTTCTTCCTGCTGATGCTGTTCCCGGAACACCTGCTAAGGAGTATTACAATATAAAGAGCGATTATCTCATTGGTGTTGATATCACTCCTAATCGCGCTGATGCATGTTCGCATTATGGTGTAGCACGCGATCTATATGCATATACAAAGCAGAATAAGGGCGAGAGCATGCTTTCACGCCCCGATTGCAGTACATTCAATGTTGACGATAACTCACTCAATATAGATATTGATGTACAGAATACCGAGGCTTGCATGCGTTATGCCGGTGTAACGATAAAAGGTGTAACAGTGAAGGAGAGTCCTGAATGGCTCAAGAACAAACTGCAGATTATAGGTCTTCGTCCAATAAATAACATTGTCGATATCACCAATTATATTCTTCATGCGTATGGTCAGCCTATGCACTGCTTTGATGCCGACAAAATCAAAGGTGGCAAGATTGTTGTTCGCACAATACCTGAGGGTACTCCATTTGTAACTCTTGATGGTGTAGAGCGTAAACTCTCGGAGCGTGATCTGATGATATGTAATGCTGAGGAACCAATGTGTATTGCCGGTGTGTTCGGTGGTCTTGAATCAGGTACAACCGAGGAAACAAAGAACGTGTTCCTTGAGAGCGCATACTTCCATCCTACATGGGTGCGCAAGACATCGCGCCGTCATGCTTTGCAAACCGATTCTTCATTCCGTTTTGAGCGTGGTACTGATCCAAACAATGTAATCTACGCTTTGAAGCAGGCTGCAATCCTCATCAAAGAACTTGCCGGAGGTACAATCTCTATGGATATAAAGGATATTTATCCGGCTCCTGTTGAGGATTTCAAGGTTGAACTTGATTATAAATATGTAAACAATCTTATTGGAGTTGAACTTGAGCCACAGACAATAAAGAATATTGTCACATCACTCGAAATGAAGATAGACAACGAAACCGAAAACGGAATATCGTTGAGTATCCCTCCTTATCGTGTTGATGTTCAACGTCCATGTGATGTGGTAGAAGATATACTTCGCATCTATGGCTATAACAATGTTGAAATTACTTCAACTCTTCACTCATCAATCATAACTAAAGGTGCCGAGGATAAATCGCATAAGTTGCAGAATATCATTTCGGAACAGCTTGTAGGTTGTGGCTTCAACGAGATTCTCAACAACTCGCTTACTGCTGCGTCATATTATGATGAGTTGGAGAGCTTCAAGAGTGAAAACCTTGTACGTCTTATGAACCCATTGAGCAACGACCTGAATGTGTTGCGTCAGACAATGTTGTTCGGTGGCCTTGAGAGCTTGCAGCGTAATGTTAATCGTAAATTCACCGACCTTAGCTTCTTTGAGTTCGGAAATACGTACCGTTTTGATGCAGACAAGCGCGTTGAGGAGAAAATTCTCAGCCCATACAGCGAGAGCTATCATTTAGGCTTGTGGATGACAGGTAACAATGTTGCAGCATCATGGATTGAGCAGGGCCGTCAGTTGTCGGTGTATGACTTAAAGTCTGTTGTTGAGCATATTTTTGATCGTCTCGGATTCAAGCCTGCTATGCGTATGGTTACAACATTCAGCGACGATATTTTCTCTGCTGCAATACAGGTGCAGGCACAGAACAACAAAAAGGTTGTTGCACAGCTCGGTATCTTGCGTAAGAAGGTTACAAAACGTTTCGACATTGACAACGAAGTTTTCTATGCCGATATCAATTGGACTGAACTTATGAAAGCTGTTAAGAATGCGAAGATTGGTTATGCCGAAATAAGCAAATATCCCGCTGTTAAACGTGACCTTGCGTTGCTCATCGACAAGAATGTTACATTTGCACAGATTGAACAGGTTGCACGCGAAACCGAGAAGAAACTTCTGAAGGCTGTTTCATTGTTCGACGTTTACGAGGGCAAGAACCTCGAAGAGGGTAAGAAGAGCTATGCAGTAAGCTTTGTGCTTCAGGATGACAACCAAACACTCAATGACAAAGTTATTGAAAAGACAATGGCACGCCTGATGGAGAACTTCCAGAAACGTTTGGGTGCAATACAGCGATAAAATTGATAAATAATAACAAACTAAAATAAAAATTACTATGGGTAGAGCTTTTGAATACCGTAAAGCTGCGAAATTGAAAAGATGGGGTAACATGGCACGTGTATTTACACGCGTTGGAAAACAGATTGCAATTGCCGTTAAGGCTGGCGGTCCCGACCCCGATACAAACTCACATCTGAGAGCTATCATCGCCAATGCAAAGCGCGAGAATATGCCAAAGGACAACATCGAGCGTGCTATCAAGAACGCGATGGGTAAAGACCAGAAAGATTACAAGGAGGTACCATACGAGGGCTATGGCCCTTTCGGTATCGCAATCTTTGTAGATGCTGCAACCGATAACACAACACGTACCGTTGCTAACGTACGCGCTGTCTTCAACAAGTTCGGTGGTACACTTGGTACACAGGGTAGCCTCGATTTTATGTTCACACAGAAGAGCGTGTTTACATTCACAAAGAAGGATGACCTCGACATGGATGAGTTGATTCTCGACCTTATTGATTATGGTGTAGAGGAAGAGTATGACGAGGAGGAGAACGAAATCACTATCTACGGCGATCCAAAGTCTTTCGGTGCAATCCAGAAGGCGCTTGAGGAGAAGGGCTTTGAGATTACAGGCAGTGAGTTTACTCGTATCCCTAACGACCTGAAGGACGTTACCGAGGAGCAGCGTGCTACAATCGACAAGATTGTTGAGCGTCTCGAGGAGGACGACGATGTTCAGAATGTTTATACAAACATGAAGCCTGTTGAGGAGTAAAAATGTTAAAACAGCGGATTGCTGCGTTATGCTCGAACTCGAAATCCTCATTTACGCCCAGTAAACTCCGGTTTCTTGTTCTTCGCAAGCCTTGCACTCCACAGTTTTATCCATTTTTATATCTTGTCTATAATA
>JAZRGV010000039.1:0-16866 GCA_045644465.1 Bacteroidaceae bacterium
TCAATCTCTCGAACAAAGACCGTTGTACTGCTTGTCTGTATGGAATGGTTTCAAGGATCATCTTGCTCTCACAAAACCGCGTTACCGCGTTGCTTTCCGAAAGCGAGTGCAAAGGTAAGGCTTTTTTTTATATCTGCAAACTATTTCAAGAAAAAAGTTTTAAAAAATCGAAGAAAATATATTTACGAGCCAAAATACAATGCTATACACGCACTTTTTGAACAAAAAAACCCTGATAAAGTCTTTTTTTCGCTGTTTTAATACCTGTAGTCAAAAGAAAAACCAATTTATTTTGTACTACGGTGGCTTTGACGTATCTTTACCATATTATTATATATATAAGGTAATGGCATATTCCAACAACTCAAAATACAGAATCGACAGAGAAACCATTGAGCGCATCCTCGACAGTGCAAAGATCGAGGAGGTCGTTGGCGACTTTGTTACACTGAAAAAACGCGGTGTAAATCTCATAGGCCTTTGCCCTTTCCATAACGAGAAGACACCATCATTCACCGTATCACCGGCAAAGAACCTTTGCAAATGCTTTGGTTGCGGAAAAGGAGGCAATCCCGTACACTTCATAATGGAGCACGAGCAGCTTAGTTACTACGATGCTCTACGTTGGTTGGCAAAGAAATACCATATTGAGATTAAGGAACGTGAGCTTACTGACGAAGAAAAGCAAGAGGAGAGCATACGAGAAAGCCTTTTCGTGATAAACCAATATGCTTTACAATTCTTCACAGACACACTATACAACACCGACGAAGGCAAGGCTATAGGTTTGAATTATTTTCACCACCGCGGATTACGCGACGAGACTATCAAAAAATTCCAGCTGGGATATTCATTAGAGCGACGGGACAGTTTTGCCAAAACGGCAACTACGGCAGGATATAAACCTGAACTTATTGCCAAAACAGGCGTATGCTACAGTACCGATGACGGCAGGTTGCAGGACCGCTTCTGGGGACGTGTGATATTCCCTGTACACACCCTGTCGGGCAAGGTCGTTGCATTTGGTGGCCGCATTTTGCAGAACAATGCAAAGGCAGCCAAATATGTAAACTCGCCCGAAAGCGAGATTTACCACAAGAGCGACCACCTGTATGGACTTTATTTTGCCAAGCAGGCCATAATACAAAAAGACCATTGCATTCTTGTAGAAGGTTACCTCGACGTAATATCAATGTACCAAGCCGGAATACAGAATGTAGTTGCATCATCGGGAACATCACTCACCACAGGGCAAATCAGACTCATACATCGCTTCACAAACAACATCACTCTATTATACGATGGAGACAAGGCAGGAATAAAGGCTTCCATACGAGGTATTGACATGTTGCTCGAGGAAGGCATGAATATCGACGTTGTGTTGTTACCCGAAGGCGAGGACCCCGATAGCTACGCACAGAGCCACTCTACCGAAGAGGTTGAGCAGTTCATTGAAAGAAACAAGGTCGATTTCATACGTTTCAAAACAAACCTTTTGCTTGACGAAGTGGGCGACGACCCCATACGCCGCGCCGAGCTCATTGGCGATGTGGTAAAGAGTATTGCTGTTATGCCAAGCGATATTCTGCGCAGCGAATACATAAAGAAATGTAGTGAAAAACTTAATGTAAGCGAACAGATTCTTGTACAAGGAACAGCAAAGCTACGTATGCAACGCGCTGAAGAGCAAGAGAAACGCAACAAAGATGCAAACAGCAATACAGAAAACACAAATGAAGAAAAGAACAGAACAGCTATAGATGAATTCCGTCAAGACATAATCAACAGTTACGACAAAGCCCTATACCACAAAGAGAGAGCTATAATACAGTTCATGCTAAAGAACGGAGACAAACTGTTGCAAGTGCCTGAAGACAAGACAAACAACACCCCGGCATTTACAGAGACTGTGCTCTCGCACCTGTTCTACTCTTTCGAAGAAGACGGTATTGAGATTTCGCATCCGTTGTATTCAAAGATTTTCAAAGAGGCGGCAGAGCATATAAGCAACCCCACATTCAACCCCGAGAAGCACTTTATCGCTCACCCCGACCATGAAATATCGAGCCTGACGGCAGAACTTTGCGGAGAGAGATACCTATTGAGCAAGTTCTTTACAGAGCAAAGCAATGACGAACGTAACGAACAGGCCGTACTGTTTGAACAGACCACACGTCTTTCCATTGCATATAAGTTGAACCTTGTTGATGACATGCTAAAGGAGACTATGGAAAAACTGAAAAGCCCCGAGACATTGAACGACCCGACAAAGATGCAGGAGGCGATGGAGGACTTCAAATACCTAAAAGAGACACAAAGCGCGCTGAATGAGGTGTTGAAGAACTACGGATTCGGCAATGTTGCTTTAAACATTTAAAGCAACATCGACTTCGCCGGCAGCAACAGGTCGCGCGTAGCACTGCACGGTGGTGCAGCGCGGGTTGCGAATAGACGGTGAAGTCAATGTCAGTATTTAAAACAGGCAACATCGACTTCGCCGGCAACAACAGGTCGCGCGTAGCACCGCACGGTGGTGCTGCGCGGGTTGCGAAAACAAAACGAAAAAGTATTCCGCATTAACGCGCACGCGTATATATAATAAGGTATAAAAGAAAAAACAGGTTGCACTATATGGTGCAACCTGCCTTATTTATGCGCGGGATAATAAAATCTCTACAATGCGTTATGGGAATAGCAAGACCATGACAATTATTTGTTACGCAACAAATTCATAAACTCTTCGCGGGTTTTCGCCTGATTGAATGCTCCACAGAAATCGGATGTTGTTGTAATGGAATTCTGTTTTTTCACGCCACGCATCTGCATACACATGTGCTGAGCCTCAACAACAACCATAACACCAAGCGGATTAAGTGTTTTTTGAATACACTCCTTAATTTGCAGTGTCAATCGTTCCTGAACTTGCAGACGACGCGAGAACACCTCGACCACACGAGCAATCTTGCTCAGACCGGTGATATAGCCATTGGGTATATATGCCACATGCACCTTACCAAAGAACGGCAATATATGATGCTCACACAAAGAATAGAAATCGATATCCTTCACAATAACCATCTGACTGTAATCTTCCTTGAACATTGCAGCACGAAGTATTGCTTCGGGGTCCTCGTTATAACCGGCAGTAGTGTCAAGAATGGCACGGGCCACACGTTCGGGAGTCTTTACAAGCCCCTCGCGTTGGTTATCCTCACCTATAAGCTCAAGCATTTTGGTACAACACTCCTTAAGGCCCTCGATACGTATTTCTCTATCTTTATCGTTCATCATTATTTTCAATAAGGCAGGTTAATCATACATTTCTTTACAGAAATCTCCTTGAATTTACGTGTAGCCTTCAGCTTGTACATAACAGCTTCGGCCTCTTCGCGTGTGCGGTAATCACCATACAGACACGAACGAATAGGTGGCTCAAAAAGCACATACACCTCGGCACCGGGATACTTCTCGCGCATGTAGTCGGCCATAGCATTGGCCTCTTCACGCGCCTGTCGTGAGTTATTACCCGAATAGAGCAGCACACGATAACCTTCGACCTCGGGTTTCTTGCCATCAATTGTCACCATTGAACCCATAAGGTCATAAAGGCGCTGCGGCTGATTAACCCTGACAACCCCCTTGCCGGGTTTGTCGGTTTCGAGTTCGTTAATGATGTTATTCTGCGCGTTAGATATAAGCGCGCAGAATAACATTGATATAAGTAGGATATATCTTTTCATTCAATTACTTGAAAGCGTCGATGATACCTTTGAAGTCTGCAACCTTAAGAGCTGCACCACCGATAAGACCACCATCTACGTTAGGATTAGCAAAAAGTTCCTTAGCGTTGCTTGGCTTGCAGCTACCACCGTAAAGGATTGATGTGTTCTCAGCAACCTCATTACCATACTTCTCGGCAATAGTAGAACGGATGTAAGCGTGAATCTCCTCAGCCTGCTCAGGAGTTGCAGTCAAACCTGTACCGATAGCCCATACTGGCTCGTAAGCAAGAACAATCTTAGAGAAATCCTCGGCAGAAAGGTCGTAAAGTGAACCTGCAAGCTGCTCATATACTACCTGATTCTGAATACCCTGGTTACGCTCCTCAAGAACCTCACCAATACAGAAGATAGGAGTCAAGCCGTTAGCAAGAGCAAGCTGTACCTTCTCCTTAAGAATCTCAGGAGTCTCACCGTAGTATGCACGACGCTCTGAGTGACCAAGGATAACATACTTTGCACCTGTTGATGCAACCATAGATGCTGAAACCTCACCTGTGTATGCACCTGATACCTTATCGGCACAGTTCTCAGCACCAACACCGATGATAGCCTCGTCAACGATTGGAGTTACTGAAGCAAGGTGGATAAATGGTGTGCAGATTACCACATCACAATTTGGTTTGTCGGCTGTCAAAGCCTCGTTAAGCTCCTTTGCAAGAGCGATACCCTCCTGAAGATTCATATTCATCTTCCAGTTTCCGGCAACAATGTTTTTTCTCATTTCTTTTAATGTTTAATTGGTTTGTATCAAAAAATTATATCTAAAATCCTTATTCAACAGGAGTATCCTCCTTTATAGTTTTTTTCTTACGGCCTGTAGCCAGGTCTATCAGCACTATTACAATCAAGGGCAAAACAAGGAGTAAAACCCAAAACTGTCTGCCGTCCATACCGAACACCTCATCTTTTTCCTTACGGAACGATTCCGGCGACATCATCTGCTCAGCCTCAGGCATGCCGGCAACATTCCACTTGCCAACAACAACGCCGTTATTAAGCAACAGTACTCCAGGGTTGGCACGTGTCATTCCGCGCAGCATCACATTGTCGGCCCAATATATAGGATACTCAGCACCTGTACGTTTGCGCCAAAGCTCGATATCTGCCTCATCGGACGATGTTGCTGCGAAGAATGTTACATTATGTTCCAAACTGTAGTCGTACAAATCGTTTATCTTGTCAACACGCCCCACCGAAGCATCTTCGAGGAACTCGGACACCAAGATACACACATAACCGGTATCGGCAAGCACATCCGGAGCAACATCGTAATCGCTTTCCCAGTCGAGGATGGCAAAATCGCCAATGACGGGCTTGTGTCCTTCGGCTACAAGCACCGAACGATCCTCGACAAAGCTCCATGTTTCGTCGGGCAGGCTATCCATCTCAAATGCACGTTGCACGCTGTCCTTCTCAAAAATTCTCATAATCTTGTAGGTATCGCTCTCACCCTGCACAAGTTCCCTCAAGTTGTTTCCAACTGCATAATTGCGGAAGTCAAGAACAGGAACATAAGAGAGACTCATAGTCTCGACAAGCGCTATATAAAAGACCGAGAACAGAACAACCATCCAACGGTTCTTGGCACTTATGTTGACTACATAACGTCGGCGGCCAAGGAACACTATTAGCGAGAGTAGCAACAATACAAGATTCTTTAAAAAAGATGTTGTGGCAGACATAGCAATGGCATCGCCAAAGCAACCGCAATCGGGGATTGCATCTGTTACAGCTACATAAAGTGTAAACGGAGTAAACAGCACAAATACAAGAAACACCATATATGCCACAAACCTGCGGTAAGCTCCCATGAGCATAAACAATCCCAACAGAAATTCCCCCGCTGCCAATATTATGGCAAAGAAGAGCAACCAGTCGTTTGAAAATACATCAATGGAAAAGGCATCGGTATATTCCTGCAATTTATACATAGTACCTTTGGGGTCAACGGCCTTTACAAAGCCCGATAACACCAAAACCAATGCTAACAAAACACGACATATGTTTGTCAGCACTGTATAAAAGATACTTTTTTTATTCCGCAAGACCATTCTTTATAAGTCCGAACACTGCATAGTTTATCATGTCCATATAATTGGCATCAACGCCCTCGGAAACTTTGGTTTCACCGCCAAGTTCTTCGATTTGCTTTGTGCGCCATATCTTTGTGAGGATGAGGTCGGTGTATGATGTTGTTCTCATTCCGCGCCAAGCCTCGTTATAGTCATGATTTTTCTTTTTCATCAACTCCAGTGTTATCTGCGCCTTATGGTCGTAGAGTTCCATAGCCTTATCGGGAGTGATGTCGCAGTTGTCGGCATATCCCAAATCGAGCTGAACCAAGGAGATCAGACCATAGTTCACAATTCCGATAAGTTCAGAGTTGATATCCTCTCCCACCAGGTTTTCTGCACCTGTCTCGAGTGTACGGATGCGTTTTGCCTTGATGAATATCTGATCGGTGAGCGATTCGGGACGCATTATTCTCCACGAAGCACCATAGTCGTAAAGCTTCTTGCTGAAAAGCTCGCGACATACAGACAGTACTTTCTCGAATTGTTTATTTGTTTCGTTTGCCATTATATCAATTATTATTTTTCTTTTGAGGATATTTACGGAACCAGCTTCCGATTTTCAATTTTATTACACCAAAGAATGCTTCGCTGAATATGCCGCCGCTCATCTTTGAAGTACCGAGCACTCTATTCACGAATATTACAGGAACCTCCTTGATGCTGAAGCCACACTTGTATGTTGTAAATTTCATCTCAATTTGGAATGCATATCCCTTGAAGCATATCTTGTCGAGGTCTATTGTCTCGAGAACCTCTCTGCGGTAGCAGTTAAAGCCTGCAGTAGTATCAAACACCGGCAGACGTGTAATGAAACGCACGTACTTTGATGCAAAATAGGACATAAGCACACGGCCCATAGGCCAGTTCACAACATTCACTCCCGATACATAACGGCTGCCCACCGACAAATCGTACCCATCCTTAGCACATGCATTGTACAACAACGGCACATCGGCAGGATTGTGTGAGAAGTCGGCATCCATCTCAAATATATACTCATATCCCTGAGTAAGTGCCCACTTAAAACCTGCAATGTATGCAGTACCCAAGCCCAGTTTTCCGGAGCGCTCAATGATGTAAACCCTTTCGGGGAAAACTTCCATCATAGACTTTACAATACCTGCAGTTCCGTCGGGAGAACCATCATCAACAACAAGGACATCAAACGAATGCTCAAGATTCATAAGAGCACGTATCATATTCTCGATGTTCTCCTTTTCGTTGTAGGTGGGAATAATTATAACACTGTCGCTTTTCATCTTCAAAAAATGATTAAACACATGACTATAGTCATGTAACAAGTTACAAAGTTAAAGGAAAAACAAAAAGAATTCAAATTTAAAACCCGAATATTGATTAATAATGTATAAATAATTGACCTATAAGAGTGGTTTCGCGATAAAATTTCATTTTTTATTTTTATCTTCGCGGAAAATTCAAACAGAAACACTGTGGAAAATAACAAAAAACTATTCATAGAGACCTATGGCTGCCAGATGAACGTAGCCGACAGCGAGGTTATCGGTTCCATCCTAAAGATTGCAGGATACAATGTGTGTGAGGATATCAAGGAAGCAGACCTGATACTGCTCAATACTTGCTCCATAAGAGACAATGCCGAGCAGAAGATTTACGGACGACTCGACCAACTCAATGCTATGCGCCGAGGCAAGAGCACACTCATTGGTGTTGTGGGATGTATGGCCGAGCGCGTAAAGGAAGAGCTCATCAAGAACTACAAAGTAAACATAGTGGCAGGCCCCGACACATACCTGTCATTGCCCGAGCTGATAGCCCAGGCCGAGATGGGACATCCGGCAATGAACATCGAGCTTTCTACAACCGAAACATACCACGATGTCATTCCTTTGCGTATATGCAGCGGCAAAGTTTCGGGATACATATCAATTATGCGCGGATGCAATAATTTCTGTCACTACTGCGTAGTACCATACACAAGAGGACGAGAGAGAAGCCGCGATATTCAGAGCATCCTTAACGAGACAAGCGACCTTGTGGCAAAGGGTTTCAAGGAGATAATTTTGCTTGGACAGAATGTCAATTCATACGCTTTCACCGATGAAAACGGAACAACAATAACATTCCCCGAGTTGTTGCGTCGCGTAGCACGCCATGCTCCACAGACACGCATCAGATTCACCACTTCACATCCCAAGGATATGAGTGATGACACCTTGCGCGTGATAGCCGAAGAGCCCAATGTGTGCAAGAGCATACATCTGCCGGTGCAGAGCGGAAGCAACAATATGTTGAAAGCAATGAACCGCAAATACACAAGAGAGTGGTATCTTGAGAGAATTGAGGCTATACGCCACATCGTTCCCGACTGCGGACTCTCGACCGACATCATCGCAGGCTACTGCGGAGAGACCGAAGAGGACCACCAAGAGACACTGTCGCTCATGCGATACTGCTCATACGATGCAGCTTTCATGTTCAAATATTCGGAACGCCCCGGTACATTCGCAAGCCGCCATTTCAAGGACGATATCGAAGATAGTGAAAAGGTGCGCCGACTGAACGAGATAATAGCCTTGCAACAGGAGTGCTCGGCCAACAACAACAAGAAATGCATAGGCGAGACATACGAAGTGCTAATTGAGGGCATTTCAAAACGTTCTAAAGAGCAGTTCTACGGAAGGACAGAGCAGAACAGAACAGCCGTCTTCGACCGCAAAGGATACAAAATCGGCGACTTTGTAAAGGTTAAGATTAACGACAGCACCGCAGCAACATTATTAGGTGAAATCGTCGATTAAAACGAAAAAATGTGGAGCATGTGCTCCACATTTTTCTTTTATATCAGTGCTTATTTCCCAAGCCTTTTTTTCATTCGTTCCTCATAGCTCATCTTGTTGTTTTCGGAATCGGGCATCAACATCCACAGCAGAACATAGAACACCACAAGACTTCCAACACCAACAAAAGATAGCACAACCCAGATAAGACGCAACATACGCACATCCCAACCGAAATATTCAGCTACACCTGCACACACGCCACCAAAAACTTTATCTCTTGAACGTAACAACTTTTTCATCTTTTTTCGTAATTAATATTAAACACCAAACCATGTATTCAAATGCAAAAATAGCATTTTTAGACTTAACCAAATGTTAAAAAATATTATAAAACAGCGTTTTTCGACTTTTTTTTGAATACTCGAGTACAAAATCGCTCATTATGGTATATTTTTGTAGCAAATTATGGGGAAGTAGGCTTTGTTAGGTAGTAGATAAATCACTGCATGGCCAATTCCACAACACCCAATGCTGAATATGAAGAAAAAAAAGGTATTTAAAATACAAACCATAAGTGTATATATAAGCACTACACTTGTATTGTTGCTGCTTGGAATAATGGGCATACTCTTTATTGGAGCGCAATCACTCTCAAACAATGTCAAAGAGAACATCCTCGTAACCGTTGTTTTCAACAACACACTCGAGGAGAGCGACATTCTTAAATTAAAAAGAAGTATCGACAGCGACAAGCGCATCCAAAAGAGCATATATATATCAAAGGAGCAAGCCCTTGCCGAAGAGACAAAGGCCCTTAAAGCCAACCCTGCCGACATTCTTGGATATAACCCCTACGAGGCATCTTTGGAGCTGACTATGAAACCCGAGTTTTCAAACTCAGAAGAGCTTGAAAAGCTCAAGCAGATACTCATAACCAAAAAGGGTATAAAAGAAATCATATATCAAAAAGACCTTGTTGACACAATAAACAACAACATACAACGCGCCGGATTCATGTTGCTGGCACTTTTGGTGATGCTTACACTCATATCGTGGTCGCTTATTGGCAACCTTGTAAGATTGTCGATATATTCAAAGCGTTTTCTGCTACACACAATGAAACTTGTGGGTGCAACATGGGGATTCATCAGCAAGCCCTTTATCGTAAGCAATATGTGGATTGGATTCACATCGGGCATAATAGCAAACATATTGCTTGTGACAGGACTATATTTTCTGCAACAGAACGAGCCGGGCATTGCAGCTATGCTACCTACCGAAGGGCTCATTGTTGTTGCAGCAGGAATAACCCTGTTTGGAATGATAATATGCATGTTGTGTGCATTCTTGTCGGTGCGTCGCTTTTTGCGTATGCGCAAGAACGACTTATATTTCATATAAAACAAACAAAGAATAATGGATAAATCAAAATTCGCTTTCGGCAAGCAGAACTACATACTGCTTATAATAGGCGTTGCAGCAATAGTTTTGGGATTCATCCTTATGGGTGGCCCGGGTTCAACAGAGGCACACTTTGAACCGGACATATTCAGCTTCAGAAGGATAAAATTGGCTCCGGCAACAAGCTTCCTGGGCTTCATTTTTGTAATTTACGCAATTATGCACAAACCAAAAAACGGTAAATAATGGACACACTCGAAGCACTACTACTTGGACTGCTCCAAGGCCTTACAGAGTACTTGCCAATAAGCAGTAGCGGACATCTTACATTGGGTTCAAACATGTTCGGCATAGAAGAGCCCGAAACAATTTTGCCTTTCACGGTGTTGTTGCACGTGGCAACAGTGTTGAGTACCATTGTAATTCTGCACAAGGAGATTACATGGATATTCAAAGGTTTGTTCAAATTCACTCCGGCCAATGATGCTAAAGGTTTTTTGGGCAAGTGCAACAACCAACAGCGTTACGCCCTTGCTATATTGGTTTCGATGATTCCGGTAGGCATAGTAGGAGTATTTTTCAAGGATGCCGTTGAGGAGACATTCAGTAGCCTGCTTGTTGTTGGATGTTGCTTGTTGCTGACAGCAGCACTGCTTACTTTCTCGTACTACGCAAAGCCTAAACAGAAAAAAGAGGTATCTATAAAAGACGCCTTTGTCATAGGCTTGGGACAAGCCTTGGCTGTATTACCCGGACTGTCGCGTTCAGGTACTACCATCGCCACAGGTCTCATATTGGGCAACAGCAAACAGAACATGGCACAGTTCTCGTTTCTTATGGTTATACCGCCTATACTTGGAGAAGCTCTGCTCGAGACAATCGATATGTTCGAAATAGGCATAAGCGCATCTTTTGGCGGAATATCACCAACAGCGCTCATCGTAGGTTTCCTTGCAGCGTTCCTGTCGGGTTGCGCCGCTTGCAAATGGATGATATCAATTGTGAGACGTGGTAAACTTATCTATTTTGCATATTACTGCCTTGCCGTAGGCATTGCAACAATTGTATTCTCATTGATATAAATATGGATTTTGTAGCAGGAGAGATTATACCTATTTTTAAGCCATACACCTGGACATCGTTTCAGATTGTCAACAAGGTGAGATACCATTTAAGTCGCAAGTACGGCATCAAGAGATTCAAGGTGGGTCATGCCGGCACGCTCGACCCATTAGCGACAGGAGTGTTGCTACTGTGTACAGGCAAAGCAACAAAAAGAATCGAAGAACTGCAAAAAAACACCAAGGAGTACGAGGCGGAGATAACACTTGGAGCAACAACCCCATCGTATGATATGGAACACCCCGTAAATGAGACATTTCCATATGAACATATTACGAAGGAATTGGTTGAAAATACTTTGAAGCAATTCATTGGCGACATATCCCAACGCCCGCCGCTTTTCTCGGCATGCAAGGTTGACGGCAAGCGCGCATACGACCTCGCACGCAAAGGCAGCGACATGCAGTTGGAACCAAAGCAGATACGTATCGACAATATTGAGTTGCTCGAATATAACTTGCCCAAAATAAGAATTCGTGTAACATGTGGCAAAGGCACATACATACGCTCACTCGCACGCGACATTGGCGAGGCAATGCAGAGCGGAGCATACCTAAGCGAACTCACACGAACAAGAATAGGAGAATATAAAATAGAGAATTGTATAACCCCGGAAGCCTTCCCCGAATGGCTTGAAAAACAATCGGTATTATGACTGAAGAAAATTTTATCATTGGCGGACAACACATGAAGCTGTCGCAGTTCAAATACAAACTGCCCGAAGATCGCATAGCACTATACCCTGCGTCATACCGCGACGAATCGCGCCTGCTTGTACTACACAAGAAAACCGGTGAGATTGAGCATCGTTTATTCAAGGAGATTATTGAATACTTCGATGAAAAGGACCTTTTCGTAATGAACGATAGCAAGGTATTCCCTGCACGCCTGTATGGTAACAAGGAGAAGACCAACGCAAAGATCGAAGTGTTCCTTCTTCGCGAATTAAACGAAGAATTCCGTTTGTGGGACGTTCTTGTTGACCCTGCGCGCAAGATACGTATAGGTAATAAGCTATATTTTGGCGAAGACAACTCAATGGTAGCCGAGGTCATCGACAATACCACCTCACGCGGAAGAACATTGCGTTTCCTATATGACGGCCCACACGACGAGTTCAAGAAGGCACTTTACAGCCTTGGCGTTGCTCCTCTGCCCGATGATTTCAGACAACTTCGCAAGGAAGAGCCCGAGGACCTTGAAAACTTCCAGACATACTTCGCAAAGAAAGAGGGCTCTGTAACAGCATCGTTTGCCGGCTTGCACTTCACACGCGAGCTGATGAAGCGTATGGAAATCAGAGGCATAGAAACTGCATTCGTAACAATGCACACAGGCTTGGGTTGTTTCCGCGAGATTGATGTAGAGGACTTGACAAAGCATAAGATGGACAGCGACCTCATCAATGTTGACAGCGAAGCAGTGAAGAAGGTGAACACAGCAAAAGCCGAAGGCCGCAAGATTTGCGCAGTAGGTACATCGGTACAGCGCGTGCTCGAGACAGCCACTCTTACAGGCGGCATGCTCAAGGAATACGATGGCTGGACAAGCAAATTCATCTTCCCCGAGCACCACTTTGAGGTTGCCAACTGCATGATAGCCAACTTCTATGCACCATACTCTACCATGCTCATGCTCACAACAGCATTTGGTGGCTACGACTATGTGATGAATGCCTACGAAGTAGCACTTAAGGAGGGTTACCGCTTTGGCCTTTACGGCGATGCAATGCTCATTATCGACTGATGACACACAAAACAATAGTATGGCTGGGGTTGGGAACAAACACCGGCAACAAAAAAGAAAACCTTACGCGAGCGATAGAGGAACTATCGCTCGCGCTTGATAAGTGCGTTGCACAATCGCAGTATGTAGAGACCGAGCCATGGGGATTCTGTAGCAACAACAATTTCCTGAACTGCGTAGCAGCGTTCAGCACCGCCAAATCCCCCCTTGAACTGCTCGACACCACCGAAGAGATAGAGCGACGTTTGGGACGCACAACCAAATCGAGTGGCGGAATATACCACGACCGCATAATAGATATAGACATACTATTTTATGGTCATGAGATAATAAACCACGAAAGACTCACCATCCCTCACCCTCTCATACACAAACGCGAATTTGTTTTGGGCCCGCTATGCGAGATAATTCCCCATTTCATACACCCCACAATAGAAAAGAGCCTTGCCACATTACTCGAAGAGTGTCTGACAAATAAATAGAAAGCCAACACCGTTTTGTTAAAAAACAAGAAGAGAGAGAAAAAAACGGCACATATAGTGCGAAATAAACAAAAAAGGAATTACCTTTGCACAAAATATCACAAAGATGAGCTATGCTCATTGCGTGTGTGGAGAGATTTGACTGCTTGCAACCACAGTAAAAAATGCTAAAAGCTCCTTCAGCGAGCATTGTAATGGCATATCGCCGGCATCGAATCCCATACACATTCAACAAAGAATTATTAACCAGCCTGCAAAAGGCATAAAACATTTACTATGGGATATCTATTCACATCAGAATCAGTTTCTGAAGGACACCCCGACAAGGTTGCCGATCAGATTTCGGACGCAGTACTTGACGAGCTGCTTGCTTTTGACCCAAACTCAAAGGTGGCATGCGAAACACTCGTAACAACAGGACAGGCCGTAATTGCCGGAGAGGTAAAATCATCGGCATACGTTGACTTGCAGGACATTGCACGACGTGTAATCAACAAGATTGGATACACAAAGAGCGAATATATGTTCGATGGCAATTCGTGCGGTATATTTTCGGCTATACACGAACAAAGCCCCGACATCAACCGCGGTGTAGAACGCAACGACCCTATGGAGCAGGGTGCAGGCGACCAGGGAATGATGTTCGGCTATGCAACAAACGAGACAGAGAACTACATGCCCGTATCGCTCGACCTCTCGCACCTGATACTTACAGAGCTTGCCGAGATACGTAGAGAAGGCAAAGAGATGACATACCTGCGCCCCGACTCAAAGAGCCAGGTGACCATCGAATACAACGACGACAACAAACCCGTACGCATTGATACAATAGTGGTTTCGACACAGCACGACGACTTCATCCAGCCCACAGAGGCCGGTGAAGAGGCACAGCTCGCTGCCGACGCAGCGCAGATTGCAAAAATAAAAGAAGATGTGTTGAACATACTCATGCCTCGCGTAAAAGCAAAGATTGCATCAGATAGTGTACTTGCTTTGTTCAACGACGACATCAAATACCACGTAAACCCTACAGGCAAATTCGTTATCGGTGGCCCACACGGAGACACCGGACTCACAGGTCGCAAGATTATCGTTGACACATACGGTGGTAAGGGAGCACATGGCGGTGGCGCATTCAGTGGCAAAGACCCCAGCAAGGTTGACCGCAGTGCAGCCTACGCAGCACGTCACATAGCAAAGAACCTTGTTGCTGCAGGTGTTGCCGACGAAGTGCTTATTCAGCTCTCATACGCTATTGGTGTTGCACGCCCTGTAAGCGTATTTGTAAACACATATGGCACAGCAAAGGTGAGCCTGAGCGATGGCCAGATAGCTAAGGTTGTAGAACAGTTGTTCGACCTTCGCCCCAAAGCAATCGAAGAGCGTTTGAAGCTACGCAACCCTATTTATAGCGAGACTGCATCGTATGGACATATGGGACGCACACCACAGGTTGTTACCAAGCGTTTCGCATCACGTTACCTCGATACAAAAGAGATAGAGGTTGAACTGTTCACATGGGAGAAACTCGATTATGTGGACAAGGTAAAGGAGGCATTCGCCATTTAACATATTGCCATGGGCAGAATAGGCGACTGGATAAACAGACAAAGGCACAATAGGGGGTACGGCATACAGTCCCCCTCATCCTTTTTCTTTGTAACACAGGTGCTCAGGGAGCGCCTACCCTACTATGCCTACCCCACACTTGAAGCCATTGCCAAAGAAGAGGGCTACCCCGCCAAACGCGCAAAAGAACTTTTCCGCATAGCCAACCACCACGCACCCACAAATTGCATAGCCATTGGTTCACCGGCAATAGCCTGCGCTATGGCAACAGCAAAAGCATCGGTTACAACATACTGTATAGCCGACACATCTGTTGCAGAAAAAGCCGACACCCTGCTGCACAAATGCGGATGCAACGTACTAAACGGTAACGTTCAAGAAGAGTTTGCAACTGTTCTCGACGAGGTAAAAGAGATAGGCTTGCTGTATATAGGTAACATTGCACAACGTAGCGAACTATTAGAAACAGCAATTCGTTATACCAACGACAATACTCTTATTGTAATAGATGGCATACACGACACCTCGGACACAGAGGCCTGGTGGCAAGCCATCATCGACAATCCGGCAACAATAGTAACATACGACATGTACAGTTACGGACTGCTCTATTTCAACAAAGAGAGGATAAAGCAACATTACACTCTTAAACGATAAGTATATGAACAAGAAAGCAACCATATACACAGGCACCGGTGACAACGGCACCACGTCGCTCATAGGAGGCAACAGAGTTGGAAAAGATCACCAACGGGTAGAGGCCTATGGCACCATAGACGAGCTGAACGCACACCTGGGGCTACTTATTGTTGCGCTCGAGGACGAAGAGACAAAGCTCTTCATAGAACATATAGAGCATAACATGCTTACCATTGGTTGCATCCTTGCCGATGACAAAAAAAGCAGATACAGCCTGGCCGAAGACGAGATAACCACACTGAACAGAGCTATCGATAAGCTTGAAGCATCACTGCCCGGTATGCACGAATTCATTATCCCCGGCGGAACAGAAGCTTCCGCACGTGCCAACCTGTGTCGCACAGTATGCCGACGAGCAGAAAGAGAGATAATCCGTTTGAAAAGAGAATGCGAGGTAGAACATAACATAATGGTTTATATAAACCGCCTTTCGGACTATCTTTTCCTGCTACAGAGACAACTTCTATGCGGTTTTGAAAAAAAGTGGGAAAAGCCTTGTAAATAAACAAATTTAATTTATTTTTGCACGCACTTAACAAAAACAAACAAATAACATTTTTAGATATGTATTGGACACTTGAATTAGCATCGAAATTGGAAGACGCACCATGGCCTGCAACAAAAGATGAGCTCATCGACTATGCAGTACGTTCAGGCGCACCATTGGAAGTTATAGAGAACTTGCAGGAGATAGAGGACGAGGGTGATGTTTATGAGAGCATCGAAGATATCTGGCCCGACTATCCAAGCAAAGAGGACTTCTTCTTTGACGAAGAAGAGTATTAATGGGTTGAAAAAGGTTTAACACCTAAATATCAACGATTTACAATGACCGATTGGGCAGTCCAGTCGGTCGTTTTTATGTCAAAAACTACCCGAAAATAGCCCGAAAACAGCCCAAATACTGCCCTGAAACTATTACCAAATCCTCCTGAAAAAAGGAGTAGTAAGTAAGAGGGATGACACTGCCCAAGCACTGCCCAGATGCTTTACAAGGCACATTTTGCCAAAATTGAGCAAACTGCCCTGACCGCCCGTTGAGGTCAAAATATTGTCCATAATTTTCTGCTTTCACTGCCCTGAAATAAAAAAGGACAAAACCGAAGTTCTGTCCTTAATTTAATCTAACCTAACATTTAGTTTGTCGCCAACTATTTCTGCAATCGTGTTCGGCAGCAATGTCGCATACACCTTCTCCGTCACCAATGTAGAAGCGTGTCCCAGCATT
>JAZRGV010000040.1:0-31216 GCA_045644465.1 Bacteroidaceae bacterium
GCCACCATCAACGGATGTAGCCCGCTTTACAACCATACCATTTGCATTGTAGATAACAATAGCTGTACCGGCATCCACACCACTAAGCAGAAAGGTATTATCGGAAACCTTTGCATCAGCCTTTACCGCCGGTTTAACCGATGTGGTAACATCTTCATTGACAAAACGATACATCTTTACATCGCTACGGTCGAAATCCATAGAGAAGGCATCGGAGACGATGCTCATCAGCTGTGCTGTGAATGTGATTTTTGGTTTGTCGGCCAACAGGAAGTTAGCTGTATTGCCATCGTGCAGCTCCACCACAAGAGTTGTGTTGTCAGATGTGGCTGAAGCCTTGAAGAAAACAAACAAGAAAAGCACTGTTAATAAACGTCTTAAGTGTTTCATAACATTATGTTTAAGGTTAATTTGTTGGGCAAATTCAACAATCTCTAAATAAAAGATTGATATTCAATGGTAAAACTACAAAAAAAGTATTAACTATATGCGATTTTATAATAAAAGTTACATTTTTTTATAAGAAAAAAATAAGATGTTTAGCAAAAACACACTTTTTTCATTGTTTTTGTATTGATAATCAATGATGTAGATTGTGTCAATTATCTTTTATTTAGAGATTGATATTTTTGCTAAACAAATACCAAAAAGTATGCAAAACGGACTTCAGTTTTTCAACTGAAGTCCGTTTTGTATTATTATCCTTTATTAAAACTCTAAATTGTTTGAAGTAAGTGCTTTAAAGTCACTCCACCCTGCTCTTGCTATAACTCACAATAACCACACCACCGAAGACCATAATTGCAGCGAGCACCTTTTGCCACGTAAGCATCTCCATGCCAATGCTAATGCTTATCACAATAGCAATAATGGGCTGAACATAGCTATACATACTAACAAGCGTAGGTCTGATGCGTTTTTGGCCCACAGGAATAAGGAAATATGTTATAAACGTAGCACAGAAAATGAGATAAGCAAGCTCGGCAAGCTGCACAGCCGGCACAGCACTCCATTCCAGAGTAAGAATCTCTCCGGCAGTGAAAGGTGCTGACACCACAAATGCAAACAAGAATATCCATTTCATGAAAGTAACAACCGAGTACTTACCAATGAGTGGTTTGAATATTCCCAGATAAAGAGAGAAGCTCAAAGAGTTAAGAATAATCATAAATATTCCAAACAATGTTGTTTCGGCTACACCCACAGCCGATGTTCTACCTATAATCAAATAGATTATGCCGGCGAAACTTATTATCACACCGCCTACCTTTTGCCAGGTAAGAGGTTCTTTCAACACTATGGCGGCAATAATCATAGTGTAGATTGGCGATATGGCCGACAGCACTGAACAGTCCATTGGTGTGATATATGGAAGCCCCACAAGGAATGTAACCTGACACACAAAGAAGCCCAACATCGATGCTGCAAAGATTTTAATATAGTCTTTTCTTTCAACATTTTCTTTTGGTGCAAACATCGAAAAAAGCCAAAAGAGCGAGCCTGCGCCTATCGACCTGAGACAGAATATAGCCAAAGGAGATATTAGCTGACCGGCGGTAAGATCCTTGCACACAATTATATTAAAACCAAAAATAGCATACGCCACAAAACACGCCAGATGTCCAATAATTGTTTGTTTATTCATATTTTTAGAGTTGTGATTCCATTTGCAAAATTAATGAATATAATCTTTAATTGACCTAAGCTGTTTGATGTTTCTTTCGCATAAAGATTTATAATTTGTACCATATAAACATTACCCATAAAGTACTTCCCGGCGAGCCACAAACACAAGCAACAACCCAACAATAACAAACAAGAGAACGACGCAAAAGTAAAAATTGGGTCGTTCTCTTGTTGAGAGGTTGTATAAAAAGAGCTGTTTTAAGGCTTGCGAAGCCCGAAAAAGCGTAGTTTACTAAACGTAAATGAGCATTTTGAGGGCGAGTGTAACGACGAAAGAGCCTTTTTAGTCAGCCTCTTGCATATAATATATAAATACTCTGTTAGAATTCCGCATTGTTTGGAGTACGTGGGAAAGGTATCACGTCGCGGATATTCGACATACCTGTCACAAAAAGCAACAGACGCTCGAAACCAAGGCCGAAACCTGAGTGAGGGCATGAGCCATAACGACGGGTGTCGAGGTACCACCACATATCTTTCATTGGGATATTCATCTCTTCGATGCGTGCAAGAAGCTTATCGTAATCAGCTTCACGCTCCGAGCCACCAATAATCTCGCCAATCTTTGGAAACAACACGTCCATGGCACGCACGGTTTTGCCATCTTCGTTCTGCTTCATATAGAACGCCTTGATATCCTTTGGATAGTCGGTAAGGATTACAGGACGCTTGAAGTGTGTCTCTACAAGGTAACGCTCGTGCTCCGAAGCCAAGTCAACACCCCAATATACAGGGAACTCGAACTTGTGACCTGCAGCAACTGCATCTTCAAGAATCTTGATACCGTCGGTGTAGCTCAAACGAACGAACTCGGTATTCACGATAGAACGCAGACGCTCGATAAGTTCCTTGTCGAACATGTTGTTAAGGAAGGTGATATCTTCCATACAGTTGTCCAAAGCCCACTGTACGCAATACTTGATGAATTCCTCGGCCAACTCCATATTGTCAATAATATCGTTGAAGGCAACCTCGGGCTCAATCATCCAGGACTCGGCAAGGTGACGTGGAGTATTTGAATTCTCGGGACGGAATGTAGGACCGAATGTATAGATGGCGCCAAGAGCTGTTGCAGCCAACTCACCCTCGAGCTGTCCCGAAACGGTGAGACTCGCCTGCTTGCCGAAGAAATCGCTGTCGTACTTTATGCTACCCTCATCGTCTTTCTTAAGGTCGTAAAGGTTCATTGTTGTAACCTGGAACATCTGTCCTGCACCTTCACAGTCCGAAGCTGTGATAATTGGAGTATGGAAATAGTAGAAGCCTTTATCGTGGAAGAACTTGTGAATAGCATAGGCCATATTGTGACGAATGCGGAACACAGCACCAAAGGTGTTGGTACGTGGACGAAGGTGTGCCACTGTACGCATATACTCCATTGTCTGTCCTTTCTTCTGCAAAGGATATGTGTTGTCGCAAGCTCCGAGCAGCTCTATCTCGGTAGCTTGTATCTCAACCGACTGACCTCCACCGATAGACTCGACCAACATACCGTTTACACTCAAGCAAGCACCTGTGGTAAACTGCTTTACAAGTTCTTCGTCGAACTTGTCTGCATCTATAACTACCTGAACATTATTTATTGTAGAGCCATCGTTCAATGCAACAAAAGCTACCTGTTTGCTGCTTCTACGGGTTCTTACCCAACCTTTTACATTTACTTCAACACCGGCTTCCTTGCTCTTGAGGAGGTCGGAGATTCTTGTTCGTTTTATCGTTTTCATACGATTTATTGTGTTGTAATAACTTTCTTAAACTATTATTCGTATGCGCCCATACGCAACATGTTAACCTCTTTGTCGGTCAAGTAACGCCAATCGCCACGACGCAGGTTCTTCTTTGTGAGACCTGCAAAGAGAACGCGATCGAGCTTGTTAACTCTGTAACCGAGATGTTCAAGCATTCGACGCACAATACGGTTCTTACCCGAGTGTATCTCTATACCAATCTGCGAACGGTCGGCATCGTTTACGTATGTTACCTCGTCGGCATATACATGACCATCTTCGAGCTCAATACCATTTACAAGAAGATCCATATCGGACATTGCAACATTCTTGTCGCAAGTAACATGGTATATTTTCTTTTTCATAAACTTTGGATGAGTGAGCTTTGCTGCCATATCGCCGTCGTTAGTGAGCAACAACACACCTGTAGTGTTGCGGTCGAGACGACCAACAGGATAGATGCGTTCCTTGCCAATACCACGCAAACAGTCGAGAACCGTCTTGCGTTCTTGGGGATCGTCAACCGTTGTTACGCAATCTTTTGGCTTGTTAAGCAATACATATACCTTGCGCTCGGGGTTGATGCGCTCGCTGTTGAAGCGTACGTCATCGGCCGGTGTTACCTTTGTTCCAAGCTCGGTAACAACAACACCGTTAACTGTTACAAGACCTGCCTGGATATAGTTATCGGCCTCGCGACGAGAACAGATACCGGCATTTGAAAGGAACTTGTTTAGACGCAAAGGAGCATTGGGATCGATCATCGCCTCGCGGTATGCAGCGCGCTTCTTAGCACTGTACTTTGCATTGGGATCGTACGCACCTTTTCTGTTTGCTCTATTGCCGTATGTGCCACGACGCTCTGCACCATACTCGCCCGCCTCATTGGCCGGACGGCCGTAGCTCTTGCGTGGACCGCCGAAACGTGGCTCGCCACTTGTAGCTCTTGACTCACCACCAAAACGCGCGAAAGATGGCTTTTCTGAACCAAAACGGCTGTTGCCGAACTCTCTTCCATTACGCTCAAATGGTTTCTTTCCAAACATTCCACGAGCCTCACCATCACGGTTTGGACGTCCATACTGGGAACGCTCCTCGTTGTTCCGGTCAAAGCGCGAACGCTTTAGCCTGTTGTCGCTATTGAAATTCGGATTGAAAGATGCTCTATCCGACTTTCCGCGTGACCCGCCAGCATTCTGGCGTTTATCTCTATAATTATTCATTTGAAAATATCTTTACGAACCTCACGGTCCAAATTAAATATTCTTATAAACCTGTGTAAGAGTGAGGTGTGATTGCACGCAACTCCTCTTTTACGCTTTCAGGAACATCGAGGCCATCGATGAACTGAAGCAAGGTGTTCTGGTTAATGCCCTCGTTTGTACGTGTAAGAGCTTTCAATGCCTCGTATGGGTTAGGATAAGCCTCGCGACGAAGGATTGTCTGGATACCCTCGGCACAAACACTCCAGCAATTGTCGAGTTCGTCGTATATTGCACCCTCGTTGAGAAGGAGCTTACGCAAACCAACAAGAGAACTCTTGATTGCAATGAGCATGTGGCTCATTGGCACACCTACGTTACGCAACACTGTTGAGTCGGTGAGGTCGCGCTGCAAACGAGAGATAGGCAACTTCATTGAGAGGTGGTCGAGGATAGCATTTGCTATACCAAGGTTACCCTCGCTGTTCTCGAAGTCGATTGGATTGACCTTGTGAGGCATTGCGCTTGAACCAACCTCGCCGGCTTTAATCTTCTGCTTGAAGAACTCGTTGGAGATATACTGCCAGAAGTCCTTGTCCATATCCATAATGATGATATTCACACGACGCATTGCATCGAACAACGCTGCGAGATTATCGTAGTTTGATATCTGTGTTGTATATTGCTCGCGCTGCAAGCCAAGGTTCTCCTGAACAAACTTGTTTGCAAACGCCTTCCAGTCGATAGTTGGATATGCAACACGGTGCGCATTAAAGTTACCTGTAGCACCACCAAACTTAGCCGAGATAACACACTTCTTCAACTCGGCAAGCTGTGTCTCCAAACGATACACGAATACCATTACCTCTTTACCAAGACGTGTAGGCGAAGCAGGCTGACCGTGTGTGCGAGCAAGCATTGGAATATTCTCCCAAGCCAACGCATACTCCTTGAGCTGTGCTATCAACTCCTCAACAGCAGGATAATAAACCTCGTTGAGAGCATCTTTTATTGAGCAGGGAACAGATGTATTATTTATATCCTGTGATGTCAAGCCAAAGTGTATGAACTCCTTGTATGCATCAAGGCCACCAATTGCATCGAACTGCTCTTTGATGAAATATTCAACAGCCTTAACATCGTGGTTTGTTACCTTCTCTATGTTTTTCACACGTGTAGCATCTTCCAAGGTGAAGTTCTTGTATATCTCGCGAAGACGTGGGAAAATAGCTTTGTCAACACCTTCAAGCTGCGGTATTGGCAATTCACACAAAGCAATGAAATACTCTATTTCTACAAAAACACGATACTTAATGAGCGCATACTCAGAAAAATAGCCTGCAAAAGGCTCTGCCTTACCCCTATAACGACCATCGATAGGAGATATTGCTGTTAGAATATTAAGTTCCATTATACTAATTATAAGTTGTTTATCGTTACAAAAATAGCACTTTTTAGCCATAAACACTCATTACAGGCATAAAGTTTATCAAAAATAACTCAAATTTAAATTATTTAGAAAACTTCCGCAACAAGGAAAAAAAATAACCCACGCTTTGCGTAGGTCGGCATCGTGGACGTTGACGGATTCGAACCGCCGACCCTCTGCTTGTAAGGCAGATGCTCTAAACCAGCTGAGCTAAACGTCCGATATTTCAATTCTTTTGGTGGACGTTGACGGATTCGAACCGCCGACCCTCTGCTTGTAAGGCAGATGCTCTAAACCAGCTGAGCTAAACGTCCAATAAGTTGCAATTCTCGTTTGCGATGCAAAAGTACTGCAAATAAATACAACCACCAAATATTTTGGCAGTTTTTTTCGCATACTGCCTAAAATTCTTTTATTCCTTCATATAAACCCTGCCGACAAACAGCTTATACGCCAAACAAATAAAAAAATGCGAGGCAGCAATCACCACCTCGCATATATTGCAATATCAGCTTTATTACTTAGCAACCTCGATGATAACACGACGATTCAAGCACTTTGTGCTGTACTCACTTGACTCACCTTGGCCAAGAACAGTCTCTACCTCGGCACCGTTTGCCTTCAACATCTCGGCAACAGCCTCGGCACGCTGCAATGAGAGCTTCTGGTTATACTCCTCAGCACCTGTTGTATCAGCAAAACCAATTACACGAAGCTTAACACCTGCAGCCTTAGCAGCATCTGCATAAGCCTTGATATTCAACTCCTCCTTCTTAGAGTCGAGTTTAGCAGAACCGAATGGGAAGAATGTTGACTGCTTAACGTCAACAAAGCGTGGTTTGCTTGCAAGCTCGTTATATTTGTTGTTAACATCGTTGAGCTGGTTCTTAAGGTCAGCAATCTCGTTCTGAGCCTTCTGATTCTGCTCGTTTGCGTTGTTCAAGTCGTTCTCAAGACCTTCGATGATACCACCATACACTGCCTGAAGTGCAGGAACATCAACTGTCTGATCCCAATCGTACTTACCAAGACGGAATGTAACACCAAGAGTTGCAGTCCACATCATATCGTGACCCTGGTAACCAGCCTTACCGCTGAAACCGTTACGGAAGAAGTAACCGGCCAACTCAAGGTTGATAGCCCAACGCTCGGCAACACGGAATGTATTCAACAAACCATAGTTTGCTACCAAAGTTCCTGAAAGTCCGTCCCAAGTTTCATAGCTATAAGCATTACGACCTGCCCAACCAAAACCTACATAAGGAATAGCATTGTAAACGCGATCCTCTTTGTAACCACAGCACAAGTTTGTGAGGTTAAACATAGCATCGAAATGGAATATAGCCAAAGCTGTGTGCTCTGCATCGTCATAGCACTTCATATTCAAGCCACTATAACCCAATCTCCAACCAAAACCAGGAGTATGCCATTTACCAAAATGCGCACTCACATTAGGAGCAAGGTGCTTGAAAGGACTCTCATGGTTTGTAACAACACCATTATAGAGGTTCAAACCACCGTTGACATCAATAAACCAGTTTGCACCGAAACGGTTTGTAGCAACAGAATGTTTTTTTGTAGGAACAGCGATCTCTTCTACGACAATTTCCTGCGCGTAAGAGAACATCGCAATACCGGCAATTGCCAATGAAATCAAAAACTTTCTCATACTTTAATCAATTAATTTTATTTATTCTTTTTCTTCTCTAAACCAACCGTCTGTATTAAAAAACAGACAACTCAATGTATTGTTTAGCAATGCGACTAAAGATAGCAAAGGCAATAAACTATACATTTCGTGCAAATTTACATAATTTTCACAAACCAACACTTAACAAACAACCCAAATAGCTGTTTATTAACAATCTTTAACAAACACAAATCTTTTTAGCGACAGTTACTTTTTTTTTATTTTGAAAAATTGCGTTCAATATCCTTATCCTGCATCAGATGAACTATTACTGAACCGTCGGGAGTTATTGATGGAGCCGATGTGCGGAACAGGTCACCGATAAGTGCGGTCATCTCATCGTGCGAGAGCAACTGACCGGCAACAATGGCAACTTCTTTAGCCATAGACAAGGCTATGCGCTCATTTATCTTTGCTTTTGCATTAATTGTTTCGTCCATCACGCCATGAACAATCTCCATGAGCAGTTTTACTGGAGACAACCCCTCTATACCAGATGGAATACCATTTATTGCAAAAGAGCCACTGCCCAAAGATGAGATATCAAAACCTAAAGCTGAAAGCTCATCCTGAATATTCTCGATAGTGGCAGCCTCGCTGAGTGTAGCCTCGACACGCTCGGGAAAGAGCAAGCCTTGCGATGCGGAACGCTTCTCATGCATCTGCTCCTTGTATTTTTCATAGAGCACTCTGATGTGTGCTCTGCGCTGATGCACCCACATCAAACCTGTATTCACAGGAACAAGAATATACTGCCCTTTGTACTGCCCCATTGGAACATACTCCTCTTCCAACAAAGCCTCATCCTCTACAGCACACGATGACAATTGCACATTATCCACCGGCAAATCTTCAAATGGAGAGAGGTCGAGAGGCTTTTCATTAGAGTTGTCGCTGTAGAGCATCTCCCAAGAGTTGTCGTTTTTTCTGTAATCGGGCATCCTATTCTTGAACGGATTATAAGCGGGATTATATGTTACGCGCGGCGCAGAAACAGGTGCGTTGCTTGCACCACCAAAATCCATTACGGGTATTTCGGGCATATTATCGTCGTCGAAGTCAAGGCTTGGCGCTGCGTTGAACCTGCCAAGAGCCTCGCGCACAGCTGCCGAAATAATTTTCCACAGGTCGGGCTCATCCTCAAATTTTATCTCGGTCTTCGTAGGGTGGATATTCACATCTATTCGTGACGGCTCAACATCTATGCACAGAAAGAAAGGCACCTGCTCGCCCTGCGGAATAATATCCTCGAATGCGCCATTTACAGCCTTTGCAAAATAGGGATGACGCATATAGCGGCCGTTGACAAAGAAATACTGCAACGCTCCTTTCTTGCGTGCGCTTTCGGGAGTACCTACAAATCCTTTTATATTTATAAGAGGAGTAGCAACCTCAACCTCAACCAGATGCTGATTGATTTTCTTTCCAAACAGATTGACTATTCTTTGACGGAAAGATGAAGGTGGCAACGATATAACCTCGGCACCGTTATGCGACAAAGAGAACTCTATACCGCAATTAATAAGTGCAACACGTTCAAATTCAGTTACTATGTTATTGAATTCTGTCTGGTTTGACTTCAAGAATTTGCGACGCGCAGGGATATTATAAAAAAGGTTCTTTACTTTGAAATTACTTCCTGCAGGAACCATAACCGGCTCTTGCTGTTCAAGTACTGAGCCTGCAAGCACAACACTTGTTCCAAGTTCGTCGTCGGGGCGTTTGGTGAGGAGCTCAACCTGGGCAACAGCTGCTATAGAGGCGAGGGCTTCGCCACGAAAACCCATAGTGGAGAGCGCAAAGAGGTCCTCGGCCGACTTTATCTTTGATGTGGCATGACGCTCAAAAGCAAGACGCGCATCAATCTCGGACATACCTTTTCCGTCGTCGATAACCTGTATCAACGTTCTTCCGCCGTCCGACACAACAACCTGCACCTTTGTGGCACCGGCATCGATAGAATTTTCCATCAACTCCTTGACAACAGAGGCGGGACGCTGCACTACCTCACCGGCAGCTATCTGGTTCGCCACAGAATCGGGCAACAACTGTATAATGTCCTTCATGCTCTACCTTTATTAGAAAACAAAAACATCTTTCAATATATAATAAAGCAGAAATGCGCACACAAACAATGCCGCAACAGCCACACGCGTTGTTATGCGCGTTCCATTCTCTTTTTGGCGGTTGAGATGAGAATTCTCGGCTGTAAATGCGCCTTTCAATCGCTCGCCATAACCCTCTTCGCGAGGAGGAAGCATACCTAAATCGCGTTTGGCATTCTCGACAATCTTATCGAGCTTCTCCTTGCGTTCGTCAACAAAAATATATTTATGGTTAAACTTGCGTGGTTCACGCATTTTAAACATTCCCATTACTATTTCTCCTTTCCTTTAAAACGTTCCAATGTTGGCAACGGTATATTCTCTCTTTTCACAGACTTCAACTGCAGATTTGAACCTTTTCCGCGCCACTCAAAGATATCATCCTTGCTTCTTGGGCGCACATAGTCGAACCAAGCGAAGTTATCAAGAAAACGCTTTTCAGGCGGTCTTTGCCCCATTGGATAAAAAACTCCTTTGGCATCTTTTGGAATAAATATCTTTTCCATCTGACCATTGTTCACATACGCGAACACACGACCGGCAACAGTGGTATTCATTCCAATAAATGTGCTATCGACATCATCGATAGGATAGAAAATTATTCCCACACTTCCTATAACCTGCATTTCACTCAAGCGTCCGTCGGTGAAGAAATATTTCATCTCCTGCCCTTTTATCTGATTGTAATCTTCTTTGGTAACAGGCTCCACATAGAGAGTCTGATTCTTTATATGTACCCACTCTATAGAGGCTGTATCCATATATACCTTAACCTCTTCGCCAAGCAACTGAATTCCCTTATTCCACATAATAGGGTCTTTGTACATAGTCATACAGGTGTCGCGCGAATCAAACACAAGAGAATCGCAAACAGCCTGCATATCCTTACTCCACGCACGCACTTTATTATATGCTTTTACTTGGCGGTAGAGTGAATCGGTGTCCAAATTGTAGGAAACAGCCCATATTGTATCGGCGTGCATAAAGAGAGAGTCGCGTTGCGAGTAATCGGTAATTACAGCTCTACCTGTCACATAGGCCGAATCGACAATCTCGTTAAGATAGGCATACTCGCCTGTTAGCATATTGCGGTTTATAGTATCGCTGTATATTATATTTCCAAAGACTTCGCTGTAACCACCGTTGATATCATAATATATTGAGTCGGCGGTAACATCCTTGTCGTCGTGATATAGTATAGAGCGGTCCAGCAGATAGGCTAATCTCTCGGCAGTGTTGTAACGCCCTTTTTCGGAATAGACCTCACTCTCTTTGCTATACATATTGGTTGGACCAAGTATAGTGGCTATCTTGCTCTCGGTGTTATAGCGCAAAGTGTCGGAGAGCAACTTGAAGTCGGGGTGCGTAAGGTTTACCTCGTACTGAAAAAAGGCATCCTTAGTATCAACGTCGTATTCGCCATAATATGATTTAAGGGTGCTCTCACCGTCAAAAAGAGTTCCTTGTTCTATGAAATAGCCCAGGTTTTCATTGCGGTCGAAGTCGAGGCTATCGGTTGTAAGCTCGGTATTATTATCGATGAGACGCACATTATGTCGCACACGCGCCATATTGGTATCGCCGTCGTAGTCGAGATAGTCGCCAAAAAGAAAAAGTGTATCACCTTGCTCCATACGCACATTGCCAAATGCCTGGAAGGCATTTTTCTTTTGAAAATAGTGTGCGCTGTCACAAAACATATACATACTGTCTCTACGAAAACGTACATCGCCCACCAGAATCCACGCATCGGGATTGACCGACTCATCAAAACGCGTAACGTCGGTATGCAACATATGTATATAGCTCTTAGAACGAACCGAAGAACTATCACCGGATACAGTACTCTGCGCAAAGAGAGATATCTGTAACGAAAAGACAAATATTATTAATAATACTCTATACATTTAGACAACACCTGTCACTCCTCAAAGAAATTCCAATTAGGATAGAGGAAATCGCATTCGTGGCTGTCGCGGTTTATTCTCACATAGGTATTCTGCTGTTTCTCCTTTATCCACTCCTGGATGCGCTCGTCGCTGAGCTTTGCCTGATACATATATTGGAGAGTCTCATAGTCGTCGTTGATTGTGGCAACATGAGCATCGGTCTTTGACCTTAACTTGGCTATGGCACAAACTGTCTTGCCATTATCGAGCATCCATGTGAAAGGTTGCGACATCTCACCCACAGCCAAGCCGTCGATTACTCGTGCCACATCCACTGGCAACTCATCCATTTTGAAATGAGACGATGCGGTCATCTTGTTATACATTATACCGTAGTTGTTGCGGGTCTCTTTGTCGTGTGATATAATTTCGACAGCCTGCTCAAAGGTAAATTTCTCTTCCTTGATATCCGTCGCAATAGAATCGAGACGCAAAAGCATTTTCTTTATGTTATCGGTTGAGCTTTGGGGTTTACGCAATATATGGCGCACCTTTACCCGGTCGCCGCGTTTCTCCATAAGCTGTATAATATGTAAGCCATACTCCGTTTCCACAATCTTTGAGACCTTATTGGGATCGGTAAGACTGAATGCCACCGTTGCAAACTCGGGCTGCAACTGTCCACGACCCATAAAATCAAGTTCTCCGCCACGACGTGCAGAGCCAGGGTCTTCGGAATACAACAATGCCAATGTGGAGAAACTTGTCTCGCCACTTGTAATACGCTCGGTATATTCACGTAGCTCGCCTTTGACACGCTCAAGTTCTTCTATATCCAACTCCGGCTCAAGTGTTATCACCTGCACCTCCACCTGCTGCTGTATGAATGGGAGACTGTCTTTTGGCAATGACTCATAGAAACGACGCACAAGAACAGGAGAGACCTTTATATCGCCAACAATCTTCTGTTTCATACGTTCCATCATCTCCATATTGTGCAATTGCTCGCGATACATCTCTCTTATTTCGGAAGAGTTCTTATCGAAATACTCCTCCATCTTTTCCTTTGAGCCTATCTTACTCATCACGAAACTCATCTGCGCCTCGACTTTTCTCATTATCTCGGTTTCATCGACAACAATACTGTCCAGAGCTGCCTGGTGTAGAAAGAGTTGCTGTACAGCAAGATCTTCACCTACGACGCAATAGGGGTCGCCCTCGAATTTACGGCCGTTTCCCTGCCAGAAACGTATAGCTTCTTCAATATCGGAACGCAAAATACACTTGTCGCCCACAACCCACTCTACACGGTCGATCACATTATCCTGCGCCACCATGCACAACGATTGCAACAACAATATAACAATGAATAAGAATCTTCTCATTTTTCTATACTTATATACAGCCATAACGGCATCTGTTCTCAAAACATTTTAACCTCACCGGTTTTTAAGGCCTCGTTATACAACGACCTCTTCTTCTCTTTTATAAATCCGGCTCTTCGCGAATTTACCAGCAACTCTACAATCTCGGACTCAACCATTTCTATAGGTTTTCTGTCGCCTTTCTGAATCAAGGAGTCGGCACTAACAAAATATGTGTATCCGCCATGCCTGAACTCTATTGTCTCGCGTTTTTTCAACCTTTCGTTCAACTGATACTCTGTCAATGGCGTTTGGTCGGCAATATCAGAAACAGCACGCCACTCTTCAAGAAAACTGTTGTAGAAAGCAGAATTAACAAGACTATATTTCTCAATATGCTCAAGGTCCTCGCTGGTACGTCGCATACACCAGGAACGTACACGTCCTATGTTGGGCGACTTGTCGGAAACCTTCAAGAGCAACCCTTTGAACATAGGCTCTTCCAGTTCAAACATCGTCTCGTTGGCATCGTAGAACTCTCTAACATCATCGAGACCTATATTGGGAATCAACTGCTGATTTACCAATCCATCCTGGTAGATACTCAATATTAGCCCTCGACGATACTTCTCGACCATGCTTTCGACATCAACTGTCGCTACCACGTTTTCCGAAGCCTTATTATAGAAAAGATGCTCTACCGCCCATCGTTCTATATAATCTTTGGCAAAGCCGACACTATCTGTTCCTTGTCCCGAAATGGCATACATCAGTTCCACCTCGTCTTTATACAGATATGTATCACCAATACATGCTATAGCAGTTCTTCCCTTATGTATATCCTCTCCTTTGCAGGACAGCAAAAGCAGGCACACCATTGAAAGGCAGAAAAGGCTATATTTACGGCACATAGAGATACTTTCCAAAACAATATAACAAATGTAACAGCAGAGAACTTTACTTACAAAGGCAAATATAGCAAATAACAGGTGATAAAAGCGCTCAATTATGATTGTTAACTGTTTTTAGCACCTTTTTATCAACGCTCACCTTATATTTCTTGCGCAAAGCCTTAACCCATTTTTCCTCGAGGTACTTTTGATAGTCGTTCTGCACAGCAGCTTTGACATCCTTATATGTCTCGGGAGCAGAAATAACCTGGCCTATCACATCTACAAAGTCATAGCCTTTGCGGTACTGGCCACCATCGCCCTGGTTGAATATAAGTTTGTCAACCCACGCATTATCGCCTATCGCAAACATACCTATCTCTACACGAACCACACGCGCAGAATCTTTTGGCAACTCCTTCTCAATAACAGCCTTGTAGTCGGTTGCATGCTTTCCTGCCAACATGTTTGTCATCATATCGAGATTCTCTTGCGAATTGGCATGTATCACAGCACCACGACAACGTGGCGAGTCGAATTTATACTTTTTCCTGTTCTTCTTGAAGTATTTGCCCAAACCGGTCTCGTCATTGGCAGCCTTGTCCCAAACCTCTTTTGTAGAGACTTCAAAGAAAAGCAGGCCATCGTAATATTCACGCATAAGGTTGCCAAACTCGGGATACTTAGTTTCGAGCAGACTGTCTTCACGTGCAAGAGCCTCTTGCGGAGTCATATTTCCACCGAACTCCTCGGCAAGGTCGAAACCTTTTTTCATTCGTGCCTGCAAATGAATGTTCTGCTTCTCGAGCATCTGCACAATAGCAGGACGATACTCCTCAAAACTACCAAATGGACGTGAAGAGAAACGTGTTATTACATGAAAGCCGGCAGGCGACTCAACAGGCTTGGAGTACTCTCCATCTTTGAGTCCATAAACGGCGTTTTCGAACTCCTTGAATGCCTGACCTCGTATTATTTCAAAAGGCATTATTGCTTGTTTGGGAATTGCAAAATGATTGGCAACATCGTCGAACGATGCACCACCACAAAGCATAGCATATGCCGAATCGGCCTTGGCTGCAGAATTTTTAACAGCAACAACATCATCTTTTTGATTAGCAGGGAAAAAGAGATGTGCAACCTGCACAAAACCATCCTTGCCAATAGTAGCCGAATCTTTCGCATATATCTTATATGCCTCTCTGTCAACATAATCAGGGTCGGTAAGATAAGTCTCTGCAAGCTGACTGCGGTCCTTTGCATACTCCGCTTTGAACGACTCAAGGGTGTCGAGTTTCAAAGCCTCGGCCTCGGCTACCTTCAGTTTGAAATCGATGTACATTTGAAGGTACTCTTCGGCTGTCATCAAACTGTCGCTGATGTTTCCACGGTTCTTGTTGAATGCATATTCAAACTCGGAACGTAGTACATCTTTTCCGTTGACGGTCATTAGCACCGGGTCATCGACAACCTGTGCCGACAAGCCCGCTACTGCAACCAAAGATAGTAGAAATATATATACTCTTTTCATACAAGACTTATTCAGGACGGCTGTAGTTAGGAGCCTCGCTTGTGATAGACACATCGTGTGGATGGCTCTCCAATACACCTGCGTTTGTTATACGCACAAACTTAGCGTTATGCAACGACTCGATATCCTTTGCACCGCAGTAACCCATACCTGAGCGGAGACCACCTACCAACTGATAGATAACCTCGAACAGAGTTCCTTTGTAAGGTACGCGCGCTGCAATACCCTCGGGAACGAGCTTTTTCTTGTCGGCTGTATCGGCCTGGAAATAGCGGTCCTTTGAACCGTTCTCCATAGCCTCGAGTGAACCCATACCACGGTATGACTTGAACTTACGACCGTTGAAGATGATTGTATCACCGGGAGATTCCTCGGTACCTGCAACAAGCGAACCGATCATAACGCTGTAACCACCGGCTGCCAAAGCTTTGACAACATCACCAGAGTAGCGCAAGCCACCATCGGCAATCAAAGGAACACCTGTACCCTCAAGAGCCTTGGCAACATCATAAACAGCAGAGAGCTGTGGAACACCAACACCGGCAACAACACGTGTAGTACAGATAGAACCAGGACCAATGCCAACCTTTACTGCATCGGCACCTGCCTCGGCCAACATCTTGGCAGCTTCACCTGTAGCAACATTACCTACAACGATATCAATCTGTGGGAAAGCAGCCTTTGCCTCCTTAAGTTTCTTCACAACACCTGCTGAGTGACCATGAGCTGTATCAATGATGATGGCATCAACACCGGCATCAACCAAAGCCTTGATGCGGTCCATTGCGTCAACAGTAACACCCACACCGGCAGCTACGCGCAAACGGCCCTTGCTATCTTTGCAAGCCATTGGTTTATCCTTAGCCTTGGTGATATCCTTGAATGTGATGAGACCTATAAGATGATTATCGGCATCCACTACTGGAAGCTTCTCAATCTTGTTCTCGCGAAGGATACGCGCTGCAGCCTCCATATCGGTCTGTTGGTTTGTAACCACCAAATGCTCTTTCGGTGTCATAATCTCGCAAATTGGACGAACCATATTTGTCTCGAAACGCAAGTCGCGGTTGGTAACGATACCAACAAGTTTCTTTTCGTCGTCAACAACAGGAATACCACCAATGTGATATTCGGCCATGATATCAAGAGCGTCCTTCACTGTTGCCTGAGCCTTGATGGTGATAGGATCGTAGATCATACCGTTCTCGGCACGCTTAACAATAGCAACCTGGTGAGCCTGCTCTGCGATAGACATATTCTTGTGGATAACACCGATACCACCTTCGCGTGCAATGGCAATAGCCATCTTGGCTTCGGTAACAGTATCCATCGCTGCTGTTACGAAAGGAACATTAAGCTCTATATTTCTTGAAAACTTAGTCTTCAAAGTAACCTCTTTTGGAAGGACAGCTGAGTATGCAGGAATAAGCAACACATCGTCGTATGTCAAACCGTCCATTACAATCTTGTCTTTTATAAAATCATTCATAGTTTATATTTTTTATATTTTTAATTTCCCATTTCTGATATAAATTTAACACGTACAAGACGAATCTCTTCTTCGCTGTACTCGCCTCCGAGCTCATCTATCGCAATATCAATGTTGTCGGTATCGGAGTTCTTGAAATAGTCGTATATCTCAAGCATATTTTCCTCGTCAAGTATCTCTTCAAGGAAATAATCGATATTGAGCTTTGTTCCGGAATATACTATTGACTCGATGTCGTCAAGAAGTTCATCGAACTCAACACCCTTGCTTATCGCCAAATCATCAAGAGCCACCTTGCGGTCGATGGCATTGATGATGGCAACTTTGAGTTTCGACTTGTTGGCAACGGTTCTTATGCGTATATCCTCGGGGCGGTCTATCTCGTTCTCTTCGCAATGACGCTTTATCAATGCACAGAACTCCTCGCCGTAACGCTTTGCCTTGCCCTCACCCACACCGGGTATGTTCTTCATCTCCTCGATGGTAATAGGATAGGTTGTTGCCATAGCCTCGAGCGAAGGATCCTGGAATATCACATAAGGAGGCAACTCAAGCTGTTTTGATAGTTTCTTACGAAGATTCTTCAACATCGCAAACAGTTCGGGATCGACAGCAAACGAACTGCTGGTTTGTATTATAGTCTCCTCTTCGTCAAAATCCTTATCCTCGACAATCTTGAAAGAAACAGGTTTCTTCAAGAAGTCTTTTCCGGCCTTGGTTACCTTTATCAGGCCATAGTTCTCCACGTCCTTGTCGAGGTAACCGGCAATAAGCGCCTGACGAATAACCGCATTCCAACGCTTTGCATCTTCATCATCACCACAACCAAAGCACTCCAACTCATCGTGTTTGTGCGAAATGATATCGGCAGTTTCCTTACCCAGGAGAACATCTATTATATATTCAACCTTAAAATTCTCTTTCAATGCAAGAACTGTTTCAATAACAGTTTCAAGCAATTCTTTTGCCTCAACCTGTTTCTTAGGAGTTAGGCAGTTGTCACAATTTCCACAGTTTTCCACGTCGTAATTCTCTCCAAAATAATGTAACAATAATTTTCTTCGGCAAACAGCCGATTCTGCATATGCAGTTGTTTCGTGCAGCAACTGTCGTCCAATGTACTGCTCGGCAAGCGGCTTGCCCTCAAGGAATTTCTCAAGTTTCTGCAAGTCCTTGTTATTGTAGAACGTAATACATTGTCCTTCACCGCCATCTCTGCCGGCACGGCCGGTCTCTTGATAGTAGCCTTCAAGGCTCTTTGGAATATCGTAATGTATAACGTAACGTACGTCGGGTTTGTCGATACCCATACCGAATGCTATCGTAGCAACGATAACATCTATCTTTTCCATAATAAAATCATCCTGAGTCTGCGAACGCACTACAGAGTCCATACCTGCATGGTATGGTTTGGCGAGAATCTCATTGGCCTGCAAAATCTCGGCAAGTTCCTCAACCTTCTTGCGACTAAGGCAATAAATGATTCCCGATTTACCCGGATTCGATTTTATATATTTGATAATATCCTTGTCAACATCCTTTGTCTTTGGGCGCACCTCGTAATAAAGATTGGGACGATTGAACGAAGACTTGAAGTCGGGAGCATCCTGTATTCCAAGATTCTTCTTTATGTCGTCGCGCACCTTTGTTGTCGCTGTTGCTGTCAACGCTATGATAGGCGCTTTACCAATCTCGTTGATTATAGGACGTATGCGACGATACTCGGGGCGGAAATCGTGTCCCCACTCCGAAATACAATGCGCCTCGTCAATAGCATAAAATGAGATCTTTATGCTCTTTAAGAACTCTACATTCTCTTCCTTGGTCAACGACTCGGGAGCAACATAGAGTAACTTTGTTTTGCCCGAAAGAACATCCTCTTTGACAAGATCAATAGCCTGTCTTGTCAATGAAGAATTAAGGAAATGAGCAACCCCATCCTCCTCGTTCAGATTTCTGATTGCATCAACCTGATTCTTCATCAACGCAATCAGCGGTGATATTACTATCGCCGTACCTTCCATAACCAAAGAGGGAAGCTGGTAACACAACGATTTACCACCACCCGTTGGCATAAGGACAAAAGCGTCATTCCCCTCGAACAAGTTCTTGATGACAGCCTCCTGATCCCCTTTAAACGTATCAAAACCGAAATTCTCTTTTAGAACTTCTGTTAAATTGAACTTCTTAGTCATTTTACAGTACGCCATTTGAAAACAAAGTTATAAATATCTCCAGAAAACACACAACTTTTTACAAAGATATTTTTCAGAAAAAAGAGAAAAAGAGGTTAAAATCTGCGACAATGGTTAAAATAAAAAAAACCTTTCGCACAGAAAGGTTTTTTTATTCTCTGAGAAATGTCGTCATGCTCCGGCAATAGAAGTGCTTTTCTCTATCTGTTTCTTGGCATACTCCTTTGTTATCTTACAGCTCTTTGCACCACTCGAAGGCACCTCAAACATCTTCTCCATCATTATCGTTTCAACGATAGAACGCAGTCCGCGCGCTCCCAGCTTATACTCAACAGCAGTATCTACAATATAATCGAGTGCTGCAGGCTCAAAGGTCAACTTAACGCCGTCCATATCCATAAGCCTGATATACTGCTTCACCAAAGAGTTCTTTGGCTCGGTGAGAATATTACGCAATGTCTCGCGGTCAAGTGGACGCAATGATGTCAATATTGGCAAACGACCTACAATCTCGGGGATGAGACCAAACGAACGCAAGTCCTGTGGAGCAATGTAACGCATCATATCGCCCTTGTCTATCTGCTTGCTGTTCTGCACCGAGTTGTATCCCACCACATGAGTATTCAATCGCTGCGCAATTTTTTTCTCAATACCGTCGAATGCACCTCCACAAATAAAGAGAATATGCTTTGTATTGACTGGAATCATCTTCTGGTCGGGGTGCTTACGACCACCCTGTGGCGGTACATTCACGACAGAGCCTTCGAGCAACTTTAGCAATCCCTGCTGCACACCTTCGCCACTAACATCGCGTGTTATCGAAGGATTATCGCTCTTGCGTGCAATCTTGTCGATCTCATCGATGAACACAATACCGCGCTCTGCCTCTTCTACATTATAGTCGGCAACCTGCAACAAACGTGTGAGAATACTTTCTATATCCTCGCCCACATATCCGGCCTCGGTCAACACCGTAGCATCGACAATGGTAAAAGGAACTTTCAAAAGACGAGCTATAGTGCGGGCAAGCAGTGTCTTTCCTGTACCTGTGCTACCAACCATAATGATATTGCTCTTCTCAATCTCTACGTCATCACACGCATCGCGCTGCATAAGACGTTTGTAGTGGTTATATACAGAAACTGCCAAAGCACACTTGGCTTCATCCTGTCCTATAACATATTCATCAAGAAAAGCCTTTATCTCCTTTGGTTTTGGCAACTCCGTCATATTGAAGTCGCTTTTAGGCAAAAGAGACTCCTCGCGCAGAATGGTATGAGCCTGCTCAACACAATCGTTGCATATATAGCCGGTCATACCGGTCATAAGCAAAGCAACCTGATCCTCTGTTCTTCCACAGAAGCTACAACGTTTCTTACCCTTCTCTGCCATTACAAACAAATATTATTTACGGATAAGCACATTGTCAATCATACCATACTCTTTTGCCTCGAGCGCAGTCATCCAATAGTCGCGGTCGCTGTCGGCCCACACCTTATCGAAAGGCTGCTTGCTGTGATCCGATATGATTGTATAAAGCTCTGTTTTGAGCTTCTGAATCTCACGCGCAGTGATTTCAATATCACTCGCCTGACCCTGCACTCCACCAAGAGGCTGATGAATCATCACTCTACTATGTGTAAGAGCCGAGCGTTTACCCTCTGCACCCGCCACCAAGAGCACCGCAGCCATACTTGCTGCCATACCGGTGCATATTGTAGCTACATCGCTCGAGATAAACTGCATGGTATCGTATATGCCAAGACCTGCATATACCGAGCCACCGGGCGAGTTGATATAGATTGAAATATCTTTACCGCTATCAACAGAGTCGAGATACAACAACTGCGCCTGAAGGGTATTTGCTGTATAATCATCGATCTGTGTACCGAGGAAGATGATTCTATCCATCATCAAACGAGAAAAAACGTCCATTTGAGTTACATTCAGCTGTCTCTCCTCCAGGATATATGGGTTCAAATACTGCGACTGCGCCTTGATAACACCGTCAAGCACCATGCTATTCATACCAAGATGCTTGGTTGCATATTTTCTAAAATCATCTCTCTCCATACAACAAACCTTATTAAAATCAAATACTATTTATAATATTAAGCGTTCTCTGAAACCTTCTTGTTGAAATCCTCAACAGAAACAGTCTCCTCGTTCAAAGTGATAACGCTCTTGATAGACTGGATGAGCTTAACATCAACAGCACGATTGATAAGAGCCTCGCGTGTCTTGTCCTGCTTCAACATCTCCTTAGCATAGTTCTCGAGCAAATCCTCTGGAACGTTTGCCATACCATACTGAGCAAACTGATCGCGTGTAGCATCCTTAGCAACAGCAAGTACATCGTTGTCGTCGATCTTTATCTCGAACTTCTTTGCAAGCTGCTCCTTGATGAGGTGCCATGAAAGTTCTGTAAGGCTCTTCTGGAAATCCTCCTCGCTTACAGCCTCGCCTTCAGCCTTGTTCATATCCATAATGCGACGCAAGATTGACTCGTTGAACTCGAGCTTGCCAACCTTCTCCATCAAGTAAGTGCGTACATCCATCAAAAGCTTATAGTCGCTCTCTACCTCGAAACGACCTGCGAACTGCTCGGCAATCTTAGCGCGGAACTCTTCTTCGGTCTTTACAACATCCTTACCGAAAGCTGCATCGAACACATTCTGGTTGATTTCGCTTGCTACGAAACGTGTAATCTCTGAGATAGTGAAAGTAAACTCGCCTGCGTGAGCAGCAACCTCGCTCTTCTCAACCTTGAGAAGTGAAGCCAACTCCGCTTCGTTGTTATCGAAAGCAACAGAAGGGTTGAATGTAACAACATCGTTAACCTTTGCATTTGCAAAGAGAGCCTTCTGCTCGTCGTTCTTCATATATGCAGGCATCATCACAGCCTCACGAACTACGATACCCTCCTCTACACACTCGGTCAAAGTACCCTTGAGCATATCGCCATTCTCGTAAGACTCAACCTGTTTGTACTCGCCACAACGCTGAGCAAAAGCATTAGCCTGTCCGTCGATCATCTCCTTTGTAGGCTCAATTCTGTAGTAAGGAAGAGCATCGTTCTTGTCGAGAACTGCATCGAACTTTGGAGCAAGAGCAATCTCGAATTCGAAAGTAAAGTCTTTGTCGGCAGCCATGTTGATACCAGCCTGCTGTTCCTCGATAGGAAGTGGCTCACCAAGCATATCAACTTTGTTCTCTCTGATATACTCGAATATCTTTGTCTGCAACAGTTTGTTGATTTCCTCGGCCTTTACAGCAACACCATACTGTTTCTTGATAAGGCCCATAGGTACCATACCCGGACGGAAACCGGGGATGTTTGCCTTCTGACGGAAGTTCTTCAACTGCTTTTCAACCAATGCTGAATAATCTGCCTCCTGAATGTTAACAACGAGGCGTGCGCTTGTAGCGTCTTGATTTTTTAGTGTAAATTCCATTTATATAAAAATTTAAATATTATTCTATTCCGAATTTAGACTTGCAAAATTACAATTTCCTGCGGACATATCCAAAAAAAAGCCGTTTTTACTCATCTTTGAAATGAAAAGCGCGACAAAGCTGCACAAAAACTGTGCAAATCTATGCCATAGCAACGAAAGACGAGTTGCTGAAATGACAATCAACAACCCGCCTTTGTTTTATTTTTTAAAAAAAAGAATGCTTATAATTGGAATTCACGTTTTCTCAACACAAAATCACGTCCCAAATATTTTTCACGCACAATCCTATTTTCTGCAAGAACTTCGGGAGTTCCTTCAAAGAGGATTCTTCCCTCGAAAAGCAGATAAGCTCTGTCGGTAATACTTAATGTTTCCTGCACATTATGGTCGGTGATAAGAATACCGATATTCTTATCTTTCAATTTCCACACAATGTATTGGATATCCTCGACAGCTATGGGATCGACACCGGCAAATGGTTCGTCAAGCATAATAAATTTGGGATCTATGGCAAGACAACGTGCAATCTCGGTGCGACGACGTTCACCACCCGACAGACGGTCGCCCAGATTCTTGCGCACCTTTTGCAGACGGAACTCCTCAATAAGGCTTTCGAGCTTCTCTTTTTGATATTCCTTTGGCTTGCCGGTAAGCTCAAGAACCGATGCAATATTATCCTCAACTGTCATTTTACGAAAGACGCTTGCCTCCTGCGCCAGATAGCCTATACCGGCACGCGCACGTTTATAGACCGGAAAATCAGTTATCTCTTCGTCATTAAGAAAGATATGGCCATCATTGGGAACAACCAAGCCGGTAGTCATATAGAACGACGTTGTTTTTCCTGCACCATTAGGGCCAAGCAGACCTACAATCTCGCCCTGCCTGACATTGAAAGAGACATTGTTAACCACAGTACGCTTGCCGTATCGCTTCACAAGATTTTCGGTACGCAACACCATACTTTCATCTGCATTCACTCCTTCGGGTACGTTTGTCATATCGTTTTTATTACAAATTACACGCAACAAAAATAATGTATTTTTGTCTTTCCCACAACAAAACAGTCACTTTCTGTGGTTAAAAGCATTATAAGAGAAATATTGTTCTAATTAATGAACAAATTTTCGTACCTTTGCACAAGAAAACAATAAAATGGGCAACACAAGCCACAACAATCAAAAAAAGAAATGATATTTATTGACTCAATAAAAACATTCGGAGAGTATCTTCTCTTGATGAAGCGTGTTCTTTCCCAGCCCGAACGATGGAGAGTTTTTTTCCGTCGCATGTTACACGAGATGTATCAGCTTGGCGTAAACTCAATACCCATTGTTCTGCTCATATCGTTCTTCATTGGAGCTGTAATATGTATCCAGCTAAAGCTGAATATCGAAAGTCCATGGATGCCAAAGATGGTCGTAGGATACTCTACACGTGAGATTCTCATCCTGGAATTCTCGTCATCGATAATGTGTTTGATACTCGCCGGTAAAGTTGGCTCGAATATCACATCCGAGATTGGTACTATGCGCGTAACACAACAAATCGACGCACTTGAAATAATGGGAGTAAACTCGGCAAGTTTCCTTATACTTCCAAAGATAACAGCCCTTATATCAATGATTCCAATGCTTGTGATATTCAGCATAGCGGCCGGAACAGCCGGAGCATTTGCTATTGGCAAGTTCACAGGTATCATGACACCCGAAGACCTTATGGTGGGCTTGCAATACGAGTTCCAACAATGGTATATATGGTGCAGCGTTATTAAGTCGGTAGCATTCGCATTCATCATAACCAGTGTATCATCATTCTATGGATACAGGGTTTCAGGCGGTTCATTAGAAGTAGGAAAAGCAAGCACCAACGCAGTAGTAAGCTGTAGTGCGCTAATACTATTTGCAGATATGATACTCACACAATTACTAATGCAATGATAGAAGTTTCTTCAATATACAAGAGTTTCGACGAGCAGATTGTTCTTAATAATATCAGCGCAATCTTTGAAGACGGCAAGACCAACCTTATCATTGGCAAGAGCGGTGCCGGAAAAACCGTTTTGCTCAAGTGCATCGTAGGATTAACAACCCCCGAAAAAGGCAAGATCGCCTACGACGGACGCAACATCACCACCTTTAACAAAAAAGAGATGATGCTACTGCGTCGCGAGATAGGCATGCTGTTCCAAAATTCAGCATTGTTCGATTCAATGAGCGTACTCGAGAATGTAATGTTTCCTCTTGATATGTTCTCGGACATGACATACAACGATCGCGTCAAACGAGCACAGTTCTGTCTCGACCGTGTAAACCTACTCGAGGCACAAGACAAGTCGCCCGATGAGCTATCGGGAGGTATGCAGAAACGTGCAGCCATTGCAAGAGCTATAGCTCTTGGCCCCAAATACCTGTTCTGCGACGAGCCCAACTCAGGACTAGACCCACAGACATCGCTGAAGATCGACGAACTGATACACGACATTACAAAAGAATACAAGATAACAACCATCGTCAACACCCACGACATGAACTCGGTAATGGGCATCGGCGACCACATTCTTTTTCTTGCCGACGGCAAGCTATCTTGGGAAGGCAACAAGGACGGCATACTGCACACAGACAACGAAACACTAAACAGTTTCCTTTTCTCGAGCGACCTTGTAAAGAAAGTAAAGGAAATGGGAATGAAAAAGTAATAAAAGATACACACATATTCATTACGACATATTTCCCACTCGTATAAAAATCCTTCGTTTGAAACGAGGGATTTTTTTATATGTAATAAATAATTAAAGTATAAAGTTAAAATTTTTCTTATTTTTTTATAATTTCGTGATTATCATTTCTATAATTAAAAAAATCCTGAGTATGCAAACCATCATGAAATTATTTACGACACTATGCCTGACAGTCTTTAGCATTGTAGCATTTGCACAAGACAACAGATCGGAGTTTTCCCATTTGCTTTCAAACGAAGGTTATTTTAAATTTATGATTCCTTTAGGAAACAGCCAGGGTTGCTGCACCAGCAATGAAGGCTCTTTTATTCTAACAGATGAGCACTCTCCCGATGGATTCAATTTTAATTATATAGCAATGGAGATTGGTGGCAAATGGGGGTTTGTCAACTTGCAGGGAGAAATAGCAATTCCAGCCCAATATGATGATGTAAGGAATTTTAGTTGCGATTTGGCAGCAGTGAAGATAAATGGCAAATGGGGATTTATTAACGACAAGAACGAGATTGTTATCCCTTGTATATATTATGGTGTTTCATCATTTAGTTACTGTTTTAATTATAGCAAAGAATACGCAATGGTAACTACGAATCGTACCGATTACTACCTTATAGACAAGAATGGAAATCGCATATCAGACAAAACCTACTCTAGTTGGAGTTCTTTTTCAAACCCAAACATACTTGAATGCTTGATTGCTGTAAAATCCCAGAATGGGAAGTGGGGTTTTATTGATTTTAAAGAAAAGTACGTAGTTGAACCGCGTTTCGATTATGTTTATGGCTTTTCGAGCGGTTTGGCAGCAGTGGAAGTAAATGGTAAATGGGGATACATAAACACAAGTGGAGAGTTTGTCATAGAACCACACCTGAAGGAAGGTGGCTATTTTAGAAATGGCATGCTTAGTATTAACATGGGAGATAACAAATATGGTTTTAGAGATGTAAGCGGGAACATTATTGGACCGAACGATGATCAATACAGCTTTTACAAAGGCGACTCTTGGGAAGAGGCCCGGGCCTGGGTAAAAAGAAATGGCAAATGGGGACAGATAGATATTCACGGAAACGTAAAAATACCGTTTATATACGATATGATTAGTAGTCCTGGCTCCAATATAGCAATTATACCGGTAAAAAAAGATGGGAAATGGGGCTATATTAATTTAAGTGGAAAAACAGTTATCCCTTTTATTTTTGACCACGCATCAGAATTTTGCAAAAGCACAGGAATTGCATCTGTTAGACACGAAGGCAAATTTATGTATATCCACAAATCAGATACAAGTACTATGTTTTATACATATAAAGATGCATATGAAAAGTTTGTAGAAGAAAAAGTAAGAGAAGAAGAAGACGAGCTCTTGGAAGAGCTGTTATTTTACGATTTTTTCTAATTTGTACTTATTATAAAGAGTCGCCCTTGTGAAGTGCACCCCAAAAGTTAGACGAAAAAACTTTTGGGGTGCACTTCATTATATCGTTCCCTACACGCACCAATTGTATAAATATTTCAACTCCGGGCCGACTCGGAAGCGTGGGTGCTTGATGTCGTTCTATCAATAACAAAAGGATGCGCCCGATGAAGGCACATCCCCTTGTTGTGTAGTTATTTAATATGCAAGATTACTTCGCAGCCTTGAAGATGAAACTTAAATTGATAGTCTCAATAGCAGCTTCGATTTTAGCGTAGTGCTCTGCCACAGCGTCGGCATCGTCCAAGTTCAACTCACCATTCTTTGCCAATACTACCGCAGTGATATTGCCGAAGAAATTCTCGAACGATTTCACAGGCATATACATATGCATCTGTGTGTTGTCCTGATCTTGGAACATATACACCTCGATATCACGGTAAACAGAGTTGTTCGCACTCATCTTGATTGTAACCTTGTTATCCTTTATTTCTATAGGTGCATCAATCGACTTGTTCTCACCATTGAAGTAGCAGTTGTAGTATATTTTCTCTGCATCAAACGATACATTGAACAAGATGTGCTTCATCAACTTATCCATTACGCTACCGTCCAAAGTTGAGAAGTTCAAAGTTTGACCTGCAAACTCAAATGGAATATCCTTGCCCTTAACATTGGTTACATAGACATTGTTGTAATCGTAGCTATTGTTTGCAAGTTCAAGAGACTGTCTAATTCGAAGCCAAGAATCACTCGATTCTACAATATCATTACCCATAGGCAAGTAAAAGCGGAAAGTCATAATATCGCCGTTCGCCGTTGCCTCAGGAGCGTAAATCAACTTTCCAGCAATATAAAACGGATTATTATCGCCACCCTTATTTGTTGAAATTCCAAGAAAAACTAAATCACCTACTACCTTATAGTCACTCTCTTGATTCAATAAATATTCTGCATCTTCGCCCTCAGGAAGATAACCCGTCACAATAGTTTTACCTCCTTTATTGAATGTTTGAATCAGCATATCATTCTGTGCATCCGCCTTGCTATCATTACATACCCACATACCCACAATCTCGTCAGAAAGGTCATTTGCACAGTAGTTGTAAACGTAACGCTCGCCACTATCCTCATAGAGTGAGAATGCCTGACCTGGGATGATGTCAAAGTGACCAGTGAAGTTATCATCATCCTCAAAGATCATAGTGATATTGTTCTCTTTGACACTGACAGTACCCTTTATATTCTCCCAATACTCTCCATCCTCTACGCCATAGGATACAGCAGTACCATCTGCACTGATAATAATCACCTCAGCATAGTTTTCTGTGAGGCAAGTCCAAGTACCAACAAGGTCTGCACTATGGTCATCATAGATAGGCTCCGGCTCCTTGTCGCAAGCGGTGAAGAGCATTCCAACCGCTACAAGCATAAATAATAACTTTTTCATAACTGTTTTGTTTTTAATCGTTTATAATGTTTTTTTAAATATAAACACACAAAAAAAGGCATTACCGCTTAAGAAAAGCAGTAATGCCGATCATAAATTACAATTAGTTTTACAACTGATTGATTATCAACATATTTACATACGGGGGGGGGTATTTTCAGCGTGCGATGCAACTGCCACAGCAGATGTGTGGTTTAAAGCATTACTATATGTCGCCAAAAAATTATTCATTTACTTAAATTACTATAACTGATATGCAAATTTAATAAAAATTCGACACAGAATATCAGAAATAGAGTTTTTTTGCGGGGTTGGTTTAATATAACTTACCTTATACTACATAAAGGCTACACGCAAAGGGTAAAATCAACTCTTAATCATTTTGCACAAAAAAGTCGATTCGCAACACAAGATATAACACAATTTATATCAACAAATTCGGCGGTGAAATGTGTTTCACCGCCGATGAATGGTTGCCAAAAATTGGACTATCCTCAATACTTTCGCCCTACTTCTGCCTGATGAAAATATTCATCGGCACTCCGTGGAAGTTCCATTTGGCACGGATTTTATTTTCAAGGAAACGCTTGTAAGGCTCTTTTACATACTGTGGCAGGTTTGCAAAGAACAGGAACGATGGTACACGCGTCTCGTGCAACTGCATACAGTACTTAATCTTGATATACTTACCTTTTATTGAAGGTGGCGGATATGCTTCGATAAGTGGCAACATCTCCTCATTAAACTTGGCTGTAGAGATTTTTGTCTTTGAGTTCAAATAAACCTCTTTTGCTGTTTCAAGCACCTTGAACACGCGCTGCTTGGTAACAGCCGATGTAAAGATGATAGGGAAATCAACAAATGGAGCCACGCGCTCGCGGATAGCGTTCTCAAAGAACTTCTGCACTTTCTCGCTCTTGTCCTCAACCAAATCCCACTTGTTTACAACAACAACAAGGCTCTTCTGGTTACGCTGTATGATAGAGAAGATATTCAAGTCCTGCGACTCAATGCCTCGTGTTGCATCAATCATAAGGATACAAACATCGCTGTTCTCAATGGCACGGATAGAACGTAGCACCGAGTAATACTCGATATCCTCGCTTACCTTGCCTTTCTTACGAATACCCGCAGTATCGACAAGATAAAAGTCGAAGCCGAACTTAGTATATCGTGTGAGAATAGAGTCGCGTGTTGTTCCGGCAATGTTAGTAACAATATTTCTCTCTTCACCAAGGAAAACGTTGATGATAGAGCTCTTTCCCGCATTGGGACGGCCCACTACCGCGAAACGTGGGATATTATCCTCGGGTGTCTCTTCAGCCTCCTTTGTAAACTTTGATATGATTTCGTCGAGCAGGTCACCGGTACCGCTACCATTGGCAGCCGATATGCAATGCATATCGCCAAGGCCAAGGCTATAAAACTCGGCTGTGGTATATTGCATCTCGTATGTATCAACCTTGTTGGCAACAACAAGCACAGGTTTCTTCGAACGGCGCAACATTGAAGCCATCTCCATGTCAAGGTCGGTCAGGCCATTCATGGCATCAACCACAAAGAGAATAACATCGGCCTCCTCGAGCGCTAATGTTACCTGGTCGCAGATAGCCTCTTCAAAGACATCGTCTGAGTTACGCACCCATCCGCCTGTATCGACAAGTGAGAACTCCTTGCCGCACCACAGACAACGGCCGTACTGACGGTCGCGCGTCGTACCTGCTTCGTCGGAAATAATCGCCTGTTTTGTCTCTGTCAAACGATTGAACAGCGTTGACTTGCCCACATTAGGGCGACCAACTATCGCTACTAAATTACCCATAATATCTTAGTCTTTTTGGTCGTATCCGAATCGACGTAACTGTCTGTCGCTGTTTCGCCAATCCTTATCAACCTTCACATAAATCTCCAAAAATATCTTTTTACCAAAGAATTTCTCCAGTTCACGACGCGCATCTGTTGCCACGCGTTTCAATGCAGAGCCCTCGTGTCCAATAATGATACCCTTCTGCGAATCACGCTCCACATAGATGAGAGCTTTGATATATATGCTTCCGTCGGTCTCCTTAAAGTGTTCTACAGCAGCCTCACAAACATAAGGAATCTCTTTGTCGTAGTGTAACAGAATCTTCTCGCGAATTATCTCTGTTACAAAGAAACGTGCCGGTTTGTCGGTGAGCTGATCCTTGTCGAAGTATGGGGGCGACGGAGGAAGAAGCTCCATTATACGTTTCATCACCACATCGACATTAAATTTTGCTATTGCCGAGATGGGCAGAATCTCCGCCTCGGGAAGAATATCGTGCCACTGCTCTACCTTTTTTATAAGCTCCTCTTGATTGGCCAAGTCTATCTTGTTTATAAGTACCAACACTGGGACATCGAGCTTGCGCACCTCTTCAATGAACTCCATATTCTTGTCGGGCGTCTCAACCATATCGGTCATATACAAAAGAACATCCGCGTCGCGAAGAGCCGAGCGAGAAAAACGCAACATAGCCTCTTGAAGCTTATAGTTTGGTTTCAACACTCCGGGAGTATCCGAGAACACAATCTGCGCATCATCGGTATTAAGAATACCCATAATACGATGACGTGTTGTCTGAGCCTTAAAGGTAGCAATAGAAATTCTTTCGCCGACCAACAGATTCATCAATGTCGATTTTCCGACATTTGGATTACCTACAATATTTACAAAACCGGCTTTATGCATTGTATTTACTTTAAAAATAGCAAAAACGCACCCACAACTATGCTAAGGTGCGCTTTTACTTACGTACAAAACTGCCGCACTGGCAATAGCCATGCGGAAGATCAATTATTTAGACTGCAGCCTGCTTCTCTACAGCGAGCTTGCCTCTGTAATAACCACACGCACCGCATACGGTGTGATATACGTGCCACTCACCACAGTTAGGGCAAATTGCCAATGTAGGAGCTACTGCCTTGTCATGAGT
>JAZRGV010000041.1:0-44078 GCA_045644465.1 Bacteroidaceae bacterium
AAAGGCTGATGCAAAGGTTTCCGATAATACCTTTCTGCTTAGTGGTGTGGATGCCGGTACAGCTATTGTTATCTACAATGCAAATGGTATGGTTGTAAAGCGGGCTACATCCGTTGATGGTGGCTGTTCCATTTCCCTTGACGGGCTTGCCGTAGGTACTTATATTGTTACATTCAATAACACGACATTTAAATTCTTGAAAAAATGAAAAAGATAATTACCCTTATTGCTCTTATGCTTAGCCTTTTTGCTACAGCACAGGAGGTTGGCGACACGATGTATGTCTGCCGTAACGACAATGTCATAGAGCGTATTGCTGTGTCAAAGATTGATAGTGTAACATTTGTTGCTCCTGTTTTACATGCAGTCTCAGTTTCGGAAGAAGGTGGTGGTGCTTGTTCAATAACAGGCATGAATGGAACATCAGCAGAAATTATCACCGATAAAGTAATTAATGTGGTTGCTGTTCCTGCAGAAAATCATCTGTTCCTTGGTTGGTTTATCGACGACTCCGAAACACCTGTAAGCACCGAACTTTCTTATACATTCACTGTGAGTGAAGATGTAGCCTTGGTTGCGAGATTTAAGGAAATCCGATATCTCGTTTCTCTTGCTCCTTGCGATAACGGAACTGTTGCAATAGATGGCAAAGATGGGTATTCGGCTGACTTTGTTGTTGGTTCAGCCGTAACAATTACTGCAACACCAAACCAGGGTTGTGAGTTTGTAGGTTGGTTTACCGGTAATTCAGAAACTGCTGTAAGTACCGAACCTTCTTATACATTCACAGTCAGCGAAGATATTGCATTGGTTGCTAAATTCTATAGAGCTCCTGCCGAAATAGACCTTGGTTTGCCGAGTGGTGTAAGATGGGCCGATTTCAATGTAGGCGCTACAAAGCCCGAAGAGTATGGTGGCTACTATGCTTGGGGTGAGACCGGAGTAAAGGATGATTATACAAAGGCTACTTACAAACTTTTAAACGGTAATGCTTATAGCAAGTATTGTAGCGATGACAATAAAACAACTCTTGAACTTGTTGACGACGTTGCCAATGTGTTGTGGGGTGGTGATTGGCGTATGCCAAAGCTTTCCGAGATTAATGAGCTTAAGGAACATTGTACATGGGAATGGACAAGCGTCAATGGTATCGACGGCTATAAGGTAACAGGTCCAAACGGTAACAGCATATTCCTTCCTGCTGCAGGTTATTGTATCGGTACACAATTTATGAATGTAGGCACTCATGGATATTATTGGTCAAGTTCTGCATATTCCAACTATTGGGACAATGTATTTGACTTGGAATTCAATAGCTCTAAAGTACCGACTTTCGGGTACGATAACAAGTATCGTTACTATGGACTTACAGTCCGTCCTGTCAATGGATATTATACAATTTCTGTTTCAGGCAATGGTAACGGAACTGTTGCAATTGATGGCAAGACAGAGAATTCTGTGAAATTAAATTATGGTAATTCCGTGACTGTTGTTGCTACTGCCGATGCCGGTTATGTCTTTTCCGGTTGGTATGTCGGTGAAGCTGTAAATCCCGTTAGTCTTGATGCCCGATACACATTTACTGTAAGCAACAGCGACTTGGCTATAGTTGCTAAGTTCAGAAAAGAGAAGCAGGAAATTGGCGTTGATGAATCTGTTGACCTTGGTTTGCCGAGTGGTGTGAAATGGGCCAACTTCAATGTCGGCGCTACAAGGCCCGAAGAGTATGGTGGCTACTATGCTTGGGGTGAGACCGGAATAAAGACTGAATATACAAAGGCTACTTACAAACTTGGAGATGGCAATGCCTATAACCCTGTATGGAGCAAATATTGTAGCGATGACAATAAAACAACTCTTGAACTTGTTGACGACGTTGCCAACGTGTTGTGGGGTGGTGATTGGCGTATGCCAACGCTTTCCGAGGTTAATGAGCTTAAGGAACATTGTACATGGGAATGGACAAGCGTCAATGGTGTTGACGGCTATAAGGTAACAGGTAAAAACGGTAACAGCATATTCCTTCCTGCTGCCGGCTATCGTACCGGAGATCAATTTGTCGGTGTTGGCAGTGGTGGATATTATTGGTCAAGTTCTGTGTATCCTGACTATTGGTTCAGTGTATTTGAATTGGAATTCGATAGTTCCGCTGCACCGACCTACAAGTATCATTCTTTGTCCCGTGAGTATGGACTTACAGTACGTCCTGTTCGTAAGGGTATTTGATGGTATAACTTTATAAAAGTTTTTATGTGAGTGGCTCTTGGGCCACTCACATTGTTTTGTATATCCCTCAATCGCTATGCGACAACAATTAACAATAGTTGCGCAGACACGTCGGTCAACCCATACATTTGAGAATGTTTTTACTTGCAAAAGATAATTTTTTCGAGAAGCTCTAAACAAACGCTCCTGTGCTATCATATGATAGCACAGGAGCGTTTGTTGTTGAATTATAATTTTTTACATCTCTTTTATTTTACTAAACAAATCCCAACCAATAGTCTTTGCATATACCTCTTTGCTTCCTTTAGGAACATATAACACACACTCTTTGCCAATGTTTCCAAAGACACTTCTATCGATAGCAAACAGGTTGTCGGCCGGTATGTGTGAAATCACTTTGTTAAGTCTCTTGCATCCGTCGAAGGCGTAATATCCAATTTTCCTCACTCCGCGTCCAATGGTTACTGTTTTTAGAAATTCGCAGTAGTCGAAGGCATAATCGCCTATAAAAGTAACAGAGTCCGGTATCACTATTTCGTTGAATCCACAGTGCGACAAGGCTGCATGCTCGATTGTTGTAAGGCTCTGTGGCAAGGTAACGTATTGCATGTTCTCGCAATATTGGAATGTATAATCCTCTAATGTCGTTACTCCCTCAGGTATTTTTATTTCACTTATTCTGTTCCTTACAAAGGCTGCAGCTCCTATAGACTTCACTGTTGCTGGGATGGTTATATGTTTTAGCTCTTCGGTACCTATAAATGCATTTTTTGCAATGTGTTCTATGCCATAGGGTATTACGCTATTCTTGCAACCGGCGATAAGTGTGTTGGTCGCTGTTTCAATAATGGCATTACAATTCTCGCGGCTATCGTAGTAAGGATTATCTTTGTGTACCACAATGCTGTCGATATACAATGTCGGGAATATGTTTGGCACTCCAAAATATTCTACGCTCTTTGGGATTCTTATAACGCCATTCAGCAAGCATCCGAACAGAGCCGAGTCTTTTATAACCTTTATTCCCTCGGGGATGTTTATCTTTGATATATAAGGGTTCTTGAATGCCTGGCCTGCGATGGCGGTAACAGCAAATTCCCTGCTGTAATATGTGACACTCTGTGGAATATTCACCTCTCCGCCTTTGTATTCATATTCGAACTCATCGGGGTTGTTGCCTTTGAATGTTACCTCTACGGTGCGGGCATCGCCATCGGTTATGTTATAGAATATTCCATTAGCCTCGAACCTGCCGGGGAAACGTTCGTTTTGCCAGCCAATATAATTGACAATGTCGGTGTATAGTCCACACTTTACCATTCCCACAGCAACGGCTACTACAATAGCTGCCACTCCGGCAATCTTGCCAAGTGTTGTTATCCAGCGATTCTTTATTATTTTTATTATTTCATCCACAGTGGCATAACGCTTCTCCTGCTGCTGTTGCAGGCAGCGTTTCTTTATCTCCTGTAGCTTGCCGGGTAGCTTTTTGCCTGTCTTCTCCTCAATATATTGCAGCAGCGCTCCCACAGCATATATGTCGCTGCTGGTGTTTATGGCATCGATGCGGCGTTCCAGCAGTTCGGGAGCTGCAAACTTTGGTGTAGTGCCCGCAGTGTGAATATAGCTGTTGCTCAGGCAAAAGCCAAAATCTACAACCTTGAGGTTATTACCCACGTTAGTCAGTAGAATGTTGTTTGGAGTAATGTCAAGATGTAGTATTTCCTTGCTGTGCATCCTCTTCAGGCATTGCAACAGCTGCATCGTTAGCTTATATATGTTCTTCTTCCTGCAAAAATATTTCGGGTTGCTCTTCAGCTTCTCTTCAATGCTTACCCCGTTGATGTATTCCATAAGTATATATATCCCTTTTGGCGTGTTGCTAAAAGAGAAATATAAGGGGGTGTATCTGTTTTCGATTTTTTTACCAATCTTATACTCCTTTTCTATTATCGTGCGATATTTGGGGTCGTTGACATATTCGGGTCGCAGTCTTTTCATGAAAAATATCTCACCGTTTATCTGCACCCTGTAGTACTCGCTTGTTTCGCCAACGTATGGCAGTTTTTCTATCTTTTGGAAAATCTCATCCTCGTAAAGGAAGTCCGAGTTGTTATTGTTGTTCATCATTTGTAATTATTCTGTATTTTACTCCGTTTGTTTTTCCGCAGAAATATCGTGTTGGCTCGTTGCCATTGTGTATCAGCCTGTTTAGGTATAACGGCTCTCCCTGTGTTATTATGTCGCATTGGAATGTGTCGCCCCGGCTCAGCTTGCTGTTTATGCTCTCTATTATCTTGAACATCTCACAACCAATGTATTCAACTATTATCAGTCGTGCCGGCTCTCATTCTATTTGAATATGTACTCCCTTTTGCAGTGTGCTTGTGGGCAGATAGTCATTGACAAGGAAGCCGCTATGTATTTTTTCGTCCTCATTGTTATATTTTATAAACTCCTCGTAGTTGTTGAAACCAACATAATGTGCCAATGTGTCGAGGGTATATTGGCGTGGGGTGATGTTGTATTTCTCATCTTCCCATATACGTCGCAATGTGATGGGGCTTATGTATGCGCCCGTTCTGCTTTGAATGTGCATCGACAGGTACGCAAAGTCGCGCTTGATAATAATCTTGCGCATAGCTACTTTTTCTACTGCCTCTTTTAAATGTTGGTGCATAGTTGTGTTTTTCATCTCTTTTACTATGCAAAGTTATAAAATAATGTATCACTTTATAAGAGATGAATTAGAAAAAAATGTGCTTGCAGAGCAATGATACGGAATGATACTCTTTTTGCATTTTTTATGAGTTACTTTTGCCATACAAAAATATTTCTGTTGTAATGGGAGTAGGAATTTCAAATAACAATATAAAAAATAGCTTATGAAAAAACTTAGACACTTATTCACAGCACTGTTGGTTCTGTTTGCAGTGGTGGCAAATGCCCACGACATCACAATCGATGGCGTGTATTACAACATTATTGGCGACAATGATGAATTGGAGGTTACTTATTATGGTGATGATTGTTATAATGTTCCTGAAGAGTATAAATATCAGAAAGATTTAACAATTTCCAAGAAAGTTGTTCATGGTGGTGTTATATTTACTGTTACAGCCATTGGAGATTATGCGTTTTATAATTGCGACGGACTTACAGGCATAACAATACCTAACAGCGTTACAAGCATTGGAGAGAGTGCGTTCAGTTCTTGCTACGGACTTACAGGCATAACAATACCTAACAGCGTTACAAGCTTTGGAGATTATGCGTTCGAGAGTTGCTACGAACTTACAAGCATTACAATCCCCAACAGCGTTACAAGCATTGGAAATTATGCGTTCTTTGGTTGCTCCGGACTTGAGAGTGTTGTTGTTGACCCAGGTAATACAAAGTATGACAGCCGCGAGAATTGTAATGCCATTATAGAAACAGAAAGCAATACGCTTCTTTATGGTTGTCAAAACACAGTAATCCCTAACAGCGTTACAAGCATTGGATATATGGCGTTCTGTAATTGCCACGGACTTACAAGCATTACAATTCCAAACAGCGTTACAAGCATTGGATATGATGCGTTCTCTTGCTCCGGACTTACAAGCATTACAATCCCAAACAGCGTTACAAGCATTGGAGCAAGTGCGTTCAGCTGTTGCTCTAGCCTTGAAAGTATTGTTGTAGAGGATGGTAATACAAAGTATGACAGCCGCGAGAATTGTAATGCCATTATAGAAACAGAAAGCAATGCGCTTATTAAAGGTTGTAAAAATACAGTAATACCCAACGGCGTTACAAGCATTGGATATGGTGCGTTCGCTGATTGCGACGGACTTACAAGCATTACAATACCTAACAGCGTGGCAAGCATTGGAAATGATGCGTTCTGGTGTTGCTCCGAACTTACAAGCGTAACAATTGGCAACAGCGTTACAAGCATTGGAAGTTCTGCGTTCAATTCTTGCTACGGACTTAAAAGCGTAACAATTGGCAACAGCGTGGCAAGCGTTGGAAGTTCTGCGTTCCTATATTGCTCCGGACTTACAAGCATTACAATACCTAACAGTGTTACAAGCATTGGAGAGCAGGCGTTTGACTATTGCCAAAATCTAAAAGAAGTTATCAACTTGTCTAATCTGGACATTGTTTCCGGCGAAGAATCTCACGGAAAAGTTGCACTTAATGCCGACGAAGTAATAACAGTGCCCGGTGGTTACCGCGAAGGCGATTATATATTCACAGAGACCGATGGTGTATATGCACTTGCCAAATATCTTGGCACAGATACTAATTGGGTTCTCCCCGAAAGCTGCAATGGTAATAACTATGTTATTCCTGCCAACTTCTTTAATGGAAACAGCGAAATCACAAGCATCACAATCCCTGCGGCTGTTACAGCCATTGGCGAGGATGCTTTCGCAGATTGTTCAGCGTTAACCGAGGTGCATATCAATGACCTTGCAGCTTGGTGTAACATCGATTTTGCCAATGGCAGTGCCAACCCAACAAATGTTGCACACAACCTGTATCTGAACGGTGAACTGATAACAGAACTTGTTATTCCAAGCAATGTTACTGAAATAAAGAACCATACTTTCAGAGGTTGTTCTGCTATCACTAATGTAACAATGCACGATGGTGTAACAGCTCTTGGACAATATGCTTTCAACACTTGTACCAGTTTGACAAGTGCTAAACTTTCCGGTGGCATAACTGTTGTTCCTCGTGGTTTGTTTAGCGGTTGTACTAATTTGAATGAGGTGATTATCCCGGATGGCGTGGAAACAATTGAATACAGCTCGTTCTATGGATGTGTTCTTACAAGTATCACTATCCCGGCCACTATTACGAACATTGCAGATGGTGCATTCAATAATTGTGAAACTATTGTAGAGGTTATCAACTTCTCTAAATTAAACATTGTTGCAGGTGAGGGCCTTCACGGAGGAGTTGCACTTTATGCAGAGCGTGTTCTCTCTCCTCGTCTCTACGATGGCGTTGAGTTTGTATATGACTACATCAAGGACTTTACAACATTGTATTATACACGCACATTCGAGAACAACGATTGGCAGCCTTGGTATATGCCATTCGATGTTGAGCTTTCTGATGTCGAAAATGAACTCGAGGTGGCTTGTTTGAACAACATTCACCAATACGATGATAATGAGGATGATGAGATTGACCGCACCGAACTCGAGGCTATCAAAATGAATAGCGGTACTTTGTTGGCAAACTATCCTTACATAGTAAGAGCAAAAACAGCCGGTGAAAAAGAGTTTGTTTTTGAGAATGTAACAGTTGAGCCTTTCGAGAATAACTCTATCGACTGCTCATCGGTTGCAACAAAATTTACCTTCACTGGCAGCAATACTGCAATGGCTTACAATAGCTCATACTACGGCCTTGAGAATAATTGCCTTATATCACCCGCTTCTACTATATATGCATATGTAGGTAAAGAGGTTGTTTCTGAGTCTGAACTAAGCAACGACAAGGTTTACGCATTGCGCAGTGGCCGTACCTTCTTGTTGTATAGCAGCAACGAAGAGGTTGCAGGTAAGTTGTGCGGCGGTAATGGTGGTGCAGTCGGCAATGTAAGCCGTAATATTAATGACGTTAACCAGCATTTTAAGATTGAGAATATCAATGGTAACTATTACCTGTACAGCGTTGGTGCAGGCAAGTATGTGAACAATGTTGGTGAATATGTTGATACACCAACCGATGCTCTTACAATTGAGAATGTAGGTGGCGAGTATCAGTGGAAGTTAGGTATTGGCAGCAATTACTTGAACTCGCAGTCGTCTGGTCACGTCGTAAGAGAAGGTATATTGGTTGACTATTGGTCAACGACCGATGAGGGTAACTGCTATATCATAGAGGAACTTGTTCCATCATTCTTTGCTCCTAACCGTTGGTACTTGAATGTCGAGGCTCGTAATCCAATGTTCAAGGCTCCTGCACAGATACGCTTGTTTATCCGTGGCGAAGAGGCTGACGATGACGACACAACTGCAATAGAGAGCGTTGAAGAGGTAGTTGAAGAGGTTGTTGTTTACGACCTCAGTGGCCGCCGCGTAGAGAACCCGACAAATGGTATTTATATCATTAATGGTAAAAAGACACTCATACGATAATCTTTTTACAATGGGCAAAGCACAGGTTTTAACAGATAAATATGTATTGAGATAATTTTTGTAAGTTGTAAATTTTTCTCATGCGTTCCCCACGTGGTAGTGATACCGCGTGGGGAATATTTTTACAAAAAATAAATACATTTGTGTAACTTTTTGTTATTTTGTTATTAAATAATTAAAAAAGTTGTATTTTTGTATAATGAATTATCTACAAACGGGCAAAGTAAACTGTATGCTTTGTTTGTGTTGTTGGGGTATTATTGCAAGCTCATTTCTTTTTCAAAAAGAATATACCGGCTTAAAACGATAAATAATTAAAAACTAAAATATCATGCTTACATTAAAAGTAATCAGCCAAGAGACTGAAAAGGTTCTCAAAGGACTTGAGAAAAAGCATTTCAAGAATGCCGAGGAAACTATAAATAAGGTATTGGAACTCGACAAGGAGCGTCGTGCTGCGCAGCAGGAACTTGATAATGTTCTTGCACAGAACAAACAACTTGCAGCAAAAATCGGCCAGCTAATGAAAGCCGGCTCTGCCGAAGAGGCTAATGCTGTAAAAGAGGAGGTAGCAGCTCTCAAGGTAAAGGCTGCCGAACTTCAGACAAAGATGGACGAGGCGGCTGCAAACTTGCAGCAGGTGCTATATACAATACCTAATATCCCATATGATGAGGTGCCCGAAGGTGCTGTTGCCGAGGACAACGTGGTTGAGAAAACAGGTGGTATGGAGACTGTTCTTCCCGAGAACGCTCTTCCACACTGGGAGTTGGCCAAGAAGTACGACCTTATCGACTTTGACCTGGGTGTGAAGATAACCGGTGCAGGATTCCCTGTATATAAAGGAAAAGGTGCACAGTTGCAGCGTGCGCTCATCAACTTCTTCCTCGACGAGGCTCGCAAGGCCGGTTATGTCGAGATAATGCCTCCTACTGTTGTTAATGCTGCATCGGGCTTTGGTACAGGTCAGCTTCCCGACAAGGAAGGACAGATGTACCATTGCGACCTCGACGACCTATACCTCATTCCAACAGCCGAAGTGCCTGTAACAAATATTTACCGCGATGTTATCCTCGAAGAGAAACAGCTTCCTATAAAGAACTGTGCTTATACTCAGTGTTTCCGTCGCGAGGCAGGCTCATACGGCAAGGATGTACGTGGCTTGAACCGTCTGCACGAGTTCTCGAAGGTTGAGATTGTACGCATAGACACTCCTGAGCATAGCAAGGAATCGCACAAAGAGATGCTTGAGCACGTTGAGGGATTGCTGCAGAAGCTTGAACTCCCTTACCGCATACTACGTCTTTGTGGTGGTGACATGAGCTTTACTGCTGCTCTCTGCTTTGACTTTGAAGTATATTCCGAGGCTCAGCAGCGTTGGCTTGAGGTATCTTCGGTATCGAACTTCGACAACTATCAGGCTAACCGCCTGAAGTGCCGTTACCGCACTACCGACAAAAAGACTGAACTTTGCCACACTCTCAATGGCTCGGCACTTGCGCTCCCACGTATAGTTGCTGCGCTGCTCGAGAATAACCAGACTCCCGAGGGTATTCGTATTCCGAAGGCGTTGGTTCCTTATTGTGGCTTTGAAATAATTGATTAACTAAAAAGGTGATAACTGCGTTATGCTTATTTTTGATGTGAGTCATTTAGGTTTACTAAACTCCGCACATCAAAAATTGCGCAAGCCTTGTTCTCCCACTTTTTATTTAATCAATAAGAGAAAAAAGGTGATAACTGCGTTATGCGGTAAGGCGTAAATCCTCATTTACGCTTAGTAAACTCCGGTGTTCCGCCTTTACCGCAAGCCTTGCATCTGCACTTTTAATTAAACTTTAAAAGGTGATAACTGCGTTTGGGGTGGGGGACTCCGCTCCTACAGCAAAGTAATATATATTAATTCTTATGTATAAGATAGTATCGAAAGAGCAGTTCTCGGAAAAGGTTTTCCGTCTGCGTGTAGAGGCTCCGCTTATTGCCAAGGCATACAGAGCCGGTAATTTCGTTATAATAAGAGTTGGCGAAAAGGGTGAGCGTATCCCGTTGACTATTGCTCACGCTGACACCGAGAAGGGACTCATCACTCTTGTTATTCAAAAGGTGGGCCTTAGCTCAAGCCGTCTGTGCGACTTGAACGAGGGCGATTATATCACTGACGTTGTGGGTCCTCTTGGACAGGCTACTCACATAGAGAACTTCGGTACTGTGGTATGTGCCGGCGGTGGTGTGGGCGTAGCTCCGATGTTGCCTATTGCTGCTGCATTGAAGAAGGCCGGAAACCGTGTTATCTCGGTGCTTGCGGGCCGCTCAAAGGACCTTATCATCCTTGAAAAGGAGGTACGCGAGGTGTCGGACGAGGTAATCATCATGACCGATGATGGCTCATACGGCGACAAGGGCCTTGTTACCGAGGGTATTGAGCGCGTAATAAAACGTGAGAAGGTTGACCACTGTGTGGCTATCGGTCCTGCTATAATGATGAAGTTTGTGTGCAAGCTGACAAAGCAATACGAGATACCTACCGTTGTGTCGTTGAACACTATTATGGTGGATGGTACCGGTATGTGTGGTGCTTGTCGCGTTACAGTCGGCGGAAAGACAAAGTTCGTTTGTGTGGATGGTCCTGAGTTCGATGGTCATCAGGTGGACTTTGACGGTATGATGCAACGTCTTGGCTCTTTCAGGGCCGAGGAGGCACATGAGATAGAGAAATTGGAACAGCACGTGTCGTGCGCGAGCGAGGCGGATGAATTGACCAACCGCGATGCTGCATGGCGTGTGGAGCTGCGTAACAAAATGAAACCAAAGGAGCGCACTGCAATAGAGCGTTGCCCGATGCCTGAGCTTGAACCTGCCTATCGTGCTACAAAGCTGCGCGAGGAGGTGAACACAGGCTTTACAAAGGAACAGGCTCTTGTTGAGGCACAGCGTTGTCTCGACTGTCCAAAGCCTGCCTGCATGGAGGGCTGTCCTGTGAGCATCAACATTCCTTCGTTTGTGAAGAATATCGAGCGTGGCGAGTTCATCAAGGCTGCGCAGGTGCTTAAGATGACAAGTTCGTTGCCTGCTGTCTGTGGTCGTGTGTGTCCGCAGGAGAAGCAGTGCGAGAGCAAGTGTATCCATCTTAAGATGGGCCATAAGGCTGTTGCTATTGGTGGTCTTGAGCGTTTTGCTGCCGACTATGCCCGTGAGAGTGGTGAGATGCCTGCTCCACAGGTGGCTGCATCGAACGGCAAAAAGGTTGCTGTTGTCGGCTCTGGCCCTGCAGGTCTTTCATTTGCCGGTGATATGGCAAAGCTTGGCTATGCTGTAACTGTATTCGAGGCTCTTCACGAGATTGGCGGTGTGCTTAAATATGGTATTCCTGAATTCCGTTTGCCGAATGCCATCGTTGAACACGAAATTGAGAATCTCCGCGCTATGGGTGTGGAATTTATAAAGGACTGTGTTGTTGGAAAGACAATATCTATTGCACAGTTGCAGGAAGAGGGCTTCAACGGTGTGTTTGTTGCATCGGGTGCGGGATTGCCTAACTTCATGAATATCCCGGGCGAGAACTCTAATAATATCCTGTCGTCAAACGAGTATCTTACTCGTGTGAACCTTATGGATGCTTCTAACCCCGAAACAGATACTCCAATACATATAGGCAAGCGTGTGGCTGTAGTTGGTGGCGGTAACACTGCTATGGACTCTGTGCGTACTGCTATGCGTCTTGGTGCTGAGCGTGCGATGATTATCTATCGTCGTAGTGAGGCTGAGATGCCTGCGCGCCTCGAGGAGGTGAAGCATGCGAAAGAGGAGGGCGTAGAGTTCCTTACATTGCATAACCCTATCGAGTATATCGCTGACGAGAAGGGATGTGTAAAGCAGATTGTATTGCAGAAGATGGAGCTTGGCGAGCCTGATGCTTCGGGCCGTCGTTCACCTGTGCCTGTGGAGGGTGCTATAGAGACAATAGACATCGACATGGCGGTAGTTGCAGTTGGTGTATCACCTAATCCGCTTGTACCTACATCGGTAGAGGGCTTGGAACTTGGTCGCAAGAACACTATTGCTGTCAACGACAATATGCAGTCGTCGATACCTTTCATTTATGCAGGTGGTGACATCGTTCGCGGTGGTGCAACTGTTATCCTTGCTATGGGTGACGGCCGTCGCGCGGCAGCGGCTATGCATGAGCATTTAAGCAAATAAGTTATACCTTATAATACAATAAAGAGCAAAACGAAAGTTTTGCTCTTTATTGTATTATAAGGATTGTGCTGTCGTTGGCTGCAAGGTTGTTTATGGAGTCGGTGTATTGCTCTTGCATCCTGGAGAACCTCTCCCAGTTGCGGTGGACTTTCTTTACAAACGAGAGTGTCTCGCGCCAGCCGTTGAAGCGTCCGTTACGGCATACGCTGTCGGTGTAGTACTCGGGTTTGCTCTTACATATAAGGAATGAATCGACATTGTTGTTCCATACAAATCTGTTCTTGCCATATTTCTTTGCAAGCTGCATGGCATCCTGTACGTGCCCGTAGCCGGCATTGTATGATGCAAGGACAAAGTTGATACGTTCCTTGGGGTTGCGTATGTATCGGAAGCGTCGGTTGAGTGCTTTCAATAGTTCGGTTGCAGCCATAATATTGGTTCTGCTATCCATATACATTGAGTCGGGAATGCCAAAACCACTCAGTGTATTGGGCATTACCTGCATCACTCCGCATGCTCCGGCTTCGGAAACGGCTGTGCTGTCGAAGCGCGACTCGGTATATGCTATGGCTGCTATGAGTGTCCAATCGTAGCCTGTGATGCTTGCCGCGTTCCTGAAATGTTGGTCGTAGTCCGATAATTCTACATACTTGGGAATATATGTATATGTCTCTTTGTTGGCATTTACCCAAATGCCCTCTTTGTGCGTGTAGCCCGAATGTGCAGCATATATTGCTATCAGCAGAACCGACAGCAGTGCCATAATAACTGTATATACATATATGCGCTTCATTGACTGTTTTGTCTTTTTGCATAGTAACAACATGGCAAATATAACTTTTTTATGGTAATTTTTCTATTCCCGACAAAAAATGATGCGGGGCAGATTATAAGTTTTACTCATAACTTATACTAAACAGATACTTTTTTATGATTAAAAGCGTGAAAAATCAAAGATTTTGTTAATTTTGCAATGAATTACGCCTATAGGCTGTAAAAGAGATTTATCTAACTACTTTAAAGTATTAAATAACTATGGTAAATTACAAAGAATTAGGTCTTGTAAACACAAGAGATATGTTTGCAAGAGCAATTAAGGGTGGTTACGCTATCCCAGCTTTCAACTTCAACAACATGGAGCAGATGCAGGCTATCATCAAGGCTGCAGTTGAGACAAAGTCACCGGTTATCCTTCAGGTTTCTAAGGGTGCTCGTCAGTATGCTAACGCTACTTTGCTTCGTTACATGGCTCAGGGTGCTGTTGAGTACGCTAAGGAGCTCGGTTGCGAAAATCCTGAAATCGTTCTTCACCTCGACCACGGTGATACATTCGAGACTTGCAAGAGCTGTATCGACTCTGGTTTCTCTTCAGTGATGATCGACGGTTCACACCTTCCATACGAGGAGAACGTAGCTCTTACTAAGAAGGTTGTTGAGTATGCTCATCAGTTCGACGTAACTGTAGAGGGCGAGCTCGGCGTATTGGCAGGTGTTGAGGATGAGGTTTCTTCAGACCACCACACATACACCGACCCAGAAGAGGTAATCGACTTCGCTACACGTACAGGTTGCGACTCTTTGGCTATCTCTATCGGTACTTCTCACGGTGCTTACAAGTTCACTCCTGAGCAGTGTACTATTGACCCTGTTACAGGTTTGATGGTTCCTCCTCCACTCGCATTCGACGTGTTGAAGGCTGTTGAGGCTAAGCTTCCTGGATTCCCTATCGTTCTTCACGGTTCTTCTTCTGTTCCTCAGGACGAAGTTGCTACTATCAACAAGTTCGGTGGTGCATTGAAGGCTGCTATCGGTATCCCAGAAGAGTGGTTGCGTGAATCAGCTAAGTCAGCTGTATGTAAGATTAACATCGACTCTGACTCTCGTCTTGCTATGACTGCTGCTATCCGTCAGACTTTTGCTGAGAAACCAGCTGAGTTCGACCCACGTAAGTACCTCGGTCCAGCTCGCGACAACATGGAGAAGATGTACAAGCACAAGATCATCAACGTGCTTGGTTCTGATGGTAAGCTCGCAAAGTAATTTGTTTCTAAAAAGGCATATGCACTTTTTATAAAGCAAATTAATATATAACAAGGACGGATAATATCCGTCCTTGTTTTTTGTTATGCTGTAAGTCGCAAATGAGCATTTTGAGAGTGAGCGTAACGATAAAAGAGCCTTTTGATCTGCCTCTTTATATTTTATTATAAGTATAAGCCAATGTGAAAATACTTATTCTGCAGTTGCATCCTTGTTGTATTGCCAAGGCGCAGTTGGTGAGTGTTGCGCCGGTGGTTAGAATGTCGTCTATCAGCAGAATGTGTTTGCCGTCGATGGCTTGAGGGTTGGCAAGCGAGAATATTCCCTCTGCGTTCTTCCAACGCTCGTCGCGTGTCTTGTGTGTCTGCGACTCGTTGGCTTTGGTGCGTACAACGCAATCTTTTATAACCGTTATTCCTGTTATATGTGAAAGTCCTTCGGCTATGTAATCGCATTGGTTATATCCGCGTTGCCGTCTTTTCTTCTTTGAGAGGGGGAGGGGAACAATGGCATCAATGCCGTCAAAGAATCCCTCTTTTGCAAGGCTCACGGCTGCCATAATTGCCAAACGGCTACCAACCTCGGGGTGGTTACCATATTTCATCTTGTGGAGCAGTCTGTTGTAGGGCGACTCTTTCCGGTAGTAGATGTATGACGCAACACGCTCTACATCGAACTTTCCCCAAAAGACTTTCTCCATCTCGCCAATGTGCTTCTGTTCTATTTTGGGGAGTTTGTACAGGCAGTCGAGGCACATGTCGTGCTCTTGACGCGACAGCACCTCGCCACAAACGTAGCAGTGGCGTGGGAAGATGAGTTCTATGAGGTCAGAAATCCACTTCATCGCTGATATTTATAAAGCGCATTATTATTGACGGCTCAAAGCCTCGGCTTGCGGCGTGGCGTATGAGCTTCTGCCTGGTGGCAAAGTCGTCTTTGCCTTTCAGCTCCTTATGCTTGATGGCGATAACTTCCTTGAGTATATTGGTGTAGCTGTCGTCGTCGATGCTTTCTATGGCTTCGCTTATATATTCCTGTGGCAGACGTTTGTCGCGCAGTGCTGCAATAATCTTTATGCGTCCCCAACGGTTGAAGCGTAGCTTGTCGTTGACAAAAGCGCGGCAGTAACGTGCTTCGTCAATGAATTTCTCCTCGATGAGCCTTGCAATTATCTTCTCCTGCTCGCTGTATGGCACATCCCAGGCTGTGAGCTTTGCGCTCACCTCGCTTATGCAACGCTCGCATAGTGTACAATATGCAGCTGCTTTGTTCAGTGCTTCACCGGGAGATAGGGGTTTCTTCATGTTTTTATATTGAGGTTGACTAAAAAGGTTCTTTTGTTGTTCCAATCTCCTTGTCATGTTGAGCGAAGTCGAAACATCTCCAAAATGCTTTATAGAGATTCTTCGCGTTGCTCAGAATGACAAAACTAAGTTTTGTTATCGGCGAGTTCATTAGTGGCTGGTCGCACGAAGCATGGATGAAAATCATGCCGTGCGGGTCGCTAAGAAATGAACGAGCCAATGACATTGCAAATATAGAATGACATTAATATTAAATAGGTGTCGTTGTTATATTGTTTCTAGTTTTTCACAGCTCTAATCATCCTGTCGTTGTCGGCAAAATCCTTGCGTAGTTCTATGTCGGTGTATCCAAGTGCTGACAACATCTCAACTGTCTCTTTGCCATAGGCGCGGTTTATCTCGAAATATAGTTTGCCACCGGGGCGGAGCATGGTTGTTGCCCTTTGTGCGATTGTGCGGTAGAAGAGCAACGGGTCGCTGTCGGGAACAAACAAGGCAGTGTGTGGCTCCCAATTGAGAACGTTGGCTTCCATATCCTCTTTCTCCACCTCTTCAATATATGGTGGGTTGCTGACAATGATGTCGAACTGTTCGTTTGTTGGCTCGTACGCCAGAATATCCACTTGCTTGAATGTAACAGCACAAATATTTGCTTTGCTGTTCTCTGTGGCTACTGCCAACGCCTCGGCCGATATGTCCAAAGCCGAAACACTGCTTTTAGGTAGCTTGCTTGCAAGGCTCACTGCTATGCAACCGCTGCCTGTACCAATGTCGAGGATGCTCTCATTGCCGTTGGATTCGTTTGCTATCCACTCCACAAGTTCGCTTGTCTCGGGGCGTGGAATAAGTGTCGCCGGTGTTACTTTGAAACGTAATCCGCAGAAGTCACTGTAACCAAGAATATATTGTATGGGCTCGTGCCTCTGCAGGCGGGCAATAGCATTATCAAGCGAGGCTTCCTGCTCTGCGGTGAGAGCAATATCGTCTTTCATATAGAAAGCCATTTGCGAAACACCAAGCAACTCTGTGGCAAGTATGCGTGTGAGGGCTTTAATCTCACCATCGCTGTATGCAATGGCAAGGCCTTTGTGTATTTTGTTTGAAATGGATTTCATTAGGCTTTCTACAATTGTTTTTTCGGACACGGCATGCCGTGTCCCTACTTTCATTGATTACAGAATTCATTGTACAGCTTCTCCCATTCGTCGCAGAGTGCCTGCATTGATGGGAATACAAGGCTTGCGCCTGCATCGGAAAGAACACTGTCTTTCAATGGTCCGGTATTGGCTGCGATGGTGAAGAGTCCTGCTGCAACGCCGGCTGTTACGCCAAGGGGAGCATTCTCAACAACGATGGCTTCGTTGGCCTTGAATCCGCCTTTCTCCAATGCCAAAAGGTATGGATCGGGGTAGGGCTTGCCACGTTTCACATTGAAACTGCTTATAATGTGGTTGGCATCGAACAGTCCGGGGAAGTTGCTCTGTATGCGGTCGAGAAGGGTGGGTGTTCCACTACCTGTGACAATCATTGGAGTGAGTCCGCACTCCTTTACTTTCTGCACGAGTTCCAATGCTCCTTGCATGCGTGGTGTGGGTGGATAGGTGTCGAACACTTCGCATTTGGCTTTGCACAATGCGTCAATCTGCTCTTGTGTCGCGAGCTTGCCAAACTGTGCAAGGCTGGCGGTGTTGATGGTGTCGGCTCCGGTGCGGCCTTCGTTCATATAGACATCCTCTTTCGAGAAGTTATAGCCTGCCTCGGTCATCACCTGTGACCATGCTGTGGCATGGTAGGGCATGGAGTCGAACAGCACGCCGTCCATGTCGAACAAAACAGCACGCAACTGCATACCCTTGTGGTTATGCAGTTGCTTATAATCTTGAATTGCTTTATTGTAATTCATTTTGTTTTTAGTCTTTTGAAAGAGTTCCAACCTCCGCTGTTGTCATACTGAACGGAGTGAAGTATCTCTATTCTACAATCCAACCCAAATCTTCGGCCAGGTCTCTATTTTGTGGATTAATAGTTGCTATAAGTGCATTCTTTCTTGCTCTTATCCAACCTTTAAGTTGCTTTTCTCTGGCAATTGCCTCATTAACATTCTGGTATTCCTCAAAATATACCAAATAATGGCATTTGTAATTTTGTGTAAAACCTTTAATTATGCCAGTCTTGTGTTCATTATATCTCCGATATAAATCGTTTGTAATACCAATGTATAAAACAGTACGTGTTTTATTTGACATCATATATACCCAATATTGATGAACGTTTGCTATCATTTGAGTTGTTTTTAGTTCCTTCGCTTTGCTCAGAATGACAAGGTGCGCTTGTTTGAGATTCTTCGACTTTGCTCAGAATGACAAGGTGCGCTTGTTTTGAGATTCTTCGACTTTGCTCAGAATGACAAGGTGCGCTTGTTTTGAGATTCTTCGCTTTGCTCAGAATGACAAGGTGCGCTTGTTTACAGTCTTGCGCGGATTGCCTTGCTCTCCTCTTCGTAACCAGGTTTGTCGAGGAGTGCGAACATGTTCTTCTTGTATGCCTCAACACCCGGCTGGTTGAATGGGTTAACTCCCAGAACATAACCGCTGATACCGCAACCTATCTCAAAGAAATAGAGCAACTGTCCAATGTAGTACTCGTTGAGTGCAGGTATTGAGATGCGGATGTTGGGAACACCGCCGTCAACGTGTGCAAGCTGTGTACCAAGCTCTGCCATCTTGTTCACCTCGTCAACGTGCTTGCCTGCGAGGAAGTTCAAACCGTCGAGGTTCTCTTCGTCGCTTGGAACGGTGAGTGAGCTGTTAGGCTTCTCGATAGAAAGCACTGTCTCGAAGATAGTACGCTCGCCCTCCTGAATCCACTGACCCATTGAGTGAAGGTCGGTAGTGAAGTCAACCGATGCAGGGAATATACCCTTGTTCTCCTTACCCTCGCTCTCGCCGTAGAGCTGCTTCCACCACTCAGATGTGAAGTGGAGCTTTGGCTGGTAGTTTACAAGGATTTCAATCTTCTTACCCTCGGCATACAAGGCGTTACGTGTAGCTGCATACATTGCCGCGATGTTCTCCTCGAATGGTACTTCGGGGGCGCAGTTCTTCTCCATGTCCTGTGCACCGTTTACGAGTGCCTCGATGTCGAAGCCTGCAACAGCGATTGGCAACAGACCTACAGGGGTGAGAACTGAGAAACGTCCACCTACATTGTCGGGGATGATGAAGCTCTTGTAACCCTCTTTGTTCGCAGTGATGCGTGCTGCACCCTTTACTGCATCAGTGATAGCAACGATTACCTTGCTTGCCATCTCCTTACCGCGCTGGTCCTCGCACTGTTTCTTCAACAGACGGAACGCAAGAGCTGTCTCGGTTGTTGTACCTGATTTTGAGATGTTGATTACACCGAACTTCTTGTCTTTCAAATATTCGGTAAGCTCATAAAGATAGTCCTCGCTGATGTTGTGGCCTGCGAAGATGACTCTTGGGTTCTTGCTGTCACCGATGAGTGCAGCAAAGTTGTTGCTCAAAGCCTCAATTACGGCACGTGCACCAAGGTAGCTACCGCCGATACCTGCTACAACTACAACCTCGCAGTTCTCGCGCAAGGTCTGTGCTGTTGCGTTGATATCTGCTATGTGCTCTTTGGTTATTGATGATGGAAGGTGCAACCAGCCAAGGAAGTCGTTACCCGGCAGTGAACCGTCCTCAAGAGCGGCCTGTGCGCGTTTTACCTGTGGCTCAAGAGCCATAATCTGCTCACGTGTTACAAAACCTGTAACCTTGTCAATGTTAAGTGTTATATTTTTCATTGTTATTTTATTATTTTTTTGAGAGCCTTCACTCAAGTTAAGGATGACAAAATTGCGAATAGTGTCATTCTGAGCGTAGCGAAGAATCTTAATTTTTAATGTTTACTTGAATGAGTCTGTCAATAATTTAATTTCAATAACGGGTGAAATACCTTCGTAAAGAATGTTATACACAGCGTCGATAATTGGGGTGTTTATGCGGTAGTGCTCGTTGATTTCTTTGATGCACTTTGCAGCATAGTAACCTTCGGCAATCATCTCCATCTCTATCTGTGCGTTCTTTACTGAATATCCTTTACCAATCATGCTACCGAACACGCGGTTACGGCTGAATCGTGAATATCCGGTAACAAGCAGGTCGCCCATATAAACCGAGTCGTTGATGGTGCGCTCGATGGGGTGTACCACGCTAAGGAAACGGTTCATCTCGATGGCCGCATTCGACATAAGCACTGCCTGGAAGTTGTCGCCATACTTTAGTCCGCTGCAAATACCTGCTGCAATAGCGTAGATGTTCTTTAGCACTGAACCGTACTCAATACCTACTACGTCGTCGCTCACCGATGTCTTGATGAAGCTGCTGCCAAGTTTCTTTGCAAACTGCTTTGCATGGTCAATGCTTGAACATCCCACTGTGAGATATGAAAGACGCTCAAGGGCAACCTCCTCGGCATGACATGGGCCTGCAATGGCTGCAATATTCTCGTAAGGTACTTTATATACCTTATTAAAATATTCCGATATAATCAGGTTCTCGTCGGGAACAATACCTTTGATGGCATTTACAATGAACTTGTCCTCAAGGTTGGCTTTCAATTTCTTAAGGTGGTTCTTGAGGTAGGGTGATGGTGTAACGAACACCAGAATATCACTCTCTTTTACAACCTTGTTTATGTCCGACGAAAAATTGATTCTGTTAGTGTCGAATTTTACCGAAGAGAGATAAGCAGGGTTGTGGCCCAATCGTTTGAAATCTTCAATGCGGTCGTCGCGTCTGATATACCAATTTATGGATTCGACATTGTTGAGCAGAATTTTTGCGATAGCTGTCGCCCAACTGCCACCACCCATAATGGCAACCTGTTTGTTGGAAAGTTCCATAGTTATCTCTTTTATTTGTTATCCGAGTTTTTCAATCCATGCTGCAACATCGTTTACCGATGGAACGGTGTAACCAAGCTTGAACTTCTTGTTTATACCACCAATCTCCATCTGTATCTTCTGTGCGTTGCCACCCTTGAGGTCGTTTACAAGGTTATAGCCAGCCTTGTGCAATACGGGAACCCACTCTGCGGGAACACCTATAACGGCAAATGCGGCTGCGTTGTCCTTGGGGACTTTCTTCTCGGGGCGCATCTGCGGGAAGAACAATACTTCCTGGATTGTTGTCTGGCCGGTCATAAGCATTGCAAGGCGGTCCATACCGATACCCATACCCGATGTAGGAGGCATACCATACTCGAGTGCGCGTACGAAGTCCTTGTCGATGAACATTGCTTCGTCGTCGCCCTTCTCGCTCAGGCGCAACTGCTCCTGGAAACGCTCGGCCTGGTCAATTGGGTCGTTAAGCTCGCTGTATGCGTTGCAAAGTTCCTTACCGTTGACCATAAGCTCGAAACGCTCTGTCAAATCGGGGTTCTCGCGGTGGCGCTTGCAAAGTGGTGACATCTCTATCGGGTAGTCTGTGATGAATGTAGGCTGTATGTAGTTGCCCTCGCAGAACTCACCGAAAATCTCGTCGATGAGCTTGCCCTTACCCATAGTGTCGTCAACCTCGAGCTTCAACTCCTTGCAGATAGCGAAAATCTCCTCTTCGCTCTTGCCGTTGAGGTCGTATCCTGTGAACTCCTTGATTGAGTCGAGCATTGTAACACGACGGAATGGCGCCTTGAAACTGATGATGTTATCGCCAACCTTAACTTCGGTTGTGCCGTTTACGTCGAGAGCAATCTTCTCGAGCATCTGCTCGGTGAAGCACATCATCCAGTTGTAGTCCTTGTATGCAACATAAATCTCCATACATGTGAACTCGGGGTTGTGTGTGCGGTCCATACCCTCGTTACGGAAGTTCTTTGAGAACTCATAAACACCCTCGAAACCACCAACGATGAGGCGTTTTAGGTAAAGCTCGTTTGCTATACGCAAATAAAGAGGAATGTCGAGAGCATTGTGGTGTGTGATGAACGGACGAGCAGCTGCACCACCGGGGATTGACTGCAATACCGGTGTCTCAACCTCCATGTAGCCTCGTGAGTTGAAGAACTCACGCATAGAGCTGTATATCTTGTTACGCTTGATGAAAATCTCTTTTACATCATCGTTTACAACCAAATCGACGTAACGCTGACGGTAACGCAATTCGGGATCCTCGAATTTGTCGTATGCAACGCCGTCCTTGTATTTTACAATAGGAAGTGGGCGGATGCTCTTTGAAAGGAATGTGATTTCCTTTGCGTGAACGGTTATTTCGCCTGTCTGTGTGCGGAACACTGTACCCTTGATACCAACAAAGTCACCAATGTCGAGAAGGCGCTTGAAAAGAACGTTGTATCCGTCTTTGTTCTCACCCGGGCATATGTCATCGCGTGTGATATAAACCTGAATACGTCCTTTTGAGTCCTGAAGCTCGATGAATGATGCCTTACCCATGATACGACGGCTCATCATACGGCCGGCGATACATACTTCGCGTGGCTCCTCCTCGTCCTTGAATTCTGCAAGGATGTCGGTAGAGAATGCGTTTGTAGGGTATTCTGCTGCGGGGTAGGGCTCTATGCCCATGTTGCGTAGCTCGGCAAGTGCCTCACGACGTACAATCTCCTGTTCGCTAAGTTCTAAAATGTTCATCTTATATAGTTTTTAAATTAATTTTCTTAAATAAGTTTCTTGAAGTAATCGACGGTGTAACCCAATCCCTCGTCGAGCTTAATCTCGGGCTTCCAGCCGTTGAGCTTTTCATGTGCAAGTGTTATGTCCGGTTTGCGCTGACGTGGGTCGTCCTGTGGCAATGGCTCAAAGATAATCTTTGAATTTGAGCCTGTTATCTCTATAACCTTCTGGGCAAGCTCGAGCATGGTGAACTCTCCGGGGTTACCTATATTCACCGGGCCTACAAAGTCGTCGCCTGTATTCATCATGCGTATCATTCCTTCTACAAGGTCATCGACATATTGGAAACTGCGTGTCTGCTTGCCGTCGCCATATATTGTGATGTTTTCGCCTTTAAGTGCCTGTACAATGAAGTTTGAAACGACGCGGCCGTCGTTCATGCTCATGCGTGGGCCGTAGGTGTTGAAGATACGTATAATCTTTATCTTAACATTGTTCTGACGGTGATAGTCCATAAACAATGTCTCGGCGCAACGCTTTCCTTCGTCGTAGCAAGAGCGTATGCCTATGGGGTTGACGTTGCCCCAGTAACTCTCTACCTGTGGGTGAATGAAGGGGTCGCCATATACTTCGCTTGTAGATGCCTGTAAAATCTTGGCGCCAACGCGCTTTGCCAATCCTAACATATTCATTGAACCAATGACGCATGTCTGTATAGTCTTTACAGGGTCGTGCTGATAGTGTACAGGCGATGCGGGGCACGCGAGATTATATATCTCGTCAACCTCGGCTGTGTATGGCTGTGTTATGTCGTGGCGCACCAACTCAAAGTGGTCGTTGCCTATAAGGTGGCGTATGTTGTCCTTGCTGCCTGTGAAATAGTTGTCAAGGCAAATGACATCGTTGCCGTCCTTCAATAGTCTTTCGCAAAGGTGTGAACCAATGAAGCCTGCTCCTCCTGTTACAAGTATTCGTTTCATATCTTATAGTATCTCAAAATAAAGCCTGAACATACTGTTACTGTTCAAACATTGCCTTGCCGGAACCAATCATATTTCCGTCAACAAAAATATATGCGTTGTATTCTCCCTCTTTGAGAGTCTCTTCGATATCCCAATAGAGTGTTAAATCGTGGCTCTCTCCTGTATATTCAAATTTACGGCTGATGGAGAACCCTATCGTGCGGTTTTCATAAACAAAGTTGTTGGCGCTGCTTTTTGTGAGAAGCTCCTGGTCGGGCTGCATAATTCTTATATATGCAGTCTTCTCACCGGTAGGCGCAGTGATGTTCTTTGTTATGGTAAACGATACCTCAATCTGCTTTGCACGCTTGATGCTGTTTGTTGCCTTGCCGTTGCTTCTTAGCAATGACATCTGCACTCCTGTAGCATCGAGCTGCGATGCAAGTGTTACCTTCTCGCTCAAGGCTTGCTTTTCCTCTGATAGGTTATCTATCTTCTTCGAAGCCTCCTTGTATTTGTTGCGTACGGCTTTGTTCTCCTTTTTCAGCGTCTCGTTCTCTCGGTTCAGCGAGTCTATCTGAATTACATAGTTCTTGAGTACAGCACGCACTGCTTTCAGCTCCTTTTTCAGTCGGGTAATCTCGGTTGCACTGGTCGATTTTACCTGTTCCAGCTCCTCAAGAAGCTGCTGTGTGCGTATCTGTTCCCTTTCGAGCTTAAATCTCAAAGAGTCGTTGTTGATGCGTACCATAAGTTCATCGTACTGTATCTGTGCCGATGTGAGGTCGTTCAGCATCTCCTCTTTTTCGAGAGCCATAAGCTCTTGTATTTCGACATTGTACGCTTTGCTGTTTCGCAAGGCAATCCATAGGTAACTTCCCAATGCAAGGAGAATTACCGAGATTGCGCTCAATGCGAATATAGCTATGCGTTTATTGTCTTTCATCTAAGTGAGTGTTATTTGGAAAGTTTCTGTATGCTCTCTTTAAGCATAGCAATCTTTTCTGTAGCGTCAGACTGTTTCTTGCGTTCTATTGCAATAATCTTTTCAGGAGCCTTGCTCACGAAGTTAGGATTGTTGAGCTTTGCCTCAACGCTCTTAAGGAATTTCTCGTGGTATGCAAGCTCTTCCTGCATCTTTGCTATTTCGGCATCTTTGTCGATAAGTGAACCCATAGGAACAGCGAATTCGCTTGTGCCCACGCGGAACGATACGGCAGTATCGTCGGGTGTAGCAACATTCTCCATTGCTGAAAGGTTCGCCATTTTGGTTATTACGCTTTCAAGGCCTGCAACAGGAGACTCGCCTACAATCTGCAAAGCAAGTGGCTCGCGTGGTGACAGGTTCTTCTGCTGACGGATGGCGCGTATGTTACCGATGACCTCTTTTGATACTGCAATCTTTGCGAGGAATGCCTCGTTATATTCTGTTGCCAGCTCCTTGACGCTCTGTACCATAAGGCTCTCGCCCTCTTTGCGCTCCTTGATGCTCTGCCACAACTCCTCTGTGATGAAAGGCATGAATGGGTGGAGCAAACGCAACAGGCTGTCGAAGAAGCCGAGTGTTGCCTCGTATGTAACAGCATCGATAGGTGAGCCGTAGGCTGGTTTAACCATTTCGAGATACCATGCCGAGAATTCGTCCCAGAACAATGAATATACATTCATCAATGCTTCGTTCAAGCGGTATTTGCCGAACTGGTCCTCGAGCAGTGTTGCCGACTTGGCAAGTGTCTCTTTGAAGTATTCTATCGCAAGTTTAGAACTTTCGGGCTGCTCGATATCGCTGCTTACGTTCCAGCCCTTGACAAGGCGGAATGCGTTCCAAATCTTGTTACAGAAGTTACGTCCCTGCTCGCATAGGCTCTCGTCGAAGAGAATGTCGTTACCTGCAGGTGCCGATAACATGATACCCATGCGGACACCGTCGGCACCATAGCGTGCGATAAGGTCGAGTGGGTCGGGGCTGTTACCGAGTGACTTGCTCATCTTACGGCCCAACTTGTCGCGTACGATACCTGTGAAATATACATTCTTGAACGGCATCTCGCCCTGATATTCATAGCCTGCCATAATCATACGTGCTACCCAGAAGAAAATGATGTCCGGACCGGTAACAAGGTCGTTAGTGGGGTAGTAGTAGCTTATCTCTTTGTTGCCCGGATCGAGAATGCCGTTGAACAACGAGATTGGCCACAACCATGAGCTGAACCATGTGTCGAGAGCATCCTCGTCGTGACAAAGTTCCTCTGCTGTGATATTTTCATAACCTGGGATTGCCTGTGCCAATTTGAGTGCCTCTTCGCGTGTCTCTGCAACAACAAATTTCTCGTCGGCACCTTCTGCTACGGGCAAGAAATATGCAGGGATACGGTGGCCCCACCATAGCTGGCGGCTGATACACCAGTCCTGAATGTTTGCAAGCCAGTTGTTGTATGTTGTCTTGTATTTTGTAGGATAGAACTTAAGCTGGTCTTCCATTACCGGTGGCAATGCTATGTCTGCGAAGTGCTGCATACGCAAGAACCACTGCATGCAAAGACGTGGTTCAACAGCTGTATCTGCGTTGCGCTCGCTGTATCCCACCTTGTTGTCGTAGTCCTCAACCTTTTCGAGCAGCCCTGCTTCTGCAAGATCCTTTGCTATCTGTGTACGCACCTCCATACGATCCATACCTACATACAATCCTGCAGCCTCGCTTATAGTCGCGTCGGCGTTGAAGATATCTATTGTCTCAAGATTGTGTGTCTTGCCAAGCATGTAGTCGTTTGTATCGTGTGCTGGTGTTACCTTCAAACAACCTGTACCGAATTCAATCTCTACATAACGGTCCTCGATTACCGGAATTACACGGTTTACAAGAGGTACGATAACGTTCTTGCCCTTGAGCCATGTGTTCTTGGGGTCTTTAGGGTTGATACACATCGCGGTGTCGCCCATAATAGTCTCGGGACGGGTTGTTGCAACAACGGCATAACGTCTGCCCTCTGCATCGCGGTGCAGTATCTGATGCTTTACTGTAGGGTCAAAAGCATCTGTTGCTGCGAGTGTTACGGCATCGGCCTCTTCGCCATCATTGCTTCCGGCTGCCTCGTCAACATAATACTTCAAATAATAGAGTTTGCTCTTTTCCTCTTTATATATAACCTCTTCGTTGCTGAGCGCGGTCTGTGCCTTTGGGTCCCAATTGACCATACGCAAGCCACGATAGATAAGTCCTTTGTTGTACAAGTCGCAGAAAACCTTGATAACGCTCTCGCTACGCACCTCGTCCATAGTAAACGATGTACGGTCCCAGTCGCACGATGCACCAAGCTTACGCAACTGCTTTAGAATGATGCCACCGTGTTCGTCGGTCCACTCCCATGCATGTTTGAGGAACTCTTCGCGTGTGAGGTCGCTCTTCTTTATTCCCTGCTCTGCAAGTTTCTTGACAACCTTTGCTTCGGTAGCGATTGATGCGTGGTCGGTACCCGGTACCCAACAAGCGTTCTTGCCGAGCATACGTGCGTGGCGTACAAGAATATCCTGAATGGTGTTATTCAGCATATGGCCCATATGAAGCACACCGGTTACATTGGGTGGCGGAATAACAATGGTGTATGGTTCTCTCTCGTCGGGCTCTGAATGGAAAAGGTTGTTTTTCATCCAATATTCGTACCACTTCTCTTCAACTTCAGCGGGTATATAAGTACTTGCTAAACTCATAATAAATGTGCTATTTTATTTTTTATATAATTATTCCAAATTAAGCTATTTGCAAAGTTAACTCTTATTATTAAATTATTTATCTTTGCAGGGAGAAAAAAATAAAAATTATGCATAATAGAAAAGAAATTATTGAGTCGTTCAACCGTTTTTTGGACGTTCTTGACGAATTGCGCGAAAAATGTCCATGGGACCGAAAGCAAACAAACCAGTCGTTACGCCCCAATACTATAGAGGAATGTTATGAATTATCGGATGCTCTTGTTGCCGATGATACACCTAATATCTGCAAGGAGCTTGGAGATGTGTTGCTACATGTTGCCTTTTATGCAAAGATTGCGACCGAGAAGGGACAGTTTGATTTGAAAGATGTATGTGATCGTCTGTGTGACAAGCTCATATACCGTCACCCTCATGTATTTGGCGATGTGGTTGCAGAGACTGCGGGTGAAGTGTGCAAGAATTGGGAACAGTTGAAGATGACCGAAAAGGATGGAAATAAAAGCATACTCAGCGGTGTGCCAAACTCAATGCCTTCATTGATAAAGGCTTATCGTATGCAGGAGAAGGCCGCAAACGTGGGCTTTGACTGGGAAAACAAAGAGGATGTGTGGAACAAGGTACGCGAGGAGATTGCTGAGGTTGAGTGCGAGATGAAACGCGGTAATAATGAGAATGTTGAAAAGGAATTCGGCGATTTACTTTTCAGCCTTGTCAATGTGGCGCGTCTGTACGATATAAACCCTGACAATGCTTTGGAACAGACAAACAATAAATTCCGTAACCGTTTTACATATCTCGAGAACCGCTCCCGCGAGCAGGGACGTAACTTGAAAGAGATGTCTCTTGCCGAGATGGATGAACTTTGGAACGAAGCAAAAAAGGATGAACAATAAAGTTCATCCTTTTTGATTTTAATCGTTCCATATATCCCACGATGCCAACGCTTGCAGATACCACATCTCGTAACCGCTTTTTGTTGTTGCACCTTGTTCTGCTCCTTTTTGTAGAAATAGTGTGTTCTCGGGGTTATACACAATGTCGTATAACAGGTGGCCGGAACCAAGCATTCCATATGGAATATCGGGGCATTGGTCTATACCGTGTCCGACCATTCCAAGCGGGGTGCAGTTGACAATGAGTGTATGACTCTCTATAATCTCTTTTGTGATATCGCTGTATGCAATTTTTTGTTCTCCTGCATTGCGTGAAACAAACAGATATTCTATACCAAGCTGTTTAAGAGAATAAGCGATAGCCTTTGATGCACCGCCTGTACCCAGTATGAGTGCCTTGCTGTGCTTGCCTTTTACAAGTTCTTCTATAGAACGAGTAAACCCTATGACATCGCTATTGAAACCTTGAAGATGCGCCTTGCCTTCGCTGTCGTGTGTTACCTTTACTACATTTACGGCGTCAATCTCTTTTGCTCCCTCGCTCAGCCCTTCGAGATAGGCCATAACCTTTTGCTTGTAGGGGATAGTTACATTAAAACCGCACAGCTCGGGGTTTTCTGCAAGAATACGGGGCAGTTCCTCGATGCTCTCTATCTCAAATGGTATGTACTGTGCGTCTATCCCTTCGTTCTTGAACTTGTTGTTGAAAAACGCAGGTGATGCCGACTGTGCCAAAGGGTATCCTATGATTCCGTATTTTTTCATTTTGTTGCAATGTAAAGGGTACAAATTCCGCCTGTCAGACGGCTGAAACTAACTTCGCTGAATCCGGCTCTCTTGATTGCACTTTCAAGAACTTCTCCTTGTGGGAACGAAGCAATTGAGTCGGGCAAGTATTTGTATGCTTTGGTATCTTTTGAGAACAGTCGGCCTATAAATGGCATGATGAATCGTGCATATATGGGGAATAACTGTTTCATTGGAAATTTAACAGGTGTGGAAAGTTCCAGAAGAACAAGCTTTCCGCCTTTGCATAACACGCGGCACATTTCGCCTAACGCTCTGTCAAGTTCTTGAAAATTGCGTATTCCGAATGAAGATGTTACTGCGTCGAAACTGTTGTCGGGGTAGGAGAGTGCAGTACAGTCCTCTTTCTCGAAGCGGATGTTCGTAACACCTCTCTTTTTGCATTTCTTACGTGCTACCTGCATCATTCCTTCCGAAATGTCGCAACCGATGATAATCTCGGGTTTTAGTTTCTTCTCTATAAGCAAGGCCAGGTCGCCGGTGCCTGTTGCAATGTCAAGCACTTTGCGCGGAGCAAATGGCTTTAACGACAATATGGCGCGTCTGCGCCATATTTTGTCGATAGTCATGGATGCTATATAGTTGAATTTGTCATATTCGGGAGCAATGTTGTTGAACATCTCTTCAATCTGTTCAACCTTCTTGCCTTCGTCGCTATATGGCTTCAATAGCTCGTGACTGTAGCTCATATTACTTTGCGAGATAGTTCTTAACGTTTTCCTCGATGCGTGCGTTGATGTCTTCGCACTCTTCCTTAACAAACTGTTCGCCTGTGATGTTCTCGAACAACTCGATATATCGGTTGCTGATGCTCTCCACAATCTCGTCTGTCATTTCGGGTACCTGCTGACCCTCTTTGCCTTGGAAGCCGTTATCCATAAGCCACTCGCGTACAAACTCTTTTGAAAGTTGTTTCTGTGGCTCACCCTTCTCGAACTTCTCTTCATAACCTTCGGCATAGAAGTAACGGCTACTGTCGGGAGTATGAATTTCGTCCATCAAATATATTGTGCCGTTGTGCTTTCCGAACTCATATTTTGTGTCAACGAGAATAAGACCACGCTCTGCAGCAATCTCTGTTCCGCGTTTGAAAAGGGCGAGAGTATATTTCTCAAGCAATGCATACTCCTCGGGAGTTGCAAGGCCCTGTGCAAGAATCTCCTCTTTTGAGATGTCTGCATCGTGCTCACCAATCTCGGCCTTTGTTGTTGGAGTGATTATTGGCTCTGGGAATCTCTCGTTCTCGCGCATGCCTTCAGGAAGTTTTACGCCACATATCTCGCGTACTCCGCTCTTGTATGCACGCCATGCCGAACCGCATAGATATCCGCGTACAATCATCTCAACGGGGAATCCCTCGCACATAACACCCACGGTTACCATTGGGTCGGGAGTAGCAAGTTTCCAATTGGGGCAAATGTCTGTTGTTGCGTCAAGGAATTTTGCTGCAATCTGGTTCAACATCTGTCCCTTGAATGGAATACCTTTAGGTAGCACTACGTCGAAAGCTGAAATGCGGTCGGTTGCAACCATCACCAACTTGTCCTCGACTTTGTAAACGTCGCGTACTTTTCCGTGATAAACGCTTGTCTGATTCTCGAATTTGAATTCGGTGTTTGTCAATGCTTTTGCCATTTTTTTATTTAGTTTTGGTTTTTATTCTCTTTTTTATCGTTTTTTGCCGTTTCGGCATTCTGTTTCTCGTGTTTCTCGTATGCCTCAACAATTCGCGTTACCAATTTGTGTCGTACTATATCTTTCTTGCTCATGGTAACAAATCCAATGCCTGGTACTCCGTTCAGTACTTTTTGTGCATGTAAAAGTCCTGAGTTGCTGTGTTGTGGCAAGTCTATTTGTGTGAGGTCGCCCGTGATTATCATTTTTGTGTTCATGCCCATACGGGTAAGGAACATCTTTATCTGCTGCGGGGTAGTGTTCTGTGCCTCGTCAAGAATTACTACAGCGTCGTTCAATGTGCGTCCACGCATGAATGCCAATGGAGCTATCTGAATGACATTGTTATCCATATGTTCCTTTAGCTTTGCCATTGGTATCATATCTTCGAGGGCATCATATAATGGCTGAAGATACGGGTCAATCTTGTCGCGCATATCACCGGGAAGGAAACCCAATTTTTCGCCGGCTTCAACGGCAGGGCGGCTAAGTATTATCTTCCTTATCTCGCGATTTTTGAGTGCCTTGACGGCAAGAGCTATGGCTGTGTATGTCTTACCTGTTCCGGCAGGACCTACAGCAAAGAGCATGTCGTGTTTCTTGTACTCTTCTACAATGCGGCACTGGTTCTCGGTGCGTGGATAGATGGGACGTCCGTTGATGTTATATACAATAACATTGCTGTCGTTGCCCTTATCACCTTTTTTCCCATTTACAGCATCAATGATAGCCTCTTCGGTGAGGCTGTTGTATTTGTTGCAGTACTCTGCAAGCAATTCCACAACCTTGTTGAAACGGTCGAGCTCCTCCTCGTCGCCCATAGCCTTTATCACATTGTCGCGTGCAACAATGCGTAGCTTGGGGTGTAGTCTTTTGAGCATCTGCAAATGTACATTGCCTGCTCCGTAAAAGCCTACCGGGTCAATACCGTCGAGAGTAATCAGTCGTTCTATCATTTTCTGCTAATGTGTGTGGAATAGTTTTGCTTTATTCTTTCTGCGAAGATAATCAATAATCCTTTTATAGCCAAATTAAAAAATTACTCAATAATTATCTCGTCAATAAAAATCCAGCCCGGTTTACCTATGGCGGGATGCCATGCGGGAATGCTGTGCTCAACAAGTGCTTTAATCTTTACATAGCGTGTTTTTGTTGGCTCTACATCGAAGGTATGGTTGTAAATGATGTTAGGGTCTTCGTCGGTGAGTGATGGATACTCTTTGTCGAGCAGAGCATTGTAATCCTTTCCGTTGTTTGAAACGGCGATGTTGATACCTCTGATATCGAAAACCCAGTCGCTCTTGTCAACGCTGGTGTCGAACTTGACACACTTTACCTCGGTTGCTTCTTTAAGGTCTATGACAGCTTCAAAGTCATTCTCGCTAAATCCAAGCCAACGTCCTGTGCGGTAGTTTGGTGTACCTTTCAAACCATCAACCAGAGTAATTGCTCCGTTGAATGTGTAGTTCTTGTGTACAGGCTGTATCAAAGTAATAGGCTTTGCTGTAGCCTTGTTGAAATGAATGTCTTCGCTGTATGTTCTTGTCTCAAACTTCTCGCCGATACCTTTTGCCTTAACGGTGCATGTGCTTCTTAGCTCAATGGGGGCTGTGTAGCGTGTTGAGGCTTTTGTTGGCTCACTACCGTCTAGAGTGTAGTAAACCGGTATGTCACCAAGTACACTCAATTCAAGTGTTATGACGTTGCGTACGGTGTCGGTATTGAATTGCGCCTCTATGTCAAGGATGTGTTTCGCATAGTTGAAATTGTAAACTTCGTATAGGTTGAATAATGGCAACAGACGCTGTTTGAAATCCTCAAAATCCTTGTTTTCAGCTTCGCTCCATTGTACTTCACAAAGTGCAGCCATACGAGGGAGTTCCATATATTCCACATGCTTGAATGTGGGAACATATTCAGTCCAAAGGTTTGCCTGAACACCAATGATGTGTTTTTGCTGCTCTGCTGTGAGCGACTCATGCATAGGCTCAAAGCTATAAACCTTTTCTACAGGTACGTAACCGCCAATAGCCAAAGGCTCCTCGTCGGTGCGTGTTGTCTGGTAGTAATCGAAGTAGAAGAAGTTGTTTGGCGACATTATGCAGTTGTGTCCTTGTCTTGCTGCTTCGAGACCACCGTCGATGCCACGCCATGAGTGAACGGTTGCGTTTGGCGCAAGGCCACCCTCGAGAATTTCGTCCCATCCAATAATCTGGCGTCCCTTGCTGTTGAGGAACTTTTCGGCATGTGAAATGACAAAACTCTGCAGATACATCTCTGCACTATGTCTTTCGTCGCCCTTTATGCCAAGCTCCTTGATGCGTGCCTGACATTTTGGACACTTCTTCCATTGATCTTTCGGACATTCGTCACCACCAACATGAATGTATTCCGATGGGAATATTGCTATAATCTCTTCAAGTACGTCCTCTATGAATTTAAGAGTCGCATCGTTTCCTGCACATAGCACGTTGTCTGACACTCCCCACATCTTCCATACCTCGTATGGGCCTCCAGTACAACCAAATTCAGGGTATGCTGCCAATGCTGCCTGCATGTGGCCGGGAAGGTCAATCTCTGGAATAACGGTTATGTGGCGTTCTGCAGCATATTCTACAATTTCCTTACACTCTTCCTGTGTATAGAAGAATGGGCCGTAGTGTATGCCGTCATACACACCGCTGTTCTTGCCTATTACAGTCTCGTCGCGTTCTGCCGCCACAGTAGAAAGCTTTGGGTATTTCTTTATCTCAACGCGCCAACCCTGGTCGTCGGTAAGATGCCAATGGAAACGGTTGATGTTATGCATGGCAAGCATATCAACGAAACGCTTTATTGAATCGGGTGTAAAGAAGTGGCGCGATACGTCGAGGTGTGCTCCGCGATAGCCAAAGCGAGGATAGTCGTTTATCTGTACGGCCGGCATTCTTATCTCCTTTGCCTTGCAAACAGGAAGCGATTTGCGCAATGTCTGTATTCCATAAAATACTCCGGCTGCGGTTTTGCCGGTAACTGCTATTCCGCTGTTGTCTATTCCAAGGTTGTAGCCTTCGCTTTCCCCTATGTGCTCGGCAATCTTCAGTGTTATGCCTTTCTCGATTGCCTTGTCGGTAACATTTAGTTCTAACGATGTCGATTCTTTTATGTATTGTGCAAGAAACTCTGCGTTGCGCTTAAGTTCCGGATTACCATCGTATGATATCACGGTGTTGCCGTTGATGTAGAACTCTTCGGCCTCAATAGGGGTTACTTCGTGTGGTAGTGGTACTACGCGGTAGTTTGCTGTGTAGTTCTCATTGTTGCACGATGTCAACAGGCAGCATAGGGCAAAAAATCCCAGAAATATCTTTTTCATAATAATAAGGTATATAAAAGCTGTGGTATATGTTGTTTGTTATGGTATAAGTAAAAAGGGAGTTGGAATGAAAATGTCCCAAATGTTGCTTAACGTTTGGGACATTTCCTGTATTTTTTTAGTATTGGTCTTCGGGTTTAGCCGGGTTACTGATAATACTTATTGGTACAATTTCAAGATAATCCTGGTTGAACTCGAGCCAAGAATCGCCGCTCTTGGAGTTTTCTGTTACGTTCTTGAAACGTAGCCAGTGGTCGCCCTTTGTTATGTTGAACTGTCCAACAACTTTGCGGATAGCATTGGCCGACGCTCTCATGTTCTTACTCTCTTTAGCTGCAAGCATACAACTTGCAGGGCCCTTCATGTAACCGCGGTTACGCATAGCCTTGTCGTTCTCGAGTATCTCGTCTTTTGTCATTCCCTCTTCTTCAAACCAACCAATCAAAGGATCTGTTCCGAGTAATGCCATGTTCACAGGAATGCCGCAAACCTTGTCGTCGTAATAGAATTGGGTGATGGCACGCAAACCGCTGACGCAATATCCGAAACGTATTTCGTAGTTGCCTGCAGGTACGTGTGGTATGCGGTACTTGAAGTCGTATCGACCTACGGCAAGAAGCTCGTCACCATGGTAGTTGGTATATCCGTTCAAATTGGTACCGGTTGGGCGCAAGTATATGACAGCAGTGTTGTCAACAACGCCATTTACTACAAGGCGGTTGCTATAGCCATTTGGAATGTATGTTGTCTTGTTGGTTGTAGGGTCTTCCCAACGTACACCATTGTTTGTTAATTCAGGGAATAGTGACGATACGTCCCAACGCATTCTCTCGTTCAACACGTTACCGGCCATTTCGTTCTCATTATAAATAAGGATTTTGTTGATTGTGTGCAATGCTCCGTTTATTGCTTTCTGGTCAAAGTCGTTGACACCCGATTCGTCTCTTCTCAATACAGTTACGTTCAGGTATTTCTGCATCTTGTCGTCGTTGCACTTAGTACCACCCTCCTGTGCATAGTTGAGTACGATTTCGTTCTTCAGTGCTTCGTTTGTGAAGGGCTTTGTTACCTTTATTATACTATATGGTAACATTGTCTCGAAATAGTCGTATCGGTCGAATGTTGTTGGAAGGTTATCCTCGCTTGAGAATTCGCCGCCAAGACCACCCTTTGTTGAATAGTTCTGCATGATGAAACCACCGGGGCCGCCTGTGTATGATAACTGACGATCGAGGATGTGGTACAGCATATATTGGTAAAGTGCATTCTTTGGGTTCTTGTATTGTCCCGGAGCCTCTTTGCCATAGAACTCCTGTGCCAATTTCTCAAGGTCTTGAACAGTCTGTATTGATATACCAAGGTGGTTGTTGTCTGGGTTAGCAAGCAACTCGTCTGTCTCGATAAGTACGGTGTAACGCTGACGACGCTCTGCCGGAGAATAAGGCTTGCCCTGGCCCGATACTTCCATATTTGCCTCTATGTTACCTTCGTAGTTGGGGTCGATTTCGTATATATCCAACAATGAGTCAAGGCCTGTTTCCATAATAGCCTTACCAAAGAGTGATAGCTCAGGATACTGAAGAATCTGCTCGTGCATCTTCTTTGTTGATGGATTAAGTACCTTGTCGATGGTTTGGATTATACCGTTCTCGGTCTCAATATCCAAATCTATGATCTTTGATACTTCGTCAAGCAGGATGACACCGGTTGATGTTGTCATCTTTACGGAACGACGGTTCATTGTAAGCTTGGGGAAGTCACCGTCGGGAGTGTCCGAAGTTTTGTATCCCTTTTCGATGATGTGGTTCTTGGCAATCTCTGTAGCGATACTGTCGTTCAATGCTTCAACATCGGGTGATGTGATTCCACTTTCGGGATCTTTCGACATTTCTGTAAGGAATGCTGTAACCGCTTCGTTTGTTGGCGCAAAACATGTGTATGAGCCGTATGTTGACAATGTCTGGAAAAGGCTACTCTGTGCTTTCTTACTGATGTTTGCTTTTTTTAGGATTGTAATGAACTGGCTGTACTTCTCGGGGTGTTTCTCCAAGTGTGTGGTGATTAGCTCGCCGGTCCATGTAAAACGGTTCTCTTCAGGAATATCCTCGACGCAACTTGTTGCTACACAACCTGAAACCAAGAACATGGTGTACAGGAATGTTTTTCTTAGAAATTTGAAAGTGGGCTTGTTCATATCGTTTTTTCTTTATGTCTTTTCCTTGGGCGGTGCAGCCTATGCTTTCCGCCTTTGTTGATTTTGTGTCAATTATTTCCCAAAATTAGGATTTAATTTCTAAACAGCAAAGAAAAGTTTTTTCTTTTTTTATCCTTTTTTACTTTTTCTTGCAAAAGAGAATAAAATATTTGCATTTTTCCCTTTTGGGGGGCTTTATTTCATAAAGACGAAATATACCGCCAGAATGAGGAAAATAACAGCTACAAGATGATTCCACTGCAGTGATTCGCCTTTAAAGCACACCGAAACAATCACGCCGAAAACAAGGCAAGAGATTACTTCCTGGATTACTTTAAGCTGCACCAGCGAAAAAGGACCACCGTTTATTTCGGAACCAATTCTGTTGGCCGGAATAAGGAATGAGTATTCCAACAGAGCTACGCACCAGCTAATGAGTACTATCAACACTATAGGTGTGTTGTGTGATAAAATTTTCATCTCCTGCAACTTCAGGTTGCCATACCATGCGAATGTCATGAATGTGTTAGAGATAATCAATAAAATCAGGGTTAAGATTGCTTTTGACATTGTTAAATATTTTTATCGTTTTTTGTCTATTCGTGGTGGTAACAGCGAAGGCTGCACGTTGCTCATTGCTCCCCATAGGTTATAACGTGCGTCGGGACTCAGTTGCTCCAGGTGCGCGAGCAGGTCTTTCATGCTCTTGCGGTGAGAATCGTTTTCGTAGGGGCAGTTCTTTTTTAGTGGCGGAAATTGCTGGAATTGGGCATGTCTTTCCACGTCATTTTCGTTGACCAAACACAATGGGCGTATTATCGTTATGGGAAATTTGTCCATCTTCATTACCGGAGCCATAGCACTGAATGAGCCTTGGAATGTCATATTCATGAGCATAGTCTCTATGAAGTCGTCCATGTTGTGTCCCAATGCTATTTTGTTGCATCCCAGCTCCTGAGCAATGGTGAACAGTGCTTTCCTTCGATTCCATGAACAAAGGAAGCAGGGCGACTTGCGTTTGTCGGTACTTGCGTCAAAACCTGTCTCTATGATGTGCAGCTCAACTCCCAGATTGTTGCAGAATTCTTTTATGAATTCGGGATCAATGCTGTAAGGAATGTTTATCATTTTAACGTGCGCGGCAACAATGCTAATTTTTGGTTTGTATATGCGGCTGCGCTCGGCCATCAGCTGTAGCATGGTAAGCGAATCCTTGCCGCCGGAGAGGGCAACAAGTATCTTGTCGTCGTCGTGCAACATTTCGTAATCCTTTGTTGCACGGCCGAACTGTTTGTGGATTCGTTTGTATAGAACCTGCTCTTCTGTGGGTTTGGGCATATCGCTGAAACTTTTTTTGTTTTTGCGCCGCGAAGTTAATCAAAATAGCCCTTTTATCATCCCTTTTTGTGAATTTTTATATAAAAATTAGGCCGGGTGGTGGTGGATTGAATTTTTTATATGTATATTTGCGATTAAGGCGTATGATTATAAGTGAACAAACCGCAGTATGATGAGATTGATATATTACATATTTGTCCTGTTTATCCTTTTTGCCGGAGAGGCTGTAGCTCAGAATAAGAATACGGCGCGTAAACTGTTTCAGCAAGGAAAGTATGACGAGGCAAAGCCTATGTTTCAAAAGTTGTTGAAGAGATACCCCCAGAATGCCGAGTACAATTATTGGTATGCGGTGTGTTGTTACGAGACCAACGACTCTGTTGATATATTGCCAATGCTGGAGTATGCCGCCTCGCGTAAGATTTCCAATGCTTATCGCTACCTGGGCGATTATCATGCATCACTTCTCGGCTATCCGCAGGCAATCTCTTACTACGGCGATTTTGTTGACATGACACCCGACGAAACTCTGCGCGAGGAATACCGCAAACGTCTTTCCAATATCAGCCGATTAAACCGTATGGTGATGAACTGTGAGAAGATATGTTTCCTCGACAGCTTTGTTGTTGATAAGAAGGCTCTCTTCTCGGTCTATAATATTGGACACGATGCCGGCATGGTTACCACGCAGGCTGAATTCTTTGAAGATGAGTCGCTCACAGGAAACCTATACTGTTCGGAACGCGGTATTGATATCTGTTTCTCCGATGAAGAAGATGGCCTAATGAAGTTGTACCGCAATTCAAAGGTGGGCAACGAATGGGGTAGAGCAAAGCGATTGCCAGGCTTCGATACCAAGGGCAACGACGATTATCCGTTTATGCTCTCCGATGGTGTTACACTCTATTTCGCAAGCGACGGTGAAGGCTCGATTGGCGGCTACGACCTGTTTGTTACACGTCTGGACACCGAAAGCGGGCGTTTCTTGCGTCCCGACCATCTGGGTATGCCATTCAACTCTACAGCCAACGATTATATGCTTGCTATAAACGAAGTTGCCAACTTGGGATGGTTTGCCACCGACCGTAACCAACCCGATAGCCTTGTGTGCGTGTATCTTTTCGTTCCCAACGAAGGCACAGTCAAGTATGATGAGTCGTTGGGTTTTGAGACACTTTTCTCGCGTGCACGAATAACATCTATCGCCGACACACAGGACGATGAGGAACTGTTGCGTAAGGCAACACAGCAGTATGCATTGATGCTGTATAGTGCTGGTCAAAGCAGAAGTAAGAAAGAGTTCTTGTTTGTAATAGATGACAATCGCGATTATGACAATCTCTCCGATTTTGTAAGTGAGACGGCGCGTGAGATGTTTGTTGAGTGGCGCAAACGTACAGCTGTGCAGGAGAGGAACATCGCTATACTTGAGTTAAAGCGCGAGGAGTATGCTTCGGCAAGTGCAAGAGTCAAGGATGCAATGCGCGATGAGATACTTGCTCTTGAAAGGGATGTTGAAGAGGAACAGGAGATGCTTGCCATTATGGAACGCGACATCCGACGCTTTGAACAGAACGAGTTGTATAAAGAAGAATTATATAAATAAATAAGTCATGGAATATGTTATAACTGCATCGATAGTGCTTTTTGCTTCGATATTGCTATTCGTGGAGGTCATCCTTATTCCCGGTTTGGGCTTGACAGGAGTTCTTGGAATAATGTCGATGATAGGCGCTGTGGTCTATTCATTTTATTTCATTGGAACTATTGCCGGATGGATTACTCTGGGGCTTGGCTGTGTGATATGTATCGCATTTATCTTATGGGCAGTGTATGGCAAATCGCTCGACAGGGTAGCCCTGAAGAAGAATATTGATTCAACAGTCAAAGAAGATGAAATAAGCAAGTTTGCCGTTGGTGACAAGGGCGTTGCGCGTACACGCCTGGCACTCATTGGTGAGGCAGAGATTAACGGGCTTATCGTTGAAGTGAAGTCGGAATCGGGCTTTGTCGATGAGGGCGAGCCTGTTGAGGTGGTTCGTGTGTCGGGCGATACCGTTTTTGTTAAAGTGATCAAATAACCCTAAACAATATAAATTATGAATACTGTTTTTATTGGAGGAGTAGTGGTGGCTGCCATCATTTTGTTGTCGGTCTTTTTCCACTATGTGCCGTTCATGCTATGGCTGTCGGCAAAAGTTACCGGAGTACAGATTTCTTTGATGCAGCTCTTTTTGATGCGTATCCGTAATGTTCCGCCTTATAAGATTGTGCAGGCAATGATTGAGGCACATAAAGCCGGTCTTGATAATATCACACGCGACAGTCTCGAAGCACACTACCTTGCAGGAGGTAATGTTGAAAAGGTGGTGCACGCGCTTGTTTCTGCTTCAAAGGCAAATATAGAGTTGTCGTTCCAGATGGCTACTGCCATTGACCTTGCAGGTCGCGATGTGTTCGAGGCTGTGCAGATGTCGGTAAATCCAAAGGTTATCGACACACCTCATGTAACAGCCGTTGCAAAGGATGGTATCCAGCTCATTGCCATTGCCCGTGTTACAGTGCGTGCCAACATCAAGCGTCTTGTCGGTGGTGCCGGTGAGGACACTGTTCTTGCGCGTGTAGGCGAGGGTATAGTATCGTCTATCGGTTCGGCCGAGAGCCATAAGGCGGTGCTCGAAAATCCCGACTCAATATCAAAGCTTGTGCTTAAGAAGGGTCTTGATGCAGGTACAGCGTTCGAGATACTATCTATCGACATTGCCGATATCGACATAGGTAAGAACATTGGTGCAGCGTTGCAGATTGACCAGGCCAATGCCGACAAGAATATTGCACAGGCTAAAGCCGAGGAGCGTCGCGCAATGGCTATTGCTCTTGAGCAGGAGAACAAGGCACGTGCACAAGAGGCTCGCGCACATGTTATCGAGGCAGAGGCTGAGGTTCCAAAGGCTATGGCTGAGGCTTTCCGTACAGGAAATCTTGGTATCATGGACTACTATCGTATGAAAAATATTCAGGCCGACACAGCGATGCGCGACAACATTGCAAAGGAGTAAGGTGTTGAATATTCGTAAATATTAAATTTCTACGATTATGAAACGTTATTTTGCCCCCTCGGAGTTGCTCATTGAACCTAATGGTGCAATATATCATTTAGGTGTAAAGCCCGAACAGTTGGCCGACAAAGTTATTCTTGTCGGTGACCCCAACAGAGTGCCTAAAGTGGCTGCATTCTTCGACACGCAGGAGTGTGATGTCAGCGCACGCGAGTTCCGTACAATAACCGGTACATATAAAGGCAAGCGCATCAGCGTTGTGGGTACCGGTATCGGCTGCGACAATATCGACATTGTTGTAAATGAACTCGATGCACTTGCCAACATCGACTTTGCGACACGCCAAGAGAAAGACTCTTTCCGTCAACTTGAACTTGTGCGTATAGGCACTTGCGGAGGTTTGCAGGAGTACACACCGTTGGGCTCGTATATATGCTCGGTGAAGTCGGTGGGCTTTGATGGCTTGCTCAATTTCTATGCAGGACGTAACGAGGCGTGTGACCTTGAATTTGAGGAGGCTTTCAAAAAACATCTCAACTGGTCGCCGTTGCTCTGCGCGCCTTATACCGTTCCGGCAGACAAGGAATTGGTGGAGCGCATTGCCAAGGATGATATGGTACGTGGCGTGACAATCTCTTGCGGAGGATTTTTCGGCCCGCAGGGCAGACAGTTGCGAGTGCCGCTTGCATTCCCAAAGCAGAACGAGCTTGTAGAGTCGTTCGAGTTCGAGGGGCAGCGTATAACAAATTTTGAGATGGAGAGCTCGGCACTTGCCGGCCTTGCGGCACTCATGGGACACAAAGCTGTCACTGTGTGTCTTGTTATAGCCAACCGTCGTGCCAAAGAGGCAAATATCGACTATTCGGCAAAAATGAATGAACTGATAGAGACTGTTCTTGAAAGAATATGAAAATGAATAAAAGGCGCAACTTTGCGTTACGCTTGCCCTCAAAATGCTCATTTACGCTTAGTAAACTGCGCTTTTTCGGGCTTCGCAAGCCTTAATTTGCATTTTTTTATTCATCCTCATTTGAAACTATCTATTTACTACCATTAAAAAGAATAACCGTAGGGGCAGACCGGTGTGTCTGCCCTTGCAATGAAAATAAACAAAAGAAATAATCCACACGATGAATGACACAATATGCGCTTTGGCTACACCGCAAGGCGGAGCAATAAGCATTGTAAGAATATCGGGCGAGAAAGCCATTGAATATACATCACAAATCTTCACCCCGCGCAAGGGTTTGCCGCTTGCAGAGCGCAGGACACATACTGTAGTGTTTGGCGATATAAGCATCGACGGCAAAGAGGTACTCGACGAAGTGCTGGTAACCATTATGCGCGGACCTCATAGTTACACAGGTGAAGATAGCATAGAGATAAGTTGTCACGCATCGTCATATATAACACAGCAACTATTGCTTGCATTGCTCGACATGGGAGCACGTCAGGCAGCACCCGGAGAGTTTACCATGCGTGCCTTTATGAACGGCAAGATGGACCTTAGCAGTGCTGAGGCTGTGGCCGACCTCATTGCCTCTACTTCGCGCGCATCGCATCGCCTTGCCATGAATCAGCTCAAGGGTGGCTTCAGCAACGAACTTGGCAAGCTACGCGATAAACTGCTCAAGCTGACAACGCTTATGGAGCTCGAACTCGACTTCAGCGAAGAAGATGTGGCCTTTGCCGACCGCCGGGAGCTGCAGACCTTGTGCGAAGAGGTGGGGACTGTGATGACACGTCTTGCCGACTCGTTCAGCGTAGGCAACGCAGTGAAGAACGGCGTTCCCGTAGCTATCGTGGGCGAGACAAATACAGGCAAGAGTACGCTGCTCAACGCCCTTCTGAAAGAGGAGAGAGCCATCGTCAGCGACATAAGCGGTACTACACGTGACACAATTGAAGGCCTCATGAACATAGGCGGCACAACCTTCCGCTTTGTAGATACCGCCGGAGTGCGCGAGACACACGACGTAGTAGAGCAGATGGGTATAGAGCGCACCCTTGAACAGCTCAAGAAATCATCGATAATACTCTGGATGATTGACCCCACAGCCGATGCCGGGCAGATAGAAGAACTTGCGAAGAAACTGCTGCCCATGTGCGCGGGCAAGAAACTTGCAGTGCTGGTAAACAAATGCGATATAGTGGAGCAGAGTGCTATGGCAAACACCCAGGAGCAGGCCAAGCAACTTGTAGAGAATTATGGTGCAGAGGCAGAGTGGAGCGAGAACGATCTATGGACAATATCAGCTCGCAAAGGAACAAACATCGACAGACTGGAAGAATTCCTTGTGCGTAGCGCAGCAATACCGGCGATCAGTGCCGAAGATGTTGTTGTAACCAATGCCCGCCATTACGAAGCGCTGCTACGTGCCCTCGATAACATTAGGGAAGTACAGACCGGCCTTGCCGACGGCATCCCCGGCGACCTCGTCAGCGAACCCCTCCGCGCTGCCATACGCAACCTGTCCGAAATCCTCGGCGAAATGACCACCGACGAAGTCTTGGGTAATATATTTGCTAATTTCTGCATCGGAAAATAAGTAGTTGATTACAAGTAAGTTAAATCAACCACAAATGATTAATATAGCACTCCCACAAGGGTGCTATTTTTGTTTGTGCAAGCATCGTTGTTAATCGTTGCTAAGCCTTTTTACGCCTGTTTTTATACCTCCTGTGTACCTCGCAAACCGAAGTGCGAAATTTTATCGGTCAGATGATGGATAAGGTGGTACGCATTGGTACGCTGTGGTACGCAATGAAACAGATTTGGCGAACTAAAAAGAGAATTAAAATGGCTAGTAACATTGACATTCAGAAGAAATGCGAATGGTGCGGTGTGATTTTTACCGCACACAAAACCTCTACTGCCTACTGTTCTCACAGATGTGCAAACCTTGCATACAAGGAGAGAGTAAGGAAAAAGAGAGTACAAGAGTTTCAACTCAAATTTGATGAAGAGGCAAAACCTCATTCTGAAAAGGAGTTCTTAACACCAACCGAAGTGTCGGCATTTTTAGGTGTCGGGAGAACTTCAATCTATCGCTACATCAGGTATGGCAAAATCAAGGCTGTTAGATTTGATGGTAAAACACTCATAAGGCGATCAGACATAGATAAGATGTTTGACTATATCACTGTGAGTGAAAAGAACAAGCCAAAAGAAAAAGTCCCCATCACCGACTTCTACACCACAGCCGAGATTAAAGAGAAATTTGGCGTTAAGGGGTCGTGGATCTATGAGATTGCGAAGGAGCATAATATCCCTCGCACATTTAATCGTGGCAGAACCTATTGGAGTAAGAAGCATATCGACTCCTACTTTGCAAAGAAAGCTCCTGATGCGAGCATTACCGAGTGGTACAGCGTGGCAGAGTTGCAAGAGAAGTTCGGTATGACGCTATCGGCAATCTACACCTTTGTATATAAGAATGTAATCCCCAAGCGCAAGAAGGGCAAGATGGTCTATTACTCGAAAAGCATTTCGATATAGCCAAAGATATCGCCACACCTGAAGAGCCGCAATACTACA
>JAZRGV010000042.1:0-26971 GCA_045644465.1 Bacteroidaceae bacterium
TCGCTTGAATGTGAGTGGTGGTTTTCCTTTGCATGCTCAGGGTAACGGAAGTAAACTTGTGGGCTATCCCGGTGACCTTGGCTCTGCTTCGGCTTGGTGCATCGAGGAAGTTGAAGTTGCCTCGGCAGTGCATTATCCATACACATTGAGCGAGGTGGGTTATGGCACGCTTATGCTTGGCTTCGATACACAGGTTCCTGACGGTGTAACAGCCTATAGGGCCGAGAGCGTAAATGGTACAAGCATTGAGATGATTGGTCTTGACAAGACTATCCCCGCGAATACAGCGGTTATCCTAAAGAGAAACAGCGAGGAGGCAAAGGCTCTTGAACTTGACTTTAAGTACAACTCAACTCAGAATGCTGTGCTCGATGGTGAAAATATGCTTGCCGGAACATTGTACAAGCGTGTTGTTTCGTGTGAAGGTAAAAGAGCATATGTGATGCAGGCCAAGAATGGTGATGTGAAGATGTATTGGGCTTATGCGAATTTCAAAGACACTGGAGAAAAGATTGAGACAAACAACGGCCAAAATGATGATGGCGGTCATATCATGAACTCAGCCAACAGAGCATATCTTCTTGTTGAACAGGAACAGGCACAGCAAACGGTGTTTAATATGCGCTTTGGCTTTGGCCCAACGACGGAACTCAACGACATTGAGGCACAGGATGCCGAGAACGATGTTATCTATGACTTGCAAGGTCGCAAGTTGGATGGTATCACCCGTCCGGGCTTCTATATTGTAAATGGTAAAAAGATGCTTGTCAAGTAAAACCTTGATGATTAATCTATAAACGAATGGAGAGCCTGAGGTTTGTTAATCTCAGGCTCTCCATTCGTTTTATGTGCTTAACAGGAAGAGGCTTGCTCTGCCCATATTGTTTTGCAGAACGTAATCAGTTTAGAACAACATCAAGCATCATCATCAGCACAAAGCCTATTGCAAAACCTATTGTTCCTACATTGCTGTGCTTGCCGGCTTGCGACGATGGTATAAGCTCCTCAACAACAACATATAACATCGCTCCTGCCGCAAAGGCCAGCAACGTGGGCATAGACGATGCATTCTCGCCCAGGAATAGTATAGTTACTACGGCGGCAATAGGCTCTACCAACCCCGATAGTGCGCCCCATGTGAAAGCTGTTGTTCGGCTCTTGCCCTCGTTGCGTAACGGAACAGAAATGATAGCCCCTTCGGGGATGTTCTGTATTGCCATACCAATGGAGAGCGCAAGTGCTCCCGACAATGTCAGCATACTGTTGCCGTTTATCACACCTGCAAACACCACGCCCACAGCCATTCCCTCGGGTATGTTATGCAATGCCACTGCAAGTATCATCTTTATCGAACGTGGCAAGCGCGATGTCGGGCCTTCGGGTTTTGCGTCTTCGACGTGCTGGTGAGGTATTATGGTGTCGAGTAGCAGCAAGAAACATATTCCTGCGATGAATCCTGCAAGTACAACCCAAGCGTTGCCGAACCCCTCGCCTGCCTGTTCGAATGCAGGTTGAAGCAATGACCAGAAGCTTGCGGCTACCATCACGCCCGATGCAAATCCCAGCATTGCTCTGTTTGTGAGGTCCGATATGTTGTTGCGTAGCATCAGCACCGTTGCTGCGCCTATCACTGTTCCTAACAGCGGAACGGTCAATCCTATAAGAATTTCCATAATAAATGAATAATTGGTTATATTTCTCCGCAAATTTAGAAAAAACAATTATCTCTCAACGGTTTTGCTACAATAATAATATTGTGTGGAAACAAATGTTTTCAAAATATATTAAAAATCATTTTTTATAATTATCTTTGCAATTAGTGCGTGTGGTATGCACCGATAGCCGTTGTGCTATTGTAATACTATGCAAATAACAAATAAAACATAATATGATTTACTTTTTCACTACCTCAAATCAGACGGTTATTGCAACCCAGGTGAATAATGTATTGTCGGCAAACGACATTGAGAAACTATGTTGGCTCTATGGTGAGGCTACTCCTGTACAGGGTGAAGCTATGGAAGGTTACTTCGTAGGTCCTCGTCGCGAAATGATTACTCCTTGGAGTACCAATGCCGTTGAGATTACCCAGAATATGGGTATCGAAGGTGTTGTACGCATCGAAGAGTACTATCCTGTAAAAGATGAGAATGCCGAGTATGATCCAATGTTGCAGCGTATGTATTGCGGTCTCGACCAGGCAATATTTACTGTTGACATCGAACCAAAGCCAATTGAGTTCATCGAGGATCTCGACAGCTATAACGAGCAGGAAGGCCTTGCTCTCTCAAAAGAGGAAATTGACTATTTGCATCGCGTAGAGGGCGAGCTTGGTCGCAAGCTTACCGACAGTGAGGTGTTCGGTTTTGCTCAGATTAACTCGGAGCACTGCCGTCACAAGATTTTCGGTGGTACATTCATCATCGACGGCGAGGAGATGCCATCATCGCTCTTTGCAATGATTAAGCGTACAACAAACGAGAACCGCAACAGCATCATCTCTGCATATAAGGATAACGTTGCTTTTGCACAGGGTCCTGTTGTTGAGCAGTTCGCTCCAGCCGATCACTCAATCCCCGATTATTTCGTAATAAAAGATATAGAGACTGTTATCTCGCTGAAGGCCGAGACACACAACTTCCCGACAACTGTAGAGCCTTTCAATGGTGCTTCTACAGGTACCGGTGGTGAAATCCGCGACCGTATGGGTGGTGGTAAGGGTTCATGGCCCATCGCAGGTACAGCTGTATATATGACATCGTACCCACGTACATACAACGACCGCAAATGGGAAGAGATGCTTCCTGTCCGCAAATGGTTGTATCAGACACCGGAACAAATCCTTACAAAGGCATCAAACGGTGCTTCCGACTTCGGTAACAAGTTCGGTCAGCCGCTTATCTGTGGTTCTGTCCTCACTTTCGAGCACAAGGAGAATGATGAGGTTTACGGTTACGACAAGGTTATCATGCTTGCCGGTGGTGTAGGTTATGGTACACGTCGCGACTGTCTCAAAGGCGCTCCCGAAAAGGGCAACAAGGTTATCGTTATGGGTGGTGACAACTACCGTATCGGTCTTGGTGGCGGTTCGGTTTCTTCGGTTGATACAGGCCGTTACTCATCAGGTATCGAGCTTAACGCTGTTCAGCGTGCCAACGCTGAGATGCAGAAGCGTGCTTACAACGTGGTACGTGCTCTTTGCGAGGACGATACAAACCCTGTGGTTTCAATCCACGACCACGGTTCAGCAGGTCACGTAAACTGTTTGTCGGAGCTTGTTGAGGAGTGTGGTGGTGTAATCAATATGGCAAATCTTCCTGTAGGCGACAGCACATTGTCGGCAAAGGAGATTATCGCCAACGAATCACAGGAGCGTATGGGATTGCTCATCAAGGAGGATGCTATTGAATATGTACGCAAGGTTGCCGAGCGCGAGCGTGCTCCTATGTATGTTGTCGGTGAAACAACAGGCGATGCTCGTTTTGCTTTCGAGCAGGCCGACGGCAAACGTCCTTTCGACCTCTCAGTAAGCCAGATGTTCGGCTCTTCACCAAAGACATATATGGTTGACAAAACTGTAGAGCGTCACTATAAGGATGCTGAATACAATGCAGAAAATATTGAGGAATATTTGACCGATGTTCTTCGTCTCGAGGCTGTTGCTTGTAAGGATTGGTTGACAAACAAGGTTGACCGTTCGGTAACAGGTAAGATTGCACGTCAGCAGTGTCAGGGTGAAATTCAGTTGCCTCTTAGCGACTGCGGTGTCGTTACACTCGACTATCGTGGCAAGCAGGGTATCGCAACATCTATCGGTCACGCGCCACAGGCCGGTCTTGCCGACCCTGCAAAGGGCTCTGTGCTTGCGGTGTCAGAGGCTTTGACAAATATTGCACTTGCTCCTCTTGCCAATGGCATAAAGAGTATCTCACTCAGTGCCAACTGGATGTGGCCTTGCCGCTCACAGGAGGGTGAGGATGCTCGTCTATATCGTGGCGTTGAGGCTCTCAGCGACTTCTGCTGCGCGCTTAAGATAAACGTTCCTACAGGTAAGGACTCTCTCTCAATGACACAGAAATATCCCGACGGAACAAAGGTAATCAGCCCGGGAACAGTAATCGTTTCTGCAGGTGGTGAGGTTTCTGATATCCGCAAGGTGGTATCTCCTGTAATGGTCAATGAGCCAAAGAGCGCCTTCTATCATATCGACTTCAGCTTCGACCATTTGCGTTTGGGTGGTTCGGCGTTTGCACAGACTCTCAACTGCATTGGCGACGATGTTCCAACAGTTGCCAACCCTGAGTATTTCGCTGAGGCATTCGATGCTGTGCAGCGTCTTGTTAAAGAGGGTATAGTAATGGCCGGTCACGATATCTCTGCCGGTGGTCTCATCACTACATTGCTTGAGATGTGTTTCGCTAACACTACAGGCGGTATGGAAATCGATCTCAATAGCGTTATAGAGAAGGATATCGTCAAGTTGTTGTTTGCCGAGAACCCTGCACTTGTTATTCAGGTTGCCGATAAGGATAAATGCCGTATGCAGGAGATTCTTGACGAGGCAGGTATCTGTTTTGTTAAGATTGGTGCTCCTTGTGAGAAACGTCATATCGCAGTTGCAAAGGATGGCCGTACACGCCTCTTCGATATCGAACACTATCGCGATGTATGGTTCGACAGCTCATACCTCATGGATTTGAAACAGAGCTTCAACGGCTGTGCAAGCGAGCGTCTCAAGAACTACAAGAACCAGCCATTGCGTTACCGCATGCCTGCACGCTTCAACGGTATGCTTGCAAACTATGGCATGTCGGCCGACCGTCGCGAGAAATCGGGCGTTCGTGCAGCAATTATCCGCGAGAAGGGTACAAACGGCGAGCGCGAAATGGCATACGCTATGCACCTTGCAGGCTTCGATGTCAAGGACGTTACAATGACCGACCTTACCAGCGGCCGCGAGACACTCGATGAGGTGAACTTCATCGTATTCTGCGGTGGTTTCTCTAACTCCGACGTTCTTGGTTCTGCTAAGGGATGGGCAGGTGGCTTCCTCTTCAATCCAAAGGCTAAAGCCGCTCTCGACCGCTTCTATCAGCGCGAGGATACATTGTCACTCGGTATCTGTAATGGTTGCCAGTTGATGATGGAGCTCAACCTCATCAATCCTGAATATGCAGAGCGCGGACGTATGTTGCACAACAACTCACACAAGTTTGAGTCATCGTTCGTTGGTGTGAACATTCCTGAGAACAACAGCGTTCTCTTCGGTTCGCTCTCTAACAGCCGTCTTGGTGTTTGGGTTGCTCACGGTGAGGGTAAATTCTCATTGCCTTACGATGCCGAGAAATACAACATCGTTGCACAGTATGCTTACGAAGGCTATCCTGCTAACCCTAACGGCTCGGACTACAACGTTGCTGCTCTTGCAAGTGCAAATGGCCGTCACGTTGCGATGATGCCACACCCCGAGCGTGCAATATTCCCATGGCAGTGTGCTACTTATCCAGCTAACCACTTGGCTGATGATGTTACACCATGGATTGAGATATTCCGTAATGCTTATAATTGGGTAGCTGAAAAAACAAAGTAAAATGACTGAAAAGCGAATTTGGTAAATGCCGAGACTTGGTTGCACTCGTTGTAAAACATTAAAGTGAACTTTATGTGTCACTCGTTTGCACAAGTTTTCTGCGTTACGCTTGCCCTCTAAATCCTCATTTACGCAAAAGTAAACTGCGGTTTATCGGGCTTCACAAGCCTTGAACTTCACTTTTTATACATTTTACAATAATATGTATTGTAGGGGCAGGGTCTGCCTGCCCTCCTATAAATAAGAATTTCAGGGGCAGGCATTTGTCTGTCCCTGAATATTTGAATAATATGCCGACATCTCTTTTCAAACTGTTTGCCACTTTCTTCCGCATAGGCCTTTTTACCTTTGGCGGCGGGTATGCTATGATACCGCTGATTGAGCGTGATGTAGTGCAGCGTAATGGTTGGATAAAATCAACAGAGTTTGCCGACCTGCTTGCTCTTGCACAGTCGGCTCCGGGAGTGTTCGCCGTCAACATGGCGGTGTTTGTAGGCTATCGTATGCGTGGCGTGGCAGGTGCCGTGGCTGCAGCCTTTGGCTGTGCCTTGCCGTCGGTGGTAATAATTCTTCTTATAGCACTATTCTTTCGCCAGTTCCGCCATATCCCGGTGGTGAACAATATATTTATGGGGTTGCGTCCTGTTGTTGTGGCGCTGATTGCTGTTCCTGTATTCAAGGTGGCTAAGAGTGCCCGAATAGGGTGGGCTACACTGTGGATTCCTGTTCTTACGGCATTGCTCATAGTGTTCGCCGGTGTTTCGCCCATATATGTAATAATTGTTGCCGGTGTCGCAGGTTTTATATATGGCAAGATGAAAGGAGGTAAAGTATGATGCTGTTTCTTGAATTGTTCTATACCTTCTTTAAGATTGGTCTTTTCTCTTTTGGTGGCGGATATGGTATGCTCTCTGTCATTCAGGGCGAGGTGGTATCCCGTCATGGATGGCTCTCTGCAGCCGAGTTCACCGATATTGTTGCTGTTAGCCAGATGACACCGGGCCCAATAGGAATAAATTCGGCTACATATGTTGGATATACTGCTGTCTTTAACAGCGGCGCACCGGAGTGGCTGGCTGTGATAGGTTCTCTTGTGGCTTCGTTGGCAGTGATGCTGCCGTCGGTGTTACTTATGCTTATTGTGAGCCGTTTCTTTATGAAACATAGCAATAACCGCAATGTTGAGGCTGTTTTTAAGGCTCTTCGTCCAACTGTTGTTGGCTTGATTGCATCGGCTGCTCTGCTGCTTATGACAAAGGAGAATTTTGGCTCTGTGCAGGAAACACCATTGCAGTTCTGGGTGAGTGTCGCGCTTTTTGTTGCGGCTTTTGTTGCGATGAAATTCTTTAAGGTGAGCCCCATTCTCATTCTTTTGCTTGCAGGTGCATTCGGAGGGGTGTTCTATGGGTTGGTATAAGAGATATTATTTGCTGAAGTTATACTTATTGATTATCTTAGCGGTAAATTAATGATATATGAAAATAGCTGATATTGATTTTGGTAAATACCCGGTTTTCCTTGCTCCAATGGAGGATGTTACCGACGCTGCGTTTCGCCTTTTGTGCAAACGCTTCGGCGTGGATATGGTATATACCGAATTTGTTTCGAGCGATGCACTTATACGAGATATAAACAGCACTGTACGTAAATTGCAGGTATATGACAAGGAACGTCCGGTGGCTATACAGATATACGGCAACGAAGTGGAACCAATGATTGAGGCTGCAAAACGTGTGGAACAAGCACGCCCCGATATCCTTGATATTAACTTTGGATGCCCTGTGAAAAAGGTTGCTCGCAAGGGATGCGGTGCCGGTATGTTGCAGAATATTCCTAAACTGCTTGAAATAACAAAGGCTGTTGTCAATGCTGTGAAAATTCCTGTAACTGTAAAGACTCGTTTGGGATGGGACGAAAACAGCAAATGTATTGTGGAACTTGCCGAACAGCTACAGGATTGTGGTATTGCGGCTCTAACCGTACATGGTCGCACCCGCTCGCAGATGTACACAGGTGATGCCGACTGGTCTCTGATTGGCAAGATTAAGGAGAATCCGCGTATGCATATACCAATCATTGGAAATGGTGATGTACGCACTCCTGAACGTGCAAAGGAGTGTTTCGACTTATATGGTGTGGATGCTGTGATGATTGGTCGCGCAAGCTTTGGCCAGCCATGGATATTCCGCGATGTAAAACATTATCTTGAACATGGTGAGCACGCAGTGCCGTTTACCTTCGCAGAGTGTATGGATATCTTGCGTGAGCAGGTGAAGGATAGTGTGGAATGGCTTGGCGAACGCCCGGGTATATTGCATGTGCGCCGTCATCTGGCTGCAACGCCATTGTTGAAGGGGCTTCCCGACTTCCGCCCGTTGCGTATAGCTATGCTTCGTGCCGAAAAAATGGACGAACTGATGGATATCCTCGACAAGATTGTGGATATATATGGCAATGGTGCTGTGGCTGAGACTGTATATGTACAAGAGTAAAACGACATAAAATCTATTATATGAAAAAAATAACTTTTATCTGTTTGTTTTTATTGTGTTTCTGCAATGTATGTTTTTCGCAAGAAAACATTGTTGTAGAAGAGGAACTCCAACAATGGCTTGATAGCGGTAGCAGCGATAAAGTGGCTGTAACCATTGTCTTGAAGTCGCAGGCTCAGCTCTCTGCCATCAGAGCAAAGGCGGCTGTACAACGCGATGTAAAGATGCAAAGAGCAGCTGTTGTAAGAGGCTTCAAGGAACATTCCGATGATGCTCAGGCATCGTTGATGTCGTTCTTACAGGCCGAGGAGAAAAAAGGTAATGTTGCAAATATCGCATCGTTGTGGGTTGCCAATAGTGTTACTTGTGATGCTACATGCGAGGTTATACGTGCACTGGCGGAGCGAACAGACATTGCCCTAATTGGCTTGGATAAGGAACTACAAGTGCTCTCTTGTGCCAATGAGGTGCAGCAGTATGTAGCAGCCGAGAGAGGAAATATTGCTACTCCTCATATATATCAAGTGAATGCTTATCAGGTGTGGGAGCAGGGATATACAGGAAAGAATGTTGTTGTAGCTATTTTGGACTCGGGTATCAATGATGAACACTGCGATCTTAAGGATCATCTGTGGCAAGGATATGCCGATACTGATGGCGACGGAGAAGCCGACGACATTATACATGGTTGGAATTATATTTCGGATAATGCCAATATAAAAGACGATTACGGACATGGTACTCATTGCGCCGGAATTATCTGCGGTGACGGTACTTCGGGAAATATTACCGGTGTAGCTCCCGATGCAACGCTGATGACTCTGAAAATCGTCAACAGAACGGGTGGTGGAACACCTGCGCAGATGATGCAGGGTGTTCAGTTTGCCATAGAGAATGGTGCCAGCATCATAAGCATTTCATTGGGCTTTAAAGCTAACCAGATAGATAATTCGGCAAAAGAGGCTTTGCGTAGAACATTCGATGCTGCTCTGGAGGCTGGAGTAATTGCCTTTGTTGCAGCCGGTAACGACGGTAATAGCTATGGAGCTCCCAATAATGTGGATTTCCCGGCTGCTTGCCCTCCTCCTTACCTGCACCCCGATCAGCAGGTGAATGCCGGTGGTTTGTCGAGTGTGGTGTGCGTGGGTGCGGTAAATGCCAATGACGAATATGCGACATTCTCGTCACAAGGTCCTGTTACATGGCAAGGCACAGAGTGGAACGACTATATCTATGATGCAAACAATATAGGTCTTATCCGCCCCGATATATGCGCTCCCGGCGATTTGATATATTCGTTGAAACACGACGAGAACGATAAATACAAGTTCAACACAGGTACATCTCAGGCTACACCGTGTGCGGCTGGTGTGGCTGCATTGATGCTCGAGAAAAATATTTCTCTTGTGCCTGCCGATATATGCCGTCTGATGGAGAATACAGCAAAGAAACTTGCTGCAACAAAGAACAATCTCACAGGCTCGGGAAGAGTTGATGCTTTGAATGCTGTTGATGCGGTTACTGCTGCAAATGAGAAACCTTTCTTAAGGCTAACCTCTTTTGCTCCGGAAAACCTTACACAGGGCAATGGCAAGGATTTGTGTCTTGTTGTTACAAACAGCGGAAAGGCTAAAAGTAGCGAAAATACAACAGTTTCTTTGTCTGTAGCAGACAAGTACATAACAGTTAAAGAGAATAGCAAGAGTGTTGGTAGTATTGCTGTCAATGGATATAAGGATGTAACTTTTGCAATAGATGTTGATGCCGAAACACCCGACGGACATGTAGTGTATATGACTGTTGTTACCACTGATGGCGCATATTCGTGGAGTGATGAGATTATGCTCGACGTGAATTCGTTTGCACGAATAACATCGGAATTGCCGGGCATTACTGCAATTGATGCAGGTGAAGATGTTACTATCAATGTAAAGGTGATGAATAACGGTACTATAGCTACTGTTGCCGATTCAAGACTTACCCTTGGAGCAAATTCTCAGTATGTAACATTTACAAAGAATGAGGCTGTAATAGGTGCTTTGGCTGCTGGTGAAGTGGTAACTGTACCATTCTCGTTCAAGGTGAGCAAAGAGATTGCTGATAACAGTAGCGTACGTTTCGACTTGTATGCTGTGCCTAATAACTATACCGATGTCAAGGACTTGATAAGCGAATTCGAGGTGGGTACCGACAGCTACGGATATCTCGAGGATGGCTTTGACGGCTGGACAACTTTCGATGCAAGCAACGATGGACGTAACCATCCTTGGTGGCACTCTTCAAAGTCTATGATACACAGAGTGGAAAATGCTGGTAATTCGGTATCAGGCAAGGGACATCTGATGAGCGAAACATATTGCCAGGCATCGATGCAGGAATATACTGTTCCAATCGACAACTACCTTGTGTCTCCTAAGATTCGTGCAACAGCAAATAGTAAAATATGCTTTAAGGCACGTGTACATTCAAACTTCTATGGAGAACATTTTGGCGTTGCGGTATCGCAGAATGGTAATTCTGACGCAAAAGACTTTACCACAATAAACGAATGGACCATAAATAAAGAGGATGGCAACGACTGGATTGAGTATGTGGTAGATTTGTCGGCATATAAAGATAAGGATATCTATGTAGCAATACGTCATTTCTTTACACAGGAGCAGTGGACCGAGCTGAATAACGGTTTTTATGTTTATGTGTTGAATGTCGATGATGTTGAGCTGCGTGATGTGATAGATGTTTCTGATACATTCAGGAACGACAACTACAGCTCTTTCTCATTGAAGGTCAATTCAACTCCGTTGCCTGCACCGGCAAACCTTGTGGCCAACGCTGTTAATCAAAACACTGTATCGTTGTCGTGGAATGCTGTCAAGAATGCTCAGTGGTATAGTATATACAGAAATGGTGTATGGATAAAGAATGTAAGTGATGCTACAACATGTACCGATAGCGGCTTGAACTCAAATACAACTTATTCATATAAGGTGGCTGCTTATGCTAACGGTAAGGAGTATGAGCACTCTAAAGAGGTCTCTGTTACCACAAAGCAAGAGGATTATATTGTCTCTATTAAGAGTGTAACACCCGATGCACTTGAGATTGGCGAAAATGTACTTTCGATAACAATGATTAACGATGGTAAATATGAGCAGGAAGCAAGAAGCGGTGTTATTTTGTCAACATCAAATCCTTATGTTACTGTTACATCAGGTAGTATAGGTATTAATGCTCTGTATGCAAATCAAGAGGTTACAAAAGATTTCTATATTGTTGTTGACGAGAATATCCCTAATGGAACAAAGGTTGAATTCAATTTGAATATTACTCAAAAGTTCTCACCTTTCAGGACTTGGGATCACACCTTTACCTTAATGTATGGCGTTGAAGAAGATAATGAAACAAACATCGATGAGGTGAAGGATGAAAACGGAGATATGAACTCTGTTTATGATTTGCAGGGCCGCAAGGTGAATAATCCGGTAAAGGGTATATATGTAGTGAATGGCAAGAAGACTATTTGTAAATAACCATACGGGTATATTTAAAACATAAGCAGGCAACCAATTGGTTGCCTGCTTATGTTTTAGATATATATGTTATTTTACGGCTTCAAGATAATTCTTTACCGGGTTGGCGTACATCTCAATAATCTTTGTACGGCAGAACTCGTCATCGCGGTTAGGTAAATCTATCTTTGCAATTTGTCCTTGCAGATATGCTTCGAGTTTTGCTTTGTCCTCGGCTGTGTATCTGTCGGCAAACTGTGCATCACCGGTCATCAGCTCGTAGAAGTAGTAGTTGATTGGCCAGAACTTGTAGTTGCTGTGTATGTGTTTGTCTATGATGCGTGCAACGGCAGCTGTCTTCTCGTTCTTGCCGAGTGCGCGGTCAATGGCATTAATTTCGTCGTTGATGCAGTCGGCAATGTGATAGTGTATTCCGCCTTTGTATCCCATAACACCTACCTTCATGTTTTCGAGGTCGTCACCGGGAGCTTTCTTGTGCTCGGGGTTGTCGCGCTTCTGCTGGAACTCTTTTGCCTTCAGGTAATCGCAAGGGTCAAACTCATAAGAAATGGTTGTAGGTGCAATGTTCAACTCTACAAGTGCATCGATAATATCTCCGCCGCTGTACATCGACAACATCTTTATCAAACCCTCCTGGGTGCGGTCGTTGCTGTCTTTGGCACGTCCTTCGCGCTGAGCAATCCAAATAGGCTGGTTACGCTCGGCAATGGTGTAATGGATGTATGACGACAAACGCTTTGACGATGCAAGCATCTCGCGTATCGATGCAGAACGTTGTACAATGAAACTACGGTTCAGGCGTACGAGTTTCTTAATCCATGGACGAATCAAAAGGTTGTCTCCGATAGCTATCTCAACAGTGTTGCCCACAGACTCTACAAAAACAACATCAAGAATTGCCGAGTCCATAATGATATCGCGGTGATTCGATATACAGAGCGATTTGCCCATATTCTCCTTGTTCTCTATGCTCACAGTAAGTCCGCTTGAAAGCTTCTGCAATACTGTTTTCATAAATGGATATATTATTGCTTTCTGGAACTCAAGGTTGTCCTTGGCATTACGCATTTGGGCAGCAATATATTCAAAAGGAATATCCTTTATGGCATATTTTATTATGCCCTGGAATTCTGGGTCTGCAATAAGCTCTTCACAAATTTGTGGAATCTCCGATGCGGTGTATGGACGAATTTCGTCGTATTCTGCAGGAATCATCATATTCATAAATTTTAGAGTAATATATTTATATCGCAAAGTACGGCAAAATATTTCAAAAAGCAAAAAACAACCAATGTTTTTATATTTCAACGAACAATAATGCTTTTTTTGTGTTATATGATGAGGGTATGTCTGTTTTGCATTCAAATTCTGTTTCTGTTGAATGGCGCTGTTGATAACTATTTGTTTGCCGGCAGACACACCTTTTTTTGTTTGCGGTTTTCATTAAAATGGCAATGCAGTTTGCTATCTCAAATTTTACAATTACTTTTGTTCATTAAAAGAACAAAAAAAATATTTAACAAAATCTATAATATGAAAGTGCACAAAAGACTTTTTAAGAAACTTTTTGGTTGGATGCCTTCCGGTGTAGTTTGCTTGGCAATCTTCTTTCTTATTTTTGGCTATCTGGCTTCGAAGATGGGAACAGCAAATATGCTTAATACCATTATGAATAATGCACACGACCTGTTGCTTAACACAGTGTTTTACTTGATGGCGATATGCGTGATTACAGGTGCCATAGGTAAAATTTTTGTTGAGTTTGGTGTGGTGAATATGCTTGAGAAGTTGCTTCGCCCTTTGATGAAACCGTTGTTTAATCTACCAGGTGTAGCCTCTTTGGGCGCAGTTATGACATTCCTTTCCGATAATCCTGCGATTATCTCTCTTGCACAGGATAAGCATTTTGCCTCATATTTTAAAAAGTACCAGTATATTTCACTCAATAACTTCGGAACAGCTTTCGGTATGGGTCTGTTGGTTATTGTGTTTATGATTGGTCAGGGCTATTTTATGGAGTCTTTTGTAGGATTCATAGGTGCATGCATCGGATGTATTGTTTCCACAAGACTTATGCAGTACTTTGTAGTCAAGGCGTATCCACGTTTTAAGGAAGAAAATGCAGTAGAGTTGGATACAATCGAAGATGAAAAAGAGGTGCATAGCAGAAAACCTATGTTTCAGCGAATTCTTGATTCACTGCTCGATGGCGGTCGTACCGGTGTTGATGTAGGTATGCTGATTATACCTGGTGTTATTGTAATATCTACAATGGTAATGATATTGACATTTGGCCCGGATAAAGCAACAGGCGAATTTACAGGAGCTGCAAAAGAAGGAGTGGAATTATTGCCCTGGATTGGTGAGAAGTTGAGTTTTGTGTTTGAGTGGCTTTTTGGCTTTACCGATCCTCACCTCATTGCATTTCCTATAACCGCGATTGGTGCTGTTGGTGCAGCATTGGGTCTTATTCCTGATTTTGCGGCTCAGGGTTGGATCGATGGTAATGCCATAGCGGTGTTTACTGCTATAGGTATGTGCTGGAGTGGTTTTCTCAGTACGCATACAGCAATGCTCGATGCTCTTGGTTACCGTCGTCTTACCTCAAAGGATATTCTCTCGCATACAATAGGCGGTTTGGTTGCCGGTATTGCAGCACACTGGATTTATGTATTGTTTGTGATGGTATTTTGATTGTATGAAAATAGGAGTTTTGACTGCTATGACATCGGAATATGAGCAGCTTGCAGCGTTGCTCACCGATGCAGAACAATGTGATAAAGGTGGGGTGTCGTATCTCGTAGGACGTATATCATCAAATGAGGTAATTCTTCGCCAATGTGGTATAGGTAAGGTTAATGCAGCTGTGGGAACAGCCGAACTTATACGTTCTTTTGCGCCCGATGCAATAGTAAGTACAGGAGTTGCCGGTGGAATAGACGCATCGCTTGCAGTGATGGATGTTGTTGTGAGTTCAACAATAGTGTATCACGATGTGTGGTGCGGTATGGGTTGCGAATATGGTCAGGTGCAGGGTATGCCGGCAGTTTTTGATGCCGGAAAAAATCTATGGAATGTTGCGGCATCGCTTAACGATGATAAGGATAATGTAACACGCATACATACCGGTCTTATATGTACAGGCGACCAGTTTATAACAAGTCGTGAGGAACTTGACAAAATAAAGTCAAACTTCCCGGCTGGTCTTGCTGTTGATATGGAGTCGGCAGCTATAGCGCAGACTTGCCATATATATGGTATTCCGTTTGTAAGCTTTAGAATAATAAGTGATACGCCGGGCGTTGATAAACATATTGAGCAATATGAGAATTTTTGGGGTGAAATGGCTAACCGCTCGTTTGCTGTTACCCGAAACTTCCTTTCAAAACTTTGATTTATGGAAAAGATACCAAGCTTTACAATAGACCACCTGCTTTTGAAACGTGGTGTATATGTGTCGCGCAAAGACACCGTTGGCGGTGAAGTAGTAACTACTTTCGATGTTCGCATGAAGGAACCGAACCGCGAACCGGTGTTAAGTCCTAGTGCTATACACACAATAGAACATCTTGCGGCTACATTTTTGCGTAATCATCATGTATGGGCCGACAAGATAATCTACTGGGGGCCTATGGGATGTTTGACCGGAAACTATCTTATAGTGAAAGGTGATTTGACGTCGGCCGATGTTCTCCCTCTGCTATTGGAGACCTTTGAGTTTGTGGCTTCGTACGAAGGTGAAGTGCCAGGCGCATCGGCACGCGACTGTGGAAATTATCTGCTTATGAACTTGCCCGAGGCGCGCTGGGAGGCTCGTAAATATCTTGTAGAGGTGCTTTGTGTTGCTACCGAAGAGAATCTGTATTATCCGTCATGAACAAACATAAGATATATACAACACAAAAGGTCAGCGAATGCTGACCTTTTGTGTTGTCCTACCCGGATTCGAACCAGGACAAACAGAACCAAAACCTGTTGTGCTACCATTACACCATAGGACAATCCTTATTGCTCTCTTTTGAAGAGCGTTGCAAAGATTGTACAAGCGAGTCAAAATCAAATAAAATTTGAGATTTGTAAACGAACGTAATCAATCTTCGCAGATTTTACGTTTGCAAAGGTATATCTTTTTGGCGTAAATGCCAAATAATTTTAGTGGTTTTTACTTGTTGAACCTTCGGCTGTTATCTTAAGCCTTGAAAGAGTTTACGGCTTCTATCACTTTTTGTACCTCGTCGTTGCTCATAGCCTGGTGACATGGCAGGCTCAACTCCTGACTGTGTATGCGCTCGGTTATAGGTAGCTCAAGATGTTCGAACTCTTTTAAAGCCTGCTGCTTGTGGGGCGGAATAGGGTAGTGTATAATTGTTTCTATGCCGTTTTTTAAGAGATGCTGTTGTAGAAGCTCTCTTTGCTTGCAGAAAATAGGATATACATGAAAAACATGCTCTTCTCGGTTTCCTATTTGTGGAAGAGTGATTAGCGGGTTCTTGATTTCGGCATTGTATCTCTCTGCAATCTCTCTGCGTCTTTCGTTGTCTGCATCAAGGTGTTGCAGTTTTACAGACAGTATCGCTGCTTGTATCTCATCGAGACGACTGTTTACTCCTTTGTAAATGTTTACGTACTTCTTTTGTGAACCGTAGTTTGCTATTGCACGTGCTGTATCGGCAAGTTCTTTGTCGTTGGTTGTTATTGCTCCACCGTCGCCCAAGGCACCCAAATTCTTGCCCGGATAAAAGCTGAATCCTGCGGCATCGCCAAGGTTTCCCGTACGCTTTCCGGCAATAATGGCACCATGTGCCTGTGCGCTGTCTTCAATGATTTTTAAGGAGTGCTTTTTTGCAATCTTTTCAATCTTGGGAATATTGGCGCATCGTCCATATAGGTGTACCGCCATTATGGCCTTTGTACGTGGGGTAATAAGTTTTTCTATATTTTCAGGGTTGATGTTGCAACTCTCCCACGATGGCTCGCAAAAAACGGGTTTCAACCCTGCCTGTATGATAGCAAGGATTGATGCAATATATGTGTTTGCCGGAACAATTATCTCATCGTCATCCTGCATTATGCCAATCTCTTTATAGGCAAGCATTATGATTGTGAGGGCATCCAATCCGTTACCTGTGCCTATGCAGTATCTGCATCCGCAGTACTCGGCAAATTGTTGCTCAAAGTTCTTGACCTCGTTGCCCATTATATACCACCCCGACTGTACCGTTCTGTTTATGGCTTCGGACAGTTTTGGCTCGTATAGGCTTGTTGTCTTTTTGAGGTCCAGATACTTTATCATCTGCAATCTTCTTTCTTAATGTAATCGAGAAATTCTTCGTATGAATTTATGTATGTCTCAGGGTCGTAACTGTGTGATGCCAATACCATCAGCACGGCATCTTGTGAGAAATTGGTCAGCTCGTTCCATGTCTGTGGAGGAATCAGCAGGCCTTTGTCTTTTGAATCGAGATGATATGTAGTGCGACCATTAATATTTTCAAGGCAGATATCAACGGAGCCGTTTACTGCAACAAGATATTGATATGATATTTTGTTAGCGTGCTTGCCGCGCTCTTCACCGGCAGGTACGTCGTATATCCAATATGCACGTGTGATGTCAAATGGTATCTCATGACCGCTCTCAACGAGTGTCAGGCAACCGCGTTTATCGGTATGTGTCTTAAGTTTATCCATTATTCTGTTTTCGTACTATGCAAAAATATTGAAAATATATTATTGTTACAATTTTTGTGGTATTTATATTGTGTGAACAGATACTTTTTCAACGTTTTGCATTACTGCCAAGGCTAACTTTTCAACCGAGCAGCATCTTACTTCTGCTATTAAAGTGTATATATCATTGATATTTGTTTTGCTTTCGTCGCTTTCGATAAAAAGCTTTTCCATGGGCACAACTTTTAAACTGTCGATGTTGAATTTCTCACCAAAAGAGATATAAAAACCCTCTTTTATCAACTGCTCAGCTTGTTGCGGCTTTCCTCTGAAACCATGTACTATCCATGCTTGTTTTGGCAATACTTCCCTATATATGGCTATTATCTCGTCAAAACCTTTTACGCAATGTATTATAAGTGGCTTTTGTATCTCTTCGGCAAGCAATGCATGTGCTTTGAAAACTTCAATCTGCTCTTCTATGCTTGCAGACGATTTCAGTTTGTCTATACCGCATTCTCCAATGGCGCAGACATTCTTGCTCTTGCTCTCGTTCTTTATTGTGGCAAATAGTTCCTTCCATCTGTCGTTTATCTCCCAGGGGTGTATCCCGATAGATATATTTCGGCCTTCAACATATTCTCTACAGTTGTATATCGAATATTCACCATCTGCTCCGTTACTATGCGTATGTATGTCAAATAGTTTCATGCTTGCTGTTTTATGGAACAGGGTCATAACCCGAACCTCCCCATGGATGACAGCGCAATATGCGTCTTATGGCAAGATATAGACCTTTGATTGGACCATGTTTTTGCAATGCTTCTATTGCATATTGTGAACATGTGGGGGTGAATCGGCACGATGGTGGTGTCATAGGTGATATGACATGCTGATAGAACCTGATGGGAAGAACCAATATGTAAATGATTATTTTTCGCATTCCATTCCTGCTTTTGATACTATTGTGCTCAGCAGTTTTTCCATCCTGCGCTTGATGTATTCGGTGCTGCTTGGTTTGTTGTCGATATACATTATGGCAACAGCCATCTTCTTGCCATTGTTCTCTAATGTCTCTATGAATTCGTGCTTGCCGGTGCGGTAAGCCTCGCGTATGCGGCGTTTCAGCAGGTTACGGTCAACAGCATGCCGAAAGCGGCGTTTTGCTACACTGATAAGAATTGCGGCTGTGGGTTCCTGGGTAGTAGGCTGCTCAAGGAATACCGCGCGTAGCGGAAAGGCGGTTGCTGATGCCCCGTTTGCGTATAGACTGTCTATTACGCTCTTGCTTTTAAGGTGTTCTTTGAGAGGAAATGTATTTCGTTTCATCCCAGCTGGATTGTTTTAAATAATCAGCCCCGTCTTGTGGACGAGGCTGAAGGAATTTTATTTCTGTTATTTGTTGTTCGCTGTCAGGAATGCGTCCAGGGCTGCCGGCATGTTTGTTGCTGTTGCCGAAGGAGCTTCAAGATCAAGACGCAGACCGTTTTCTTTAATGCATTTGGCTGTTACGTTTCCAAAGCATGCAATCAACTGCTCGCCTTGTTCATAGTCGGGAACATTCTTCTTTAGTGAGTCTATACCGTGTGGGCTGAAGAATATGAGCATGTCGAATGACTTGATGTAGTCAGCCTCAATGTCAGTACTTACAGTACGGTACATCTCTGCCTGTGAGTGTGATATCTCATACTTGTCGAGCAGAGCGTTTATTTCGTCGTTGTGAACATTCGATGTGGGAACAAAGTATTTCTCGGTCTTGTGCTTTGCAAACAAAGGTTCAAGATCTTGAATGTGTCCATTACCAAAGAATACTTTGCGCTTACGATATTGGACATATTTCTGTATGTAGAGCGAAATTGTTTCTGACAAACAGAAATATTTCATGTCATCGGGGATTGTTACCCTCAAATCTTTACAGAGTTTGAAGAAGTTGTCAATGGCGTGACGCGAAAGGAATACAATGGCAGTGTGGTCTAATATGGAAACCTTTTGCTGTCTGAATTCCTTTGATGTAACTCCCTCGACTTTTATAAAAGAACAGAAGTCAATCTGCACTTTATGTTTCTCCGCAATATCAAAATATGGAGATTTTTCTGTAGCCGGTCTTGGTTGTGAAACCAATATCTTACTTACCTTCAATGTCCTAATTTTTTATTGTTAAAAATCCACTCACTTGTAGTAATAATTTCCACACAATTCCTATTGGTAGAAATTCAAGTGCGCAAAGATATAAAAAAATATCTAAATAGTTGCGCTTTTGTGTAAAAATGATTTTAATTAGCCCTGTAAATACCGTATATACGTACGTCAAGAGCACAAGTAGTAGATAAATTTTCACAAAACTCAAAGGTATTTCCGTAATGAATAAAACTGTTATTACGGCTGGTGTAAATGCAAAGCCAAGCAACTTGATTGTAAAGAAATAAAACTCTCTCCATTCTTGAATCTTGCGCTTGTCGAACAAGATGACATTTACGGTGTCATAGCTTATTAGCTTGAATAGTAATACCGATATAAAAAGCAGTGTAAGTGTTCCTGTTAATGGCAGTATGGTTTCGTTGTTATAATATAGGCCTTTTTCGAGAATGAATTTTGAAGCCAAAATTGTGGAATAGAAAAGTGTTTGCACGTAAAGCAATATGTTGCATATTCTTGTGATGTGTGTTCTGTTGTTAAATGGTGTTGATTTACTTTCATAATAGAACATACATTTTAATCGCTCTAATATACCTGCGCCATTCATCAGGAATACGTACGAGATACCAATGATATTCATTACGAATATCATCATTATGGCATTGTCGTTCATCATGCTGTATGGTGCTATGTCGTTGGTCATAGTGCTGCGTATTTTCTTACCGATTCATTCCAACGCGGAGTATTCCTTATTATCTCTATTGCTTCGGCAGGTGTTGTGGCTACGCTCCATATCCTGCTGTGTATCTCGCCCATGAAATGCTCTTCTACAGCTCTTTCCAATTGGGCAATGAAGTGGTCGTAGTAGCCGTTTATGTTGAGTATTACAATTGGGTTGAAATATAGCCCCAGCTGTTTCCATGTAATTATCTCGCTCAGCTCTTCTATAGTTCCGCATCCTCCTGGCAATGCAATTACGGCATCGCTCATTTGTGCCATCATCTGTTTGCGCTCGTGCATATCCTTGGTGATATGTAGTTCTGTAAGGCCGGTGTGGTGCCAGTTCTGGTCCACCATGAATTGTGGGATAACACCAATGGCCTTGCCACCGTTGTTGAGTGCACCATCTTCTACTTGACGCATAAGTCCGATGCTCCCTGCACCTGTAACAACAGCTATGCCTTTTTTGGCAAGCGTTGCGCCGAGTTCGTATGCAACCTCTCCATATATAGGTGCAATTTTGTTGCTCGATGCACAATATACGCAAACAGTATTTATTTCCATCTTACTCTTAATACTCTTCTGTTTTGTCACTTACGTTCCCCAATTTAGAGCACCCCTCTATTACTGGCTTATAGGAGTGAAACGGGATTGTATAAAAAATATTAGAAGATTTTAGTTTTATTTATCTCGTGTTTGTATGATTCTATTCTTTGCTTGATATTTTTGCGAAGACATTCACTATATACCCATGGCTCAATGCTGTGATAATCTCCTACATTCAATATATCAAGGATGTTTTGCAGATAACTGCCGTCAAAACCTTCTAAAACCAATACTTTATATTCAGGATCAAGTGTTACAGTAATTGTATCATTAAGTATGGCAGGAGTTGAATCGGTACACCAATTAACAGGATTGATACACATAGCATTGGGAGAACTGATAATAGGTTTCGTATGTTTGACGTCGGAGACTGAATTATAACAAATAGTCACTCCTATATCCAAAGAATCTTTTGCCGGTGTAATCCATGGAGCTTTAGAAACATCATCTGGTGTTACTTTGTAACCCAATACATATGCTGCCACCATGCGATTCCTGATTTCGGGTGTCATAATCTTCATTAACTCTACGACAGATTTGCCTCCCTGACTGAATCCGGCTAATATGAAAGGTCGTTCTTTATTGAAGTTGTCAATGAAATATTCAAAAGCATCTCGCACGTCAATAAAGGATACGCTATTATATCTGTTTGATATTATTTCTTCATTGAGTGTTGCCCATGAATCAAGGGTAATATGGCGATAAAATGGAGAGTAAAAATTATTACCATCTGCCATATACTCGGAAACTTTCCTCATCTCAATTTTCATATTATCGGTGTGCTTTCTGTCATACACATCTGCATAATGGCAAATTTTGCCATCCGGTGTGGTCCAATCATACTCCCACGTTGAAGGAATATAAAAAACATCGGCACCATTTCCTATAGTATCATTCAATACGTTGAACCACATTTTTTCAAGACAATATTCTGGAGATTCCGGAATATGTTGAGAGTGTTTTGATCTTAAATCATTGCAACTGCAAGCGAAAAAGATGCTTGTAACCGTAATAAATGTAATGTAAATAGTTCTTTTCACTTTCTATTAGTTTTTTTGATAACTTGATTGTAACTGCTTGCGAGAACCAATTTTGACAACACTCGCTTTTCGCGACCCGCAGGGCACAACTTTCATCCGTGCTGCCTGCGACCTATCGCTGCTCGCGTTGTCTAACTTGGGTCACTTACGTTCTTCAATTTTGACAACACTCGCTTTTCGCGACCCGCAGGGCACGACTTTCATCCGTGCTACCTGCGACCTATCGCTGCTCGTGTTGTCTAACTTGGGTTACTTACGTTCTTCAATTTTGACAACACTCGCTTTTTGCGACCCGCAGGGCACGACTTTCATCCGTGCTACCTGCGACCTATCGCTGCTCGCGTTGTCTAACTTGGGTCACTTACGTGCCCCAAGTTTCTCTGTCAAGATTGCGGTAACCAATTGCCTCTGCAATATGCTGAGGCTGTATATTCTCGCTATTCTCAAGGTCGGCAATAGTACGTGCAACTTTAAGTATGCGGTCGTATGCGCGTGCCGACAGGTTAAGGCGGCTCATGGCTGTCTTGAGCATGGCGAGGCTTGTCTCGTCGAGTATTGCATATTTTGCTATCAGCTTTGGTGTCATCTGTGCATTGCAATATATGCCTTCTTCGTTCCTGAAACGCTTTTCCTGAATTCTGCGTGCGGCAATAACACGTTCACGTATGGCTGCGCTTGATTCACCTGGTGTGGTCTTTGAAATCTCTTCAAATGGTACGGGGACAATCTCTATCTGCAGGTCAATGCGGTCAAGCAAAGGTCCACTTATCCTGTTAAGATAACGTTGAACCTGTCCGGGGGTACATGTACATTCTTTTGTCGGGTGGTTATAGTAACCACAAGGGCAAGGGTTCATTGACGCCACGAACATTACTCCGGCCGGATATTCCACCTTGTAGCTTGCACGTGCAACACATATTTTACGGTCTTCCAGTGGTTGACGCATAACTTCAAGTACATCGCGGCTGAACTCGGGTAACTCGTCAAGGAACAACACGCCATTGTGGGCCAATGATATCTCTCCCGGCTTGGGGTTTGACCCACCACCACATAATGCAACCGATGATATTGTGTGGTGAGGGGCTCGGAACGGACGTTGGGTGATGAGCGAGGTTCTGTCGGGCATCGTTCCGCTTACAGAGTGTATCTTTGTTGTTTCAAGGCTCTCTTGCAGTGTTAATGGTGGCAAAATGCTTGGAAGGCGTTTGGCCATCATTGACTTGCCGCTTCCCGGAGGGCCTATCATTATCAGGTTGTGTCCGCCGGCAGCTGCCACTTCAAAGGCGCGTTTCACGCTCTCCTGACCACGTACCTCGCTAAAGTCGAATGGAAAGTCACTCTGTTTGGAATAAAAGTCTTTTTCTATATCAACTTTGCACAGTGCAATATCTTCTTCACTGTTCAAGAACTTTACGACCTGCATGATGTCGTCTGCTCCAAGCACATCTATATTGTCCACAACGGCTGCTTCTGCAGCATTGCTTCTGGGTATAATGATACCTTTATATCCAAGTTCTTTGGCTTTGAGTGTTATTGGTAATGCTCCTTTTATAGGCATCAGTTTTCCGTCGAGTCCTAGCTCACCCATTATAAGATATTGCTCAAGTTTGTCTGTCTTTACAGCCTCGTCGGCAGCCAGGATACCAATAGCAATGGGGAGGTCGTATGCCGAGCCCTCTTTTTTGATGTCGGCAGGCGCCATATTGACTATTATCTTTTTGCTTGGGAAACGCAATCCGTTGTGTGTGAGTGCCGAACTTATTCTCTGTTGACTCTCCTTAACTGCATTGTCAGGTAGTCCTACAAGGAAGAACTTAATGCCTCTGAGGGCATTTACCTCAATGGTAACGAGTGTTGCGTTGATACCTTGAATGGCTGCGGCAAGAACTTTTACAAGCATCTTTGTGTGTGGTTATTATAGTTAGTCCAATAGGGTGAGTTTTTTATCTCTTTTTGTTCTTTCTCTTCTCTTTCTCCTTTTCGCGTTTCTCGCGCTCTCTTTGGCTCTTTTCGTGTTTTGTGACAATGGAGTCGATGAGAGCTCCATCTTTCTCCAGGTTAACATCATCTCTTATGATGCGTTGATAAGCATTTACCAGAATAGAGTAGGGTAAAGATTTTATCTTGAACTTTTTTGCGATGTCGCTGTTCCAGGCTTTGGTTTCACAAACATTGTAGCCTATAATGCTGTCGTTTGCCACGCATCTTTTCCACTCGGCTGTGTCGTGTTCAAATGCTATGTTCAATATCTCGAAGTTATTCTCTTTTACCGTTTGGTCAATCTCTTTAAGAAACTTCATTCTTGTGCGACTCTCTTCGTCCCACGAAGCCCATATTGTAACAAGCAGATGTTTCTTGTTGAATGTGCTCAGTGTGATTTGCTTCGCACTGTCAGCTGTCTCGTATGTGAATGACGGAAACTGTTTATGCAGGGTGTTGCCGCTTTTCTCGTTTATGTTTTTCTTTGTGATGGCAAGATATTCGTTGTCCTGAAGAATACCTCCTGTCTTTGATATATAGTTCTTTATCTGTTGATAGTCCGGATTGGGCACGTTAATAAGATATCTGCGAAGCAGCTCTATGTTTACTTCGCTGACGGGGTGCTCTGTTATGAATTTTTCTATCTCTTCGAGCCTTTTCTTGTTGTTTGGGCAATCGTCAATTATTTGTGTAATGCTGTCGTGCAGTGTTTGTGTGATACCGCCGTTGGTGATATTGCATTGTTGGCTTATGCAGTCATACATCAGTTCTGCTCTTGCTCCGGGTTCTGCAAACAGTGTTACCTGCTTGCCATCGGGCATTACCATTATAAACGGAACAATTGTATCACACTTGATGGAGTATGAGAAATTACCTTTCTTGTCAGCTTTTAATGAATCGACCTTTTGCAGTCTGCTGTCGAGCCCGAAGACAAGTATGTCCGATGCAATATTGTTTGCATGACCGGTAACGGTGTAAAGTGTTCCGTCCTCCCTGTTGCACGATACAACAAGGAGAAACAGAAATAGATATGTGATAATTCCTCTTGTCATTTATTGCTTGTTGGCACGTTTGCGCTCAATCTCGTCGAGGATAATCTTTCTCATACGCATTGACTTGGGAGTAACTTCAAGATATTCGTCTTCCTTGATGTACTCTAAAGCCTCTTCGAGTGAGAATATAATTGGTGGAATGATTCTTGCCTTGTCGTCGGAGCCACTTGCACGCATATTGGTGAGCTTCTTGCTCTTTGTTACATTTATTACAAGGTCGTTCTCGTGTATATGTTCACCTACAACCTGTCCTGTATATACATCTTCTTGCGGGCTGATGAAGAATTTGCCACGCTCCTGTAGTTTGTCTATTGCGTACGCGAAAGCGGTACCACCTTCCATGGCAACCATTGAACCATTTGTTCTGCGCTCAATCTCGCCCTTGATTGGCTGATTCTCCTTGAAACGGTGTGCCATGATAGCTTCGCCGGCCGAAGCGGTGAGTACGTTGGTGCGCAATCCAATAATACCACGTGAAGGAATATTGAATTCGATGTTTACTCTGTCGGCCTGCGCCTCCATTGACAACATCTCGCCCTTACGGCGTGTAACCATGTCTATAATCTTGCTTGAGTAGTCGGTAGGAACGTTTATGGTCAGTTCCTCAATAGGCTCATGTTTTACACCATTTATCTCCTTGTATATAACCTGTGGCTGGCCAACCTGCAACTCGTAACCTTCGCGACGCATTGTCTCAATAAGCACCGAGAGGTGCAATACACCACGTCCGAACACGGTCCAGGCATCCTCCTCTGGGTCTTTCTTTACGCGCAATGCAAGGTTTTTGTCAAGTTCCTTGTCAAGACGATCTTGAATGTGGCGCGATGTCACGAATTTACCTTCTTTGCCAAAGAAAGGCGAGTCGTTGATGGTAAACAACATACTCATTGTTGGCTCGTCTATGGCGATAGGTGGTAATGCTTCAGGGTTTTCAAAGTCGCATATGGTGTCGCCAATCTCGAATTTTTCTAATCCTACAATGGCGCAGATGTCACCGGAACTCACGCTGTCGGTCTTTCTGCGGCCAAGGCCTTCGAAGGTGTGCAGTTCTTTGATTTTCATCTTGCTTTGCTCACCGTTGCGGCTTACCAATGTTATGTTTGAACCTTCGGTAAGTGTTCCTCTGTGTACGCGTCCTATGGCAATGCGGCCAGTATATGGAGAGTAATCGAGTGATGTAATGAGCATCTGAGGTGTACCTTCTCTCTTCTCTGGTGCAGGTATATGTTCGAGTATTGCATCAAGCAATGCTGTCAGATCGGTTGTCTCTTTGCGCCAGTCGTCGCTCATCCAATTGTTCTTTGCAGAGCCGTAGAGTACTGGGAAATCGAGCTGTTCCTCGGTTGCATCGAGTGAGAACATAAGGTCGAATACCATTTCGTAAACCTCTTCGGGACGGCAGTTTGGCTTGTCAACCTTGTTTACAACAACAATAGGTTTCAAACCTATCTGCAAAGCCTTCTGTAATACAAAGCGTGTCTGTGGCATAGGGCCTTCAAAAGCATCTACGAGCAGAATGCATCCGTCGGCCATGTTAAGAACTCGTTCAACCTCACCGCCAAAGTCGCTGTGTCCCGGAGTGTCAATGATGTTTATCTTGGTGTCTTTGTATAGTATTGATACATTCTTTGATAGAATGGTTATACCTCTTTCTCGTTCAAGCTCGTTGTTGTCGAGAGTCAATTTGTCGTTGTCCTGTTCCTTGAGCAGGTTTCCTGCCAACATCATTTTGTCCACGAGTGTGGTCTTTCCGTGGTCAACGTGCGCAATAATAGCAATGTTACGAATCTTCTGCATATATCAGTTTAATGTTATTAGCTTTTTTAATAATTAAGCGACAGGCTAGTGGAAGTATAGTTCCTTGCTTGCTGTTGCAGTCGCTTAGCGACTGCGAAGTTACATAAAAACGATGAGAAAATCGTTGTTTAAACATTCTTTATATGTAATTATTTGAAAATAAGCCCTCTTTAGAGAGAATACGGGGCTATTGTTGCAAAAAAAATGCTGCGAAGTGATTGCTGTTAAGAAAAAAGGTTGTATCTTTGCATCCGCGTTGGCAACATAGTGCGTTTTTAATGCATTCATTTGTCGGCCAAAAGATATTTTTAACCTTTTAAAAACTTCAAATTATGTATTTGGATTCAGAGAAAAAGAAAGA
>JAZRGV010000043.1:0-1731 GCA_045644465.1 Bacteroidaceae bacterium
GCATCTTCGGGGTTGTCATCTTCGTTACATACATAGACAAAGCGTACCTTGCCTGCATATTTCTCAACCAAATCGCGATGCGTGAGCATTGCTGAACGGCAAGGAGCACATCCAAGCCCCCAAAAGTCTATTATTATCTGCTCGCCGGGGTATTTTTCATTCAGAGCCTGTAACCATTTTGAAGCCTCGGGATTCATCTGATTTGCAATGGCACCACCCTCTTTTTCTGCTACCAACTTACGGAATTTCATCAAAGCATTTGTTGCAATAAGAGGATTTGTCAGTAGAGGCATCTTGCCTATAAAATCTTCCATCATCTCTTCAACATCGTCATCATAGCCAATTTCAGCCATAGCTCTTTGCAACAACATGCAGTTACCAACGCCAAGCCTTTCTTCTATTTTATTTAAAGCAGAACGATAGATATAACCTTTTGATGGTATTGAATCGTAACCGACAGCAGAGGCTGCATCTATAATTTTCTCATTATACTTGGCGGTATAATGCGGACCATAGCTCAGTTGCATAAGAACACCACTCAGTTCTCTGTCCGTTTCGTAGCCTTCAAACTCAGGACGTGCCCGGAATGTACTATTCGTATAATCGTTAACGAAATGAACATAATAAACATAATATACATCAAAAGCAAAGCGGTTAAACACAACCCAATTCTGTCTGTGGCAGAAAAGATAATTATTATCGAGAATATATTTTCGGAGAAGTTCGTCCTTGAGGAAAGAGTAATATCGTGGCAATGATATTGATGCTTCGCAATACGATGAGATGTCCATAATATCTATAAACAGATTGTTTACAACATTTGTGACTATGATATCCTTTGCTATAGGTGATAGTGGATATTTGGCAAGAATGTCGGGAGCCTGTTCACAGATGGTTGCGAAATATGGTGTTGCCTTCTCGGCAAAAGCATAGGCTGTACTATCCGTAGCACTATGTTTTCTATAATTATCGGCATCGAGTTCTGCCAGCCCAACCTCTCGTTCAAATTCCTGTTCCAACAACCCCGACCAGCGTGTCAATTGTGCAGACAGGCTATTGCCCAATACAGACGGAGCATAAGCCGAGTATATGCTACGTTCACCCTCTACAACATCACAGCACATTACAACGGTGTCACCCGGCACAACAAAAACGGGCGAGTTTATCGGCTCATGGAACCAAATATATTGCGGATGAGGAATGTCCAATTCTGCTTGAAAAGCTCCGTCACGATTAATTGTAACCAATTCGGGAGTTCCTGTATCTTTTCCAAAATTGTTATAGACCAACACATTCATCAACTTATCCTCTTTATCACCTGTCATTCTGTTCACCACCGCCCCCTTTACAACCACTTTGCCTGGAGTAAAGAAGAACGGTGTTGCACGCTCAGGGTTAAATGCATACTCTACCGGTTCCACAGCCTGCTGTTTGCGTGTAAGCATTACGCCCTTGCCTTTTCTTTCGCTCTTCAAAAGCAGAGTACCGTCTTTCTTATGCACGGCAAAAAGCTGTCTGGTTATACCTGCAGAGTTGATATTTATTGTTATATCATTACCTCTTTTATCGATACTGCATTTCCAAACTTCACCATCGTAAAGCATTTTATCACGGATAAAGGCAACAACCACATTACCGGGGTTACCGACCTCCTCCCAACTGCCATTAAGTAAATTTGCATCAGGCTGCAGGGAGATGCCACATATCTCGAAAGGTTTACTTTCAACACCT
>JAZRGV010000044.1:0-24085 GCA_045644465.1 Bacteroidaceae bacterium
ATTGCGGCTGTCATATACATTGTTTTCGCTGTCAACAACAATGGTCTCAATAGCTGAGCATGTTGCAAAGGCCCATTTGCCAATACTTGTAACACTGCTTGGTATTACTATGTTAGTAAGAGCAGTACAGTCATCGAACGCCGCTTCTCCAATGCTTGTAACGCTGTTTCCAATTGTTGCACTTGTAAGTCCGGAGCAATTATAGAACGCCTCATTTCCAATGCTTGTAACGCTGTTAGGAATTGTAATGCTTGTAAGTCTGGAGCAATTATAGAACGCCTTATTTCCAATGCTTGTAACGCTGTTTCCAATTGTTGCACTTGTAAGTCCGGAGCAATTACCGAACGCCTCCTTTCCAATGCTTGTAACGCTGTTAGGGATTGTAATGCTTGTAAGTCCGTCGCACCAAGCGAACGCATAATTTCCAATGCTTGTAACGCTGTTAGGGATTGTAATGCTTGTAAGTCCGGAGCAGCCACTGAACGCATTATTTCCAATGCTTGTAACGCTGTTCGGAATTGTAATGCTTGTAAGTCCGTCGCAATTACTAAACGCATAATCTCCAATGCTTGTCACGCTGTTTCCAATTGTAACACTTGTAAGTCTCTCGCAATAATAGAACGCATAATTTCCAATGCTTGTAACGCTGTTGGGTATTGTAATGCTTGTAAGTCCGTCGCAATTATAGAACGCATACTCTCCAATGCTTGTAACGCTGTTAGGTATTGTAATGCTTGTAAGTCTGGAGCAATCCCCGAACGCAGCATATCCAATGCTTGTAACGCTGCATGTTACATTGTTGTATGTTATTTCGCTTGGTATAACAATGTTTCCGGAATAATTGCTATCTTTAATTACCGTCGCTTGTTTTGCTTTAGTAATTACATCGTATTTTATTCCATCGATAGTTACCTCTTCTGCTTTCGCTGTTCCCACGCAGCACATTAGTAACAATGCTGTAAATAGTAGATTTAATTTTTTCATAATAGTGTTTTTATTTGGTTATTAGTTAATCTTTTCCGAAGAGAGTTGTCGAAAGAGATTATTGCTTGATTATCAACTTCATTGCTGTTGATAATCCGCTTTTTTGCTAAACAAATAATATGTCTTGTTGATAAATATTTTGCAAAATCACAATGTTTTTTGCCTGATTTGCAATTCGTTAAGATATTTTATGTAATTTTGCTAAAAATCGTGTATCTCTTTGAAAGAGATTGCTTTTTTGCTAATCCGATAGCAGAACACAAAACTTCCTGAATTCGTTTCTTTCTTTTTAAAAAATATTGAAGCAAGCTTCATATTTTTGCTTTCAGCGAAGTTTAGCTTCGCTCATTGCGTCAGAAAATAAATTTTCTCCCATTCGCTTGCACAACTTTTGCTCGCTTATTCGTATCTTTGAGCCAAAGCTCGAAGATTTTCTGCACTCGCTTTGAAATACGCTAAAGTAAACTTTGCGTATCTCGCTCGTTTGTGTGTATCTTTGATGTAAACTATCGAAGATATTCTGCACTCGCTTTGAAATACGCTAAAGTAAACTTTGCGTATCTCGCTCGTTTGTTACTATCTTTGAAGTCAATTAAACACAAAATATAAAACTATGTCTTTGATAAGAGTTCTTTTGGCTATATTCTTCCCTCCACTTGCTGTGGTTGATAAAGGATGTGGCTCGTTCTTGATAGTGTTCATATTAACTATTTGCGGCTGGGTGCCGGGAGTCATAGGGGCACTTGTTATTCTAAATAAGAATTAATAGCAATGCTCAATGCTTCTACTAAAGAGTTTATAGAAGAGCATCGTAACGAGGATGTTCGCACGCTTGCGCTACAAGCCAAGCGCTATCCCTCTGTGGATATGCGCGATGCGGTGGAACAGATTGAGGGGTGGCAGCAGGCACGTGAGAAGCTGCCGGCATGGGCTGCTACAAAGGGTATAATATATCCGCCTAAGATATCTATGGAGCAGTGCTCGAGTGAGGCTACGGCAAAATATAAGGCTTCGCTGGTTGCCGGTAAGAGGTTTGCCGATATTACGGGTGGCTTTGGCATTGACTTCAGTTATATGTGCAGGGGCTTTGACGAGGCTTTTTATGTGGAGCGTAATAATAGGCTGTGCGACATAGCGCGTTCTAACTTCTCTCTGCTTGGGCTTAACAACGCAAGAGTGGTGAATGGCAACAGCGAGGAGCTGTTAGCCTCATTACCTCAGCTCGATTGGATTTTTGTTGACCCTGCCAGGCGCGACGGCGACGGGCGTAAGGTGGTGGCTCTCTCCGATTGCGAACCGAACGTGGTGGCTCTCGAGGAGCAATTGTTGGCAAAAGCTACCAATGTGATGATAAAATGCTCTCCTATGCTTGACATAACCCTTGCCTGCCGTCAGCTGAACAGTGTGGTGGCGGTGTATGTGGTGGCGGTTAATAACGAGTGTAAGGAGTTGCTCTTTGTGCTTGGGCAGGGCAATGGCTGCGATTGCTCCATTCACTGTGTTAATATATATAAGGAGGGTGTGCAGCAGTTTGTCTTTACACATGCCGACGAGGCATCTTCATCTATCGTTTATAGCAACCGGGTGGGCAAGTATCTTTATGAGCCTAATGCTACAATACAGAAGGCTGGATGCTCACGTCTCCTTGCCAATCGTTTCGGTTTAAACAAACTGCATGCGAACAGTCAGCTCTATACTTCTGATTCTATTGTGGCTGACTTTCCGGGGCGTGTATTCGAGGTGGTTGATGTGCTTGGATTTTCCAAGGCTGATATAAAAAAGGCTCAGGCTCTGCAAAAGGCAAATATCACGGTGCGTAACTTTCCCGAGAGTGTGCAGCAGCTGCGTAAACGCCTGAAACTCTCCGACGGTGGCGATAACTATATATTTGCAACAACGCTTGCCGATGAACGCAAGGTATTGGTTATATGCAACAAGGAGAAATAGCTGGGCTATTTCTCCTTGTTTTTATGTAATAATCCTCTTACTTCTTCATCAACTTTTCGAACTTCTTCTCTTTTACAAGTTCGTATGCTTTCAGGAACATATCGTTGCTCTTGTTGTATATCTCCATGAATTTGCTCATGTCCCAGATGTCGCGTGCAATAAGGTGCTTTAGCTGTAGCTTTATCTCGGGCAACGATTTCTGCAACTCCTCTTCACCGCCTTCGGGCTCTACGTTGTCTTGTGTGCTCTGCTCGCGCAGAATGTTCAGGAACTCCTCATCTACCTCAAAGCGGTTGTCGAAGTCGTATATGTCACTGTATTCTTTGGTTAGCTCCTCTCTGTTTGCATCAAGATACTTCAATGATGCCTGTACTATGCATCCCTTTGCGGCAAGGGCACGATGGTACTTTGTGTACTTGAGGGTATCGAGCGGTACAAAATAGTCGGGCATGATACCGCCACCGCCATATACAGGACGGCCAAGGCGTTTGGTGTATGTCTTTAACGAGTCGGGGAAGTGTATGCTGTCGGCGCTTGTCAGCTCGCCACTGTTGTAGCGTTGCATAAGGTCTTGCTCGTACTTGATGGAGTCGTTGCCATAGGGCTTCTGTATGCAGCGCCCGGTAGGGGTGTAGTAACGTGCTATGGTAAGGCGTATCATTGAACCGTCGGGGAGGTTGAATGGGCGCTGTACAAGGCCTTTGCCAAAGCTGCGTCGTCCAACAACGAGGCCTCTATCCCAGTCCTGCACTGCACCCGAGAGAATCTCGGCTGCCGATGCTGATGTCTCGTCAACAATGACAACAAGGTTTCCTTTCAGGAACTTGCCCTTGCCTTTCGACATATATTCGTATCGCGGATTACTTCGGCCCTCGGTATATACAACAAGCTTGTTCTCTTCAATGAGCTCGCTGGCAATATCAACGGCTGCATTCAGATAACCTCCGCCGTTGCCCTCGAGGTCTATTATAAGGTTCTTCATGCCAAGTCTCTGCAGTGAGTCGAGCTTTGTGGCAAACTCCTCGTGGGTCTTGGCACCGAACGATGTGATGCGTATGTAACCGTTCTTCTCGTCAATCATGTAAGCTGCATCTACTGTCTCGGTTGAAATATCATCGCGTACGATATTGAATTCCAATATGCGGTCTATTCCGCGACGCATAACGCCAATCTTCACTGTTGAGCCTTTTGCTCCTCTAAGGCGTGAGATAAAATCGGCACGTTCCATTTTTACACCGGCAATGAGTGTGTCGTTGACTGTTATAATCTTGTCGCCGGCAAGCAGGCCTACACGCTCCGATGGTCCATTCTTTGTTGTCTGTATAACGTATAGTGTGTCCGAAACAACATTGAACTGTATGCCTATACCACTGAAACTACCCTGCATCTGCTCCAAGAGCGCTTTTGTCTCTTTTGGGTCGGTATACGTGGAGTGTGGGTCAAGCTCTTTGAGCATGGCTTTCACACCGGCTTCGCTAATTTTGTCGTTGTTGGTCTCATCGACATAGAATCGTGAAATGACGTTGCTGGTGTACATTAACTTAAGCATATACTCCGGCATATCTTGTGCTTTGGCGACAAAGGTCAGTGAAAGCACTGCTAAAAATATCAAAAGTTTTTTCATATAAAATTTATTGTGGAAGGAGTTCTGTGACATCCTTGCCGTATGTTATCAATTCTCGTACAATACTGCTGCTTGTTGATGCGTGTTGTGGTTCGCTGATGAGCAGTACTGTGTCTATGTTACCAATACGCAGGTTTAAATCTGCTATCTCACGTTCATACTCAAAGTCTTTGACGCTTCGCACTCCGCGCAACAACACGTCGGCACCAATCTCCTTGGCAAAATCCATCGTAAGTGTGTTGTATTCCCTTACCTCAATGCGCGGGTCGTTGGCAAAGGCTTTCTCTATTGCTTTTATGCGCTCCTCGATGGTGAACATACATCGTTTGCCGGAGTTTGTGCCAATGCCGATAACTATCTTCTCGAACATTGGCAGCGCACGCTTTACAAGTGCGTAATGACCTATGGTGAACGGGTCGAATGAGCCTGCGAAAAGTGCTGTCTTTGCCATGGTGTTATTCGTTTTCGTCTGCTTTGTCCTCCTCAACAACAAGGTTGTCGATAATGAAGTTCTGACGTTCCATGGTGTTCTTGCCCATATAGTAGCTGAGCAGGTCTTCTACCTTGTCGTCTTTGTGAAGCTCAACACGCTCCAATCGCATGTCGGGGCCTATGAAGTTACGGAACTCGTCGGGCGAAATCTCTCCCAGTCCTTTGAATCGTGTAATCTCGGGGTTGGGCGATAGCTTCTCTATTGCTGCTATGCGTTCTTCATCGCTGTAGCAATATATTGTCTCGAAGTCGCTTTTGTGTTCTTTCTTTTCTTCGGCACCTTTCTTGCCACGTGGCAATTTGCGCTTGTTACGTACGCGGAACAGTGGTGTCTGCAGAATATATACGTGTCCTTTCTTTATCAGCTCGGGGAAGAACTGCAGGAAGAATGTTATCATAAGCAGTCTGATGTGCATTCCGTCAACGTCGGCATCGGTTGCAACGATAACCTTGTTGTATCTCAATCCTTCGAGGCCGTCCTCGATGTTCAGTGCTGCCTGCAGCAGGTTGAACTCCTCGTTCTGATACACAACGGCGCGTGTCAGTCCAAAGCAGTTCAGGGGTTTTCCGCGCAAGCTGAACACTGCCTGTGTGTTGGCATCGCGGCTCTTGGTGATAGAACCACTTGCCGAGTCGCCCTCGGTGATGAATATACAACTCTCGTCCATGCGGTCGCCCTTGGTGTCGTTGTAGTGTATGCGGCAATCGCGTAGTTTGCGGTTGTGCATATTTACCTTCTTCGCCTTTTCGCGTACCTGCTTTGTCAGTCCGGCAAGTTCCTTACGCTCTTTCTCCGATGCAGTTATCTTGGATAGTATGACATCGCTTATCTCGGGGTTCTTGTGCAGGAAGTTGTCGAGCTCCTCTTTTACAAAGTCGCTGATGAACTTCTTTACGCTCATACTACCCGGGTCGGGAGCTATGGTTGTTGAACCAAGGCGCACCTTTGTCTGGCTCTCGAACACCGGTTCCTGAATGTTCACTGCTATTGCCGCTACAATACCGTTGCGGATGTCGCAATATTCAAAGTTCTTTGCCGAGAAGAAGTCGTGTATGGTAAGTGCCACAAGCTCCTTGAATGCGCTCTGGTGAGTACCACCCTGCGAGGTGTGCTGTCCGTTGACAAATGAGTAGTACTCCTCGCCATATTGCTGTGCGTGTGTGAATGCTATCTCAATGTCATCGCTCTTAAGGTGTATTATGGGGTAGAGCGCGTCGGCTGTCATGCGGTCGCTGAGCAAATCTACAAGTCCGTTGCGCGATAGTATGCGCTTGCCGTTGAACATTATGGCCAAGCCTGTGTTCAGATAGGTGTAGTTACGCAAAAGTGTCTCGATATATGCATCGCGGTATTCGTAATTTCTGTACAAGGAGTTGTCGGGTGTGAACGATATGTATGTACCGTTCTCGTCGTTTGTCTTTTCTGTGGTGTCGCTTACTAGTATTCCTTTCTCGAATTTGGCTGAGCGTACAACACCGTCGCGGTAGCTGCGCACTTCGAAGTTGGTGCTGGTGGCGTTAACCGCCTTAAGACCTACACCGTTCAAACCAACCGATTTCTTGAAAACCTTGTCATCGTACTTTGCACCGGTGTTGAGCTTGCTCACCGCCTGAATCATCATACCTTGCGGAATGCCTCGTCCATAGTCGCGGATGGCTACTGTGTGGTGCTCGATGATGTCTATCTCGATACGTTTGCCGAATCCCATCTTGAACTCGTCGATACAGTTGTCCACAACCTCTTTCAAAAGTACATATATACCGTCGTCGCTCTGTGAACCGTCGCCCAGCTTACCTATGTACATACCGGGGCGCAAACGTATGTGCTCAACATCGCTCAGGTGGCGTATGGAGTCATCGTCGTATGCGGCTGCATCTACTTTGGGATTTTCGTTGAATTCCAAGTCTTTATCTTCGGACATCTTTCTTTTTTATAAGTCTGTTTAATAGTTTTGTATCAAAGCTCTTTTTTGAATGCTCTGCGGCGTTTGTGCTGGTCCTTTTCAAAGTCATCCCACTGGCTCAGCATCTTCTTGTTATCCTCGAGCTCTGGGTTGCTCTCTACATCTTCGAGCCCCATCTCTATAAAGTTACCAAGCAAGTCGTTGAAAATCATTGCAAAGACACCTTTGCTTTGGTATTCGGGCTTAACTGCCACAAGCAGGAAGTCGAGTCTTTTGGGATGCTTGATGAACATTGCCTTGATGATGTACCACCATCCAAATGGGAACAGCTTTCCTTTGGCCTTACGCAATGCCTCGGCAAGCGAGTATATGCTTACTCCCAACGCTACAAGATTGTCGTCCTTGTCAACAACGAACGATGCCAGACGCAAATCTATGAATGGGATGTACATCTTTATGTATTGTTGTATCTGCTTGTCGCTCAGTTTTGAGAATCCATACAACTCGGAATAACATTCGTTGATGAGGTCGAAGAATGCCTTGCCATATCGTCTTGCAATCTCGCCTCTCGATTTGAATCGTGCAATCCTCAAATTGTATTTGCGCTCCACTATAGCTGAGACACGTATCGCTTTTTCCCAACGCTCTGCAGGTACTTTCATCAGGAACTCAACCCAATCGGCCTCCTTTGCGTATCCAAGGCGTTCCATATGCTTGGGGTAATAGGGATAGTTGTATATGGTTGCCATTGTACCCAAACGGTCAAAGCCTTCGACAAGCATACCTTCCGAGTCCAGGTCGGTAAATCCAAGCGGGCCTTTTATTTCGGTCATTCCGTGTTCGCGTGCCCAATTCTCTGCTGTTGCGAACAGGGCATCTACAACCTCGTTGTCATCGATAAAATCCACCCAACCGAAACGTGCCGATTTCTCTCCCCATGTCTCGTTTGCACGGTGATTGATGATAGCGGCAATTCGTCCTACAACTTTTCCATCTCGGTATGCAAGAAAATAATCGGCTTCACAGAACTCAAAAGCTGCGTTACGGTCTTTACGCAACGTGTTTACAGTATCTTCATACAAATCGGGAACGAAGTAGGGGTTCCCTTTGTACAATTCGTAGTTGAAACGGATAAACGTTTTCAGTTGCTTTTTGCTTTCGACTTTTACTATGTTTACTGACATTTATCGAATGTTATTTGTAAGTTTGTGTAAAATTACGACTTAATTCCGAAACCTACAAATTTGAACTCTTTTAAAAACCAATAAGTTTACCACAGTTTTGTTATATATCGGGTGTCTGTTTCTTTAGTTTTTGGCGTATCTCCCTTGAACTACTGCCACACACCTTGTCGAGTAAAGCCCAAAAACGCTCGCTATGGTTCATTTCAATGGTGTGGCATAGCTCGTGCAACAGCACATAGTCTATCAGTTCGTCGGTAAGCAGAACAAGATATATGCTCAGGCTTATGTTGCCTCTTCCGCTGCAACTTCCCCAGCGGCTGTGGCTGTTGCGTACCGAGCAGTTGCTGTATTTGAACCCATGCTTTTGAGCCAGCTGCTCCAGACGTTGAGGCAAGTTCCTTTTTGCCTCTTCATAAATGATGTTTGTAATGGCTTTTCTTAGCCATGCCTGTTTGCTGTTATAATCGGTATCTTCGGGGCACATCAATGTGGCTGTGCCCTCATTGTGTACCCACATGAACATATCGGCTTTGTATTCCTGTATCTCTATACGGAATTTTCCGTCGCCTTTGCGATACTGCGGGTCAATAATATTTACTTTCCTGGTTTGTATCTCTTTCAGTTTATCGCCATGTATGGACAATGCTCTCTCTATCTCCCGGTATGTGGCATAGGGCGGAACGGTTACGCGTATGCCATTTTCTACGGCACGCATAATGATGCGTCGTGCACGGTGGTTGACGCTGATACTTATCGTTCCCAATTCGGGGTGCTCAAAATTCTTGCTCCTCTGCATTGCTCATTATATAGGCATGAAAGGTTGTAGCATTGCCTCTACAACCTTTCCATAAACCTTTGTATTGTTTTTTGTCAATAGTCGAGATATGTATATCCGTACAATCCCGAACGGTAGTTCGACAGGAACTCTTTACCCTCTTCAAGAGTAATCTTACCCTCTTTTACGGCGCTTGTTACCCAACGCTCAAGGGTGCGTACAAGCTTGCGCGCATCGAACTGTACATAGTCAAGCACGTCGGCTATGGTCTCGCCGTCGATGATTTTCTCTATCTGGTATCCCTTCTCATCCACGCTCACGTGTACGGCGTTGGTGTCACCGAACAGGTTGTGCATGTCGCCAAGAATTTCCTGGTAAGCTCCCACAAGGAATGCTCCAAGATAGTATGGCTCGTTCGACTTCATGCGATGTACTTTCAGCGAGTCGGCTTTGCTGTTGTAGTGTATGAAATCGGTAATCTTGCCGTCGCTATCGCAGGTCATATCTTGTATTGTACAGCTGCGGTCGGGACGTTCGTCAAGGCGGTGTATAGGCATTATGGGGAAGAACTGGTCTATACCCCAGCTGTCGGGCAGGCTCTGGAACAGTGAGAAGTTACAGAAATATTTGTCGGCGATGAGCTTTGGCAACTTTCGCAAGTCGTCGGGAACATGTTTCATGTTCTTTGCTATCGTAAGTATTTCACGTATCACACTCCAGAACATACTCTCAATCTGTGCACGTGTCTTTAGGTCAACGATACCGTGGCTGAACAGCTCAAGAGCCTCCTCGCGTATCTGTTGTGCATCGTGCAAAGCCTCGAGCATTGTGCGCTGGTCGAGTTCGCACCATATCTTGTACAACTCTTTTGCAAGGTCGTGGTCGCCCGCTGCCACCTCCCATTCCTCATCCATCTGTGGCAGTGCTGCAGTCTCGAGTACCTCGAATATAAGCACCGCGTGGTGGGCCGACACGGAACGTCCGCTCTCGGTGATGATGTTGGGATGGGGGATACCATTCTTGTCTGCAGCATCAACCATTGTATATATGGCATCGTTCACATACTCCTGAATAGAGTAGTTGACACTGCTCTCGCTGCTCGAAGAACGTGTGCCGTCGTAGTCAACGCCCAATCCACCGCCTATGTCGGTGAATTCAATGTTGTATCCTAATTTATGCAACTGCACATAGAATTGCGAAGCCTCGCGCAGTGCAGTTTTTATGTGGCGTATGCGTGTTATCTGGCTACCTATGTGGAAGTGGATGAGTCGCAGGCAGTCCTTTATGTCATATTTGTCAAGAATATCGAGCGCCTCGAGCAGTTCGCTCGATGTCAAACCGAACTTGCTTGCATCGCCACCGCTCTCTTCCCATTTGCCGCTACCTTCCGACGCTAGCTTGATGCGTATTCCGATGTTGGGGCGCACTCCAAGTCTTTTGCCTATTTTGGCTATGCGTTTCAGCTCGTTGAGCTTCTCTACCACAAGGAATATGCGTCGTCCCATCTTCTGAGCAAGCAGTGCCAGCTCAATGTAGCTGTCGTCCTTGTAACCGTTGCATATGATGAGCGAGTCGCTTTCGGTATTCATGGCAATTACGGCATGCAACTCGGGCTTTGAACCTGCCTCAAGGCCAATATTGTACTTCTTTCCGTGGCTGGTAATCTCTTCCACCACAGGACGCATCTGGTTAACCTTTATGGGATAAACAATGAAGTTCTCGCCTTTGTAGTTGTACTCCTCTGATGCAATCTTGAAACATCCCGAAATCTTCTCGATTCTGTTGTCGAGGATATCCGGGAAACGTATAAGCAAAGGAGCCGCGACGTCGCGTAGCTGCAATTCGTCTATTAACTCCTTTAGGTCAATCTGTATGCCGTCTTTTTTGGGAGTGACAGCAACATTACCCTTTTCATTGATGCTGAAATAGGAAGCTCCCCAACCATTGATGTTGTATAGCTCCTCTGAGTCCTCAATGCGCCATTTTCTCATGTCTGAAAGTTCGATAGCAGTTAGTAATATTAACCGTAGTTATAAAAATATCTCCTTGTTATAGTTCAATCTGTTGTATAAAGTTCTTTACCGATGTCTCAATCTGTTTGACATCCTCGAGCTGGTCGGCAATGAACTTATGTTTGGCCTTGCTGTAGTGTGGCTCTCTTTTTGCGAGCTGTTCGATGATGAAGCAACGCAATTCCTCGTCGCTCTTGTTCATTATCAGCGGTCGTTTCTTGCGTGCGATGCTCAGTCTTATGAACAGTCTCTCTACAGGAACGTCAAGAAATACAGTTGCTCCCTGTCCGTTCATATATTCGATATTGTCAAAGAAACAAGGTGTACCTCCTCCTGTTGAGATTACCACATCTTCAAAGTCGCCAACCTCGTGCAGCATTCGGCGTTCAATATCTCTGAATGCTTCCTCTCCTTTCTCTGCAAAAATCTGTGACACGCTTTTGCATAGTCGCTCCTCAATGTAACTGTCCAGGTCGATGAATTGGATGCCCAACTCTCGGGCAAGCGCACGTCCCAACGTGGTCTTGCCGGCCCCCATATAACCAATAAGGAATATGCGTGTCATTTTTTCTTGTTGTATTGTCTCTTGACAGGAGCCTTTCCGCCCTCTTTCTGCTTGTTTACAATCTCCAGACACTCTTCGAGTGTGAGTTCGGCAGGTGTTACGCTCTTTGGCAACTTGTAGTTGTTACCGTCAAGTGCTATATATGGTCCAAAACGTCCGTTCAGCACCTGTAGTTCGGGTTTCTCGTCGAAACTCTTTATTACACGTTCTGCTTCTGCTTTACGCTTCTCTTCAATTAACTCTACAGCTTCTTCAATGCTTATGGTCAGCGGATCGTGTGTCTTTGGTAATGTAACGTATGTGTTGCCGAACTTAATGTATGGTCCAAAACGTCCTGCGCCAATAGTTACTGTTGTATTGTCATATTCGCCCAGTGTGCGTGGCAGGCTGAACAGGCTAAGAGCCTCTTCGAGTGTTATTGTCTCGAGTGTCTGTCCGGGCTTCATCTGTGCGAAGCGTGGTTTCTCCTCGTCGGTAGCCGAACCAATCTGTACGATAGGTCCAAAACGGCCAATCTTCACCGATACAGGCTTGCCGCTTGCCGGGTCGTTGCCCAATATGCGCTCGCCAACCTTGTGCTCGCTCTTTGTCTGTACTATATTGTCAATCTTTGGCTCAAAATCCTTGTAGAACTCCGAAATAAGTTCCGACCATACACGCTTGCCGTCTGCAATCTCGTCGAAATCCTTTTCAACGGTTGCTGTGAAGTTGTAGTCCATAATCTCGGGGAAGAAATCGAGCAGGAAGTCATTGACAACAATTCCTATGTCTGTAGGCAATAATTTTGCTTTCTCTGCACCAACATTCTCCTTACCCTCTTTGATGGTTATCTTGCCACCGTGCAGTGTCAGGATATTGTACTTGCGTGTGGTACCGCTCTTGTTTCCTTTCTCGACATATCCTCTCTGCTGTATTGTGCTGATGGTTGGAGCATATGTTGAAGGACGGCCTATGCCAAGTTCCTCGAGCTTGCGTACAAGGCTTGCCTCGGTGTATCGTGGCGGATGTTGTGTGAAACGCTCGGTAGCAATTATCTCTTTTGTTGTAAGTGTATCACCTTTATGTACTGCCGGTATTGTTGTTGTTTCGCTCTGATTCTCATCGTCGGTACTCTCACGATATACCTGCAAGAAACCGTCGAACACGGTAACCTCGCCTGTAGCGACAAAACTTTCGCTGTGTCCGCTTATAGATATGTTTACAGTGGTTTTTTCAATAATTGCATCGGCCATCTGTGAGGCTATGGTGCGTTTCCATATAAGTTCATAAAGACGTTTCTCGGGAACAGTACCTTCGATGGTTGTATTTGTCATATATGTGGGACGTATGGCCTCGTGTGCCTCTTGCGCGCCCTTTGAATTTGTAGAGTAGTTGCGACTCTTCAAATATTCGCTGCCGTAGGTGTCGGTTACAACGCTCTTGCATGAACCTATGCACAGCGATGACAGGTTAACCGAGTCGGTACGCATATATGTGATGTATCCCGATTCGTACAGTCTCTGTGCAATCATCATTGTCTGTGAAACAGTAAATCCGAGCTTACGCGCTGCCTCCTGTTGCAGTGTTGATGTTGTGAATGGTGCTGCAGGAACTCTCTTCTGTGGCTTTGTGCTTACATCATCAATAACAAAAGTGGCATTCTCGCACGATTGCAGGAATTTCTCGGCCTCCTCTTTTGTCTTGAAGCGTTTTGATAGTTCTGTGTTCAGTTGGCCTGCTCCGTCAGGCAATTCGAATGTGGCTGTAATGCGGTAGCTGCTCTCGGTGTTGAAGCGGTTTATTTCTCTTTCGCGCTCAACGATGAGTCGAACTGTTACGCTCTGTACACGTCCTGCCGACAATGCCGGCTTTACTTTGCGCCAAAGTACGGGCGATAGCTTAAAGCCTACGATGCGGTCGAGCACGCGACGTGCCTGCTGTGCATACACCAGGTTTGTGTCAATCTCTCTTGGCTTCTCAATGGCATTGAGAATGGCATTCTTTGTGATCTCGTGGAAAACGATGCGTTTAGTGTTCTCGGGCTTTAGTCCCAAAACGGTATATAGATGCCAACTGATGGCCTCTCCCTCGCGGTCCTCATCGGATGCAAGCCACACCATGTCGGCTTTCTTTACCTCGCTTTTGAGGGTGCTTACAAGTTTCTCCTTCTCTGCCGGAATTTCATATTCGGGTTCAAAAGTCTTGGTGTTTATGCTGAACTCCTTTTTCTTGAGGTCGCATATATGACCGTAACTCGACATCACTTTGTAATCCTTGCCAAGGAATTTTTCAATTGTTTTTGCTTTGGCCGGTGACTCAACTATAACTAAATTCTTCTGCATGACACTAACGCCGTTTTCTTTTATTGTGAAGATTCCTTTTTTTTCTTTTGCCGACAAAAGTAGAAAAGTTTCCTGTATATTAAAACCAAAAAAACAAAAAAAATAAAAAGAGTCAGGCGACTTTTCCCCTTAAATAATATATTATTTAAAATAGGTAATAATTTTTACCTCGGGGAAAGCCTTTGTCCCAATCTCTTTTTACAAGCAACGGCTTTTAGAAGTTTACTGTTGCTCCAAGCATGCCGCGGATGCCTCTTGTGTGGTATCCGGCATAGTCGTAATATTTGTCGTTAAGTAGGTTGTCGCCTTGGATGAACGCACCCACATATTTGTTTATGCTGTAGCTTATTCTTGCATGCAGGTCGTGCTTGTCGCTTATGCGTGTGCCATTCTCGCTTTTTGAGTAGTGTGTGAAGTTATATCCCACTCTCATAGTCAGGTTCTTGATGGGGCGGACCTCAAGCTTTGCGTTTGCGGTAATCTCGGGGCGCAACACCAACCAGTCTCTGTTTTTGCATGTCCAGTAATCGTATCTGCCGTCGGCTTCGATATTCAACCATCCGCCATAGTCATATCCTATTCTTGCGCCTGCATGTATGTCATTGGTGAATGCCTGGGCAAAATTACTATATACCAATGCTGTAGGAGTGCTTGAATATACGCATTTCTGCAACAGGTCGTCCTTTGTCAATACATATCCTGCGAATACATCGAAGTACAGAGGCTCCAATGTCATGCGTGTTCCGGCTGTGACATCCACAATTCTATATGTAGGCTTTATCTGTCGGTCTTCGGCTCTGTTGTATCCCCAGTATGGAGTTATGCCCTCTATGGTCTTGAAACTGTTGTCCTTGCGTCCGCCTGTGATGTCGGCATAGAAAGAGATTCTTCTTGTCAGTGCCTTGTCAACAGTGATGTGGGGGGCAACCGCAACAACGGGGCCGTTTGCTGTAAGGAAATTCATGTTCAATCCGAATGTCATTTCCCAGTTGTTGAAATTGAAGTCGGCATATGGGTTGAAGTCCATAGACAAGTAGTTGCTGTATTTGTGTACGCTGGTGAGCAGTGTGTTGTTGTATAGGAAACCATTGAAATCTATTTCAATTCCTGCACGGCGCATGTATTTTGTGTATATCTCATATGCGAATGTTCCTCCAGCGTTTATATGTTGCTCGTTGATTGGGCTCTTTGTTCCGTCGATGTAGCACATGCTTGAACTGCCATATCCCGCCTTGAATGTATATGCAACGGGGCCGGCAAGCTGTGATGTTCCGTTTATTCCCACATTGTAGTTCATGTGGTGCTGGTTGTTCGATGAACCGGTATTGTCGTTTGCCTTTTGGTAGTTGAGCACTCTGTTGTTGAAATCGCCTGTGATGCCTACAATCAGTTTGTTGAACTTATATCCGAAGTCCAGTCCTGCTGCGGTGTTGAACAGACGCGAGTTCCACTTGTCATATACTATGCCGTCAACTTTGCTTTTGAAGCCGTCGAATGCTCCCAACACTCTTAAATAGCTTCTCTTGCCAAGGTTCAGATTGTACGAAAGCTTTGCGTCAATGTCATTCCTTATACCATATCCCACGCGTAGGTATCCGGGCAACGCTCTCTCTTGTGCCGGTAACACGTCCTTAGCGTCTCTTTCACTCACGAAACCATTGTATGGAGTAGCCTGTTTCGAGAATATGAGCTCGGCCGGCTTGGCATTGCTCTTGCCTTCGACGGTGGGGGTGAAGTTTTTCTTTTTTACTGTTACAACAGTGGGGTTGTAGTCGTTTTCTACGCTAACCACTGCATTCTTGTTATCTTCCTGTGCAAACAGCGCGCCGCATATCAGCAACGCCGCCAATGACAAAATATTTCTTTTCATGTCGCTTAATTATGCTGTTCGTTCTCTGTGTTCAATATTTCCAGACGATTGTTTATCATCTCGGCAATGTCGTCCTCGCCCTCGTAGTTGTTCTGTAGTGATAGCAGATACTGCTTTGCTTCCATATCCTTGCCTTGTGTAGAGTATAGGTCGGAGAGCAGTATGAAGCTGCGTGCAAGCCAATATGCGTGTGGGGTACTCTCGGTAATGTACTCCATTATGGTGTTTTCGCACTCTTCCCACTTCTCCTGGTCGAACTTGATTTGTGCAATAAGATATTTTGCTTCGGCTCCCTCTTTTGTACGTGTATCTGTTGCCAGTTCGTGGAGATCCTTCATTGCAGCGTCGTTCTTCTCCATAGCCAAGTAAGCCTTTGCGCGGTTGTAGCTTGCCTCGCGTCTCACTTCGGGTGAAGTTGCGTTGTTTGCCAACAGCTCACCTGCATATTTCACTGTCTCGCCATGTCTGCCAAGTTTCTGTGCTGTACGCATTATGTTTGTACGTGCCAGCTGACGACGTTCTTCATTGCTGCTCTTTACTATAAGCTGCTTGTATAGGTCGTTAGCCTCTTCGTAGTTCTCTTTATTATAATGTATGCTTGCCGCTCTTATAATTGCAAGCTCGGTATATTTGTTGTCCGAGAACGAAATAACCTCCTCAAAGTTCTTTAGAGCCTCGTTCATATCCTTTTCGCCGTAGTGTATGTCGCCAAGGTAGTAATGAGCATCCAAACGGAACGCACCCTTTTCGTATTTTTCGAGATACTCCTCGAACTTCTCTTTTGCAGCTTCTGTGTCTCCCTTGCTGTACATCTTCTCGGCTGCGGTGTATGAGAGTGTGTCAATCTCGTTCTGGTTTATGCTATATACACCGGTTGTGGTGCTTGCATACTGTGCAAACTCGTTAACCTCGCCCATATCTACATATATGTTCTTAAGGTCCTGGAAAGCTACTTGTGCCTCCTCGCTGTGCGGGAATCGTTCTATTATATCTTTGTATGTGTCTATAGCCTTGTCGCGTTCGCCTATGGAGTTATATATCATGGCCTTTTCTGTTGTAGCGCGGCGTGTGAGTGCGCTCTTTGGGAAGCGTACGGTCAATCGGTCGAAAGTGCTTATGGCTTCCTCCGGTTTCTCCTGTTCAAGGTAGGCTCTACCCATTTCATAGAACGACTGTTCTGCGTATGCGCTGTTTGGATATCTCTCCAACAGGGTATTCAGAGTGTTTGTCTTCTCCTCGTATCTGTCCGACAATCCTTGTGCCAGTGCCGAACGGTAGAGCGCGTAGTCGCAGGCTGAACTGTCGGCAGCTATCGATAACTTGTAATATTGGTCGGCTGTTTTGTATTCGCGTTGGTAGAAGTAGCAGTCGGCAATGCGGTTGAGTGCATCGGCAACTACGGTTTTGTTCTCGCCTATGGAATTATCTATGAATGTAATAAACTCCCTGCGTGCCTCGGGGTATCTCTTCTGCTGGAAAAATGTATAACCTATTCCGTATTGTGCTCGGCTGCTGTTTACTCCGCCTTTTGCAATAGACATGCGGTAGTTGTTTGCTGCGTTCACATAATCGCCTTTGCGATATAGTGCTTCGCCTTTCCAATAGAGGGCGTCGGCATATGTAGCGCTGTTGAAACGCGATAGTTCTATAGAACGGTCCATGAATGATATTGCGTCGTTCATGTTGCCGTTGATGAACTCCTGTACACCAAGGCGATACAGAATCTTTTGCTTTGCTTTCAAAATCTCGCCCGATGGTGAGTTTATCTTGTTTATCGACTGTAACGCAACGTCATAGTTGTGTGTGTTCATATATACTTCAACAAGATATTCTTCAACCTTTTTGGCATGTTCCGACTGTGGATAGTCGTTTAGGAACAACTCGAAAATCTTTACGCTCTCGGCAAATGGCGAGTAACGTGTCTGGTGCAGGCAAAGTGCATAGTTATACATTGCCTCTTCGCGTACCTTGTCGTCGAAAGTCATTGTCGATGCACGCTCGAAAGCCATACGTGCTGCATTGTCATCTTTCTTTTCGAGCATTATTATACCGGTGTGCAACAGTGCGCTTTGTGCTACTCCGTCGTTTCCGTCGTTGCACATTATGAACAGAGGCAGTGCATCGTCAAGGTCGCCGTTTTTGAAATGGCACATCGCCAGCTGGTAACATGCTATGCGCTGAGGCTTCTCGCTCTTCTCGATGTATCGTGTGAGTGGTATTATAGCCTCCTCGTAGTTGCCTTCGGCATATCTTGCCGCACCTGCGATGTGTAGCATCTTTGCAATCTGTTGTTTTTTCTTGCCGTGCTGCACTATAAACTTGTTTGCAATCTCACCGGCCTCTTTGTATTCGCCTCTTTTCAGATGTATTCCGGCGATGTAATAAGGCACGTCGTATTTGTATTTTTTGCTCTCTTTCATACTCTTGAATCCGCGTTCTGCGTTGTCAAGATTTTCGTTGTCATAGTCTATTACAGCCAGGTGGAATATTGCATCATCGGCATACTCCTTGCTGTTTAACACAATGTTGCGCAACATGCTTACGGCATTCTCTTCCTTGCCGCACTCCTGTAGCGACAGTGCGTAGTAAAGGTTTGCTCTCTCCTGCTGCTTACGCGACAATCGCTTGATATTGTTGCTCTCGAACCATTTACAAGCGAGCTTGAAATCCTTGCTGTGATAGTACGACTCGGCAATGTAGCATCCTAATAGTTCTCGTTTGGAACTTTCGGGGTAGTCGTCCAGATATTGCAGAATCAAGGCGCGTCCTTCGAGGTGATTGTTCTCGAATGTGGCAATGGCTTTCAGCAGATGTAACTCCTGTATCTCCGTTGCCTCAAGTCCTTCTGTGTCAATCCTCTCCATTACAGACAGCGCAGTGCCATACTTGCCGTCGGCACACAAGCGGTGACTCTCCTTAATAAGATAGCTTCTGTCGTTGGTTTGTCCAATCGTTGTCAGAGCCAACGAAGCGAACATAAGTAAAAAAATACTTCTTTTCATTTTGTTTATAGCATATTGTTCTTGTACAACTCCTTGAATTTTTCAATGCTCTTGCCAATGGATTGCAAGCCAAAGTCCTTGCTGTTGAGCTTCTCTATGTTCATCCATCGCAGTTCGGCAACATCATCATCGGCTACAATGCTGTTGCTCTCTTCGACTTCGCATTTGAAAAACATATCCATTGTGTGCAGTTCCATTCCCGAATAGTTGTAAATGTTCGGTATGGTAAACAGATACAGTGTTGATGTTACTTTCAGTCCGGTCTCTTCCAGTACCTCTCTTTTCACACCCTCTTCGGCTGTCTCATAGCTGTCGCAAAATCCTCCCGGTAGGTCGAGTGTGCCTTTTGCCGGTTCCTTGGAACGTGTGGCAACAAGTATCTCGCCTTTGTTGTTGGTGATGATAGCTACCGTTGCGGCAAGCGGGTTAAAATAATATGTAAATCCGCATCCTTCGCAACGCTTCGATTTGAAGTCGTTCTCGACAAAGGCATTACATCCGCATCTTGGGCAGAACTTGAACAGGTGCAAAGGGTGTTGCATAATACTTTGATACTCCGTTGTTAAGTGTTCGTTATCTGTTTAATTTACAAAGTTACGTTATTTTTGTCATATTATGATTTTTTGTTCTCTTTTTTATCTTATTTATTCATCTATTTTGTTTTTTTTATCTATGTGATGCGGTGTTTTGTCAATATTTTGGTGTTTTTTCTTGAGATAAATAGCTGAACAAAAAAGAAAAATGACTAACTTTGCAAAGATTTTGCGTTTAAGAAAAACAATTTTAATAAAGATAATATTATGGCAAACAAAGCATTATTGGTAATTCTCGACGGTTGGGGTGTTGGTAACCACGGTAAGGGTGACGTTATTTTCAATACTCCTACACCATACTGGGATCATTTGACATCGGTTTATCCAACATCACAGCTTCAGGCAAGTGGTGAGAATGTAGGTCTTCCTGCAGGTCAGATGGGTAACAGCGAGGTAGGTCATCTTAATATCGGTGGCGGTCGTGTTGTTTACCAAGACCTATTGAAAATAAATCGTGCCATTGCTGATGGCTCAATAGAGAAAAATCCTGAACTTGTTGCTGCTGTAGAGTATGCTAAGAACAACGGCAAGAAGCTTCACTTTATGGGCTTGACATCAGATGGTGGTGTACATAGCTCACTCGAGCACCTCGAGGCTATGTATAAGTTTGCAGTGTCTCAGGGCGTTGAGGATGCTTACGTACACTGTTTTATGGATGGTCGTGACACCGACCCAAAGAGCGGCGCTGGTTTTATAGAGCAACTTACAGCAAAAGAACTTAAATTGGCTACAATCGTTGGTCGTTACTATGCGATGGACCGCGACAAACGTTGGGAGCGCGTAAAGATTGCATACGACCTCATTGTGAAGGGTGAGGGCAAGCAAGCTGACGATATGGTTGCTGCTGTTAAAGAATCGTATGAAGAGGGCGTTACCGACGAATTTATCAAGCCTATCGTTAATACAAACTACGATGCACGTATTAGTGAGGGAGATGCGGTAATCTTCTTTAACTACCGTAACGACCGCGCAAAAGAGCTCACAGTGGTTCTTACACAAGAGGATATGCCTGCCGAGGGTATGACAACAATACCTGGTTTGCAGTACTACTGTATGACTCCATACGATGCTAAGTTTACAGGTGTGCACATCCTCTTCGACAAGGAGAATGTTGATAATACACTTGGCGAGTTTATTGCAAAGCAGGGTATGAAACAGCTCCACATTGCCGAGACCGAGAAGTATGCTCACGTAACATTCTTCTTCAACGGTGGTCGTGAGACTCCATACGATGGCGAGGACCGCATTCTTGTTCCGTCTCCAAAGGTTGCAACATACGATCTCCAGCCCGAGATGAGCGCATACGAAGTGAAAGAAAAACTCGTTGCAGAGATCAATAGCGAAAAGTACGAGTTTATCGTTGTAAACTTCGCAAATGGCGACATGGTAGGTCATACAGGTATCTATAGTGCTATAGAGAAAGCTGTTCTTGCTGTTGATGCTTGTTTGAAGGATGTTATTGAGGCTGCGCGCGAGCATGGCTACGAGTCTATCATCATTGCCGACCACGGTAATGCCGATAATGCTGTCAATCCTGATGGCTCTCCTAATACCGCACACTCATTGAATCCTGTTCCATGCGTATATGTGACAAATTCAGAGAATGCAACAATTAAAGATGGTATCCTTGCCGACGTGGCTCCTACAATCTTGAAGATTATGGGTCTCGAAGCACCAGCAGAGATGACCGGTAAAGCATTGATTTAAAAAATAATAAATGATAAAACATACTCCCCGCCCCATAGTGGGGTGGGGATTGCTTTTTTTATGGTACAGATTCAGGATACAATAGTTTCTTTCGACCTTTTTCAGGAGTATTTTTGCTGTAATTTCTCGCATTGCAAGGGTATCTGTTGCGTTGAAGGCGATGCCGGCGCTCCCGTGTTGCTCGAGGAAGTGGAAAAACTCGAAGAGGCACTTGAGGTCATAGCTCCCGAGATGACTCCCGAGGCTCGTGCCGTTGTTGATGAGCAAGGAGTGGTGTATAATGACCGTGACGGCGATCTTGTCACATCCATCGTCAATGGCAAGGACTGTGTTTTTGCTTCGCGTGACGAAAACGGCGGTTGTATATGTCTTATCGAAAAAGCTTACCGCGAGGGACGCACCCCATGGCGTAAACCAATATCATGTTATCTTTATCCGGTGCGTTTGCGTAAAGTAGGCGATTATACAGCAGTCAATTTTCATAAGTGGGATGTTTGTAGCAGTGCCTTTATCAAAGGTCGCCGAAAAGGCATTCGTGCCTACGAATTCTTGAAAGAGCCTTTGATCGAGCGTTTTGGCAAAGAGTGGTATGATGAATTACTCGTTGTTGCCGAAGAACTTAAGAAACAGAATATGCTTTAAGCAACAACGAGTAATCGACAATGCGAGCAGCAGTTGGTCGCGCGTAGCGCGGGTTGCTTTCCGCGAGCGTTGTCAATTCTCTAACCTCCGAAGAACTTAAGAAGCAGAATATGCTTTAAGCTACAACAAGTAGTCGACAAGAACTGTAGCAGTTAGTCGCACGTGGCATCGCTGCAGGTGATGCCGTGCGGGATGCGATATTCAGTTCTTGTCAACAAATTCCATGCCGAAGAACTTAAGAAGCAGAATATGCTTTAGGCTACAACAAGTAGTCGACAAGAACTGTAGCAGTTAGTCGCACGTGGCATCGCTGCAGGTGATGCCGTGCGGGATGTGATATTCAGTTCTTGTCAACAAATTCCATTCCGAAGAACTCAAGAAACAGAAAATGCTTTAGGCTACAACAAGTAGTCGAAGAACAACAGGCAAAGAGAGCAACCTTATTTCACTTTTGGGTTGCTCTCTTTTTTATATAGTTTATTTATTTTAGTTAAAAATAAATAAATAGAGACTTGCGTAAAAAAACAATTGTTAATGAAGGTTGTACGTTTTGCGAATTCGTATAATTTTGCACTCGAGGTAACAAACAGACACAAAAAAATGACACACAACCGTTACATACACATCAACAACCGGGCAGTCCCACCGACCGCCTATGCTTGCGTTGTTGTAACTGATTGTAGTACAACGTGTCCCCTCCTAAGAACAGAAATGGAATGTGAAATATAACGCGCTGTTGTTCGGCACATCTTGTCGTGCAGTAGCGCGTTTGTTATAAAAAAGAAACAAAATGAAACTAAGGAAACTATTTTATCTGCTGACTTTTCTATCGGTGTTGCCATTGTCAGCCCAAGAGACACTTCATGACAATCGTCTATATTTTACAATAGGAGAAACAAACGATTTGGCCAAAGTCCCATTGATGCTACATTTGGATAACCCGACCACAGATATCACTGCAGTCGAGGCATACATTACTATGCCTGAGAATATTATACTTGCTGATGGAGTATTGTGTGGTAGGGCAAAGAACCATGAACTTAAAGAAGGTGATGTCTCTGGCGCGTATTTTGTGTCGGTAGCTTCACCCTCGCTCTTTGTTGTTGTGGAAGGCAACGATGTGATATGCACATGGCTATGCGACTTCTCGCAGTTGTCTGATGGCGAACATACAATAACAGCAACAGGAATGTTTGCTGTCGGCGTAAATGATGCCGGAGTGACATCATACACTGTAGCAGAGCAGAGCCTGACAATAGAAATCGAGAGCAATACAACAGGCGTGGAGAAAGTAGAAAGCAGAAATGAGAAAGGAGAAATGGGAGATGAGAAGAAAGAAATCTACGACCTTGCAGGCCGTAGCGTTAAAGAAATCACAGAGAAAGGTATATATATCATTAATGGTAAAAAGGTGAAGCTATGAAAAAAACAATAACTACAATACTCGGAACGATGATGTTCATTACGGCTTTTGCTGTAACAGACACAAAGACATCGGCTGATACAAATGCCGACGGTACAATAACCACAGCCGATGCACAACTCATATACGATTATATCCTTGGCACAGCCGATGATAGTTTGACCACTGAACAGGTAGATATTAATGGTGATGGTAAAGTTGATACAGCCGACGTGGTTGAGGTATATGTGGAGATGAAAAAGGGTTTAAAAGGTTCAGCTCCCGATAGCGATGATACTGAATTTGGATATTAATGCAATTAATTCCAAATCGCGAGTTTTGCAGCAATGGTCGTGCAGAGCACGGGTTGCGACAAGCAAAACGAGTCAATTTGCCACCCATTAATGCAATTAATTCCAAATCGCGAGTTTTGCAGACAAAGCAGCGAATAAGCGAGTGGGTGGGAATTTATTCACATGCACAATGAGCGAAGCTGTTTCGCCAAAGGCAATGGTCGTGCAGAGCACGGGTTGCGATGAGCAAAACGAGTCAATGAGGAAATTTATGGAGCGAGTGAAACGAGTGAGATAAATTTCGTTATCAACAATACGAGCAGTGATAGGTCGCACGTAGCATCGATGAAATTGATGCCGTGAGGGTCACGGAAAGCGAGTATTGTTAATGGGTAAGTTAAAACAAAAATATATAATAAACAGTATGAAAATAAATAAACTAATAATTGGTGCGTTGGCGATGCTGTCGTTTGCTTCTTGCAACAACGACGACATTGTACCCGACACCCCTGAGCAGCCGAGCGTGAGCAAATATGAGCAGCTCACCTTCAGCAGTGCTGACGAGCCTTCTACCCGTGCAGTATGGGCAGACCCCAATGGCAAGGGAAACCTTATTTTCAATTGGGAAGCCGATGATAAAGGTACTGAGATGGTGGCATTGCTCTCCGATGGCTCGGCCTTCGTTCGCAATTATTCGTCAGAGAATCCTACAGACGAGGACTTGCAAGAGGCGCTGTATCACACCTATATGACCATCAGCCCGCAGGA
>JAZRGV010000045.1:0-5157 GCA_045644465.1 Bacteroidaceae bacterium
GCAAGACATTGAAAGCAAATTGGAGTCAATAGGTGTTGGCAGCACTGTAATTCACAAGAAATTCGGCATGGGAACCGTTGTAAAAATCAACAAGAACGAAAAGTTTATCCATGTCAAATTCACTCTCGGTGAAAAGAAATTTCTATTTCCTGACGCTTTCATCGATGGTTTTTTAGATATATAACGAAAGGGAGGTTTGTGGCCTCCCTTTCGTTATGTTGTCTTGTGATGTTATTCCGGATTGTTGGAATAGTATTCGTTCCACTCCTTGAGTACCTCCTGCCAATCGACTGCTTCACCGTCGGCAATGGCTTCGGCCTGGCGCATTGCCTCGTCGTGTTGTTTCTTCTCGGCGTGGCGTATCTTCATGGCCTCGATGGTTGCATCGTCAAGGATGTGTATTCTGTTGCGCTTGATGCACTCGTCGAGATCGGCGGGGCCAAAGGCCTGGCCTTGTATATTGAAGTCCGAAATATTGAATTCGAACACAGTTCTTAATGTATGTCGCACCATCTTCTGTTGTGCGCGGTTACCGTGCATCTTACTACCCAACAGTTTGCGTATAACGTTGATTTCCTGTTGTGAAAATTTCTTTCTGCCCACTATGCTGAAGTTTTTTATTAGCGAAATGTTTTTACTCTCTTGTGCTGTTGAGTTGCTTTGTTATCTCTTTCATACGCTTTGTTGTCAGCGGATATATGAAGATGAATATTGCCGACAATGCTGCTATGCCAGCAGGAATCCAGCTTATGAGCAAGCGTAATCCCTCAATGGCATCGGCTGTCTGCACTGCACCTTCGGCAGTGTTGAACCCGAATGCTGCAAGCAACCAAAGGACTGCGGATGTTCCGAATGCACCGCCGAACTTCTGAGCCATAGATGATGACGAGAATATCAGACCTGTCGATGCGGTCTTGAACTTAAGCTCGGCATAATCGGAAATGTCGGCATACATACTCCATACCAACGGAGAAATGATACCGGTGAAGATTCCTGTTGCAATTTGCAGAATAAGTAGAGCCCAATATCCGCTTGTGTTGTCGGTGGGCACATAGTAGAATGCGATGCATAATGCCATAATTGCAAAAAGAGAGTAAAGGAATGTGCTCTTCTTGCCAAGCTTGAATGTGATGGGAGTTGCTATTGCAACGCCAATCATATTTGCAATTTCGCCAATGGTGAAGAATATACCTGCGTAGAAAAGGAACTCAATGGAGAAAAACGAAAGTGTTGCTCCCTCGGCTATCTGTGTGGTGAAGTAGTAGGGGATAACGGCATATCGTACAGCTCCAAAGAAATTGAAGAACAATACTCCACCCAAAAGAATCCACCAAGGACCGTTATGCAGCAGTGACTTGAAGTCGTCTTTTATGCTGCTCTGCTTAATTGCGGGCTTTATTCTCTCGCGTGTCATTTTAAAGGTCAGCACGAAAAGTACAAGGCATATTGTACTTACAACAATCATTGCCGTTTGCCATGCCTGTGGCTCGTATGTGAGCTTGCCGCTTACTCCAGCCAATGAGTTGCAAAGGGGTTCCCACAATGCCAAAACAATGAATGAACCGGTGTAGGCGAAGAACATTCTATATGATGAAAAAACTGTCTTTTCATCGGTGTCTTCTGTCATTACACCAAGCATTGAGCCGTAGGGCACGTTGATGGCGGTGTAGATAGTCATCATAAGTATATATGTGGCAAAAGCCCATATGTTCTTGCCTGTCTCGCCCATGTTAGGTGTTGTAAACAGCAATACGCCTGCAATGGCAAAAGGAACGGCTATCCACAACAGATAGGGGCGGTATTTACCCCATTTTGTGTTTGTGCGGTCGGCGATGATGCCCATCATGGGGTCGGACACGGCATCCCATATTTTTGTTACAAGGAACAATAAGGCTGCTATTGATAAATCGAGCCCGAAAACATTTGTGTAGAATATGGGCAGGTATGCGCTGAAAACTTTCCAGAACATAGACGATGCCATATCGCCGAATCCATATCCGATTTTCTCTTTTAATGTTGCCATAGTGTATTTGAATTTTGTGTTTTTTTGGTATTTGCTCGCAAATGTAGCAAAAGTGCGTGGCAATGCCAATTTGTAAGTGCTTTTTTTGGCAATATAATTGTTGTTGCATGAAACGTATCGGGCTACCGCTTGTTTTCTTTATTTTGGAGCTTATATGGTAACAATTTTAAAAAAAAAGGGCCTTTTGCTATTTTTTATGAAAAAAAGTTTATTTTTGTCTTTTGTTAATATGCCTTATCAGTAGGAATTTAAACTATTTATTTTTATATAATTTAATATCAATTCATTATGTGGTTATTTAATTCTTCTGTCGGAAAGAAGGTACTCATGAGTGTAACGGGCTTGGCTCTCGTTTTCTTCCTTCTTTTCCACATGTCAATGAACTTGGTTGCTATCTTCAGCACTGAGGGTTACAACATGATTTGTGAGTTCTTGGGAGCTAACTGGTATGCATTGGTAGGTACAGCTGGTCTTGCTGTTCTTGTCCTTGTACACTTTGTTTATGCTTTCATCCTTACACTTCAGAACAGAAAGGCTCGTGGTTCACAGCGTTATGCAGTGGTTGAAAAACCAAAGGGCGTGGAATGGGCATCACAGAACATGCTTGTTCTCGGTATCATTGTAATTCTTGGTATGGGATTGCACCTATTCAATTTCTGGGCTAAGATGCAGTTGCCCGAAGTTCTTCACATGTTGGGTATGCATGTTGAGCCTGCTGTTATGGCTAATGTGGCAAACGGTTCAGGTTACATTGCACAGACATTCACATGTCCTGTCTATGCTATCCTTTATGTTGTGTGGTTGGCTGCTTTGTGGTTCCACCTTACACACGGTTTCTGGAGTGCAATTCAGACACTCGGTATCAACAACAATGTATGGTTCTGCCGTTGGAGAGCTATCGGTAACGTTGTAGTTACTTTGATTATCCTTGGTTTCTTAGCTGTAGTTGTAGCCGGTTTCCTCGGCTTGGGCGCACTTGGAACAATCGAGGTTGCTGCTCCTGCTGCTTGTTGCGCACCTTGTTGCTAATAACAATTTACTGTAAAATCTAAAACAAATATATTATGGCTAAAATAAGTTCAGTAAAAGTGGATTCTAAAATCCCTGAAGGCCCATTGGCTGAGAAATGGACGAACTACAAGGCACATCAGAAATTGGTGAACCCTGCCAACAAGCGTAAGTTGGATATCATTGTTGTAGGTACCGGTCTTGCCGGTGCTTCAGGCGCAGCTTCTCTTGGTGCTATGGGTTTCAACGTGCTTAACTTCTGTATCCAGGATTCTCCACGTCGTGCTCACTCTATTGCAGCACAGGGTGGTATCAATGCAGCAAAGAACTATCAGAACGATGGTGACTCTGTTTACCGTCTTTTCTACGATACAATCAAGGGTGGTGACTACCGTGCACGCGAGGCTAACGTTCACCGTTTGGCTGAGGTGTCAGGTGCTATCATCGACCAGTGCGTAGCACAGTGTGTTCCTTTCGCACGTGAGTACGGCGGTCTTTTGGCTAACCGTTCATTCGGTGGTGCTCAGGTATCGCGTACATTCTATGCCCGCGGTCAGACCGGTCAGCAGCTTCTTCTCGGTGCTTACTCTGCACTCAACTACCAGGTAAACCAGGGTACTGTAAAGGTATTCACACGTTACGAGATGCTTGACCTCGTTGTTATCGACGGTCGTGCACGCGGTATTATCGCGCGTAACCTTGTAACAGGTAAGGTAGAGCGTTTTGCTGCTCACGCTGTGGTTATCGCTACCGGTGGTTATGGTAACGCATACTTCCTTTCTACAAATGCTATGGGTAGCAACGGTTCTGCAGCATTGCAGTGCTACCGTAAGGGTGCTTACTTCGCTAACCCATGTTATGCACAGATTCACCCTACATGTATCCCTGTTCACGGTGACAAGCAGTCTAAGCTTACACTTATGTCTGAGTCGCTTCGTAACGACGGTCGTATCTGGGTACCAAAGAAACTCGAAGATGCCAAGGCGTTGCAGGCAGGTACAAAGCATCCTAACGATATTCCCGATGAGGACCGCGACTTCTACTTGGAGCGTCGTTATCCTGCATTCGGTAACCTTGTTCCACGTGACGTTGCTTCACGTGCTGCTAAGGAGCGTTGCGATGCCGGTTTTGGTGTAAACAATACAGGTTTGGCTGTATTCCTCGACTTCAAGTATGCTATCCAGCGTTTGGGTGAGGATGTTGTACGTCAGCGTTATGGTAACCTCTTCGATATGTATGAGGAGATTGCTGATACCAACCCATACAAGGAGCCTATGATGATCTATCCTGCTATCCACTATACAATGGGTGGTATTTGGGTTGACTATGAGTTGCAGACATCAATCCCAGGTTTGTTCGCTATCGGTGAGGCTAACTTCAGCGACCACGGTGCTAACCGTCTTGGTGCTTCGGCTCTTATGCAGGGTCTTGCTGACGGTTACTTTGTTCTTCCTTATACAATCCAGAACTACTTGTCTGACCAGATTCAGGTTCCACGCTTCAGCACTGATGCTCCTGAGTTCGTTGAGGCTGAAAAGGCTGTAAACGACAAGATTGCCAAGATTATGAAGGTTCAGGGTACACGCAGTGTCGATTCAATCCACAAGGAACTCGGTCTTATCATGTGGGACAATGTAGGTATGGCACGTACCAAGGAGTCTCTCGAGAAGGCTATCAAGGAGATAGCTCGCGTAAGAGATTTGTTCTGGAAAGAGGTTCGTATCCCTGGCGATGCTGACACATTGAACATTGAGCTTGAAAAGGCACTCCGTCTTCTCGACTTCATCGAGATTGGTGAACTTATGGCTCGTGATGCTCTCAACCGTGAGGAGTCTTGCGGTGGTCACTTCCGCGAGGAGCACCAGACCGAAGAGGGTGAGGCTAAGCGCGACGATGAGAACTTCTCATACGTGGCTTGCTGGAAGTATGCCGGCGAGGGCGAGGAGCCAGAACTTCTTAAGGAGGACCTCAACTATCAGTACATCAAGGTACAGCAACGTAACTACAAGAACTAATAAAATTTGTAAGCAATGGATAAAAATATAAGTTTTACATTGAAAGTATGGCGCCAGAGAGGTCCTAAAGCTAAAGGTGCATTTGAGACATATCAGATGAAGGACATTCCG
>JAZRGV010000046.1:0-6149 GCA_045644465.1 Bacteroidaceae bacterium
CAAGAACTGAAGAAGTATATCCATTACTACAATAATGATAGGATAAAGCTGAGACTAAAAGGAAAGAGTCCGGTGCAATACCGAACTCTTTACCAATAAATTTATTTATTAATCCGTCCAACTTTTTGGGGTCAGATCAATATCACTCGGCTTTTTTTATGGTGTGTATGGTTCTTTTTATCTTCTTACAAAACGGAAGTTCTTGAAATATACCTTCTGTTCTTCACCGCTCTTGTTGGTGATACGTAGCTTTGTAGCTGTCATACCGCCAAGCTCGTTACCTGTGTGTATTACAGGGTCGTTATCGCTGTAGTGGAGTAGTGCAACCTCTCTCCATGCTCCGTTAACGAATAACTCAAGACGGAAGTGTTTTGCAACGCCTTCTACACCAAAGTTGAAGTCCATACCCTGGAATGTGATTGGTGTCTCGCTCTCGAGCAAAAGCTCACCATCGGCTTGCCAGTTGATAACTTCGAGCGCAGGAGTGATGTTCACAACGTCTCCGTTTAGTGTTACAGGTAAAAGAGCCAACTGCTTCACAGTTGATGACAACTTGAATGGGTTGTATTCGGCTGTTGTATTCAAGTCTGTACCCTTCTTCTCGTTGTACTTCTCTGTTGCCATTGTAAAGAGCTTGTTCAATGTAGGCAACATAACCTTTGTACCCAACTTAGTACCAATCTGGTATGGGTGACGCATTGCTTTGTTGTTCTCGAGGTCGAACATCTGCTTCTGCAATGAGCGTGCCTGCTGGTAAAGGTTCTCGAATGTTACAAAGTTGCTTGATGTCTGACTTGCATCAGATAACATTCTCATCAAACACACAGCACCACCATATGCGGCAAGGTTCTTTCCTTGTATAAGCCAAGGACGTAATTCGTGCAACAGTTGTGGGTTGCTGTTGTCGTTGAGTAGGATGTCGCAAGCCAAACCAAGCTCATAGCATGCTGAGTTCAACATTCCCACTGAATAAAAATCGCCGGCGAGTGCCTTTTCTGCAATATCTTTCAGTTCCTCTCCCTCTTCGCGACGGAAACCGTGTCCGTTAGGGCCAAGGTCTTTGTTGTACAATGCAAATACGCGTAGTGCCTCGTGGTTGCTTGGGAGAATATCCTGCAAACTCTTTTCCCAGTTGCTCTTGTAGTCGTAAGCTTCCATGTTCCAGCAGTAGTCGGCTATGCCGTACAGCGAAATCTTTGATGTCTCGGCATACTCCATCGGGTTGCTCACAAAACCTGATACATCTGTTGCAATGTCAAGGCCGTTGCCATAGGCAGGTCCCATAAGAATGTGGTCGCGAACGAAGTCGTTAACAGGGAAGTTCAACCATATATATCCCTTGCGCTCTATGCGCTCGTTAATCCACTCCATAGTGGGTTTGTCGATACATGCCACAACAGAATTACCGGTCCACATAACCTCGATGCCTTTATTAAGGTTGCTACCAAGTGTACGCAAGTAACCGCCCTGCTCGTTAGCCCAGCCTTTGTTGTATTCTGTTGGGCAAAGTATAAGAGGAGCAACATCTTTCTTCACCTGTACAAAGTTGTCGTCGATGTAGTTAAGCAATGCTGCTTGTTTGTCGGCTTTTGCACCCTCACCCCAGATATCATCGAAGAACACTGCAAATGAACGTACACCAAGCTGGTACATTACCTCGAGCTTTGCCATAAGGTGGTCGCGGTCCTCGTCGTTCCATTTGATGTCAACACCAGGGTGTATAGCCCAATAGAAGTTTACACCGTTTTTCTTTGCCACTTCAACAAGCTCTGCTATGCGGTTAGCCTCTGCCTCGGGGTATGGCTCGCGCCATTTGTCGCGGTGCCAGGGGTCGTCTTTTGGGCCATAGATATATACGTTCATCTTGTTGCGACCATAGAATTCGAGTTGGCTCTTGCGTGCTTCGTGGCTCCATGGTGTGCCGTAGAAACCCTCTACTGTTCCGCGGAAAGGAACGTCGGGCCAGTCTGTTATAGTACAAGCTTCGAGCTTACCCTCTTTCATCATACCAAGCAGTGTCTGCACGCCATAGAAAAGGCCGTTCTCGTCGTTTCCGGCAATTACAATCTCCTTGTCTGTAACCTTTAGGTAGTAACCTTCGGCCTTTGAAGGTATCTGCTTTTTGTATTTGTTTACCTGCTTGTCGCCACGAATACCTATTGTTACTTTGAAGTTTGCTTTATTCGCAATTTCGGGCGATGCTGTTGCAAGTGCATCGTAGATGTGTCCGCTTAAGTTTTTCTTTGCGGCGCTGATGCTCCATTGTGCAGGAGCGTCAAAGATAGCGTTGGCTGTGTTTACCTCTTGCGGTACAGGATTTACAAGGCTCACCTGTGCGCTCGCGCCCAAACCTGCAAAAAGCATCAAACCTAATGTTAAAATTTTCTTGTTCATGTCTTATATAGTTTAGAAATTATATTTCAGCATTGCGCATATACGGTGGTTGGTCACAGCGTGTGGGTTGTACATCTTGTAGTCGCCATCGTGTTTGCCGTAGCCAACTGTTGTGGGATTGTACTCTATACCTATCTGCATTGCATTGTGTGTGTAAAGAACACTTGGTGCAACACGCCACATATAGTCCATGTTCTTTTCGCCACGCATGTATATCATGTTGTCAACTATTTCATTCATACAACCCAGGTTCTTTGTGTAGCCGGCAAAGCAACAGAATGTCAGATAACCTGTTTTCAATGGTTGTTTGTATGTTGCGTCAACCCATCCACCAATGCTGTTGAGGCTGCTGTATCTCCACTCACCGTTGTCGAGTTTCTTTGTAACGGCATAACCGCTTATCATACTCAAGTGCGCAGCATTCTGTGCATATGTAACTCGTCCTTTAACGCCCCAATTACCCTTCTTGTATGAGGCAAAGAGTGTTGGGGTTATGCTTGTCATCAACTTCTCATTGCATACGCTGCTCATAGTTGTTGTGCCGTTGCCGTCAGCTGCAGGTACTACGGCATCATATATCTGTCGTGGTTTTAATGTAAGTACATCCACGCCAAGTCCCATCATAAAGCCACCGCTCTTGATTATTCCCTGCAGATATATTTCGGGAACAATTGCATTGCGTGCGTAATCGAATGAGCCGGTTGATGTGTAGTCGCCTTTTGCCGGGTCTTTAGGACCGTATGATGTGTATTGGAACTGATAAAGTGCTGTTGCTGTCAACTTCACGTTCTTTGTTTCATAGTCATAACGCACCTGTGGTGAACGGCTGAAAGGAGTAAACGGAGCACCTGTCTCCAGTGAGAATACATCGGGCATCATATCACCCATAGCAGGGTGCCATGCCTGACCTACAAGAACTTTGCTGTGTTCCCAATCCATCTTAGCGTATGCCTGACGTATGCGAAGCACTGTGTTACTTGTACTAAATCCTGCGAAGTCAGCCTCAATCTTTGCCGAGGTCTTTGAGCCAAGGAAGTTCAATCCGGTGACGTTCAATCCCAAACGGGTAGTGATGCTCAACAACATGATGTTGTCCTGTGCATTCAGGTCTTCTCCTAAACCGTTGAGTTTTTCATCTTTAGGCATGTAGTAGAACTGCTCGCTGTTCGAAGTATAGCTCTCACGAGTATCGTAACATGCGTAATTTCTTACGAAACCATAGAACTTGAAACTTGGTTTCTCTTTTTCCTGTGCAAAAGCCCCAAGAGTAAATATGGCAAGGAGCGATGCGAATAATAGTGTTCTTTTCATATTTTATTTTGATTTATTATCCAAAGATTCCTGTGCGTCCCACAGTTATAATCACTGCATATCCCAATGCAAGTGATATTACACCTATGATTATACCGGTCTTGAACATCTGTGATGTTTTTATAAGTCCGGTAGAATATGCAATGGCATTAGGAGGTGTGCTGATAGGCAAAGACATTGCAAACGACGCTGCCATGGCAACACCAATGAGTAGTGTGCCAACACCGCCGTATATCCCCAAAGAATCTTTCATACCAACTCCCACAGCAACCATTATGGGCACCATCAACGCGGTTGCAGCCGAGTTTGATATAAACTGTGATAGCAACCAACATATTAATCCTCCACCAATCATCACAACCATAGCCGGCCAGCTGTCGAACGGAATAGTCTCTACAAGAGCCTTTGCAAGCCCGGTCTTTGACATACCCTCGCCAAGAGCAAATCCACCGGCAACCATCCACAGGCAAGCCCAATCGATATCCTTAAGGTCGCTCGATTTTATTATTCGTGTAATGGCAAAGACTCCAATAGGGAACAGTGCTACAATGTATGAATTTATGCCCGTCCACTTCTCGAACATCCACAAAAGGATAGTAACGGCTAAAGTACCGTATATAACGTATGTTCTCCAACCTTTCTTGGCGCCGCCAATGATTGTAAGGTTTACCTTATTGGCAGTGAATGGAAACATAAAACGCAAAAGCACCCACGAAATAACAAGTATTGCCAGCATTATAGGAGTCATAACCATCATCCATTCTCCAAAATCCACTCCAAGGTTAAGTCCGTCAACGTCGTTGATGTATTGCAATGCAATACCGTTGGGAGGTGTTCCTATAGGAGTTGCCAAGCCACCGATGTTTGCGCCTATTGGAATGGCAAGAGCCAAAGCCGCAGTTCCCTTTTCAGTGCTTGGCAGTTGACGTAGCACCGGTGCAAGAAAAGTAAGCATCATGGCTGCTGTGGCAGTGTTGCTCACGAACATCGAGAATATTGCCGTTACAAGCATGAAACCGAACAGCACCACCGATGGCTTTGAGCCGAACGGCTTGAGCATCGCACGCGCCATGCTTATGTCTATACCGCTTTTTGATGCAACAAGAGCAAGGATAAAGCCACCCATGAACAGCATAACTGTGGGGTTGGCAAAAGTACCCATTATAACCTTGTAGCTTATAAGTTCGCTTTTGGCATATCCCGAAACAAGGAACGATATTCCGCTGTCCGAGATAGTAAACAGCATTATGACTATAATAAGCAGGGATGTAGTCCACGCCGGCACAGCTTCTACAATCCACATACAAGCCGCCCAGAAGAATATTGCAATTACACGTTGTTGAATATCTGTAAGACCTTCGATACCAAACGTTTCATTGGGTAGTATGGCTATTATAAGAGCTATCAGAGATATTAATCCTACTTTGATATAACGGTTATAACGTTTGATGAAACGCCATATTTTGTCAAGGAAAGTTCTTTGTTCCATAAGTTTATCCCAATTTAGTAATTACAGGTGCTAAATTACTTTAAACTATCCAAACAATCAATAAAGCGTTTCTATTTTTTACTTTATACTGCATTTTAATTTTTTTTATGCTAAATAAAGTTATCGGGACATTACTTTTTTGCCGCTTTTTGTTATGTTCGTAGGCGAAAATCATTATTAATAGAAAAAGAAAAATATTATGGCAACAATACATTTGAAAAACGAAGAATTCATCAAAAGAGTAGCCGACTACAAATCGAATCCCATAGGCTTTGAATTTTTGGGCGATAAGCCGGCGTTAATCGATTTTTATGCCGAGTGGTGCGGCCCTTGCAAGATGCTCGCTCCCGTGCTCGAAGAGGTTTCCGAAGAGTATGCCGGCAAGGTGGACATATACAAGATAAATGTCGATGAAGAGGAAGAATTGGCATCGCTCTTCAGCATCCGTTCCATCCCCACACTGATTTTCATTGAAAAGAACGGAACAATGCACCGCTCACAAGGAGCAATTGGAAAACCACAACTCAAAGAGGCGATAGAGAGTATTCTATTAAGATAATACGAGTGTAGAAATGTTAGTAATAACTTTATTACTAGTGTTATCAATTGTAAATAAATTACGGTGGCTGAATTTTTTGTTTAGCCACCGTAATTTTGTGTTATAATTTTATTTTACCATAACCTTTTTACCGTTTACTATGTAAATTCCACGTTCAAGGTTTTCGGTATCAATGATGCGGTTACCCTTAATGTCATAAACAGTTTTTTCTTTATTTACAGCTTCAACGTCGTCAATTGCAGTATCATCTAAAATAAATGTACCCTCAATGGTAATATCCTTTGCCGGCATTGTCGTTGGTGCTTCGCTCCAGCCACTGAAGGTGTATCCCTCTTTTGTTGGTTGTTCGCGTAAGGTGATTTCGCTACCATAGGCAATGCTGTCAGTTGCGAACAC
>JAZRGV010000047.1:0-16078 GCA_045644465.1 Bacteroidaceae bacterium
CGAGGTTGGCCGTGTTGCAGCCAATGTGTTGGAGCGTGATTTTAGTACACAAGCACCTAACCGCAAATGGGCCACTGATGTCACAGAGTTCAAGATTGGCGATAGAAAGGCTTACCTCTCACCGATACTTGATATGTATAATGGCGAGATAATCTCCTACACCATCTCCGACAGCCCGGACTTGCGTATGGTAATGAATATGGTTAACAGTGCAATAAGGAAAGTAAAGCCACAGAAAGGACTTGTACTACACTCAGACCAGGGTTGGCATTATCAACACTTACAATACCAATTGGCACTTAAACGCAATGGTATTATACAGAGCATGTCACGCAAAGGCAACTGTCTTGACAATGCTATGATGGAGAACTTCTTTGGTATCATGAAGTCCGAACTGCTGTATTTGCAAGAGTTCAAGGATATGGATCACTTCAAGCAGGAACTGAAGAAATATATCCATTATTACAACAATGAGAGAATAAAACTGAGACTAAAAGGAAAGAGTCCGGTGCAATACCGAACTCTTTACCAATAAATTTATTTATTAATCCGTCCAACTTTTTGGGGTCAGATCAAAATCCTCGCCGATTTTGATTATTGCTGCAGTCTGATTTCAACGATTAGCGAGCAACGATTAAAACGAAGTTTCGACAACAGCCGTAGGGGCGTCAGCCAAAGGTAATTTCAAACAAGACGGCACTGTCAAAAATCACAGCTTGAACTCTTTGGTTTTACGGGAGGAAGCGAGGACTGTTTGCAGTGCGGGGCGTTATATTATTCTTTATAACGCCATACCGCACAAGTTCCGGAGCGCCGTCAAACAAAAGGCAAGTTCAAGCGACAAAGATTGTGCGACCGAAAGATATTGCTTGCTGTGGCAAGCAATTCTTGAGCAAAGCGCAAGCAGACTGATTTTTGTCTGTGCCAGGCTCTTTGGTACTTTCTGTCGATACAGAAAGTACGAAAAACAAATACTGCAAAAAGAATATCTGACATAATCATTAATGGTAAGAACAGCAGTAAACTATTAACTATTAACTATTAACTATTAACTATTAACTATTAACTATTAACTATTAACGATAATCGGGCAGGCGCACCGGTCAGCCCCTGCATGCGCGGTATGAAAAACTTCGTATTTCTCATTCAAACAAACTATTTTTTCTTTTGTTTTTTTGCTTTAATGATAATTTTATTCATATATTTGCACAACCGTAATAGCTGTTACGGTAATGCTTGTTACGATAAGTGCTTTTTGATATGAGATTTTTTGATAGAGAAACAGAATTTGATAAACTTAGGGAAATAGAGGAACTATCTCGTGAAGTTGCGCAGTTTACCATTATTACAGGCCGACGTCGCATTGGTAAAACAGAGATGGTGAAGAAATTTTACGAGAACAAGCCTATGCTCTATTTCTTTGTTGCCCGTAAGGCCGAAGCCGACTTGTGCGATATATTTATTGACGAAATTCGCACAAAGCTTAATATCCCCATGCTTGAAGGCAAAGGGATGTCATTTGCTGCAATATTCAAGTTTATTATGGAGCTGGCGATGACGCAGCATATAACTCTCTTCATCGATGAGTTTCAAGATTTTTATAGGGTAAATCCTTCAATATATTCCGATATGCAGAATATCTGGGATAGTTACAAAAATAGCTCCCATATAAACCTAATTGTGGCAGGTTCTGTAAACACATTGATGAATAAGATATTCAAGGATAAGAAACAGCCTCTGTTTGGCCGACAAACCGATACCATACATGTTCGCCCTTTCAAGCCTTCGGTATTAAAAGAGATAATGTTGGAATATTGTCCAGGTTATAAAAAGTCGGACTTATTGGCTCTATACACTATAACAGGCGGAGTGGCTAAATATGTTGAGTTGTTCATAGACAAGAAAAAGTTTACCGAGAGAAAGATGTTGGATATGTTCTTTGAGCAGGATTCTTATTTTTTATCCGAAGGTAAAAATATGCTTGTCGATGAGTTTGGAAAAGACTATGGTATATACTTCTCAATTCTGACGCTTATAGCTCAAGGAAAAAATACACGATCGGAATTAGAAAGTGCTCTTAATATAAAAGAGTTGTCGGGGTACTTAAAGAACCTAAACGAAGAATATGGCTTGATAACTAAGATGCAACCAATTTATGAGAAGTCGTCGAACAAGAATGTGCATTATTCTATCAACGACCAATTCCTGAAATTCTGGTTTAGGTTTGTATATAAATATGCCCATGTCATTGAGGCCGGTGGTAATGAAAGGTTGAAGACATTGGTAGAACGCGACTTTGCAACAGTAAGCGGTAAATCTCTCGAAGCCTACTTTTGCGAGATGCTGAAAGAGTGGGGCACATTTACCCACCTTGGATATTGGCACGACCGTAAAGGTGAGAATGAGATAGACATTATAGCAGAAGATGAAATAGATAGAAGAATTGAATTTATCGAAGTCAAACGCCAGGCAAAGAACTTTGACGAGAAACTCTTAATAACCAAATCGGAAACATTTATGAAAGCTATTGGTACATTCAATAACTATGAGGTTATATACAAAGGACTATCAATAGAGGATATGTAATTAACAGAGAGGGTGCTTGCCAATCGACAAGCACCCTCTCTGTTATATTTTTTTTTACTATTATTTCGGTAATGTTATATTGTTGAACTGCGAAATATTACTTGCAGTGTGTTCGCGAAGTATAATATCCTTCATCTGCTTAACAATCTCAGGGTATTCAGCAGCAAGGTCCTTATCCTCGTGTGTATCGGTAACAAGGTCATAAAGGCTGCAGTTACCGTTCTGCACCACAAGCTTCCAGTCGCCCATGCTAAGCGCCATCATATTTGTCTCGTGGAACTCCCAGTATAGGAACTCATGCTTCTCCTGCTTGCCCTCGCCCAACAATGTGGGAGCGAACGACAGGCCGTCGAAGTAATCCACTGCAAGCTCTTTGTTGCTGTAACGCTCAACATAATTATCAATGCCTGCCACGTCGCAGAATGTAGGCATAAGGTCATAGAACGCCAGCTGATGGTCGTTTACAACGCCTGCCTGCACCTCTCCGGGCCACCATGCGATGAATGGCACACGGATGCCACCCTCGGTGGTAGAACGCTTGGTACCACGCAACAGCTTCTCGGTATTGAAATAGTCGGGGTCGGCACCGCCCTCGGTATGTGGGCCGTTGTCGCTGGTGAATATCACCAATGTGTTCTTGTCGAAGCCTTTCTCCTTTAGCTTGGCAAGCACCTCGCCCACGTATGCATCGAGGCGTGTTACCATAGCGGCAAACTGCTGGTGTGCAATGTTTGTTGGGTTGTAGCGTGAACCGGCATCGCCACCGTAGCTCTTCTCCTGGCAGAATGCGCCCTGGTAGGCCTGTAGTATGGAGTCGTTGGGCTGTGCCAGCTCGGCGTGAGGCAGTGTGTAGGTGAATATGCCAAAGAATGGTTTGTCGGCTGTCTGCTTGTCAATCCATTTCATTGCCTCTTCGTGGATGAGCTGCGCCGAATAGTCCTTGCGCTGCTTGTATTCATCGCCGTGCATAGCGTATGGGGTGTTACCATCGAGTATCACACGCTTCACAGCATCGTCGCCTGCCTCCCTGTCATACGAGTTAAGGAAGTTAGGGTAGTAGAGGTGTGCCTGGAACTGACACATAAAGCCATAGTAGCGGTCTATGCCACGCTTGTCGGGGGTTGACTCCGATCCTTCGTAGCCACCGGCCCACTTACCGAACATACCTGTGGTGTATCCGTTGTCCTTCATTATCTCGGGAAGAACGATGTGAGCTGGGTCGTAAGGCTCCTGGCCTGTCTGTGTAGGGTCGTTTGTCTTGCCATAGGTGATGTTTCCAATGCGGTACTCCTTGTTTCCGCGCACCTTGGTGTGGCCTGTATGCTGTCCGGTCATGAAACATGCACGCGAGGGAGCACTTACGGGGCTTCCCGCGTAGGCCTGTGTGAACATCATACCCTCTGCAGCCATACGGTCGAGGTTGGGTGTGCTGATGTATTGCTGTCCATAGCAACCCACATCGGCATAGCCAAGGTCGTCACACATAATGTAGATTATGTTCGGCTTCTGCGCCTCTTGCGCCTGTACTGTTGCCGAGGCAAGCAGTCCACAACCGAAAATCAATAGTTTGTTCTTGTCCATATTGTTTAATTTTACTTTTTTATCTTATCTTTCTCCACGTATCGGGCAGACACATCGGTCGGCCCCCAATGATTCCGTTGTTCGTTAAACGTTAATCCTTAAACTCTAAACTTCGTTTTAATCGTTTATCGAACTAAGGGGTTTTCTCTTATTTCTTCAGGTAAATCTTACGGTTCTTGTATCCTGTTGCTGTGGTAGCACTCACTACATACACACCATCTTTTACATTGCTGATGTCCAATGTGCTGCCATTGGCACGTGCCACAACGGCTGCATCGGCAGTGTATAATGCAATGCCTGTTACAGCGCACTCGCCAACAGCCGTGATGCTGTTGTTGTCCATTACAAACGCCAGTTCCTCTTCCTGTGCAACAGCCTGTATGGCAGTTGTTGAATCGGGCAGAGTGTTAGGGCTGAAGTATGCCACCAGCTTCACGTTACGGTCGAGGGTGAAAGTGTATTCGGCATCGGTAGAGACAACCACTCCTTCCTCGCGCCAGCATACGAAGCGTGCGTCGCCCTTTGGTGTAGCCTTGGCTGTGAGTGTGGTGCCGTAGGCATAGCTATCGGCAACCTGTGACAGTGTTGCTGTTCCGCGGTTGTCTGCGTTGACGCCTATCATAGCTGTGCGTCCTTCAGTGGCAGGAACAACGGTGATGTGGAAGTCATAGATGAATCCATATACCTCGTCCTCGGCAAGGTCCAGGCCGTTGCTGTTCACGCGCAGGCGCATACGTGTCTTTGTCTCCTTGGCCCACTCGGGAACTGTTACCTCGGCTGTGCCTGTTGTGCCGTTGATGGTTAGTGGCTGGGCTGTCTCGAATATGCCGTCGCTGTTCCAGTCGAAGTGTGCTATGGCTGTGAGGCCGTTGGCAGCGTTGCTTGCAAGGGTGATGTCGATGTTGAAGTTACCACCCTTTGTTACTTCTCCTTTATCAAGGGCATACACTATATGCCATGTGCCGGGCTTGCTGTTTGCCTCGTATATGATGTTGCCTGTAGCGCCCTCACCGCTTACAACGGCTCTCTTTACATAGTTGTCGGCTGTTACACCGCATGGGTTGTTGTAAATCTTGAGTGAACGTGAGTATGCACTGCGCAGACGGGTAAAGCGGAACAGGCTGTCGCCCTCAATCTTAAGGGTTGTGCCGTTGCTTGTAAGGTAATAGTAGCCGTTTGTCTTGCCTTTGTTTACCTTCCACTTTGTTGTAAGGCCCTCGGCAGCAACGATGTTACCCTCGCCAATGCCAATTACTGTAGCAGGCTCGCTTGCCGATGCCACCTGATAGCCTGTGCCATCACCTGCACCCACAAAGTACCACTCCTGATTCTCGTCGAAGCTGTCGGGTTGTGCAAGAGCCACATTGCCGTCGGTAAAGGTGATGTTCTTGCCAGCAGGTGTCTCAATGTTATAGCTTGCACCAATGTTACCAATCGTTGTGCTTGCATCGAACGGACAAAGCTCGTATAGGTCGGCTGTCTCAATGAGTTGCCAGTATGAGCCTACATTGTTCACTCCGGCTGTCCATGTGATGATATAGCTCGAAGCACCGTCTTTGTTCAATGCGCGTGGGCCGCTGTTCTCGTTGTTGTAGTTGGCACAGTCGGTTGAGCTCAAGAACCAACAGTTGCCGTTTTCGCCACTTGTCTTGCTTGTCTTGCCAACATAGTACTCTACCGGTGTTGTGCTTGTGTGTATTTTTGAGTCGGACGAAGGAGTGAGGTTACAGCTACCTATGTAACGGTCTGTTGCAGTGTTCTTGATGTAGTAACAGTTCTCTTTCTCTGTTGGGATGAACATCCAGAACTGCGCCTTTGTAACACTCTTGCCCTGAACAGTCATACGGCCGTCGGGCTCCTCGGTGATATAGTTGGCACCTGTGTTCTTCCACGAGATGAGATATACCTTGCCCTCGCCCTCTTCAGGCTCGGGAGTTGGCTCCGGTTCAGGCTCTGGTGCTGGAGCTGTGCCATCGGTCGATAGTGTTATCTCGCTTAATCCAAAGAAACATCCGTTGTTGGTTGTGCCTTTGGTGATGGTGAGCTTCGCTGTTACAGTGCCGTTGCATGTAACTGTTGAACCTGCGATGTCCCAAACTTTGTGTACATTGCCTTGTGAGCCAACGCCGGCAGCTATGTCAATGTTGTTTAGCGAGCCAAAAACAGTGTTGTTCACCGTTGCATTGACATTCCATTGACGTGTTACACCGTCGCTGTTTTCCTGATAACCACTGGAACCGTTCAGCGCGTGTATGTCAAGCCCAACCTTGTTGAATGTATATCCGTTTGGAATACCTGTAACAGTGAAGGTTAGTTCAATAGTGGGGTTAGTGTTAGCGTTTACATTTGGGCATACAATGCTGCTTGTAACTGCGTTGCTCGTTTCCTTTAAACTGTGTGACGACGCAAGAGATGCTGTAACACCCTCTATGGCATTGCCGTTTGCATCGACAATACTCACTGCAACGTCCGAAGCATTACTGCCTGTGCGGTTGAATTTCAGGCTTATGCTCTGCTGTGCCAATATAGGTTGCAAAACCAATATAAACAGCGAGAATAGGGTAAATAATAGTTTTTTCATGCTTTAAAGATTATTTCAAAAATAGCTTATTTTGTTTAAACCTCAATAGGTTTGACAGTTTTTTGTATTGTTATTCAAAAAAACATTGGGGTGGGGTTCTGTCTTGAATCCCACCCCAATAATTTTAATGAGAAATATTACTTAATTAAAACCTTGCATCCGTTTACAATGTAGATGCCGGCTTTGGTGATGTTCTCAACCTTGCGGCCTGTGAGGTCATATATTTCAGCATTCTCTGCTTCTGTCTCTACGTTCTCGATAGCAGTTGGGATTTCAGGCTCAACAACCGCTACCTCTGTATCGATAGAAACCTTTACCAAGCCATAAAAACAGCCTTTTGATTCGGTAACAGCTAAAGTCAATTTCAATTCAAGTGTTCCATTTTGGGCTGTATACGCTTCAGCAATTTCAAAAGGAACTGTTACTGTTTCATTTGCCGTTGGAGAATATGACGATGTGTTAGGCGAAGAATTAACCTTGATAGGAACATTATTTACCACTCCTAAAGTACTTTCTCCATTTGTCAAAGTAAAGTTTACAGGTTGTGCATTCGCATTATCAGCCTGGAAACTACCTCCTCCATTCAAAGCAACTGATGTAAATGTAACATTTTTAAAAGAATAACCATCTGGCACATTGTTCAATGTTAGAGTGATTGTTCCTTCATTACCAGCTGTCATAGTGCTGGTATTCTTGTCTGGACAAAGAATACTTGAAGTAGGAAACGCAGCACTGTTCGCGTTCAGACCTTTCCAAGCATTATTTGAAGCAATTGTAGCTGTGATGCCATCAGCTTCAACACCATTACCAGTTACGGTAACTGTAGCCTCTGATGCAGAAACTTTGGTAAATGTAAAATCCAAAGTCTGCGCCATTGCAATACTCGTAAAGAGCACACATGCAATAGAAAGTAATAGTTTTTTCATAAGCTTAGTTATTAATAATTATTATTTTAAAATATTTTTTCAAAGATAAATATTACTTTCCAACTTACCCCCCCGTATTGTTAAATAATGTTAATACATTGATTGTTAATTAAATATGTAAAGAAAATGATTTCTCCAAGTGCTATTTCTTGAAGAAATCATTGTAAATCTTAATCCCGAACACTATGCAGCTGCAAAGGCAGGTAACGGCATTGGTTATAAACATGGACCATATTATGCCCGGGCGGTGCAGCAGTCCCTGTAACATAAATGCACCGGCACCAATGGCCATCATCAAGAATGTGGGCAATGCTATGCCGTCGGTGTTTCGGGTGCGTATGGTTGTTATAGCTTGTGGAAGATAACCTAAAATCAGCCCTATGCTTGCCACATATCCGCAAATGGTATATAACGTACTTTGTTCCATCTCTTTTTTATTCTATAACAGATGGGTAAGCAAAAGAGTTGCGTATTTTGCACTCTTCAGTAGTCCTTAACCTTTATACCCGGTTCTTTTAGACATGACCTATGCTGTTGAAAAAATCGCGGACAAGTGTAATTTTAAATAAAACCGGCATGGTGTTGAGCAACGAGCGAATTTGCTTTGCAAATCGACAATACCGCCAGCATATAGTCGTGCGTAGTGCAGACGTGGTTTGCACCGCACGGGATGCGATTGGGCGGTGTTGTCAATGGGAGACACGAGCAAAGAACAAAAGTGTTTGAGCGTGTGCGCCATGCGATGATGGAAGTGCGTGAAGCGAGTTCTTTTGTTCCCGAGATTGGAACGTTAAGACACGAGCGATAAGCAAAAGGCGGATGAGTGATGTTACATAGTAACTCACGAGCAAGAGCCTTGAACGACTTGCGAATGCTTGTGCAAGCGAGTTAAAACCAAGCTTGCTTGAGTTTTTTACAACGAGCGTAGCCAAGTATGCTAATTTAGAAACTTGTGCCGGAGGTTTTTGCAACTTTTTGACTACAAAAAGTTGAGAGAGAAAGACTTGAAAAAGAACACAAATCCAAAGCGTTAAGGGTAAAAACTGCGGTGGAATACAAGGGCGGGCAGACCCCGCCCCTACAGTACGCTCTAAACTCTACACTTTAAACTAATTGCTAATAGGGCAGACACACCGGTCTGCCCCTACATTCTCTACACTCTAAACTCTAATCGTGTTTTACTCTTTTACAAATCGCATCATTGCCCAACGGTTGTCTTCGGCATAGTCTAAGTAACGCAGGCCGTTGCGTGCAGCCTCTTCCTTAAGAATGTCCATATCCTCGGTGTAGAAGCCGCTGATGAATATCTGTGAGCCCGGGTGCATGCAACGCACGTAGTTCTTGATGTCGGCAAGCAGTATGTTGCGGTTGATGTTGGCTATTACAAAGTCAAAGCTGTCACTATCTTTTATTGCTTCGACACCGCCCAGGCGCACCTCGATGTCGGGTGTGCCATTAAGTACGATATTCTCCTTGGCATTCTCGTAGGCAAACTCGTCGATGTCGATGGCTACAACGTCGGTGGCTCCATGCTTACGGGCAAGGATGGCGAGCAGGGCTGTGCCGCAACCCATATCAAGAACGCTCTTGCCGTTCATGTCACTTGCAAGAATGGCGCGTAGCATGTGGCATGTTGTCTGGTGATAGCCTGTGCCGAATGCCATCTTGGGGTCGATGAGAATGTCGTAACGTGCTTTGGGAACATCGGTGTGGAAAGTGCTGTGTATAACACACTCATCGCCAAGCACTATGGGCTGGAAGTAGTTCTTCTCCCATTCGGCATTCCAGTCCTCGCCTTCGATGAACTCGCTGCTGTAGGTTATCTCATATCCTTCAAGGGGAAAGTTCTCTACTACTGTTGCAATGGATGCTTCGTCGTGAAGGCTGTGCGGAACGTATGCTTCCATGCCGTTGTCGTTGGGTACGAAACTCTCGAAGCCTACCTCGGCAAGCAATGCTGCCAACACGTCGGTAGCCACCTCGTCGTTGGGGGTTACCGTAAATGCTACTTTTGTGTAATCGTTCATGTTTTATATAGCTTTTGTTTTTTGCTTTTCTCTATTAATGTTTCTCTGCACTTGTATTTTATCGCAGTTTTTATCCTTAAAACTCTACACTTTACACTCCGTTTTTACCGTTATATCTATCTTGTCTTTTTCATAAATCGCAGGTAAAACAATACTCCGGCAGTTGTCAGTCCAAAGGGGAACGATAGCCAAATACCTGTCAGTCCCAAGTTGAGTGTAAAGGCAAATATATAACCCACCGGCAACGAGATGACAAAGTACGCAATGAATGCGTAGCGCATCACCGGCTTCACATCGGCTATGCCTCGCAGAGCATTGGAGAAATTGCATTGCAGGCCGTCGCCCACCTGATACAGGATGAACGGTACGGCAAGCTGTGTAACGAGCAGTGCTACATCTACATTGTCGGTGAAGAAAAATCCCATGCGGTTGCGTATCAGCCACACCGTCAACGAGGCTATTATTGCCATCACCACTATTATTTTGAATCCAGCGTTTGCTGAGCGACGAATATCTGCCATGTTCCCTGTGCCGTTATAGTTACTCACTTTCACTGCTACCGCAGCGGCCATGCCATAATACATCATGAAACCAAGCTGTCCTACGGTGCACATTATCTGATGTGCCGCAAGGGCATTTGTGCCGAGCCAACCCACCATAATAGTGGCAAGGCTGAACGAGGCTGTCTCCATCCCCATCTGCATGGCAACAGGCAAGCCTAACCTGTTAAGTGTCTTCTGCTCTTTGGCGGTGATTTTTCCACCAAAGAAACCTTGCATATATGCGTGGTAACGACTGCTCTTCAGGAATATCGTAAGGGCAAGGGCAAGCATTGCCATACGCGACAGCACTGTTGCTATACCTGCACCCAAAAGGCCAAGCTCGGGGAAGCCGCACTTACCAAAGATGAGCAGGTAGTTACCGACAATGTTTATGATGTTGCCCGAGAGCATAATCCACATTGCTGTCTTTGTGTCGGTTATGCTGTCGATGAATTGTTTGAATGCGTTGAAAAGCATTGCAAAGGGTAACGACAGTAGCAGCACTATAAAATAGGGGCGTATCAGCGGAATCAGTTCCGTGGGCTGTCCAAGACGGTCGATGTTCTGATAAACAACTCCCATCACAGCAATTAGTATGAACGCCATTACTCCGTTTGTGAACAGTGCGTTTTTTAGCACGGCTCCTGCCTCCTTTTGTTTGCCTTCGCCGAACAGCTTGCCGACGATAGGAGTGAGGCCATAGGAAAAGCCCACTGCGAAAATTATCGCAAGGTTAAAAACGTTGTTTACGAAACTCGCCGCTCCAAGGTCCTCTGTGCCGTGCCAACCTACCATAAAGGTGTCGGCAAAGGATACAAGTATCACTCCCAGTTGTCCCACAACAATGGGAAAACCAAGTCTCAAGAGTTCTTTGTAATGTTCGCGGTAGGGTTTCATGAAAATTATTCATCTTTATATAGTTTATCATTTCTCCAGTTTATCGGATTTTCAATTATATATGCGGCAATTTCTTCATAAGCCCGTTGGTCGCGTATAATGTGCTCATAATAATTCCGTTGCCAAAGGCGTGTATTGAATGGTTTCCATCCATGCTGTTTGATACCATTAATGTATGCATTGGTAGTCATTGTTTTAAACCATTGTACAACGCGATGTAGGGGCAGACCGGCGTGTCTGCCCTTTGTTCTGCTTTCGTTTTCGAAGCATATATGTTGGTCTGCCTCTTCAAGTTTCCAAACGCAATGGAAATGGTTGGGCATAATAATCATTTCCAAACATTTTATATTCAGGAAATGTTCTTCACTACGGTAATACCATTCCTGCACCATTTGTCCTGCATCACTGAGGTGCATTGTGTCATTTATAATCGTTCCAAACAATGAACGGTGCTCGTGTACGCAAATTGTTACGAAATACAATCCATCGGATGAATAGTCGTATTCTTGCAGTCGTATCGTTCTCCGGTGATGTATCTCAGGGTTGTACATATTGTTTATTTTCTTTGGGCGGACACATCGGTCCGCCCCTACGGTTAGTACACGGTTGCTACAATGAAAATTACATTATAGCAACAAGTTTAACTTCGAATATCAATGTTGAATATGCGGGGATGGGGCCGCTGGCGCGTGTGCCGTATCCCACTTCGTAGGGGATATATACCATCCAGTGGTCGCCAACGTGCATCTGTGTCAGTGCTATCTGCCAGCCTACTATGAGGTCGCTCAGACGGAATGCCTCGGGGTAGCCTCGCTCCCAACTGTTGTCGAAGACTCTGCCGTTGATGAGGCTGCCTTTGTAGTGTACTGTTACTACGTTGTTGGCACGTGGCGACCTGTCGCCATCGCCTTTTTCTATAATCTTGATGAGTACGCCTTGCGAAATCTCAAAAAGTTCCTCTTCGCCGTCGCGCAAAGCCTGCATGAAGGCTTCGTTCTTCAGCTTGTATTCGTTGTTCTTTATCTTCTTTGCCATGGTTTATTCTTCTTCTTTCATCAACTCTTCTATGGCGCGGCAGAGCTGGTCGGGGCACGATGTGGGCTTGCCGTTGCAACTGATGCCTTTGAGGCGTGCAATCACATCGGCATACTTCATGCCTTTTACAAGCTTGCTTATGCCTTGGAGGTTGCCGTCGCAACCTCCAAAGAATTTTACATCGATGACAGTGCCGTTGTCGCCTGTCAACTCAATGAATCGTGAACATGTACCTTGAGTACGGTATGTTATTGTCTTCATCTATTATTTTACAATGATTTTGTTTCCGTTCTTAATGTATATACCTTTTGTGGGGGCTGTTACTCTGCGGCCCGACAGGTCATATATATCACCTTTTACGTTTTCTGTTCTCACCTCGTCTATGGCTGTCTCGCTGCTCTGGTAGGTGAGAGTAAGCTCTATGTTCTTGCTGACCTTGGCCAGCTCTGCATATACTGCGTCGCTCTCAACAAGGGTATAACCATCAATTATTGGTATAAGCAGATTGTATGCCTCGCCGCCCTTTACATAACGCAAGCCACTTGCCAGCTCTTTGCCATCTTTGTCAACGCATGTGTATGACACGCTGAAGTATGGGAATGGCTTGTAGCTGTACAGCATAAATGGGTGTCCGTCGTCCCAACCGGTAAAGGTGTTGTTGGCGTTGCCGTTCCAATAGTAGTTGTTGCTTGTGCCCTTGACGCTCCATGTGTTGTCGTTGTTGAGGGTGAAGATGAACTCCTCGGGGGTGCTTCCGCCGGTTACCAATGAGCCGCGTAACAGCTGTGGAATATAGATGCCGTAGTTGTTCTTTACGGTGAATCTGCTTCCGTCGCCTTCGAATGTCCATACAAAGCCGGGGTTACCCTCGCTTAGTCCGTTTGTGGTGGTGATGCCGTCGCCTACATTGCTCACGCTAAGGAAACCGCTACGTGCAGCCTCGTTCTTGGCATTGTATATAAGGTATGACGCTCCTGCCTCAATCTCTGTTACTGCCTCGCTAACTGCTGCTACACCCATAATACCCTCGGTGTCGTAATAAACCTCTATGACGGTATCTTCTGTTGGTGTAATTGTCTCTTGCTCCTCATTTGTGCCAACCAATGTGTAGAACTCTACTTCGGGGCATGCAATGGTGTGGCTCTCGCCAATGATGCATGGAGTGGTGTAGTCGGCAATGTGGTTGCCGTCCATGGTGTAGCAACGGTATGTAACACTGTTCGATACTCGTTTGTATGTAACATTTACAACCTTGTTCTCGCTGATGTTTTCAAACACCGGTGCCTGGTCGGTCTCTGTCTCGTCGTACTTCACTATCTCGTAGTTTACGTACTCGGGAGCAACAGCTGTGGCATTGCTGCCGAATGCTACGCTCTGCGCTGGTGTTACGGCTGCATTGTCGATGAGATTTCCGTTCTCGTCCTTGCATACGTAAGCAATGATACATGCCTTTTCAAACACCCATCCTGTACCCTGCGGGTATATACCGCCGGTGCTCAGTGTGTTGGGGTTGGTTGTGGCACGGCCCGACAACGGATATATGGCTGCGTCGCCAACCTTGATGCTGAAGTCGCCGCTTCGGGTGTTATATACGTTTGTGAGCGTTACACCCTCCTGGCCTAAAGCTAATGGGGCTGTGGTGTTGCTGATGTAGCGTCCTGTTGTTGCATTGCGTAGCTTGAATGTCTGTTTGCCGTCGGCGATTGAGGACTCTACAATCTCCCACACATCCATGCCATATTCTTGCTTGGCTGCCGTTACCTTGCCGTCGTTGTTGTCGTAAAGTGTCCAGCCGTTGAAACGCTCGGTGTTGTTGACAATGCGGTAGGCTGTGCCTTCAACAGGGTAGTCTATCTCTATTTCTTCGCCCTGTGTCACCAAAGGACGGAACTCCCACACACCGCCGTTGCCGTCGGCAGGGTCGCTCCACATATTGATAGAGTAGTTCTGTCCTCCACCGGCATAGTTAAGACACATATTTGTGTTGGATACCTTTTGGCTACGTATGCTGTAGTTGTAGTTGCTACCTTTCTGTGCATAAACCTTGTCGCCCAAGATAAAGTCGTAGTGGCGGTAGTTGTCATCATAATCCCAACGTCCGGTATTATTTTCGGCTGTGGGTGTTCCGTTTACCGAACCGTTAGGCTTAGCCTTGTTTACAATGGCCCAACGCTCGGGGTTGTCAGGGTCCTGCATGAACGCCCATAGTTGATAGTCGTAGCCTGCATTGTTCTCATCTTCGATTATCTCGCTGTTCCACAGACGGTTGGCAGGGGCTGTACCTGTCTTGTCTGCAATGTTCAATCCCTCGCGCAACAGTTGTATGCATCGTCCGGCGCGTGTATTGTCGGTTGCATTTGTCACAATACGATACCATGTCTTGTTCTCGTCGGTCGATGGTGTAGGCATTACCTTCTTGTCGTTGCCGCTCTCGGCATCAAGAATATAATGACGGCCATACTCGTAGTTGTTGTAGTTCAGCAAAAGGGTGTCTTTGGTTATGCGCTGCTGGAAGTCGGTAAAATTCTTCTTTGACTCTGGTGTCCAGCCGGTCTCGGCAATTGCTATCAAACGTGGAAGAGCCAGATATTCGAGCAGGTAGTTGCTCTGTACGTGCTCGGTCCAGAATGTTCCCTGCACGCCAATGTAGAATTTCTGTAACTCGGCAGGAACACTTGCCGGAACAGGTACATAATCATATACAACCTTTACATTATCGGTTCCATAGCCTGCTACAGGTGGTTCATTCGCATCGGTACTCTGGCGACGATTGATGTAGTATGGTACCTGAGTGGTGATGATTGATTTCATTCCATATTGTGCTGCCTTTAGTGCGCCTGGCTGTGCATTGCCAATCTCCCAACACATCATTGTACCTCCTGTGCCTTTGATAAGTTCCTCGTCGGTTCCGTTTGCTGTCAGGCTCTCGTTCCACATAATTACGGTGCGTCTTTTGTCGCCCTCTTTTGATGTTACGTGGTCCGAAATCTCACGAACAAAATGAGATTGCAATTGACGTACATGGCTGTAGCCCATCTTCTGCATGAGTGCCTGACATTCGGCGTTGTTCTGCCATGCATTTGTAGGTGTCTCGTCGCCACCGATATGTATCTGATTGTAGGGGAATACCTCTATCACTTCGTCGAGAACGTCCTTGACAAACTGCACTGCGTGAGGGTTGGCTACGTTGAGCACGTCGCTGAATATACCACCACTCACCTGTACGCTGTGTGCTCCGTTGGGTGTACAGCTGAACTCGGGGTATGCTGCGTTTACAGCACATGAGTGGCCCGGAAACTCTACTTCGGGAACAACCTCGATGTGTCGCTCTGCTGCGTATGCCACAATGTCTCGGCACTCGTCCTGTGTATAGAAATATGGGCCATAAGGCTCGTTGTCGTAGTATCCGCCATATACAGGGTCGGTGCTCCATGAATTGTTGCGTGTTGCACCAACGGTTGTGAGGCGTGGGTACTTCTTTACCTCGAAGCGCCATCCCTGGTCATCGGTGAGGTGCCAGTGGAAACGGTTCATCTTGTAGTACGACATCACGTCGATTATGCGCTTTATTTCATCGAGCCCGAAGAAGTGGCGGCTCACGTCAAGCATGAAACCACGGTATTCGAAGCGGGGAGCATCGACGATGTTAACCACGGGGAGTGTATATTCTGTCACGGAACCGTCCTTCACGCCGGCCATCACGTTGGCTGGGAGCATCTTCTTGATACTCTGGAATGCATAGTAAAATCCGTTTGAGCAGGTTGCACTGATGGCAATGCCATCTGCTGTCACATCAAGGGTGTAGCCCTCGCAACCCAGGTTCTCATTACCGGTGTAGAGCGACATGGTGATGAGTGCATCCGTAGCCTCGGCCTTCACATCAACATTGTAGCCTGTAACGCC
>JAZRGV010000048.1:0-41776 GCA_045644465.1 Bacteroidaceae bacterium
ATGGTGACTGTTGTCGATCTCCCCGAAAAGAATTGTTGTAAATTGCTTGTAAATATAGGCAGTGGCGAGGATTTTGCCAAAGCATTGAATATCTTCACTATAAATGAGGAGACGGATAATATATGCAGAAAGTGTATAATCACCATAGATGAAAAAGGCATGGATATACGTATGCCCGACAACACTGCAGACGAAACCAAAAGCAACGGGTTGCGTTTCAATTTCAGATTAAAAGAGATGTTTTTAGAATAATAGTCAAAATTTTAAAATCATGAAAAAACTATTTACACTGTGCCTTTTAGCAGTGGCAGTATCTGCTCTGCAGGCACAGACGACAACCGCACTGGTAACATACGAAGGCGGATATTTCGTAAAGAACGGCAAAGAGTGGACCGAGTATCGCCCGGCACACAAGACAGGAGCATGGAGTAAGTACAAACAATATGGCGAGGATGATACATTCTATTACATGAAGAACAAGAAGTGTTATCTTTCAATCCCCAAGCTCTACAAAGACAAGATTTACATCGACCGCGACAAAGGAAAAAAGAATTGGGAGGTTGTGTATAATACCCTTAGCGTGCATCAGCGTTGCCCCGACACAGAAGGGTTGTTCTACAGTTACCGCAACCATCGCAAGGAGCACGGCGAGTATGACGGGTATTTCGTACGCAAGAATCTTGTGTGGCAGGAGTTCCGTCCACGAATGAAAAGCGGCGTGTGGGCTGAATTCAAACAGATAGACGAGAATAACGAATACTTTATCCTTGCAAGCGCGCACAACAATGTATATATTCCCAAGACAACCGACAACGACATAATTATCTACAAAACAGACAATAATGATTGGCGTGGCGGTTATGCCATACAGGCAATATATGACAGGTCGGCAGCTTACGACTACAATTTCTATTATGAGAACTCGGAGAAAGGTGGCAAGGCTGCTGTTCCTACAAAACAGTGCCGTATAAGCTTCGACCGCAAGGGAAACATACAGCTATCATACAACGGTAAGTTCCACGACCTTAACTATCAGGAGATTGAACTTGTAAGCTACGAAGGAAAGAGTGCTGTGAAGATAACCATTGACTCAAAGAACAGGATTCTGTTAATATCGTCACATCGTGCCGTAGTCGATTGCAGGGTTTTGGGAAAGAAAATGTTCTTCATCAACGGAGACAACGGAAAGGCATTCACCGAAGTCAATGACCTGCTCGAATATGATGCTTTTGAAGTTCTATAATCAAATATATGGCTGACAGCACGCTGTCAGCCATATATTTGATTATAAAGAATTTTTTCCCTCTACCACAACGACTCGTTCACCGCTGAATATATTCAGATTCAGCCTCTCTATTATCTGCCTTATGGCAAGTTGCGCTTTGACCGAGTTGCCGGCTTCGTCTATTGGCGGCGCAAACGCGGCGATACCAAATATGCCGGGAAGTACACCTATAATACCGCCGCCTACGCCTGACTTTGCCGGTATTCCAACACTGAACATCCAGTCGCCGGTGTGTTCATACATGCCAACCGTAGCCATCATCGATACAGCCTTGGCTGTCTGTCGTTTTGGGAATACCTCTTTCTTTGTCACAGGGTTATATCCACCGCAAGAAATCGTTGCCGCCATTATGGAGAGCTGCTTAGCCGTTACGCCGAGTGAGCACTGTCGCGTGTATAGATCGAGCGCAATCTCAGGCTCGTCGTATATGCGGTTGTAGCTCTTCAGTAACCAAGCAATAGAGCGGTTTTTGTGGTTGCTTTCACACTCCGACCTGTATAACTCGTCGATGAGTGGTGTTTCGCTTCCGCAAAGCTCGGCAATATAGTTCTTTATCGCCTCCCACTTCCCGCGGCTGTTTCCAACCGGGCGTACCATGCTTACGGCGGATATAGCTCCTGCATTTACCAAAGGGGTAGAAGGGTGGTTGTTCTCGAGCAGAATTGCAAGTATTGAATTGAACGGCATGCCGGTAGCATCAGCTCCAATCATTTTAAGCATAGTCTCGGCACCATAGTCCCTTAGTACAAGTATTGCTGTAGCAACTTTAGATATGGATTCTATTCCAAACCGGTAATTGCAGTCGCCAACACTCAATATCTCACCATCGGGCAAACATACCGATATGCCAAAGAGGTTGCTATCGACATTGGCAAGATAGGGTATGTAATTGGCATTCTTGCCACCTTTGTTCTCCTTCAAACTGATATATGCCTCTTGTATGGCATTCTTCAGCTCTTCACGTGTTATCCTTCTATCCCTGTTCATGATTTTTTCTTTTATTTACCTGTATGGGTATAAACTGTTCCTTTAATCTTTACCTTACTTTCAATGCTCAAACGCGAAGTGGTGGGGTACTGCAGTTTGTCAAGCTCGGCAACAGCATCGGCTATGTCGCCCAATAACTGGTCGGCCATGTCGCGGTTGAATCCCTGGCGTACTACGATGCGCATAACTATAGTCTCTTCGAGTTTTGCAGGCAAGGTATATGCGGGTACCATCCAACCATTCTGCTTCAACTTGTCCTGTAGATCGTAAAGAGTCCATTTGCACTGTTTCGCATGCTCTTTCTTCATCTCCCAGATGAACAATGGGTTTGTAACATCGGTGCTGTAGTTCTTGAATGGCTTCATCTTGCCAATCTCGGAGTGAAGATACTTCGCAATCTCCATGCAATTGTGCTGTATGGCCTTGTAACCCTCGAATCCTAAGCGAATGAACTGATAATACTGTCCAAGAATCTGTGCTGCCGGGCGCGAGAAGTTCAAGCCAACTTGTGTTACCTCGGCACCAAGATAGTTTACACTGAACGACATGCTTTCGGGCAAGAATTTCTTGTCTTTCCAAATCACCCAACCCAATCCGGGATATACAAGTCCATACTTATGGCCACTGGTACTTATTGAAAGAACCCATTTTAGGCGGAAATCCCATTCAAGGCCCGGGTTGATGAACGGAAGAATAAAACCACCCGATGCTGCATCCACGTGAATAGGAATGTCATAACCTGTCTTTTTGTTATACTCCTCAAGAGCATCGTTCAGAGCCTTTACATCATCGTTCAAACCGGTCCAAGTAACACCCATGATTGGAACAACGCATATGGTGTTCTCGTCACACATGGCAATGGCTTCTTGTGGACATAGTGTTAGTTTCTCGGCGGTGAGTGGTACTACGCGCATCTCAATCTGCCATAGCTGTGCAAACTTTTCCCAAACCACTTGATAGGCCGATGATATAACAAAATTTGGTTTGTCGCAGGGTTTCCCGGCCTCTTTGCGACGTTTCTTCCAGCGTTGCCATGCCGCCACGCCACCAAGCATACATGCCTCGCTCGAGCCTATACCCAACGCGCCGGCTTTCCATTTTGCCTGCTCCGGGCTGTTCCACAGGTTGGCGATAATGTTGATGCACTTTGCACACATCACTGCTATACGAGGATATTCAGTCTCATCGATATAGTTGATTGCAATTGCTTCATTCATCAGCTTGGTGGCGTACTTGTCCATATATGTTGTAACAAACGTAGCCAAATTAAGGCGAGGGTTTGTTTGGGCAAAAGTTTCGTCCTTAACAATGTTATATGCTATTTCGGGAGTGGTTGAGCATTGTGGAATTTTGTCCACTGGTGCACTTTTGAGCATCTCTTCGGAACCGAATACCGAAGTTGTAATTGTTGTTTTACATTCTTCTTGTTTCATCTTTTCTTTGTTTAAAAGGTTTATAAATAGGGGAAATAAACTTTGTAATGATGAAACGTAATGCAATGTCAATGAGTTCGCTGTTTTGTGTTTTTTAGGATGTTGCTTAAAGGATGATAATTTGTTTCTGATGTTTGATAAAAACCAATGACAATGGTATAGGTGTGAAAAATCAAAGTTTAAATAAATTTTACTATTTATTTTGCTGTTGGATAAAATGTATTAAATTTGCGATATGTTATGCTTATTAGTGGCATAATGTGGTGTTTGCAACGTTTAATAAACATTATAATAAAACTTACAAAAATGAAAATCTTATTAACCGGTGGTGCAGGTTTCATTGGAAGCCACACCTTGATTGAACTTACCGAGGCTGGTCACGAGGCTGTTGTAGTTGACAACTTGGACAACTCTTCTCCTATCTCGTTGAAGCGTGTTGCTAAAATCATTGGTAAGGATGTTCCTTTCTATAAGGTAGATATCCGCGACCGTGAGGGTTTGCAGAAGGTGTTCGATGAGCATAAGTTCGATGCTTGTATTCACTTTGCAGGTCTAAAGGCTGTAGGTGAGAGCTGTGCTAAACCTCTTGAGTATTACGAGAACAATATGAACGGTACTTTCGTGCTTGTTGATGTTATGCGTAAGAATGGTTGCAAGAACATGATTTTCTCTTCTAGTGCAACAGTTTATGGCGATCCAGCTATCATTCCTATCACTGAGGAATGTCCTAAAGGTCACTGTACCAATCCTTACGGTCAGACAAAGTCTATGCTCGAGGAGGTTTTGATGGACGTTCAGAAAGCCGATAATGAGTGGAATATTGTTCTTCTTCGTTACTTCAACCCAATTGGTGCACACAAGAGCGGTACTATCGGTGAGAATCCTAACGGTATTCCTAATAACTTGATGCCTTATATCACTCAGACTGCTGTTGGTAAGCGTGCCGAGCTTGGTGTATTCGGTGACGATTACGATACACATGACGGTACAGGTGTACGCGACTACATTCACGTAGTAGACCTTGCTCGTGCTCACGTTGCGGCATTGAAAGCTATCGTTGCAAACAAGGGTATCGCAATCTATAATATCGGTACAGGTCATGGTTATTCTGTGTTGGATGTTGTTAAGGCATTTGAAAAGGCTAACGGTGTTCCTGTTCCTTATTCAATCAAGCCACGCCGTCCGGGCGATATCGCTACTTGCTACTGTAACCCTGCTAAGGCAGAGGCTGAGTTGGGTTGGAAGGCTGAGTTCGGTATCGAAGAGATGTGCCGCGACAGTTGGAATTGGCAGAAGAACAATCCTAACGGATTTGAGGAATAACTCAATAACATAAAATAAAAAATGCTTGACCAGATGGTCAAGCATTTTTTATTTTAACTATACAAATAGTTCTAATTACTTAAGAGCGAAGATCTCTTCCTCACCTGCTATGCATGAGAAGATTTTGTCCTCACGAAGCAACCAACCCAAACCAAGGTAAAGTTCCTTCTCTTTCAACTTTGACTTAGCCTTAATCTCTTTAAGTGTGAGACCTTCTGTCTCGTTCAAAGCAGTCCAGATACGGCCTGCAAATGCACCTGCATTTTCAATCATAATCCTTAATATTTTAATTCAACTTAAAAGTATTTCTTTTTTATTCTAAAAAAACAGTGTTGTAACCCTGTCTTTTTAAATTCGGGTGCAAAGGTACTACAAAATATCAAAATAACAAACAAAAGCGGTGATTTTCAACAATTTTAATTATTTTGAACAATCTTTCTTGCTATTTGTTGAAAGATATTCACACCATATTCGTGCAGCTTCCTCAACCATCTTAACACATGGACGTTTCTTGTAGTATTCGGCCGTACGTGCTTCTGGGGTTGCGGGGGTAGGTGCGCTCTTTGATAATCCAAGCAACTCGGCACATATTATTGAGCCATTACGTTTGCGGAATTCTTCGGCCAGTTCCTGTACCAACTTATAGTTAGCCTCTTTGCCTTCGCGGTCTTTTCCTTCGGTGCATCCTGTCTCAAGGCCTGCAAGCATGAACAATCCGCATGCAGCACCACATGTTTGTCGCATACGTCCTATTCCGCCACCGAAAGATGCCGACATCTTGAGCGCCTGCTCGGGGGTGAATCCGTAAAGATCGGCAAATGCTGTTACCACCGCCTGACTACAGTTGTAGCCCTCTTTGAACAGTGCTGTAGCTTTTTCAATTCTCTCTTCCATAATATTTATCATGTTTAAAATTCAAACGAGTGGCCGATATGTGGCCACTCGTTCAAGTGTTTTGTTATTAAATAAGTCCGCGCGCACGCAGCAGTGCTGCTGGGTTAGGATCGGCTCCGCGGAAACGGCGGTATTCGCGCATTGGGTCCTTGCTGCCACCCATTTCGAGCAGTTGCTTGAAGCTGCTTGCAGTCTCTGTGTCGAAAAGGCCTTTCTCCAAGAATAACTCAAAAGCATCACAATCGAGAACCTCAGCCCAAAGGTAAGCATAATATCCTACTGCATAACCACCTCCGAATACATGTGCGAAATTTGTACTGCGGTAGCGGTATTCAATCTCTTCGATGAAGCCAAGTTCTTCGCGCAACTGTTTTTCGTACTCGTTGCAATCGAAATTGGTGTAGTCGTCTATAAGGTGCATCTTCATGTCGAGCAATGCTGCTGCTACAAGTTCTGTTGTCTCAAAACCAAGGTTGAAGTGTGCGCTCTTCTGCATCTTTTGTATAAGGCTGTCGGGAATAGCCTCGCCTGTGATGTAGTGTTTTGCGTATGTAGGCAACACTTCGGGGTGTATCGACCATTTCTCGTTTATCTGTGAAAACAACTCAACGAAATCGTGTTTTACGCTTGTTCCGCTCACGCTTGGATAGTGTGTCTGTGTGAGCATGCCGTGCAATCCATGACCGAACTCATGGAATAGAGTGCGTGTTTCGTCGATATTAAGCAATGCTGGAACATCGCCCTGTGGGGCTGTGAAATTACATACATTAACAACCATAGGGCGTACATTCTCGCCACCGATGTTTCTTTGGTTTACAAAGTTTGTCATCCATGCACCCTGACGCTTTGTGTCGCGTGGGAAGAAATCGGTGTAGAAGATACTCAAGTGGTTACCGTCGGCGTCAAGCACCTCGTATGTGCTTACCTCTTCGTTATATACAGGTATATCCTTGCGCTCAACGAATTTCACTCCATAAAGTTTTGTAGCACAGTCGAATGCACCTGCAAGTACGTTCTCGAGCTTGAAGTAAGGCTTGATAGCCTCGTCGTTCAATGCGTACTTCTCTTTACGCAGTTTTTCGGTGTAGTAGAACCAGTCCCAACCTTCGATTTTTATTCCTGCATTTTCGCGGTCTGCAATCTTTTGGAGTTCTGCTTTCTCCTCTTTTGCGCGTTTTACAGCCGGTTCCCAAATGCTGTTGAGCAAGTCAAGTGCTGCTTCGGGAGTCTTTGCCATCTTTTCGTCAAGAACAAAATGTGCAAAGCTTTCAAAACCGAGCAGTTTTGCTTTCTGCTGACGAAGCTGAAGTATCTCTTTGATTATAGCCTTGTTGTCGTTCTCGTTGTTATTGTCGCCTCTGCCATAATATGCCTTATACACCTTTTCGCGAAGCTCGCGGTTGTCGGCATATTGCAGGAATGGGATGCAGCTTGGTTTGTCGAGTGTGAACACCCATGTGCCGTCTTCGGCTGCAGCTGCATCTATAACACCCTGTGGAAGGCCCGCAAGGTCCTTTTTGTCGGTTATCACAAGCTTGAAAGCTTTGTTGTCGGCGAGCAGGTTTGAACCAAATTTTATCTGCGCAAGGCCAATCTTTGTGTCGAGGTCGAGTAGTGTGGCTTTGTCTGCTTCGTTAAGCAACGCGCCGCCGCGTACAAAACTGTTGTAATAATTCTCGAGTACAATGTTTTGTTCCTCGGTTAATCCAAGATTTTCCTTATTATTATATAAGGTGCGTATGCGGTTGAACAATGTGTCGTTCATATACACATATCCGCTAAGCTCGGTAAGTTTTGGAACTACATATTCTTCAATTTCTGTCATTTGTGGAGTGTTCTCGCTTTCATTAAGGTTGAAGAATATTGCACTAACCCTGTCGAGTGTCTTTCCGCTCAACTCAAGAGCATCGATGGTGTTGGCAAATGTTGGAGCATCGCTGTTTTCTATAACAGCCTTGATATCGGCGCGTTTCTCGGCGAAGCCTTTGTCGAACGCCTCTTTGTAATCTTCAATCTTGAAGTTATTGAACTCCGGCGCACCGAATGGAGCTTTGCTCTCCTTAAGCAGGGTGTTTGTCTCACCGTTTGATGTACACGCAATATGTGTCAACATAATCGATAGTGTAAAAAGTGAATAGATTAATCGTTTCATTATTATTTTGAATTGTTGTTTTTTCAAAAAAAAGAAAGAAGCAACTACTTTGTTGTAGCTACTTCTTTCGAGTGATCTCGACAGGATTCAAACCTGTAACCTTCTGATCCGTAGTCAGATGCTCTATTCAGTTGAGCTACGAGACCGTTTTTTTTGTTGTCTAACGTGGTTGTTGTCGTTTGACGTGTGCAAAGGTATAGCTTTTTTTTAAACCTGCAAAATATTTGATGTTTTTTTTTGAAAAAAATGCTTTTTTTTTGATTTTTCTTATTCAATGAACCTCTCATTGAACATAAACCACCCCAAAGTAAGGCCAAAATTAACATTTGCCTTGTGTGAACTATAGTAATTCACAAATGCACTTACCGATATTTTTGACAACCTTACAGCTGCAGTTATGTCGGCAATGTATTCAAAGGTGTCCAATCTTTTTTTGCTGTAGCTTGCTGTTCCATCGGGGTTCTCCAAAATGGCCCTGTATGGTATGAATGCGTAGAAACTTGGACGTATCTGTATAAAACTGTTTAATTTTATTATTGGTGTTACTCCGCCGGCTATATATTGGTTGGCACGGAACTTGGGGTCATAGTTAAATAGTCCTGTCAGTGTGGGCGTAAATGCTCCTGCCTGCATCATTGTTGCCTGATATGTCTTGGATAATCTGCGCGTAGAGTAATAGAGCTGCAGATAAGTACCCAGCGTTAGCGATGGTGCAATCTTGAAGTGGTCGCGTCGTGTGTAGCATATCTGCAACCACGATTGGTTGAGAATGTTGTTTTCCATCTCAATTGTACCTTCGTATTTTTCTTGTCCTATAAGAAAGTTTGCCGACAGCACCTCGTATTGTCCGTCAGTTGGAAACACTTTAGCATTGAGTGTGTTGCCTTCGAGGCGTAAGAAACTGCTGAAAAGGTTAGAGGTATTTATGTCAAATACAGGATGCTCCAGGTTTAGTATGCTCGACGGCATATATTCATCCTTTATGCCTGCAATGCCAATGCCAATTTCGGCCTTCTTGCGGTTAAGGAACGGAAGCACGAGCTTCATCTTGGCAAAGACCTCTCTGTTATGGTTCAGGGCTATAGAGTTTTCCTTTGAGAATAGATATCTCATGTTGTAATAATCTATAGTGGAGTATGAACCAATGAATTTGAGTGACATGGGTATCTCGCTGTGGAAGTCTATACGTCCCGCCATCTCCACATTATTATATACCTTTCCTAACTGTCCGTCAAGTATGAACTCCTTTGAATGGTTCTTTATGTTGCGATAGTGTAGTCCAAAGTATATTTGGTTTGATATGTCGGTAGATATTCCTGCACCCATTTTTAAAGTGAATGGTGGGTTTACCGACACGTCAAGATGCAGTGCGTATGCACTGTCTTGTTCGTTATATATTGCATGAGGGATAACGTTCTCTATGATTTCGCTTGAAACAAGGCTGTAATAGCCTCTTTTGCTTCTCTCGAATGTGAAGCGTTCGTCCTCTTTCTGGAACTCTTTGGTGATACCTTTCTCTTTATCTTTGCTAATTCCCTGTACCACAACTTTATTGAATACCATTGGAGGAATGCTTTGTTTGAAATGTGCTCGTCGTTTGGCTAGTGCTTCACTTTGTTCCCTCCTTGTTACGCGGCCTTTTATTGAATCTATAAGGCTGTTGGCATGCGTATAACCAATTTTGCTTATATTGTCTATCTTGTGAAAATCGAGCAGATTGACACCTTTTACGTGCATGTTTATTACAAATCCTTTCTCTTTGGACAAAGAATAGTCACTACGGCTCATGACAAGGTTTTCCACCTGGCTCATAATGTCTTTCTCGTCGGGAATAGTAGGGTTGTCGCTTACAATGCTTCCAATTATGACGTCTGGGTTGAACTCTTTTTGCATTACATCGCTTGGGAAGTTATTGTATAGCCCACCGTCGTACATCAGTACATTGTCAACCTTTATTGGTCTGAAGAAGAACGGGTAGGTCATTGATGCACGAACGGCATCGCCAAGATCGCCTTTTGAAAATACAACTTCTCTTTTGTTATAAATGTCCGATGCCACACAACGGAATGGAACCATAAGGTTGTTGAAATCGCCTTTGCATGCAGCTGTGCTTCCCGAAAATGTCTCAAGGAAACCGAAATTCATTGGAGTGGCATTTACAATGTTGGCTTGTGGTGGAATAACGCGTAAAGAATCCTTGAACGAAAAATGTATGCTCAGTAAGTCGGGGACATCTTTGTTCTTTTTGAAGTAGTACATGTAATCCTGGTCCATAGTGCCTGTGTACCAACGTTGGAAGTCGTCGGTTTTCATCAGGGCTATCATCTCGTCGGGCGTATATCCCATAGCATAAAGTGCAGCAACAATAGCTCCCATGGATGTTCCGGCTACATAGTCTATGGGTATGTTATTCTCTTCGAGCACCTTTATTACACCTATATGAGCAAGGCCCCTTGCACCGCCACCGCTCATAACAAGTCCCACCTTCTGTGCGTTGAGCAGAGTAGGCAACATTATAAGTAGCAATATGTGCAATATGAATCTTCTCATCATTCAACTATATACATCTTCGTGTATAATTTCAAATATAACCAAAACGGGTTACAAATATGAAATTTGCTTCAATGTTTTTTGTAGAAATTGAAGTGTGTCTTTGAGTATTACTTCAAAGATATACACAAACAGATAAAAAAACAAAGCAAGCTATCTTCTTTTTGCTTATTTGTTCGTATCTTCGCATTATATTTGCATATATGTAAAACAATAACAAAAAACAATTATATATGGCTACAGTTGACGATAAGAAAATTATTTTTTCGATGGTCGATTTGAGTAAGACAATCAAACAGACCAATAAACAAGTTCTTAAAAACATCTATCTTTCATTCTTCTACGGTGCTAAAATTGGTATCGTAGGTATGAATGGTGCCGGTAAATCAACTCTTATGAAAATTATTGCCGGTCTTGACAATGATTATCAGGGCAATGTTGTGTGGTCACCCGGCTACACTGTTGGCTATCTGCCACAGGAACCACATTTGCAGGACGGTAAAACAGTTATGGAGTGTGTGAAAGAGGGTGTACAGGCTACCGTAGATGCTCTTGCCGAGTATGAGGAAATCAATATGAAGTTCGGTTTGCCCGAATATTACGAGGATGAGGATAAGATGAACCAGCTTTTTGCACGTCAGGCAGAGTTGCAGGACATCATCGATGCTACAGATGCATGGAATCTCGACAGCAAGCTCGAGCGCGCTATGGCGGCTCTTCGTTGTCCGGCCCCAGATGAACTTGTTGACCATCTGTCGGGTGGTGAGCGTCGTCGTGTGGCTCTGTGTCGTCTGCTTTTACAAAAGCCCGATGTGTTGCTCCTCGATGAGCCTACCAACCACCTCGATGCCGAGAGTATCGACTGGCTCGAGCAGCACCTCAACCAATATGAGGGTACTGTAATTGCCGTAACTCACGACCGTTACTTCCTTGATGATGTTGCTGGCTGGATTCTTGAACTCGACCGTGGCGAGGGAATTCCCTGGCAGGGTAACTACTCTTCATGGCTCGACCAAAAGACAAAGCGTATGGAGCAGGAAGAGAAGAGTGCTAGCAAACGCCGCAAGACTCTTGAGCGTGAGCTTGAATGGGTGCGTATGTCGCCTAAGGCTCGTCAGGCTAAAGGCAAGGCGCGTCTTAACTCATACGAGCGCATGCTTAACGAGGATCAGAAAGAACGTGAAGAGAAACTTGAAATCTTTATCCCTAACGGTCCACGTCTTGGTAACAAGGTTATCAATGCCGAAAATATCGGTAAGTCATTCGGAAGCAAGCATCTGTTCAGCAACTTGAACTTTATGCTTCCTCCTAACGGCATTGTTGGTGTAATTGGTCCTAACGGTGCTGGTAAAACAACTCTCTTCCGCATGATTATGGGACTTGAAACAGCCGATGAGGGTACATTCGAGGTTGGCGAAACTGTTAAGATTGCATACGTTGACCAGAACCACAAGGATATTGTTGCCGACAAGACTGTTTACGAGGTAATGAGCCAGGGCAACGAACTTATGCGTCTTGGCGGTAAGGAAATCAATGTACGTGCATACCTTTCACGTTTCAACTTCACAGGTGCCGACCAGGAGAAAAAATGTGGTGTCCTTTCAGGTGGTGAGCGTAACCGTCTGCATCTTGCTATGGCTCTTAAAGAGGGTGGTAACGTGCTTCTTCTCGACGAGCCTACCAATGATATCGACGTTAACACACTTCGTGCTCTTGAGGAAGGTCTTGAGAATTTCGCAGGCTGTGCTGTTGTGATCAGCCACGACCGCTGGTTCCTCGACCGTATATGTACTCATATCATCGCTTTCGAAGGTGACGGTAATGTATTCTCATTCGAGGGCTCATACTCCGATTACGAAGAGAACAAGATGCGACGTCTTGGAATTGAGGAACCTAAGAAGGTGCGTTATCGTAAGCTAATGGAAGACTAATCCTTTATTGTATAAAAGGTTACTGACTGCGTTACGCTTGTTTCTGTATCAGGTCATTTTGGGGTAACTAAACTCCCGGCTACATAAAATTAGCAAGCCTTGTCATTAAACCTTTTATACAATAAATATGATTTTTGCATTGTTACCGGCAAGTTTTGTTTGAACCGACATTTCTGTAAATGATTTTTTTTACCTTGCAGCTATGATTCCTATATTGTTATATATTATCTACAAGAAGAAAGGAAAGGATATTTCCCGGGCAGCAAAGAAAATGCTCAGCAAGACCAAGGCAAGGAGGATGTTGAAGAAGGCCGAGAAGATGTCGAGAATCGAAAATAAATCAAGGAGAAGACCTATAAGAAATGCATATAGTAAATTCAAAAATCGTAGATTCAATCGTAAAAGAACTCGAAATAGATGATATCCGTTCTGCCTCTATTCGTCAGATAGGTGCTGTGGTGCGTGCTGTAGAGGCACGTACCGGGGTTGAGTATATCCATTTCGAAATGGGTGTTCCGGGATTGTCGCCTTCGGAAGTTGGTGTAAAAGCAGAATGTGAGGCTTTGCAGCGTGGGGTTGCATCGGTATATCCAATTATTGATGGTATTCCCGAAATAAAAGAACAGGCGTCGCGTTTTGTAAAGGCATTTCTCGATACTGATATCAAGCCACAAGGTTGTATTCCCACTGTCGGCTCCATGCAGGCTTCGTTTGCTTCGTTGATGCTTGCTTCTCAGCTTGATGAGAAACGAGATACAGTGCTTTATATCGACCCGGGATTTCCTGTACAGAAACTTCAGGCGAAGGTGATAGGTGTAAATGTGGCTTCGTTCGATATAGCTTCATATCGTGGTAAGGCTCTTGAGGCCAAGCTTGAGGAGTTTTACACTAAAGGTAATATCTGTGCAGTGCTTTATTCTACACCAAATAACCCTACATGGATGACGCTCACCGAGGAAGAACTTGAAATTATAGGTCGCTTGTCTGCTAAATACGACGTGCTTGTAATCGAGGACCTTGCCTATATGACAATGGATTTCCGCCGTGATATGAGCCGTCCTTTTGAGCCTCCATTCCAACCGAGTGTGTCAAAATATACCGATAACTATATTCTTCTTATAAGCGCGTCAAAGATATTCAGCTATGCAGGTCAGCGCATTGCTCTTGCATGTATCTCCGACAAACTTTTTGCACGTCATTACGATACTTTGAAGGAGCGTTACGGCATGCCACGCTTTGGCTCGGCCTTTGCCTATGCTTTTCTTTACTCATTTTCATCGGGCGTGTCGCACTCTGCACAGTGTGCTATGGCGGCAATGCTCAAGGCTGCATGTGACGGCGAATACAATTTTGTAAACGACATTAAAGAGTATGCAGTTCGCACAGCGCGCATAAAGGAGATACTTCTGCGCAATGGTTTTAATGTTGTTTACGATACCGATGGCGAGGAGCCTGTAAGCGACGGATTCTTCTTTACAATAGGGTATAAGGATATGCCTGGTGGGGAGTTGCTTAAGGAATTGCTTTATTATGGTATAAGCGGAATTGACCTTGCAACTACCGGTGCTACACGTAACGGAATACGTGCGTGCTCATCTAATATCAAGCCACACCATTATGCTATGCTTGAAGAAAGACTTAAACTGTTTAATGAAAATCATTAATATTTAATACGTTATGAGAATATTTTTATCTTTGCTTTTCTCTCTTGTTCTTCTCTCCGCAACAGCGCAGGAGATATCACTGATACCACAGCCTGCAAAGGTTGAAGTGAAGGAGGGTGCTTTTCTTCTTAAGAAAGGAACTGTGCTATATGTTGATGCTACTGTAAAAAATGTTGCAGAACAATTTGCAGCAACCATACATGCTACAACTGGAGTCAAGTTGAAGATTTCGGATTACAACTCTTTTGCCAAGAGGTTCAATTCTCGCAAGCCTGCGATTTATCTTATTGTTGTACCTGATATGTCGGATGAAGAATATGCCCTTGACGTGCGTGACAATTTTATTTTTATTGAAGCGACAAAGCCTGCAGGTTTCTTCTATGCATTGCAGACATTGAAACAGCTCATGCCTCGTAATGTAATGGCAGGTGTTCCTGATGATGATATAAAGGAGTGGAGCATTCCGGCTGTTGAGATAAACGACTCACCACGTTTCGGATGGCGTGGCTTTATGCTCGACGAAGGCCGTCATTTCTATGGCAAGGAGGAGATAAAGAAGATTATCGATGTTATGGCTGCCTATAAGATGAACCGTTTTCATTGGCATCTAACCGAGGACCAAGGCTGGCGCATTGAGATAAAAAAATATCCTAAACTCACAGAGATTGGTGCTTGGCGTGACAGTAAAGTCTGTGCATGGGGCGATGTAAAACCCGACGGAACACGCTATGGTGGCTTCTATACACACGAAGATATAAAAGAGGTTGTAGAGTATGCCAAAGAACGTTTTGTTGAGATTGTTCCCGAGGTTGACATTCCTGGCCATTCTCAGGCAGCAGTAGCGTCGTATCCTGAATTCCTTGCATGCGACCCGGAGAACAAGCACGAAGTATGGTTGTGGCAAGGTGTATCAAGTGATGTTATAAACGTTGCCAACCCACAGGCTGTGCAGTTTGCAAAAGATGTCATTGATGAACTTACTGAGTTGTTCCCGTTCGGTTATATACATCTTGGAGGTGATGAATGTCCAACACACAAGTGGGAGCGCAATGATGAGTGTCAGGCTCTTTTGAAAGAGATAAGCTCAACAAACTATCGCGACCTTCAGATACATTTCTACAAGCAACTGAAAGACCATATAGCGCAGAAGCCTGTAGAGCAACAGCGTAAGCTTATCTTTTGGAACGAGGTGTTGCATGGCAACACAACATCGCTTGGCGATGATATAACAATTATGGCGTGGATTGGTGCCGATGGTGCTGCAAAGGATGCTGCTCAAAGAGGTATGAATACAATCCTCTCTCCACAAATACCTTATTATATCAATCGCAAGCAGTCTGACCTGCCTACCGAGCCACACTCTCAAGGCTATGGTACAGAGACCGTTGAGCGCGTTTACGATTACAAGCCAATGAATAATGTTCCGGCTGAATTGCAACCTAAATATTTGGGTGTACAGGCTAATTTCTGGACAGAGTGGGTTGTTGAACCAGAAGTTGTGCAATACCTTATGTTGCCACGTTTGGTAGCTGTTGCAGAGGCAGGGTGGACTCCGGCTGAAAAACGCGACTATAAGAGTTTCTTGGAGCGTTTGCAAGGTGAGCAGGTATATTATCGTTTAAGAGGTGTAGATTACGGAAAACACGTATTTAAGTAATACGCACTTTAATATTACAGTTATCCAACGGGCAATGGCTCGTTGGATTTTTTTTGTATAAATTGCGCGTTGATTGTTAGTAATAGGGCACTACATGTTGGTATTGCAGATTTCCGCTTCAGTCTTTGTTTCGTATTGGATATGATGTGAATGATAATTATTGATTATCGAAAAATTGTATAAAGCAGTAAGGTGTGATCCCCTGTTTTTTTTAGTAGCTTTTTCTGTAGCTGTGTTGAATGTCTTTTTCTATTCTCTTTTTTGTTCGTTTTTCGCTCAAAAGCCATTTTTTGTTGCAGTTTTTCTATTTGCCCAACCTGTTAATAGACTATTTTTGTAGCTATTGTGCAGTAAATCAGCAAATTAGGCAATTTTAAACGGCGTGAGAATTAAAAAATAGTTTTCAACCTCTATAATGGTGCGATTTTTTAGAAAATTGAAGAGATTCTCTTTTTACAACATCCCTTTCTATCAATTTCTTTGCTTTACAAAAGTTATTTTAAATAAATATACATACTTCTGTAATATTCTTATTGTTTATTATTGTAAACACATTCGTATAACGATAATGTGTTTGTATATTGTTTCTTGTAAACAGAGTGGTGTAGGAGTGTGGTTTAAAAATGTATAATTACATATGTATTACACATTATGTCGTTATTTAATAATTTTCGTTCAGGTTATCAACAGGCGGTTATAAACAGTGTTAATAGCGATATTCGGTTTTTATACAAATAAATTATTTGTTGGTATATTGTTTGAAATCAATGTTTTATACTCTATTTATTATTTATGTACATTAATTGTTTTGTACATTTTATGTATTGGATTTTTATAAAATGTATAAAACGAGCTGTTTCTAATAATTATTGTTTTAAAAATCAGTATTTTATAGTGTAAAATATAATGTTGTTTGTATATATGGAACACTCTTTGATTTTATTCAGGTGTGCGGATTCTGTTCTAAATTTCTCTTAAACTGTGTGTTTGTTTTGTCAAATTGTATATTGTAACAAATGTAACAAAGGCGCGTGTTGTGCTTAAAAATATTTTCAATTTTCTTTTGTTTGTTTTCCCGATTATGGCTAACTTTGTAAAGTTGAAAACGTAAAACATTTGTAATTTACAAAAACTGCATATTTTATGAGCGAGCGCGAAAGGATAGAATTGTTGATGAAATGCTATAATTTGTCATCGTCGCAATTTGCTGACAGAACGGGAATACAACGAGCATCGGTATCTCATATTCTAAGTGGTAGGAATAAACCAAGTTTGGAAGTAATGCTCAAGATATACGAATCGTTTCCAGATTTGGATATAAAATGGCTTATGACCGGTGTTGGTGAAGAGCCCGCAGGTGATGTTGCTGTTGTAAAAGAGCCTGTACCTTCCACACAGCCATCCGGCTTGTTTGGCGGTTTTGAAAATGAGACAGCGAATGATGATCATTTGCCGTTTGTGAATGCAATTGTTTCGGAACCTGTGGCACCACCGGTTAGAAAATCTCGTGTTCAGCCCGAAGTGCAACGTTTACCCGACGCAACAGTTCCGCAAACAGATAAGCGTCGTACAACCCAACCCCGTGCTACAGTGCAAACGCCTGTAACTCAAAGAAAGATTAAAGAGGTGCGTGTTTTCTATACTGATGGAACGTATGAGGTGCTTGTGCCTGAAAGAGGTTGACAATGCAAATCACAGCTCCAGATATGGTAGTGTTGGTTATTGCAACGACATATTACTGCGAATGTATTGAAACGTATATATGGGTGGCCCACTCAAGGCTACCCATATCTTTTATTAGTGTTATTGCAATTTATCCCTTTTTCTGTTTTGTTTGTAGATGAAAAATGTGTTATCTTCGCATTTAATAAGGTAAATATATTTATAACACTTGTTTTATGAAAAAAGTTCTTGTCGATTTGACAATTAAAGAGGTGCAGCACGTTAATGCCAACTGTGTGTTGTTGGTAATGCGTAGCGAGACTCCTCTTCCTGCTACGTTCCCCGGTCAGTTTGCCGAGTTACGTGTGGATAACACGCCTTCAGTGGTGTTGCGTCGTCCTATATCGGTACACAGCTTCGATGCCGAGAAAAACGAAATAGGATTCCTTGTACAGGTTGTGGGTGATGGCACACGTTGGCTTGCATCGCTCAAGGTTGGCGATAAGGTTAATACCTTGATGCCACTTGGCAATGGTTTTACTATGCCTGCAGAAGCTGGTGGTCGTTATCTGCTCGTTGGTGGCGGTGTGGGTTCGGCTCCATTGTATTATCTTGCTGAGCAGTTGAAGAAAAATGGCAACGATTTTGTAATTCTTATCGGTGCGCGTTCAGAGAAGGATCTTTATCGTCGTGATGCATATGAGGCACTTGGTCAGGTTGAATATACAACCGAAGATGGCTCATTGGGTGAGAAGGGCTATGTAACCAATCACTCAATCCTGGCCGAAAAGTTTGACAGGATATATACATGTGGTCCAAAGCCAATGATGCTTGCTGTTGCAAAATATGCACGCGAGAATGGTATAGCTTGCGAGGTGTCGCTCGAAAACAAGATGGCATGCGGTCTTGGAGCTTGTCTTTGCTGTGTCGAGGATACCAAGGAAGGTCACAAGTGTGTTTGTACAGATGGTCCCGTATTTTCAATAGATGAACTAAAATGGTAAAGACTAATGTAAAGATAGGCGGTTTGGAACTGAAGAATCCGGTTCTTACTGCATCGGGCACATTCGGCTATGGTCTTGAATTTGCCGATTTTGTTGATTTGAACAAGTTGGGTGGTTTCATTGTAAAGGGAACAACCTTGAACCATCGCGAAGGAAATGCTTATCCACGCAGTGCAGAGACTCCCATGGGTATGCTCAATGCTGTAGGCTTGCAGAACAAAGGTGTCGATTACTTTGCGCAAAATATATATCCTCAATTAAAGGACCTTGATACCAATGTTATTGTTAACGTATCTGGTGCATGCATCGAGGATTATGTGGCTTGTGCCGAGAAAGTTGCAGCTCTTGACAAGATACCTGCCATTGAGTTGAATATCTCATGTCCTAATGTAAAACAGGGTGGTATGGCATTTGGTGTGATGCCGGCGTCTGCTGCTGAGGTTGTTTCGGCTGTGCGTAAGGCTTATCCAAAGACATTGATTGTAAAGCTGTCGCCCAATGTAACCGATATAGCAGAGATTGCTCGTGCTGTTGAGGGTGCAGGTGCCGACAGTGTATCGTTAATCAATACTCTTTTAGGTATGGCTATTGATGCCGAAAAGCGTCGTCCAATACTTTCTACAATCACAGGCGGTATGAGTGGTCCTGCTGTCAAGCCAATTGCTTTGCGCATGGTATGGCAGGTTGCAAAAACTGTGAAGATTCCTGTTGTGGGTATTGGTGGTATTACTACCGGTGCCGATGCTATAGAGTTCCTTCTTGCCGGCGCAAGTGCCATAGAGGTTGGTACAGCTAACTTTATGAACCCTGCTGTTACAGGTGAGATTGTTGATTATATCAAGGATTACCTTGTTCGTCACAATATGAGTTCTGTTGATGAACTTATAGGTGCATTACAGGTGTAATATTTTGTATATACTGATTTATATAAGATGATGGCACTCAGGCCATCATCTTTTTTTTGTGCTATATATCGAAGTCAAGAATTATTGTGTTGAAATATATTCACGATGCAGTGGCTATAAATTCTTTTTGGTTTACATATATTTGCTAATAAAACATTTTTTTAACCAAAGTATATTATTAACCATAAAATTATAGTTGTATGAAAAACTTAAGAAGTTTATTCGCGGCACTTATGTTGCTGTGTAGTACGATGGCTTTTGCCGAGAAGGTAGAGATAGGTGGTATAACCTACGACCTTCAGAAGACTCTCAATGTTGAGGAATATCGGGCAAAGGTGGTAGCCGGTAGCTCTAAATATGCCGGCGATATTGTTATCCCCGCTTTTGTTGACTACGAAGGTGGCAGGTACGACGTTACCTGTATTGGCAGTCAGGCTTTCTATTCTTGTTCTGGGCTTCAGAGTGTTGTAATACCTAATAGTGTTACAACAATAGAAAAGCAAGCCTTCTCGGGTTGTACCGGACTTCAATATGCAACAATCGGTACAGGTGTCAAAACAATTGGTGACAGTGGCTTTAACGGATGTTCGGCTCTTATAAGCATTGTGCTTCCCGATGGCCTTACAAGTATTGGTACTTATGCATTCAGTGGTTGTGATAGAGTCACAAGCATTAAGATTCCCGGTAGTTTGACAGAAGTTGCTTATTATGCATTTAGTGGTTGCGAAGGGCTTGTAGATGTAGAGATTTGTGATGGTGTAAAAGGTATTGGGCAACTTGCATTCAATAGTTGCTACTCTCTTGAGAGTATTGAGATTCCCAATAGCATTACATATATTGGAAGTTCTGCATTCAACGGTTGCAGGTCTCTTAAGAGTTTTACAATCCCGGGGAGTGTTAAAGATATTGCCGGTGCTGTTTTCAAAGGTTGTACAGCCCTTGCAGATGTAACAATAAGTGATGGCGTTATCAGCATTAGTCAAAGTGCATTTGAAGGTTGTTCTTCTCTTGAAAACATAACAATCCCTAACAGTGTTACAAGTATTGAAGACGCGGTGTTCATCGGTTGTACCAGTTTAAAGAGTATAACCATTCCCAATAGTGTTACAAGTATTGCTGGTTATTCTTTCAAAGGTTGTTCTGCTCTTGAGAGTGCAGTTATTGGCAGTGGCATTAGTAAAATCCCAGCTTCGCTTTTCGCGAATTGTAAAAATCTTGCAAGCGTATCTATTTCCAATAGTGTAACAGAAATTGCAGGTAGTGTATTCAATGGTTGTTCAGCTCTTAAAAACATAGAGATTCCTGGTAATGTAAAAAGCTTGGGAGGTGAATTGTTTGCTTATTCGGGTATCACAAGCGTTGAAATGCCCAATAGTGTTACAAGCCTTGGAAATTCAATGTTTATAGGATGTTCTGCTCTCGAAAGCGTAACCATATCCAATAATGTAACAACCATTCCAAGTGGTATGTTCGAAAATTGCGATGCTCTTACAAGCATTTCGATTCCCGATGGTGTTACAAGTATTCAAGGTGGAGCTTTCCGAGATTGCTCCGGCCTTACAAGCATAGTTCTGCCAAAAGCTCTTACAAGTGTTGAAAGTAACACATTCAAAGGGTGTAGTTCTCTTACAAGCATTTCAATACCAAGCAGCGTAACACAAATTGGCCAATATGCATTCGATGGTTGTTCTGCTCTTGCAACCGTTACGATTGGCGACGGTGTCAAAACAATAAAGGACAATGCGTTTTATAACTGTTCGGCACTTGAAAACCTCACAATAGGCAATAACGTTACAACCATTGAGTATTATGCATTCTACGGTTGCTCAAAGCTTAAAAAAGTAACTATTCCTAACAGTGTTACAAGTATTGAAGATAGGGCGTTCGAGCGTTGCTCCGGCCTTGAAGAGGTGCTGATTCTGGGTAATATTACAAATATTGGAAACTATACATTTTTAAATTGCTCAAAACTTAAAGAGATAACCATACCAAATAGTGTTACAAGCATTGGAGAACAGGCTTTTCAAAATTGCACTGCGCTCGAAAGCGTTACAATGGGTGCAGCTCTTGAAACCATTAATGCAAGTGCTTTCAGTAATTGTTCAGCACTTAAGAATGTAGTAATTCCTGAAGGTGTTAAAACAATTGGAAACCAGGCTTTCAATAATTGTTCGGCTCTTAAGAATTTAGTTATCCCCAATAGTGTTACAAGCATTGGAAATAGTTTTAAAAATTGCTCGGGTCTCGAAAGCGTAAAATTGAGCGAGAATCTCAAAACCATTGGAGATGGAGCTTTTTATAATTGTTCATCCCTTGCAAGCATTGAAATACCAAACAGCGTTACAAGTATTGGAAGTGAGGCTTTTTATGAATGCAAAGCTCTTGAGAGTGTAACCATTGGTGAGGGAATAAAAACCCTTCCAAATTCGGTGTTCTTTGGTTGCTCTATGCTTAAAAATGTGGTTGTTCCAAACACTGTTACGGAAATTAAATATAATGTATTCCAAGGTTGTTCATCTCTCACAAGTGCGACAATTGGTAGCGGTGTTCAGAAGATAGGAGGTTCTTTGTTCAACGGCTGTTCAAAGCTCACCGATGTTTATTGTCTTGCAACAACTGTGCCATCGATAGATAACTCATATACATTTTCAAATTTCCAATATTCCTATGCTACGTTATATGTTCCTGCCGAATCTATGGAGGATTATAAAACAGCTACGAAATGGAAGGATTTTGGTCGCATACTTACACTTGATGGTGAGGAGGAACCTGAAAATGTCTGTGCTACACCGGTTATCTCATATAGCAATGGTGGGCTTGTTATTGAGAGTGAAACCGAAGGTGCCAAATTTGTAACAGAAATAACATGCGACGATGTCAGCAAGTATAGCACCGGCTTGATAAACATTGCTGCAACATACAACATAACAACGTTTGCTATGGCCGACGGTTACTACAATTCCAAGAAAGTAAATGCAACGCTTTGCTGGATTGAGTGTGAGTGCGGTGATATAGAATATGATAATCCAACAAATGTAATAGGTGTTTCTGTCAAACCTGTGCTTGTAACATCAAACAATGGTTCTTTGTTTATTGAATGTGCTCTTGACGGCGAAACGGTTGCTGTTTACACAACAAACGGAACACTTATTTATGAGAGTGTCATTGAAAATGGCAATGCTACTGTTCATACAGGACTTGAAAGAGGTAGTGTGGCTGTTGTAAAAATTGGCGAAAAGAGTGTAAAGATTGTCGTTGGCTAAGCGATAAACATCATATAAACAATATCCGCAGGAAAGTAATTTTTCTGCGGATATTGTTTATTGTAACGCTGTGTTACAAATGTATATACAAATGTATATGTAAAATATTTTCTTATTTGTTTAAAAGGTCGGGGCGTAGGCGTTTGGTGCGCTCAAGCGATTGCTCAAATTCCCATTGGCGTATCTTTGCTTCGTGGCCCGACAAAAGAACATCGGGTACTTTCCAACCATTGTACTCGGCGGGGCGAGTGTAAACAGGTGGTGCAAGCAGGTTGTCCTGAAAAGAGTCGCTAAGAGCCGATGTTTCATCAGAAATTACACCCGGAATTAGGCGAATGACCGCGTCGCAAATTACTTCAACCGCTAATTCGCCACCGGTTAAAACGTAGTCACCAATGCTTATCTCTTTGGTAATCAAGTGTTCGCGTATTCTGTGGTCTATACCTTTATAATGACCGCACAAAAATATCAAATTTTGCTTCATTGATAGCGAATTTGCCATTGGTTGGTCAAAAACCTGCCCATCCGGGCTTGTATATATCACTTCGTCGTACTCTCTTTGTGCTTTAAGGTGCTTTATGCAGTTGTCAATTGGTTCAATCTTCATGACCAATCCGGCGCATCCTCCAAAGGGGTAATCATCGGTTTTACGATGCTTGTCTGTTGTATAATCTCGTAAATTGTGTAAACAAATTTCGGCATAGCCATTGCGCTGTGCGCGGCCCATAATCGATGAATTGAAGAAACTCTCCATCATTTCGGGGAAGGTTGTTATGATATCTACACGCATGATTTTATGTGTTGTTTTTGTTTGTATCTTTTATAATCTTCTGCGAAGATAAGGATTTTATTTTATAGCATACCCACCATTTGCAAACAAACTGAAAAAATGGTTTACAATATCTATTCTCTTTTCTTCTAATCGTTCCTCGTTAACTGCTTCTTTAAACCGTTTTAAAGCCCTTTTTAGAGCATTTGCTCTTAAAATGCGAATAAAAGGCCTTTAACGGCTTAATAAAACTAAAAAATATTGTCGGTTTCAATAAATTTGTGTAATTTAGCATAGTCTTATATTAAATAAGGTATATAATATAGACCAATAGAAAAATATTAATTTTATAATACTAAACTAAATGATTGAAAACGACAGAATTATTAAGGTCAATGTTGAAGAGGAGATGAAAACATCCTACATTGACTACTCTATGTCGGTAATTGTGGCACGTGCCTTACCCGATGTCAGAGATGGTTTGAAACCTGTTCACCGCCGTATTCTTTACGCAATGATGGAGCAGGGCAATACGTCGGACAAGGCATACAAGAAGTCGGCCCGTACCGTCGGTGAGGTGCTCGGTAAGTACCACCCACACGGTGACTCGTCGGTTTATGGAGCGCTTGTTCGTATGGCTCAGGATTGGGTTATGCGTTATCCGCTTATCGATGGCCAGGGTAACTTCGGTTCTATCGACGGTGACTCTCCTGCTGCTATGCGTTATACCGAGGCACGCTTGCACAAGATTGGTGAGGAGTTGGCACAGGACCTGTACAAAGAGACCGTTGACTTCCAGCCCAACTACAACGACGAATTCTTTGAGCCAAAGGTAATGCCTACACGTATTCCTAACCTTCTTGTGAATGGTTCGTCGGGTATTGCTGTTGGTATGGCTACAAACATACCTACACACAACCTTAGCGAGGTACTCGATGCTTGTTTGGCTTACATCGACAATCCGGATATTGACACCGACGGCTTGATGGAGCACGTTAAGGCTCCCGATTTCCCTACAGGTTGTGATATCTTTGGTCTAAATGGTGTTCGTGAGGCTTACGAGACAGGTCGTGGCCGCGTTATCATGCGTGCTGTGGCAGAGATTGAGTCGGGTACACACGATAAGATTGTTGTAACAGCAATTCCTTACAACGTAAATAAAGAAGAGCTCATCAAGGATATAGCTTCAATGGTTAACGAAAAAAAGATTGAGGGTATTTCCAATATCAATGATGAGTCTGACCAGGAAGGTATGCGTATCGTTATCGACGTAAAGCGCGATGCCAATGCCAATGTGATACTCAACAAACTCTACAAGATGACTTCGTTGCAGACTTCGTTCAGCGTTAACTGTATTGCTCTTGTTAAGGGACGTCCACAGTTGCTGTCGCTAAAGCAGTGCATCGGCTGTTTTGTTGAGCACCGTCACGATGTTGTCATCCGTCGCACAAAATACGATTTGCGTAAAGCCGAGGAACGTGCTCACATTGTCGAGGGCTTGATTATCGCTTCTGATAACATCGACGAGGTTGTACGTCTCATCAAGGCTGCCAAGTCTCCTGCCGATGCAAGAACAGCCCTTATGGAGCGTTTCGCTTTGAGCGAGGTACAGGCTGCGGCAATTGTCGAGATGCGTCTTGGCCAGCTTACCGGCATACAGCAGGATAAGTTGCATGCTGAATATGAGGAACTTATGCGCAAGATTGAATACTACAATGCAATCCTTACCGATGACGAGCTTTGTAAGAAGGTTATCAAGGATGAGTTGTACGAGATAAAAGAGAAGTATGGCGATGTGCGTCGTTGTAAAATCGATTACAGCGGTTCAAGCGACTTCAACCCCGAAGATTTCTACGCCGATGACGAGATGGTTATCACAATCTCTCACCTTGGTTACATCAAGCGTACTCCTCTTACCGAATATCGCAGCCAGAACAGAGGCGGCGTAGGTTCAAAGGGAAGCGACACACGCGACAGTGACTTTATCGAGTATATCTATACCGCAACAATGCACAACACAATGCTGTTCTTTACACAGCGTGGTAAGTGCTATTGGCTCAAGGTATATGAGATTCCCGAGGGTAACAAAAACTCAAAGGGCCGTGCAATACAGAATATGCTCAATATCGATGCCGACGATGCTGTTAATGCATTTGTACGTGTTACAACACTTGCCGACAAGAACTTCATCGAGAGCCATAACATTGTATTCTGTACCAAGAACGGTATCATCAAGAAGACAAGCCTTGAGCAGTACTCACGTCCTCGCACAAACGGTATCAATGCTATCAGCATAAGAGAGGACGACCGTGTTATCTCTGTAGCTTTGACCGATGGCGACTGCGATATCATACTTGCAAACCGTGGAGGTAAGGCAGTGCGTTTCAACGAGAGCAAAGTACGTGCTATGGGACGTACTGCTACCGGTGTAAAGGGTATGGAACTTGAGGAGAACGATGAGGTTGTAGGTATGGTAGTATTGCCAAAGAACGACGATGTTCAGCACAGCTTGCTTGTTCTTTCGGAGCAGGGTATCGGTAAGCGCACCGTTGTTGAAGAGTATCCAATCGTAAACCGTGGCTGTAAGGGTGTCAAGACACTTCAGGTTACCGAAAAGACCGGTGCTCTTGTTGCCATTATGGATGTTAACGACGAAAACGACCTTATGATTATTAACAAGTCTGGTATCACCATCCGTACATCGGTTGACCAGATACCTGTACAGAAACGTGATACACAAGGTGTACGCATTATCAACCTTGGCAAGAAGAACGACTGCATAGGTTCTGTATGTAAGGTTAGCCGCGAGACCGAAGAGGAAGTGCAGAATGTTGAAGGAGTAGAGGTTGAAGGCGTTGTAACCGATAATAACGAATCACAAAACAATGAATAACCAATAACTAAATCCATTTTGATATGAAAAAATTAGTAATGTCTATTGCTTTTGTTCTTGCCGCAACATTTGCTTTCGGTCAAGAACTTACAAAAGAGGAGTTGAAACAGCAGAAGAAGGAGATTAAGGCTCTTGTGAACATTGCCAAGGATGCCGAAGTAAACATGCAGACAGACCCTGTTGCTGCCGTTAATGCAATGAAGCAGGTTACTGCAAGCCCATTGGTTAAGAACGATCCTTTTGTGTGGTATGTAAGTGTAAGTGCAAAAAAGGCTGCTATTGATGCCGAAAACCGCAAGCGTGCCGAGGGTGCAGCTTTCAATGAGGCACAGATGTACAATTATGTATATGAGCTTGGTCACGAACTTGCTAACTGCGAGCGTTGTGACAATCTACCAAACGCAAAGGGAAAGGTTGCTCCAAAGTATGCCGATTTCATTAAAACAACATACGCTCAGGAGTTTGCACAGTTCTATAATGCCGGTGCTTATTTCTACGGTTACGAGGACTATGCAAAGTCATACGACCTCTTCAAGATGTTCATCGACGCATCGGATAAGCTTTACAAGGAAGGTATGTTGCCAAAGGATACAATCAATGTTCCTATTGCAGCCTACAACATGTCTTTGAGCGGTATGCAGTTGAAGGACTACGAGAAGGTACTTACACATGTTGACTTGGCTATGATGAACCCACAGATGGCACCATCAGCTTTCCGTTACAAGGCCGTAGCACACCTAGAGCTTGGTGATACAGCTACATGGCTAAATGACTGTTTGGAGGGTGCTAAGAGATTCCCTGATGATTCATATTTCTATCAGTCTTTGATTCAGTACTACGATAGCAGAAACGAGAACGAGAAGTTGAATGCTCTTGCAGATGAACTTATTGCATCAGACCCAGCAAATCCATTCTTTGTATATTTGAAGGGTTACATCGCACACCAGAAGGAGGAAGTTGACACTGCTATTGAGTGGTATGAGAAGACTCTTGAGGTTGATGCAAACTACGAATCAGCTCTTAACAACTTGAGCCGTTGCTACCTGTTCAAAGCTCAGGAATATGCTGCTGCACAGTCTTCTACAAAGGTTACTGACAAGAAGAAGATTGCAAAAGACAAGCAGATCCTCAATGGATTCTATAACAAGGCTCTTCCTCTTTTAGAGAAACTACGCGAGTTGCAGCCCGAGAAGTATGAGATGTGGCTTGCAAACTTGACAAACTGTTACTATAACTTGAATATGACTGCAAAGCTCAAGGAGTTGGAGAAATTGCAGGAGTCTTTGGGTTATTGATACCGGATATTCCAACAAAAAAAACTGTAATCGCAAGATTACAGTTTTTTTTGTTTTGTATAACGCCGTCGGTGTTGTTACCTACAAATATGTGTATGTGTGTATATTATGGTTCCACGCGTCCGGGATATTGCTCAAGAGCCTTTCCTAAAAGGAATATAGCGCGTTTAAGGTCGGCCTTGTCAATGGCATATGCAATACGCACTTCATTCTTTCCGTATCCCTCTTCACTGTAGAAACCCGATGCAGGTGCCATCATAATTGTTTCTCCCTCATATTCAAAGTCGGTCAAGCACCATTCGCAGAACTTATCGCTGTCGTCGATAGGCAAGCGTGCAACAGTGTAGAAGGCACCCATAGGGATAGGGGAGTACACTCCAGGCAATTTATTCAATTCATCGACAAGGCAGTTGCGTCTTTCAATATATTGCTCGTATGTGTTTATTGCATACGAACGTGGAGCATCAATTGATGCCTCTGCAATTACCTGGCCAAGCAAAGGGGGGCTCAAACGTGCCTGACAGAACTTCATAACAGCCTGACGAACAGCCTTGTTCTTAGTAATCAAAGCTCCGATTCTGATTCCACATTCCGAGTAACGCTTTGAAACAGAGTCTATTAGAACAACATTCTCTTCAATGCCTTCGAGGTGGCAAGCCGAGATATATGGTGAGCCGGTATAAATGAATTCACGATAAACCTCGTCTGAGAAAAGGAACAGATTGTGCTTCTTTACAAGGTCGCGAATGCGGTTCATCTCGTTACGTGTATATAGGTAACCGGTGGGGTTGTTAGGGTTACAAATAAGAATACCACGTGTGCGCTCGTTTATAAGCTCCTCGAAACGTTCCATTGGAGGCAAAGCAAACGACTCCTCAATGGTTGAACGTATTGGGCGTATAACAGCTCCTGCAGATATGGCAAATGCCATATAGTTTGCATATGCAGGCTCCGGAACGATGATTTCGTCGCCAGGGTTAAGGCAGGTGAGGAATGCAAAAAGCACAGCCTCGGAACCGCCCGAAGTAACGATAATATCATCGGCAGTGAGTTTTATCTGGTACTGGTCGTAGTAACCGACAAGCTTCTCGCGTAAAGAGAGAAAACCGTCACTTGGACTATATTCAAGGATTTTTTTATCGAATTTTTTGATTGCGTCAATGGCAACCTCAGGAGAATTCAAATCGGGCTGTCCGATGTTCAAATGATAAACTTTCAAGCCACGGTCCTTAGCTGCATTAGCAAACGGAGCCAATTTACGAATTGGCGACGAAGGCATAAGGATGGCTCTTTCCGAAAGATTAGGCATAGTATTTGTTTCTTATTATTATTTACATTCTAAAAGATTGTGTAGACATACAAAACACAAAAAAAGATTTGGTTTTGCCATGAGAACAACAAGTTTTGCGAAAATTTCGTAAAACTTTGCAAAGATATAATTTTTCCTTCAATAATTAATAAGGTAAATGAAATAATAGAGAAACCAACTACCTATATGCGATAAATATTCTTTAATCATATAAATAGCAAATCGGCCTTAAAACCCACTATCGAAATAAAATCATTTTTGAATGATAATGAATATTATGTTTAATATGGTTTTGAAAATTGTGCACTATCTGTAATTCGGTACGGAAATTTGAAATTTTGAAGAATTTGAGAAAATTGCAGATTTAAACATAAATACTGTCTAATGTTTAAAATGAGTTGCGAGTCAACTGTTATTTTGTTACTAAAATGATTTTAGAAGAATTCCAGGATTTGGAGTTGATCTTAATTTTGAATTTAAATCTATTACTTCTTTGACTTTTTGGAAAGGTTTTATACATTTGCAATGTGTTTGGTTTTTATCGGCACACAACATTTGACATATTTGCTCAATGCTGTCTGAATCACCACCTCGGAACAAAAACGAGCAAAATAACATTCCTATTGAGAGTTAGCACTTTTAGTGCAGGCTTTCTCATATAGGATTGTGGCTTGTGGTGAGCCAAGACAGCGTATGACGATAGTCTGCGCTTTCTTTTATGTGTGTGCAGACCTATAAAATAAAGGCAATATTGCACATAACTATAAAAATATAACTATGAAAAAAAGTAAAGTCTTTTTTCTCTCTTTTGTGGTGCTGCTACTTTTGACATCTTGTGGAACACTTTTAACTCCTGCAAAGCAAAATATAACATTTGTTGGTTTACCTGAAACTTCTATCTACGATGAGGGAAAGAAAATTGGTACAATAAACGACGAGGGTGAAACAACTATAGAAGTTGGAAAAAAACTTTCTGATAAGGTTTTGATTGCAAAGAAAAAAGGATACAAAAATACGTACGTAAAATTGAATGCAGTATTTAATCCTGTATCAGTTTTAAATTTAACAAATGCTCTTGGATGGTGTATTGATTTAATAAGTGAAAAATGCTGTAAATGGGATACAAATTTTGTTGAAATAGAACAAGAAAAAGCTGAATAATAGCTTTTCTGCTATTAAATCATAGCCGTTGTCTTTTGATGACGGCTATGATTGTTTTATTTCGTATATATTCATTATCTTCGCGGAAAAGAGTTCGATAATACAATTATGAAAATATATTCAGCACCTCTTCAGGGATTTACCGAGGCTGTGTGGGGTAATGTGCATAGCGAGGTTTTTGGTGGCATCGACGGATATTACACACCGTTTCTGCGTTATGAGCATGGCGAGATACGCAGCAAGGATATACGCGACGTAGAACGTAAGAATAATACTGTTGAAAATCTTGTGCCTCAGATTATTGCAGCGACTCCCGACGAGATGCGTCCTTTGCTCGATTTGATAAGAAATGAAGGCTACAACTGCGTTGATATAAATATGGGCTGTTCTTTCCCTTTGCAGGCGCGCAAGAAGCATGGTGCAGGTATTCTTCCCCACCCCGACTTGGTTGCCGGCATTTTAGATGAGGTGAAGCGCAACAGTGATATTGCTTTTTCTATTAAGATGCGCCTGGGATGGCAGGAGAAAAGCGAATGGCAGGCAATAATTGAGATGATAAACGCCACTCCCCTATCCCACGTTACAATGCATCCTCGCTTGGGTATTGAGCAATACAAGAAACGGGTTGACGTTGATGCTTTTGCCGAGTTTTATAACGCGTGTAAGCATCCTCTCGTGTATAATGGCGACCTGCTTACATTACAGGATATCCAGCGTGTGAAAACAGCTTTTCCTAAACTTAAAGGCATAATGCTCGGACGTGGCTTGCTTGCCAATCCGGCATTGGGATTGGAATACTCTGTCGGTAAGGAGTTGACAAACAAAGAGCGTGCTGCCGCTGTGCATAAAATGCATGAAAAAATGCATGATGTCATGGCTCAACGTTTACAAGGTAATACTCAATATCTCAACAAGTTAAAACCTTATTGGGAGTACTTGTTGCCCGATATGCTAAAACGTGATAAAAAGGCTATCCTTAAGGCTACGACAATCGATAAATATATGCACGCGGTAAATGAAGCATTGGCTAATTACTGATGCAGCCAAATGCATACGGATGTATCTGTAATAATGGAAATCGGAGATTTATGAACGGTTATTTTATATTTTGAGTTCAAGACTTTAGCGGGTCTTGAACTCAATTCTTGAAGCAATGTTGTAACCTTCCTCGTACAGCGCTGTCAACTTGTCGATATCGCGTTCCATACGCCCTACTTCAATCGGTTTTTCGGGGCGAATGACGGTTATCATTCCTTCATCTTCAAGTTTTTCAACAAGTTCAATTTCGCGATTGTATATTGTATTGCGTAACCTGATGGCCTCTTTTACCATTGGGTATTTGCGGTAGAACATAAACGGTACTTTTGTGTTTTTGGTAGGCTTCCTGTAACCTCTGTTGCGTGTGAGCACAACAATGTTATTATAATATCCTTGTGATATAGCGCGCTCGAGCGGAATAGAGTTTGCTATGCCACCATCGAGCATAGGTTCACCATCCACATGTGATATGGGGCACACAAAAGGCAGGCTACTCGATGCCTTTACAAGGTCGATGACACGTTTGGGATTGTTTTTCTCTTCGAAATAACAAGCCTTTCCTGTGCGACAGCTTGTTGTTACAATCTCAAGACGGGTTGGGTTGCCAGCTAAAGCGTCATAGTTATATGGGTATATCTTTTCAGGCAGCTCGTGAAACAGAAGATCAAAATCCATAATGTTACGCTTGGTTAAAAGGTATTTCAATCCTATGTAGTTGCGTTCCTTCAGTAGATCTATGTTTATATATTTAGCACGTCCGCGCTGATTGGACATATATGACAAAGCATTGCATGCTCCTGCACTTACTCCAATAATATAAGGAAAGGCAATACCACGATCCATAAAATTATCGAGCACACCGTTGGTGAATATGCCGCGCATTCCACCACCCTCAAGAATTAGGCCCGAATTTTCGGTTATATATACTGTTTTTTCTTTCATGGTGCAAAGCTACAAATAAAATTGACTAAAATGAACAACAAAAACAAAACAAATTATTACATTTTTATAGTGTTCAATTCTTAAAATGCTAAAAATTACATCATTGTTTTCTATAATAAGTACAAAGAAATTCTAAATGCAGTCATTATATTTTTTTCTTTTCCATATTTTATACTAAATTCGTGGATGTAACATTTTATTTATCGGATATATGAACAAGAAATCTTTTATATTTTTATTCTTTCTCCTTGTTGCAAGTGTAGCTGCCATAGCTCAAAACAAGGACAGCGTTATGGTTTATGATAATGAATATCTTGTTAAGGTTGGTGATATAGCTCCCGACTTTACATTGGAACTGACCGACGGTTCTACTTTTACACTCTCGGAGCATCGTGGAAAGGTTGTAATGTTGCAGTTTACTGCAGGTTGGTGTGGTGTGTGTCGTAAGGAGATGCCGTTCATTGAGCGCGATATATGGCAACGTCATAAGAATAACGAAAATTTTGTTCTTCTTGGTATTGACCGCGAAGAGACAAAAGAGCAGATTGATGCTTTTATAAAAAAGGTGGGTACAACCTACCCCATTGCTATGGATGTGAATGCCGATGTGTTCGCTTCCTATGCATTACGCAATTCGGGAATAACACGTAACGTACTTATTGGCAAAGATGGTCGTATTGTGATGCTCACACGCCTGTTCAATGAAGATGAATTCAACTCGCTTGTGGAACACATTGACAAGTTGCTTGCTGAATAAAGCATATTCTATGTAAGCGGAGTTATAAGGCTTACAAGCCACCCACAGAAACGATGCCACCAGCATCGTTTTTTGTATATCTCTTTTGTAAGCAGATAGCTTTGGTTTATGTCGTTTTTCAGTAGTTTGTCAAGTTCGGCAGTCTCCTCTTCGTTGAATACGAATATATTTGTCTCGTAGTCATATCGCATACTTCGACTGTTGAAATTGGCCGACCCGACAGTGCAGTATTTGCCATCGATACACATTGCCTTTGTGTGGTTAAATCCTTTATTGTACATATACACCTTTGCACCACGTTTCATAAATTGGTATCCCATACGCCACACTCCGTCGGGAATCATTGGAATGTCGCCCTTCTCGGAGAGTATGATTGTTACCTTTATGCTGTCGTCAATCGCCTTCTCAATAGCCTTACGTATTATTGGCATTGGCATAAAGTATGGGTTCACAAGTATTATGCTGTCCTTTGCCGAGTGTATAGCGTTGGCATAGGCACGTCGCATACGTTCAGGTGTCTCGCGTGGCCTGCGGTCAACAATGGCGATATCGGCTTTGCCTTTGGGTGGATGTTGCGGAAAGTAGGCCTCTCCGCTTACCTCTTGCCCAGTCTCTTTATTCCATATGTCAAGGAACACCTGTTGCAAGTCATTCACCGCTTCGCCCTCTACCTTTGAATGGATGTCGCGCCACTCACCCACCCCTTCGATGCCATTGATATAGTAGTCGGCAACATTGATACCGCCAATATATGCTGTTTCTCCATCTATGACAACAATTTTGCGGTGGTCACGTGCAAAGAGATGGTTTATCCAAGGGAATTTTATAGGGTCGAACTTTACAATCTCAACACCGGTGGAACGTATGGCCTCAATATCTTTTTTTCTTAACGGACGGTTGTTCGACAGGTTTCCGAAGGCATCGAAGAGCGCACGCACCTCAACACCCTCCTTTGCTTTTTGTGCCAGGAGCCTGAGTAACAGGTCGTTTATGGAGTCATGGCGGAAATTGAAATATTCAAGATGTATATGATGCTTGGCATTGCGTATATCGTTGAAAAGGGAATCGAACTTCTGCTGTGCGCCGTCGAGCATTACAACGCTGTTGCCTGATGACAGTGGCATGTTTTCCTCCTTTACATACTTTATGAATGCAGTATCGGAGCGCATAAAGTCACTGCGCTCTATAGCTATAAAACGATTGCACGAGAGCAAAAGCAATACAGCTGATGATGTCAGGATGTGTATGTAAAAGCGTTTTAAGAACATTCTATTTAAGAATCGCTAGCGAAAATACATAAAAAAAAGAGCTTGATAAAATTAAAAATAGATAAATACGCTATAATGTTCAAAAGGAAAATGTTAGTTATAAAAAAGTACAACCTATATTATTGTTCAAAAAAACGCTGTTAATGGTTAAGCTTAATAAAATAATGTGTATCTTCGCAGAAAGTAAATATTAGAATTATGGTATATAATGAAAGAGATGCTCGCCACGAGCATGTTATAGAGTGTGTAAAGCAGATGATGACTGCTGCACGTACAGCTCCAAAAGCTAAAGGTGTTGACCTTATTGAAATATCTATGCTAACCGACGAGGATATCGTTTCGTTGAGCAAGGCTTTGCATCAGATTGGTGAGGATATGGGTCGAGGTGGTCTTATGCGCGATGCCGACAATCTGATGTCGGCCGAAGCTGTAATTCTCATTGGTACACGCGAAGAGCCTATGATGCTCAATTGTGCTTATTGTGGTTCGGCTACATGTGGCGAGCGTCCCGAGGGTGTTCCTTGTGCAATGAACACCATTGATATAGGTATTGCTGTGGGTTCGGCATGTGCAACAGCTGCCGACTTGCGCCTCGACACCCGCGTTATGTATTCAGTGGGTTATGCTGCCGGCAAGCTCAATCTGATGCCCGGATGCAAATATATCATTGGTATTCCGGTAAGTGCAAGTTCAAAGAATCCTTTCTTCGACCGTAAACGTAAAGTACAGTAATGGAGCAAAAGAAAACTCGTCTTTTTATGCCTGCCGAATGGCACAGGCAGCAGATGGTACAACTAACATGGCCTCATGAGGGTACCGACTGGAACTATATGCTTGCTGAAGTAGAGGCATGCTATGTGGAGCTTGCAAAGGCAATAAGTGTACGTGAACATCTACTCATTGTTGCGCCCGATACCAACAAGGTAAAAAACATGCTCACAAAGGCCGGTGCAACAATGCCAAATATAACATTTTTCGAGTGCGAGACAAACGATACCTGGGCACGCGACCACGCTTTTATTACATTGCTTGGCGACAATGTGCCTCATTATGTCGATTTCTGTTTTAATGGTTGGGGACGCAAGTTCGAGGCTGCGCTCGACAATGCTATAAACGGGAAACTCTACGATGCGGGTGTTGTAAAGGGTGAATACGAAGATTGCACAGGATTTGTCCTCGAAGGTGGTTCTATTGAGAGTGACGGAAAAGGCACTCTTCTCACCACAAGCCAGTGTCTGTTGGCACCCCATCGCAACCAACCTATGGAACGTGAGGATATTGAGCGTTGTTTGAAGAATATGCTTCACGTTGAACGTGTGCTATGGCTCGACTATGGTAATCTCATTGGAGATGACACCGACGGACATGTCGATACAGTTGCGCGTCTTGCTCCCAACGACACTATCGTATATATGCAATGCTGCAACAAGAATGACGAACAGTATGCCGACCTTAATGCTATGGAAGAGCAGATTAAAACGCTTCGTACTGCCGACGGCAACCCTTATCGTATGCTTGCACTCCCCTCGCCTGCTCCTATACATGACGAGGATGGTGAGCGATTGCCGGCCACATATGCCAACTTCCTCATAATGAACGGTGCGGTACTCTATCCCACATATGCACAACCTGAGAATGACGAAGAGGCCGCTCTGGTGCTTGCAAAAGCATTCCCAGGCTATGAAATAGTTGGAATTGATTGCAGAGCGTTGATTAAGCAACATGGTTCATTGCACTGTGTTACAATGCAATATCCAAAGAATTAAACCTATATGAAAAAGATTGATACAATAAAGGTTGGAATTATCCAACAGACAATTGGTACAGATGTAGAACAGAACAAGCAGAAACTTGCTGCATGCATCCGCGAAGTTGCTGCTAAAGGTGCACAGCTTGTGGTGCTTCAGGAACTTCACAACTCACCCTATTTCTGCCAGGTTGAATCAACCGAGAACTTCTCGTATGCCGAGCCTATCCCTGGCCCGTCAACCGATTTCTACAGCAAAGTTGCTGCAGAATGCAGAGTTGTGCTTGTAACGTCACTCTTTGAGGAGCGTGCAAAAGGTCTATACCACAATACTGCTGTTGTGTTCGACAGCGACGGAAGTATGGCCGGCAAATATCGCAAAATGCATATTCCCGATGATCCTGCATACTATGAGAAATTCTATTTCACCCCTGGCGACATAGGTTTCCGTCCTATCAAAACATCGCTTGGAACACTTGGCGTACAGGTGTGCTGGGACCAGTGGTATCCCGAAGGAGCGCGTCTGATGGCTTTGCGTGGTGCTGATATCCTCATATACCCCACTGCTATTGGTTGGGAAAGCAGCGACACGCCCGAAGAAAAAGAGCGTCAGCTAGGCGCATGGCAAACCGTGCAGCGCGGACACGCTGTAGCCAACGGCTTGCCTGTAATTGCAGTGAACCGTAGCGGACACGAGCCCGACCCATCGGGAATGACAAACGGCATTCAGTTCTGGGGGCACAGCTTCGTTGCCGGCCCACAGGGTGAATTCATAGCTCATTTTGGCGAAGATGCACAATGCGAAGTTGTTGAGGTCAGTCTTAAACGTAGCGAAACAGTCCGTCAATGGTGGCCATTCTTGCGCGACCGCCGCATAGAAGAGTTCGGTGCGCTTGCAAAGCGTTTCCTTGACGAAGAATGACTTTTATATTCACTGTCCATGAAAAAAGCGTGGATAGTGAATAATTTCAATTTTATTCGATGCCATTAATATAAAAATTATTAATTTTGCAGTCGAAATAAAGTTTATTTATTAAGTTTTGTAAATATGAAACTGGCCGTTGCCACAAAACCGACCTTTTTTATAGAAGAGGACAAGATAATAACTCGCCTTTTTGACGAGGGGCTTGATTATCTGTTCTTATATAAAGAATACCCTCATCCTCAATTTATAGAGCGTTTGCTTAATCTTATTCCAAAGAAATACCACAAACGCATATATTCCTGCAACAGCAGGCTTATGAAGGAGTACCGACTTGCCGGAACACTCTTCCCTCTTGGATCAAATCCTCCTATGGGTAACGAGAAGGGTAAGATTGTTGGTTATGCAAGTAACCTTATGCATCTTAAAGAACTTCGCAAGACCTATGACATCGTTTGCTTCGGTCCACTCGGCCGTACATTCCATTTGAGCGCAGAACTCAACGAGATTGGAAAGAAGATGATTAACAGAAATACTTGGGCTTTCGGAAACATTGATGAAGCAAACCTTAAACGCCTTACAAACTATGGTTTTGGCGGCGTAATTCTTGAAGAACTCATTTGGGACAATTTCGATTCGTGCCGTTCTACCGACTATACAGAACTCATTGCACGTTTCAAGAGAATAAAGAAATCAGTTGACAGACTGTGATTACAAGAAAAAATAAATAACAAACCAAATTAATATCATTATTATGAATAATACCCCTTACATGGTGTTTGCAGGAACAAAGTCGCGTTACCTTGCAGAAGAGATTTGTAAAGAACTTGGTTGCGAACTCGGTCAGATGAATACAACTTACTTTGCTGACGGTGAGTTTGCTGTTTCTTATGAGGAGTCAATCCGTGGCAAGAACGTATTCCTTGTTCAGTCAACATTCCCTAACTCGGACAACCTCATGGAGCTTTTGCTTATGGTTGATGCAGCAAAGCGTGCTTCTGCAAAAAGTATCGTAGCTGTTATGCCTTACTTTGGTTGGGCACGTCAGGACCGCAAGGACAAACCACGTGTTTCTATAGGTGCAAAGCTTGTTGCTGACCTTTTGAGTGTTGCAGGTGTTAGCCGTATCATTACGATGGACCTCCATGCCGACCAGATTCAGGGTTTCTTTGATATTCCTGTTGACCATTTGTATGCTTCAATGGTATTCATCCCATATATCAACTCACTAAAGCTTGACGATCTTGTAATCGCAACTCCTGACGTTGGTGGTTCAAAGCGTGCAAGTGCTTATGCAAAATGTCTTGGTGTACCCCTCGTACTTTGCCACAAGACACGTGCAAAGGCTAATGTAGTTGAGTCTATGCAGATTATTGGTGACGTACAGGGCAAGAACGTTGTCTTGGTTGACGATATCGTTGACACTGCAGGTACAATTTCAAAGGCTGCCGATTTGATGATGGACAACGGTGCAAAATCGGTTCGCGCTATTGCTTCACACTGTATCATGTCTGGTAACGCATCAGAGCGTGTTCGTGAGTCTAAGATGACTGAGATTGTATTCACAAACAGCATTCCTTACAATAAAGGTTGTTCAAAGGTTAAGCAGCTTTCTGTAGCTCATGGTTTTGCCGATGCTATCAAATGTGTGCTTAACAACCAGTCAATCAGTTCACACTACATCTGCTAATTGATTATAGATAATTATAAAAAAGATAAATCCAAGCCACATGGCTTGGATTTATCTTTTTTATGTAGTTATTTATTCAAATCCCAAATATATCACAGAATAAAGGGGAGTCATAAAAAATGACTCCCCTTTATTCTGTGGTATTTATCGAATTACTTGAACTCGTCCCAACTCTTAACCGGCATATTCTTGACGTCAATCTTGCAGAATGAGCGGATGAACGCGCTTGCAAGACGTGCATTGGTAATAAGCGGAATGTTGTGGTCGATAGCAGCACGACGAATGCGGTAACCGTTTGTCAACTCACGTTTTGTGTGGTTCTTTGGAATGTTGATGATAAGGTCGAAACGGTGGTCGGCAATCATCTGCATTACATTGTTCTCGGCATTTGGATCCTCGTCGGGCCAAATAACAGGTGTGGTTTTGATACCGTGTTCGTTGAGGAACTGTGCAGTACCTGATGTTGCAAAGAGGTTGTAACCCTTCTGAGCAAGTATTATAGCTGGCTCGAGCAAATCAACCTTGGATTTTGCAGCACCTGATGACACCATAACATTCTTCTCGGGTACGTTGTAGCCTACTGCTATCATAGCATTCAACAAAGCCTCTTCAAAGTCGTCACCAATGCAACCTACCTCGCCGGTTGATGACATATCCACTCCCAATACAGGGTCGGCCTGATGCAAACGACTGAACGAGAACTGTGATGCCTTAACACCGATGTGGTCAATATCGAATGCCGATTTATCAGGCTTTGTATATGGAGCATCGAGCATTATACGTGTAGCAGTCTCAATGAAGTTGCGCTTCAACACCTTAGATACGAATGGGAATGAACGTGATGCACGCAAGTTACACTCGATAACCTTAACCTCGTTGTTCTTTGCAAGGAACTGAATGTTGAAAGGTCCTGAAATATTAAGCTCTTTTGCTATGCGACGGCAGATTTTCTTTATGCGACGTGCTGTCTCAAAGTAAATCTTCTGTGCAGGGAACACAAGTGTAGCATCACCAGAGTGTACACCGGCAAATTCAACGTGTTCGGAGATGGCGTATTCAACGACTTCACCATTCTGAGCCACGGCGTCGAATTCAATTTCCTTCGTTTCCTGCATGAATTGTGAAACGACCACGGGGAATTCCTTGCTCACTTCGGTAGCCATCTGGAGGAAGCGTTCGAGTTCTTCTTCATTATGACACACGTTCATTGCCGCACCTGAGAGTACGTAAGAGGGGCGTACGAGCACGGGGAAACCTACTTCCTTCACGAATTCCTGAATGTCCTCGAGCGAAGTGAGGGCACGCCAAGCGGGTTGGTCGATGCCGAGCTTGTCGAGCATTGCAGAGAACTTGTCGCGGTTTTCAGCACGGTCGATATTTACGGGCGACGTACCGAGCACGGGCACACCCTGGCGATGGAGTTTCATGGCCAAGTTGTTAGGAATCTGTCCGCCAACGGAAACAATGGTGCCACGGGGCTGTTCGAGGTCAATTACGTCAAGCACGCGTTCGAAAGAGAGTTCGTCGAAGTAGAGGCGGTCGCACATGTCATAGTCAGTTGACACGGTTTCGGGGTTGTAGTTAATCATGATTGACTTATACCCGAGGTTGCGGGCCGTCTGAACAGCATTTACTGAACACCAGTCGAATTCTACCGACGAACCGATACGGTAAGCGCCGGAACCGAGCACGACTACTGACTTTTCATTCTTATAATAGTTCACGTCATAACCTTCTACAGCATAAGTCATGTAGAGGTAGTTAGTAAGTTCGGGATGCTCAGAAGCTACGGTGTTGATGCGCTTCACAGCAGGGATGATGCCGAGCTTCTTACGATAGTCGCGCACTTCGAGCAATGCCTTTTCCATGCCTTCTTCCGTTTTGAGCACGAAGCGTGCAATCTGGAAGTCAGAGAAACCTGCTGCTTTCACTTCGCGGATGAGCGCTGCGGGCACTTCTTCGAGTTTGTTGTATTCTTCGAGTTTGTGCTTAAGATCCACTATATTCTTTAGGCGACTGAGGAACCACTTATCAATCTTCGTAAGCTCTTCAATTCGCTCTACAGTATAACCTTCTTCAAGCGCCTGAGCGATGGCGAATACACGGAGGTCTGTGGGGTTAGCGAGTTCTTCGTCAAGGTTATCGAACGATGTGTGGTTATTACCTACAAATCCGTGCATGCCCTGACCAATCATGCGGAGACCCTTCTGAATGATTTCTTCGAAGCTACGGCCGATTGACATGATTTCGCCAACAGACTTCATGCTTGAACCAATGAGGCGGCTTACGCCAGCAAACTTGGTGAGGTCCCAACGAGGAATCTTACAAATCATATAGTCAAGGTCGGGCGCCTTGTAAGCAGAGTTGGGAGTACCCATTTCTCCGATTTGGTCAAGCGTATAGCCGAGTGCAATCTTTGCAGCAACGAAAGCAAGGGGATAACCTGTAGCCTTAGAAGCGAGGGCAGAAGAGCGGCTCAAGCGAGCGTTTACTTCGATAACGCGGTAGTCGTTAGTTTCAGCATTAAAGGCATACTGGATGTTACACTCACCTACGATGCCAAGGTGGCGGATGGCCTTCACAGAGAGCGCCTTGAGCATTTCAACCTGCTCTTCAGTGAGTGAGCAAGTGGGTGCCACAACGATAGATTCACCCGTATGAATGCCGAGGGGGTCGAAGTTTTCCATGCTTGCCACGGTAAAACAATGGTCGTTAGCATCGCGGATAACTTCAAATTCCACTTCCTTCCAACCCTTGAGACTTTCTTCTACGAGCACCTGGGGGGCGAAAGTAAAGGCACTCTCCGCGAGTTCCTTAAACTGCTTTTCGTCCTTACAAATGCCCGAACCAAGTCCACCAAGCGCATAAGCCGAACGAATCATCACAGGGAAACCAATCTTATGAGCAGCCTCGAGAGCTTCGTCCAAGCCTTCGCAAGCCTGACTCACAGGAGTCTTCATTTCGATTTCATCCAACTTCTTTACGAAAAGGTCGCGATCTTCTGTGTACATGATACATTCTACTGATGTACCCAGCACTTCTACACCATATTCCTTAAGCGTGCCATTGAGGTAGAGTTCCGTACCGCAATTAAGGGCCGTTTGACCACCGAATGCCAAGAGGATTCCATCAGGACGCTCCTTCTTGATAATTTCAGTAACGAAGTGTGCCGTAACAGGCAAGAAATATACCTTGTCCGCTATGCCTTCAGATGTCTGAATCGTAGCAATGTTAGGATTGATGAGAACAGAACTGATGCCTTCTTCGCGAAGTGC